>NZ_JBFBNW010000002.1:0-533696 GCF_040683955.1 Streptomyces sp. NPDC093111 | reverse complement strand
CAGCGGAATCGCGAAGCGACGCGACCGCAGGGAGCGCCCTTGACGGCCCGGCCACGGGGGCCACACTCGGAAAAAGGGCGGCCGCACCAGAAGCCAACCCACCACCCCCACCCCTAGAACCCGTCCGACCTCGGCCCGAACTCCCCCATAGGCAACTCGCCCACCCCGTCCTACGATCACGCTCATGTCGATCACCTCGCCCATCCCCGTCCTCCGTGGTTCCGGGGACTCGGTGCTCCAATCCGACGGCGACGCGCTGCTGTTGCGGCGCGCCGACGAGGAAGCGCGGATACCGCTGGCCGCCATCGGGCGAGTGCGGGCCGAGGGGCGCGCCGTCGAGGTCGTTCTCGTAGCGGCGGACGGGGCCGAGGCGGCCGTGCACCGGGTCGACGGCGTGAGCGGAGCCGCCGCCACCGTCTTCGCCGAGGCCGTGAACCGCACCCTGCCCGAGCGCGCGGAGGGCGCGGCCCTGTTCGACGGCTCGGCCCTCGTCACGGTCCGCACGCTCTCCGACTCCGAGGAGCCAGGCCGCGGCCTTAGCCAACGGGACCTCAAGCGGCTGGTCATCGGCCTCTTCCTGGCGCTCCTCCTCGCCTCCGTCGCCAACGGCGTCTTCGGCGGATCCGTCGGCATCGCCGTCCTCGTGTTCCTCTCCGGTTCCGTCGGCGCGGCGATCACGCTGTTCGGCATCGGAGGTCTCTGGGTGCAGTTCGAGCGGTGGCGTCTGCCCCGGTACGGCATCACCGTCATCGCGCGGAAGCACCCCGAGCAGTACCGCACGTACATCTACACGGACACGGACGGCGTGGCCCGCACCCTGTACGGCCGCAGCGAGGAGCCCGAGATCGAGGTCGCCTACCATCCCCGTAACCCGAGGAACGCGGTGGTCAGGCTCTCCCCCGGCAAGCTGGTCTTCGACTCCCTCTTCTCCCTGGCCATCCTCCTCTTCGGCCTCGCCGTCGACACCGGCACCGCGATCATGGCCGTCGGCAACTTCCTGGGTGAGTACACGGACTTCTGACCGCACCCCTCCCACCCCTCATCCCCCCTCACCCCTCACCCCTCATTCACTTATGGAACCCATAAGTCCGCCTTATGAGGCCATAGACCGGGGGCGGGTACTCATTCGTTTGGCGCATTATTTAGGGTGACCTAAGTGCGGCGGGCCCCTGCCGACACGTCGCTTGCGAAGGGAAACCCGTCATGCCCCGCCCCCTCCGTGTCGCGATCGTCGGCGCCGGCCCCGCCGGGATCTACGCCGCTGACGCGCTGCTGAAGTCCGAGGCCGCCACCGAGCCGGGTGTGTCCATCGACCTCTTCGAGCGGATGCCCGCCCCCTTCGGCCTGATCCGCTACGGCGTCGCGCCCGACCACCCCCGCATCAAGGGCATCATCACCGCCCTCCACCAGGTCCTCGACAAGCCGCAGATCCGCCTCTTCGGCAACGTCGACTACGGCACCGACGTGCACCTGGACGACCTGCACGCCTTCTACGACGCCGTGATCTTCTCCACCGGCGCCACCGCCGACCGCGCCATGAACATCCCGGGCATCGAGCTCGACGGTTCGTACGGCGCCGCCGACTTCGTCTCCTGGTACGACGGGCACCCGGACGTCCCCCGCACCTGGCCCCTGGAGGCCGAGAAGGTCGCCGTCCTCGGCGTCGGCAACGTCGCCCTCGACGTGGCCCGGGTCCTCGCCAAGACCGCCGACGAGCTGCTGCCCACCGAGATCCCCGCGAACGTCTACGAGGGCCTCAAGGCCAACAAGGCGCTGGAGATCCACGTCTTCGGCCGTCGCGGCCCCGCCCAGGCCAAGTTCAGCCCCATGGAGCTGCGCGAGCTGGACCACTCGCCCACCATCGAGGTCATCGTCAACCCCGAGGACATCGACTACGACGAGGGCTCCATCGCCGAGCGGCGCAAGAACAAGCAGACCGACATGGTCGCCAAGACCCTCGAGAACTGGGCCATCCGCGACATCGGCGACCGCCCGCACAAGCTGTTCCTGCACTTCTTCGAGTCGCCCTCCGAGATCCTCGGCGAGGACGGCAAGGTCGTCGGCCTCCGCACCGAGCGCACCGAGCTCGACGGCACCGGCAACGTGAAGGGCACCGGCCAGACCACCGACTGGGACGTCCAGGCCGTCTACCGCGCCGTCGGCTACCTCTCCGACGAGCTGCCCAAGCTGCCCTGGGACGCCGCCAGCGGCACCGTCCCGGACGCGGGCGGCCGGGTCGTCGAGGAGAGCGGCGCCCACCTGCCCTCCACCTACGTCACCGGCTGGATCCGGCGCGGCCCCGTCGGCCTCATCGGCCACACCAAGGGCGACGCCAACGAGACCGTCGCCAACCTCCTGGACGACCACGCCAACGGCCGGCTCCTCGCGCCCGAGTCCCCGCAGGAGGACGCCGTCGTGTCCTTCCTGGAGGGCAAGGGCATCGCGTACACCACCTGGGAGGGCTGGTACGCGCTCGACGCCGCCGAGAAGGCCCTCGGCGAGCCGCAGGGCCGCGAGCGCGTGAAGATCGTCGAGCGGGACGAGATGCTGCGCGCCAGCGGCGTCGACCTGGGCTGATCCCTTCTCGCCCACCCCTTCGGGCCTTCCCGGTCCTACGCTGAGAGGACCGGGAAGGCCCGAAGGGAAGTGACGCGATGGGCGTCATCGGCGGCGTGAGCGGCACCGGCGGCGTGGACGTCATGAGCGGCGTGGCTGGCACGGGCGGCACCGGCCTCGTGGGTGGCACAGGCGTCGCGGGTGGCACCGGCGCCGTAAGCGGCACAAGTGTCGCGGGAGCATCGGGCGCCCCCGGAGCCGACCCGCGTGCGGTCTACGAACGCCTCCACTCCGCCGACCGTCACCCCACCGGGCCCCTCGGCCCCCTCCACCCCCGCGATCTCGACGCCCTCGCCGACTCCGCCTGGTGGTCCGGCCGCGTCGACGAGTCGGTCTCCGTGCGCCTGCGTGCCCACTCCGCGCACCTCGCCGAGGGTGACTGGCGGGGCGCCGGGCTCTCGGCCTGGTGGCTCCACCACGCGTACGGGCGGCTCGGGCGGCCCGTCGCCGCGGCGGGCTGGCTGCACCGGGCCCGGCATCACCTGGAGGGGCGGCCCGACTGCCCCGAGCAGTGCCTCCTCGCCCTCACCGACATCGACGAGGCCCAGGCGCACCACGACCCGGCGGCCGCGCTCGCCGCGGCCCGGCGCACGCACCGGCTCGCCGCCCGTTCCGGCAGCCCCGAGCTCCTCGCCCTGAGCCGCCGGGCCCAGGGCGCCCTGCTCCTGGCCCAGGGCCACCGGGCCGAGGGACTCGCGCTGCTGGACGCCGCGATGGGCGCCGCCACGCGCGGTGAGCTGGGCGGGACGACCACCGGCCTGCTGTACTGCCTGGCCCTCGACACGTGCGCCGGCGCGGCCGAGTTCGGGCGCCTGGCGCGGTGGACGGGCGCCGCGATGAGCTGGTGTCCCCCGGCGCCCAACCCCTTCCGCGCGCCCTGCCGGCTCCATCACGTCGAGGTGCTCGACCTGCTCGGCGACTGGGCGCGCGCCGAGGAGGAGGCGCTGCTGGTCTGCCAGGAGGTCCTGGAGGACGGGCTCGGCACCGCGGCGGCCGCCTCGTACGCCGTGGGCGAGGTCCAGCGCCGGCAGGGCCGCCTGGAGGAGGCGGCCCGCTCGTACGCCCGCGCCCACGCACTGGGCCGGGTCCCTCAGCCGGGGCTGGCCCTGCTCCGGCTCGCCCAGGGCCGTGCCGACGCGGCGCTGGCGGGGCTGCGGCTCGCCCTGGACTGCCAGAGCGACCCCGGGCACGCCGTCCTCGGCCGGGCCCGCCTGCTCACCGCCCTCGTCGAGGTGCGCCTCGCGGCCGGCGGGCCCGGTGCCGCCGCCGAGGGGGCGGTGAGGGAGCTGGAGGAGCTGGCCCGCGCGCGGGGCGTGCCCCTGCTCGCCGCGATGGCCGCCACCGCGCGCGGGGCGCTCGCGCGGGGCGCGGCGGCGCGGGAGCCGCTGCGCCGGGGGCTCACGCTCTGGCGGGGGCTGAGGATCCCGTACGAGGCGGCACGGACGCTGATGCTGCTCGCGGCGGCGGAACGGGCCGCCGGCGACCCGGAGTCCGCCCGGCGCGCCCTCACCGCCGCCCACACAGCCTTCCAGCGCCTCGGGGCCGCCCCGGAGGCCCAGAAGGCGCAACAGGCCGCCCAAGCCGACCGACGGCGCGCACGGAACTCCCCCGCACGCCCCTCGAACACCGCACGCCCCTGAGAGCTACCCCCTAGGGAGCCGTCCCCAGGCATCCATCCCCAGCGAGCCACCCCAGGCAGCCGTCCCCAGCGAGCCATCCCGGGCCCACCGAGCGGAATCAGCCACCCGCCCCGGCCAGCAGCGCGCACCGTGGTCCGCCCTACAACGGCGTAGTCCGCGCCGTAGCCAGCAAGCGTGCCGTGTCGTCCGCGCACAGTGCGAGCGCGTTGCCCACCGTGCCCAGGACCTCGCGCTCGGCCGGGGTGTACGGGCCGTCCGCGAGGGCGATGCGGGCGCCCTGGAGCAGGATCGATTCGCGGCCCGCTGCGGCCAGGTGCGGGGCGAGGGGTTCGAGGGCTTCGTGGAGTTCGATGGCGAGGGCCGCTCCTCCGCTGCTGATGTCGGGGAGGAAGCGCCCGGTGTCGGCGGCGAGGGCCTCGACGAGGTCGACGAGCTGGAGGGCCGTACAGTCCGTGAACCCGGCCGCCCGGACGCCCGCGGCGGCGGTGTCGACGGCGGTGCGGGAGGTGGTGCCGCCGGCGGCGAGGACGGCGAGGGCGACGGTGTGGACGGCGTCGCGGAGCATCGCCGAGAAGCGGCCGGTGGTCGGGTGGGTGAGCGCGTCCGTACCGAAGTGGGTGTGGCAGGCGGCGCACTCGACGACGGGTCCCGCGCTGCCCCGGGGCAGCAGCGGCACGCCCAGGAGGGCGAAGCGGCGGCGCCCGGTGCGACGGCGGTAGTTGCGGTCTCCGCCGCACTCCTCGCAGAAGAACTCGCCGTCGCCGACCGTGTTCCACGAGGTGCGGATGCCGCAGAGAACCCTGCTCCGGTCCGATGAGTTCCGCGCTGACCGCACGCCGCACCTCCTTCACGTCCCGGCAACATTGCCGGCGTTGGCGTGATGTTAGCCACATCGATGATGCGGCGTCAGCACCTCGTCAGCAGAACGCAACGGAGATGGCCGAGACCCGCCGGGCTCCACGGGGGCCCGGCGGGTCTCGTTCAGGGGGTCAGGAAGCGCGCTTGCGCAGCTTCGCGAAGGCCAGGAGGCCGCCGCCGAGGAGGACGACCGCTCCGGCGACACCCATCGCGGCCGGCCCGAAGGCCGAGCCGGTGGTGGCGAGATCACCCTCCGGGGTGGACGAGGGGGACGGCGCGGGGGCGCCCTCGGACTCGGTGGAGGAGGGGGTCGGGGAGGCCGGGGCGGACGGGTTCGACTCCGACGGGGTGGGGGTGGCCGTGCCGGGCGGGGTGGTGGCCGGGGTGGTCGGGACCGGCGGCTTGCTGGGGACGTCCGTCGGGGTGGGCTTGGGCTGCTCGGGGGTGACCGGGGGCTTTCCGGGGGTGGTGCCGGTGGGCAGGCAGCCGGTGAAGTTCATCTGGTGGGTCTCGGCGCCGGGCACGGTGAGCAGCTTCTCGGCGACGACGGAGCCGTTGACGTGGCCCGGGCCGACGCCGGGGCCGCCCATCTCGACGGTGGCGTTCGGCGCGAAGATCGTGCCGGGCCAGGAGGTGTAGTTCTTCTTGACGCTCTCGGCCTGCGGGAAGTTCCACAGCAGCTTGGAGCGGACGCTCTTGAAGGCGTCGCTGCCCGCGTTGTAGTCGTCCATGACCAGCGCGCCCTTGGCCTCGTCCCAGAGGTAGACGCCGTAGGTGGGGGCGGTGCTCATGTCGTACGAGCCGCCGAGGACGTTGACGAGGGTGGAGGAGCCGGCCGGGACCTTGAGGGATATCGCGCCGGCCTTCTGGAGGTCGGCGGCGGCGACGGCGAAGACGTTCAGCTTGGCGTCGGTGCCGGTGAGCATGAGGCCCTGGTAGTCGGTGGAGCGGCCGACGGTGCCGTTGGGCTCGACGGCGGCCCAGCCGGCGGAGAGGGTGCGCAGGGAGGTGAACTCCTTGCCGAAGTCGATCGGCGAGGGGCCTTCCTTCACCTTGTCGCCGTCGACGCCGAAGCCGGAGCCCTTGGTGGAGCGGTCGACGACCTTGCCGGCGATGCCGGTGCCCTTGTCGAGGACGACCTGGTTGGCGTACAGGGTGCCGCCGACGACGAGGCTGTGGCCGCCGGGGAGCGCCGCGAGGTCACCGGAGGTGAGGCGGTTGCCGATGGAGAAGCCGGAGGGGCGCTTGGGGTCGCCGAAGGTGGCGTCGCCGCCGACCGCGACGGCGCCCTCGGAGTCGGAGTGGCGTACGGAGTCCTTCTCGACGAACTCGGCGTAGCGGCCGGCGGTGCCGAGCGGATTCGTGTCGCACGCGGTGCTGGCGGAGGCGGCGGGGGCCCAGGTGAGGGCGGCACCGGTCACGGCGAGGACGGCGGCCACGGCGGCGGACGTGCGCATGCGGGCTCCAGGTCGAGGAGTGCGGGGAGGAAGGGTCCCGAGGGGGATGCCGAGGGGCTGATCCGTGGGGACGAGCCGACCTTCCGCCATGCGCTGATGTGGCGTCAACTCATCTGATATCCCGCCGATTCCGGCATGTCGTGAGGATCTTCCTTAAGTGAACCTGAAACGGTGACGCAGATCACAGCCGACGGGGGTTCACGGGCCGTGGAACGCCGCTGCCCCGCGCCCCCGGAGGGGTGCGGGGCAGCGGCCCGGGTGCCGGGTCAGCGGGCCGAGCGGTTGACCGCCGAGACGACCGCCTTCAGCGAGGCGCGGGTGGTGTTGGCGTCGATGCCGATGCCCCACAGGACCTTGCCGTCGATGGCGCACTCGATGTACGAGGCGGCCTGCGCGGAGGCGCCCTCGCTCATCGTGTGCTCCTGGTAGTCCAGCAGGCGGGCGTCCACGCCGACGGCCTGCAGCGCGGCGAAGAAGGCGGAGATCGGGCCGTTGCCGGAGCCGGTCAGGACCGTCTCGGTGCCGTCGACGACCGCTTCGACCTTCAGGGTGTCGGTGCCGTCCGTGTCGGAGGTCGACTGGCCGGAACGCAGCTGGATGCGGCCCCAGCGAGCCGCGGTGTCGTCCGGGCTGGGCAGGTACTCGTCCTGGAAGACGGACCAGATCTGCGCCGGGGTGACCTCGCCGCCCTCGGCGTCGGTCTTCGCCTGGATGATCCGCGAGAACTCGATCTGCATGCGGCGGGGCAGGTCCAGCTTGTGGTCGTTCTTCAGAACGTACGCGATGCCGCCCTTGCCTGACTGCGAGTTGACCCGGATCACGGCCTCGTAGGAGCGGCCGACGTCCTTGGGGTCGATGGGCAGGTACGGGACCGCCCACTCGATGTCGTCGACGGTGACGCCCTTCGCGGCCGCGTCGGCCTCCATGGCGTCGAAGCCCTTCTTGATGGCGTCCTGGTGGGAGCCGGAGAAGGCGGTGTAGACCAGGTCGCCCGCGTAGGGGTGGCGCGGGTGGACCTCCATCTGGTTGCAGTACTCGGAGGTCCGGCGGACCTCGTCGATCTGCGAGAAGTCGATCTGCGGGTCGACGCCCTGGCTGAACAGGTTCATGCCCAGGGTGACCAGGTCGACGTTGCCGGTGCGCTCGCCCTGGCCGAACAGGCAGCCCTCGATGCGGTCGGCGCCGGCCATGATCGCCAGCTCGGCCGCGGCCACCGCCGTACCGCGGTCGTTGTGCGGGTGCACGGACAGGCAGACGTGCTCGCGGCGGGTCAGGTTGCGGGACATCCACTCGAAGCGGTCCGCGTGCGTGGAGGGCGTCGAACGCTCCACGGTGGCGGGCAGGTTGAGGATGATCTCGCGGCCCGGGCCGGGCTGCCAGACGTCGCAGACGGCCTCGCAGACGTCCAGGGCGAAGTCCAGCTCGGTGTCGGTGAAGATCTCCGGGCTGTACTGGTAGCCGAAGGTGGTCTCCGGGCCCAGCAGCTTCTCGGCGTACTCCATCACCAGGCGGGTGCCGTCGACGGCGATCTGCTTGATGTCCTCCTTGGAGCCGCGGAAGACGACCCGGCGGAAGGTGGGCGCGGTGGCGTTGTACAGGTGGACGGTGGCGCGCTTGGCGCCCTTCAGGGACTCCACGGTCCGCTCGATCAGGTCCTCGCGGGCCTGGGTCAGTACGGAGATGGTGACGTCGTCCGGGATCGCGCCCTCTTCGATGATCGAGCGGACGAAGGCGAAGTCCGTCTCGCCGGAGGACGGGAAGCCGACCTCGATCTCCTTGTAGCCCATGCGGACCAGCAGGTCGAACATCTCGCGCTTGCGGGCCGGGCTCATCGGGTCGATCAGGGCCTGGTTGCCGTCGCGCAGGTCCGTGGAGAGCCAGCGGGGAGCCTTGGTGATGCGCCGCTCGGGCCAGGTGCGGTCGGGGATCTCGACGGCCTCGTACCGTCCGTACTTGTGGACGGGCATCCCGGACGGCTTCTGCAGGTGCGTCGCGGTGGTGACGGGCGTCGGACGGCTGACGAACGGAGACTGGGACATTGCGTAGGGCTCCTCGGAGGTCCTGAGAGAGGGACGGCCGACTGTCGAACGCAACACCGAAACCCGCGGGGAGGGGGTCGGCCTACGACTACAGGCCCTCGCCGCGGCAGCTAAGGAGAAGCAGCCCGAAACGCATGATGTGCGTCACCATAGCCCAGCACCGGCGGAGGCGGACGTCCCGTTTCAGTATGCGGGACGGGGTCGGCGTCAATACGGAAAGGTGACCCATCACTCCATTTCACCAATCATGGTCGCAAGCCGTGACACGGGCACCACTCAGTGCCACATTGCTGCCATGACTCCCCACTTCTGCACGATCGTCCCGCCGCACATCCTGGAGCGCCTGGCCCGGTCCGAGAACCCGGCCGTCGCCGCGGCGGCCCGGCGGACCCTCGCGGTCGACGCCGCGCAGCGCACCACCCGCCGGCTGGCCCCGCCCGCCGACCGCGCCGGGACCACCGGCACCGTCCAGCGGACCATCTACGACACGGGCAACAGCACCACGCTGCCCGGCACCAAGATCCGCGACGAGGGCGGCCCCGCGACCTCCGACGCCACCGCCAACCGGGCGTACGCCGGCCTCGGCGCCACCTACGACCTGTTCGAGAAGGTCTACGGCCACGACTCGATCGACGGCGCCGGCATGCCGCTGCTGGCCACCGTCCACTACGACGAGAAGTACGACAACGCGTTCTGGAACGGCGAGCAGATGGTGTTCGGCGACGGTGACGGGGAGCTCTTCCTCGACTTCACCATCCCGGTCGACGTCATCGGCCACGAGCTGACCCACGGCGTCACCCAGCACTTCGCGAACCTCGCCTACTACGGCCAGTCGGGCGCGCTCAACGAGTCGGTCTCCGACGTCTTCGGCTCGCTCGTGAAGCAGTACGCGCTCGGCCAGTCGGCCGACCAGGCCGACTGGCTCATCGGCGCCGGTCTGCTCGGTCCCGCCATCGACCGGGGCGTGGCCCTGCGCTCCATGAAGGAGCCGGGCACGGCGTACGACGACGACGTCCTCGGCAAGGACCCGCAGCCCGCGACGATGGCCGACTACGTCCGTACGCACGCGGACAACGGCGGCGTCCACATCAACTCGGGCATCCCCAACCACGCCTTCTACCTGGTCGCCA
Source organism: Streptomyces sp. NPDC093111 (assembly GCF_040683955.1). Taxonomy (NCBI): domain Bacteria; kingdom Bacillati; phylum Actinomycetota; class Actinomycetes; order Kitasatosporales; family Streptomycetaceae; genus Streptomyces; species Streptomyces sp. NPDC093111. Next base: position 523,956 of record NZ_JBFBNW010000002.1, on the reverse strand, counting down.
CCGCCCTCGGCGGCAATGCCTGGGAGCGGGCCGGGCAGATCTGGTACGACACCCTGACCGGCGGCACGCTGGACCAGGAGGCCACGTTCGCGGAGTTCGCGAAGGCCACCGTCGCGGCGGCGAAGGCCCGCTACGGCGACGGCGACGAGACCAAGGCCGTCACCGACGCCTGGACGACGGTCGGCGTGCCGACCCGCTGAGGGTGCGGTAGACAGGCCCCATGAAAATTCGCGTCGTACGCACAGGGGGCTTCGCGGGCATCGAGAAGTCGGCGGAGGTGGAGACCGTCGGCAGACCCGACCACGAGCGGCTCCAGGCCTTGGCCCGCGAGGCCCTCGCCGCGCCGCCGCCGCCGGAGACCCGCGGGGTCCCGGACGGCTTCGGCTACGAGATCACGATCGACGGCAAGACAGTGAAGTGGGCGGACCCCCACCTCACCGAGGAACAGCGCGAGCTGATCCAGCTCGTCCTGAAGGAAGGCGCGTGAGAAAGGCGCGTGACGGCCGCGGGACCTAGAAGCCCAGCTTCCTGAGCTGCTTCGGGTCCCGCTGCCAGTCCTTGGCCACCTTCACGTGCAGATCGAGGAAGACCGGGGTCCCGAGCAGCGCCTCGATGTGCTTGCGGGACTTCATGCCGACCTCCTTGAGGCGGCTGCCCTTGGGGCCGATGATGATGCCCTTCTGGCTGGGGCGCTCGATGTACACGTTGGCGTGGATGTCGAGCAGCGGCCGGTCCGCCGGGCGGTTCTCGCGCGGGATCATCTCCTCGACGACCACCGCGATGGAGTGCGGCAGCTCGTCCCGTACGCCTTCGAGCGCGGCCTCGCGGATCAGCTCCGCGACCATGACCATCTCGGGCTCGTCGGTGAGGTCTCCCTCCGGGTAGAGCGGCGGGGACTCCGGCAGCAGCGGGATGAGCAGGTCGGCGACGAGCTGGACCTGCTTGTTGCCCACGGCCGAGACGGGGACGATCTGCGCCCACTCGAAGCCGAGCTCCTTGCCGAGCTGGTCGATGGCGATCAGCTGCTCGGCGAGGGTCTTTGAGTCGACCAGGTCGGTCTTGGTGATGATCGCGACCTTGGGCGTCTTCTTGATCTCGGCGAGTTCCTTGGCGATGAAGCGGTCGCCGGGGCCCAGCTTCTGGTCGGCGGGCAGGCAGAAGCCGATCACGTCGACCTCGGCCCAGGTGGTGCGCACGACGTCGTTGAGGCGCTCGCCGAGCAGGGTGCGCGGCTTGTGGAGCCCGGGGGTGTCGACCAGGATCAGCTGGGCGTCGGGGCGGTGCACGATGCCGCGGACGGTGTGCCGGGTGGTCTGCGGCCGGTTGGAGGTGATGGCCACCTTCTGTCCGACCAGAGCGTTCGTGAGGGTGGACTTGCCCGCGTTGGGGCGGCCGACGAAGCAGGCGAAGCCGGCCCGGTGGGGGGCGGTGTTCTCATCAGTACGAGCGCTCATGGGGGTCATTCTCCCCGATGGACGGCCGCCTCACGTACTCAGCGCCCTGCGACGCCGTATCCGCAGGCCGAAGAGCCCGGCCGCGGCCCCGGCGACGAGCACCGCGAGGGGCAGCCACGGCAGGGCGAGGAAGGACACCCGGCCCGACTCGCGGACGTCCTTGGCGGTCGCCGTCAGGGTCAGCTCGCCCCAGTCGAGCTGCGGCGATCCGGTCCACCGCTCGCTGAGCCGGATCTTCTGCCGGGGCAGCAGTTCGGCGGGGAGCCGGTCGAGGTCGCGGGTGAGCAGGGTGCGGCCGAAGAGGCCCTGGGCCTTGAGGGCGACCTTGGGGCTGAGGGTGACGTTCCCCCGGTTGTAGAGGGTGTACGAGACGACGGCGGTGCTCGTGCCGGTGCCGGGGACGAGCGGCCGGTCCTGTTCGAGGGTGACGTCCTCGACGCCGAGGGCGGGCACGGTGGGCCCGCCGACCCGCAGGTAGACGCGGGCGCCGACGGCGCGCTGCACGCCGAGCGCGACGGAGCCGCCGGAGCCCTTGGCGACGCGTTCGTCGAGGGCGACGACGGCGCCGGGGTGGTCGCCGGGCGCGGCGTCGGCGGGGACGGTGAGGGTGTAGGGGACGGTGACGGAGGAGTGCGGCGGCACGGTGACCCGGTCGCGCTCGGGCCGGATCCAGGCGCCGGCGCCGGTCTGCTTCTCCTGCCGGGTGCGGACGGCGAAGCCGCCGTCGCGTTCGGTGTTGTAGGCGTCGGCCCCGTACAGCAGGAAGCTGAGCGGGGCGGCGGTCTTGTTGGCGACGGTGACCCGGTCGGTGACCGTGCCGCCGGGGTCCGCGGAGAGGTAGAAGTACGGGCGGCTGCCGAGCCGCGAGGCCGCCGGGTAGACGGCCCACTCGCCGTTGTCGGCGGCGGAGGCGGGCGCGGCGGCGGGACCGCCGAGCAGCAGCACGGCGCCGAACACGCTCAGGGCGCGAAGGACGCTCAGGAGGAGGACGTACGGCTTGCGCACGGGTGCGGACCCCTTGGAGTGGGTGACGGGCCGGCCGGGTGCGCGGCCGGCCCGTCGGGCGGTCAGGACAGCGTCAGCGTGAGCACGCCCGCGTAACCGCCGGGCGCCGTGAACGCCGGGACGTCGAGGGAGAGCCCCGCGTCGATGGTGAACTCGCCGCCGGTGAGGGCGCCGTTGGGCGTGGAGGCGAGGGTGGCGCCGGTGCCGCCGACGGGGCCCGCGGTGCCGGGGACACAGGTGCTGGGGCTGCCCGCCTTGGTGGTGCAGGACGGCGTCCAGCTGAGCCGGTCGGCGCCGATCGCCCCGCCGGGCCCGGTGAAGTCGGTGACCTTGCCGGTCAGGGACCAGCCCGCGGGGCCGCCGCGGAAGTCCTTGACCGTCACCGTCTGCAGGGGTCCGGTGGCGGCGCCGCCCTGGCCGAAGTCGACGGCCGAGAGCTGCACGGCGTCGCCGGCCTGGGTCATCGACAGCTGGCCCGCCGTGACCGAGGCCGTGATCTTCTGGCTGTTCGGCGGGGTCGGGGTGTCGTCGATGACCTGGTACGCGACGGGGCCCGCGCCCTTGTCGGGGTCCCAGGCCGCGCCCTCGTAGGCCACGATCCCGGTGGTCGCCTTGTCGTTGACCTTCAGGCGGGCCGCGAAGCCGCCCTCGCTGTCGGTCGTGACGGTCATCCGGTCGGCGGTCTCGGCCCCTCCGGCCCGGCCGACGACGGTGACCTCGGCGAGCGGGGTGAACTTGGCGCCGGAGACGGTGACCCGGACGCCGGGCGCGCCGGAGGCGTTGTCGAGCTGGAGCGCGCGCTCGTTGGCGCCGGGCTGCGCGGTCGCCGTGACCGTCTCGGAGACGGGTGCGTTGGCGACGGTGCAGGGGGTGTCCAGCTCCATGATGTAGCTGGTGTGGATGTTGTAGTCGCCGGGCGAGAGGGTGATCGAGCCGGGCGTGGTGACCGTGAAGGTGCCGGTCATGGAGAACGCGGGGAAGGTGCCCTTGCCCGGGATGGGCGGGTTCTTCTTCTGTCCGGTGACGGTGACCGCGCCGGACTGGGCGCCGCCGACGGCGACCTTGCCGCTCGGGGTCATGATGTCGGCCGGGAGGGCGAGGTCCACCGGGTTGGAGGCGGCGGGCTTGGTGACCGTGTAGGTGACCTTGACCGTGTCGCCGACCTTGGGCGCGGCGTTGTCGACGGTGATCTGCGCCGTGGTGGTGCCGTCGATCGGCGGGATGCCCGCGATCGGCGGCGGCACGCAGTGCGTGGCGAAGTCGACGGGCTGGGAGGTCGTGGTGGCTCCGGCCGGTGCGGCGAGCGCGCCGCCGGCGGTGAGCGCGAGCGCGGTGGCGCCGAGGACGGCCGTCCAGCGACGCCGTCTTCGAGCCGCCGCGCGGCTTCGTTCGAGTGCCATGTGGGTCCCCTCCTGAGGGATGAGAGGGCGCCATTGACGGCTGCGGGCCGAGAGAAGTCAATGGAATCCGGACCCAGCGACTGATGACCCATCAGATACTGTCAAGATCACCGCACTCCCGGGTTTCCGCAGGTCAGAGAGGTGGCGGGGAGGACCGGAACGGGAGCGGACACAGCAACGACCGGCACCGCCCTCGGCGGTACCGGTCGGCCGTGCGGGTGGGGCTCAGCTGAACACGAAGGGTCCTGGCGTCTGCGAGGTGAGGGCGTCGCAGTTCACGGTGACGCCGAAGATCACCATCTTGAGCGCGGTGCCCGCGAAGTACGAGTTGAGACTGTCACCGGAGGCGACGGTCCCACTGAGCGGGCCCATGGTGACCGAGGTGTTCGCGGGGATCGCCGGGTTCTTGGTCCCGGTGAACACCCGGGTACCGCCGCCGGCCTTGGCCAGGGTCAGGGTGGAGCTGATGGTGTCCTTGCCGACCGAGATCGGCGTCTTCACCGCGGAGGTGATGGTGATCGTCGCCGCCGTGCCGGTCTGCGTGGCCGTCAGGGTGGCGCTGCCGCCGCCCCAGGACCCGCAGTCGTAGGTGGCGGTGGCCGTGCCGGGCGACACGGCGTAGGCACCCGGCGCGAGGGCGAGGCCGGTGGCGGCGAGCGCTCCGGTGAGCACCGCGACGGCTCCTAAGGTGCTTCTGCTTCTCATCACGAGGTCGTACCCCTTCCGATGACGAACGCAGGGGTGCGGACACTGCGTCTGAGATGAGATCTGACGGCCCGTCGGGCCGGTCGCTGTTATTGATGCGCACCGGAGCGGGGAAGGCAAGAGAAGTTCCGTTGATCCTTCACAAACACACAAGAGGCCCGGCACGGGGTGCGTGCCGGGCCCTCGCGGGTGGATCCGGGGCTCAGCCCGCGGAGACCGCCGCCTTGAGGCGCCCGTCCGTACCGGCCAGCAGCACCGGGGTCCCGGGCCCGCCCAGGTCCCGCACCGCCGCGCGGTCCGCGTCGGAGGCGGCCTCGGCGGTGGAGACGACGGCCGCGGCCTCCAGCGACTGGGCACCGCTGGCCACCGCCATGGCGACCGCGGTCTGCAGCGCGCTGAGCTTGAGCGACTCCAGCGCGACGGTGCCGGCGACGTACGTCCGCCCGGTCTCGTCACGTACCGCCGCACCCTCGGGCACCCCGTTGCGGGCGCGGGCGCTGCGCGCCAGCGTGATGATCTTGAGGTCCTCGGCTCCGAGGTCGTCGTGCTCGCGGTTGAGTGTCATGATCCGAGGATAGGACGGCCCACCCCGGCCACGAGCGGACGCCCGCCCAACGGACACCGGCTTACCGAAGCCCGGACACCGGCCCGTCGCCCCGCCCGGGAACGCCCGCCTCAGCCCGCCACCGGATACATCGCCCCGCGCCGCCCCTCCGGGGAGACCAGCCACTCCAGCTTGGCGGCGGTGTCCGCCTCCTGGAGGGGGGTGTGCAGGACGATCACCAGGTCGGGGCGGGCCGGGACGCGGAGCTGGGTGGCCTCCACGACCAGCGGGCCGACCAGCGGGTGCTCCATCTCCTTGCGGTTCTGGCCGCCGGGCAGGATGTCCCGGCGCTGCCACAGCTCCGCGAACTCCTCGCTCGCCGCCTTGGCCTCCTCGACCACCTGCCGGAAGCCCTCGTCGTCCGGGCACTCCGAGCAGGCCGAGCGGAACTGGGCGACGACCTTCGGCGCGAGCTCCTGCCAGCGGGGCGAACGCACCCGGTAGAGCGGGTCCGTGAAGAAGGCGATCAGGCAGTTCTGCACGATCTCCGGGCGCATGCCGAGCACGATCGACGCCGCGTCGTTGTACATCACGGTGTTCCAGTACTGGTCCATGATGTGCGCCGGGAACGGCATCCACGTGTCGATCAGCCGCCGCAGCCCGTGGCACATGTCCCGGTCCTCGGGGGCGAGCTCCGGGGCCGGCGGGTTCAGCGCCGCCAGTACGTACAGATGGCGCCGCTCGGTCGGGCTCAGCCGCAGCACCCGCGCCACCGAGTCGAGGACCTGCGCCGACACCGTGATGTCCCGGCCCTGCTCCAACCACTGGTACCAGGACACCCCGACCCCGGCGAGGACGGCGACCTCCTCGCGGCGCAGCCCCGGCGTGCGACGCCGCGCACCGCCGTCCGGCAGGCCCGCCTCGGCGGGGCTGACCCGGGCACGACGGCTCCTCAGGAACTCGCGGAGCTCGGCCAGTCGGTGCGACTTCGCGTCGACGCTCTCCAGTGGCGTGGCCACGTGTGCTTCCTCCCCCTGGCTGCCTGGTGGTGCGACCAACAGGATAAGTTCCCGCTCCCCACCGTTGTTCCCGAGCCACCAGAGTCGTGGGCATGGCAACCGTGACCTCTCCCGACTCTCCCCCGACCCGGCGGACCCCGTCCGCTCCCGCCCCGGCGCCCGCTCCCCCGGCGCTCTCCGGCCGCGGCCGGCTCATCCTGATCGTGCTGTGCGCCGCCCAGTTCATGGTGGCCCTGGACTTCTCCGTGCTGAACGTGGCGCTGCCGGTGCTCGGCGCCGACCTCGGCCTCAGCCCCGCCGCGCTCCAGTGGGCGGTCACCGCCTTCGCCCTGCCGTCGGGCGGCTTCCTGCTGCTGTCCGGCCGGCTCGGCGACCTGTACGGACGCAAGAAGCTGTTCCTGACCGGCCTCGCGCTGTTCGGCGCGGCCTCGCTGCTCGCCACCCTCGCCTGGGACCCGGCCTCCTTCCTCACCGGGCGCGCCCTGCAGGGCGTCGGCGCGGCGATGATCGTGCCGACCGGCATGTCGCTGCTGACCACCACCTTCCCCGAGGGCCCGCAGCGCGACCGGGCGCTCGGCATCTCCGGCACCCTGCTGTCGCTGGGCTTCACCGTCGGCATGGTCCTCGGCGGCGTCATGACCGACGCCCTGGGCTGGCGCTCCACGATGGCCCTGCTCACCCTGTTCAGCGTGCTCGTGCTGCCGCTGGCGCCGGGCCTGCTGCCCGAGTCCCGCACCCCGGAGCGGCCGAAGCTGGACGTGCCGGGCGCGGTGACCGTCACCGGTGGTCTGCTCGCGCTGATCTACGCCCTGTCGACGGCGGCCGAGCGCGGCTTCGGCGGCGCGGACGTGCTGGTCACCCTGATCGCGGGCGTCGGCCTGCTGACGGCGTTCGCGGTCGTCGAGTCCCGCAGCTCCGCACCGCTGGTGTCGCTGCCGATGCTGAGGCGGCGCACGGTCGCCTTCGGCAACCTGGGCGGGCTCGTCACCTTCTCGATGATGTCGACGGTGGTGTTCGCGCTGACCCTGTACCTCCAGGAGACGCTGGGCCTGTCGGGCTTCCGCACCGGTCTGGTCTTCGGCGTCCAGGGCGTCCTGTCGGTGTTCGCCGGCTCGCTGGCCCCGAAGGTGATCGGCCGCTTCGGCGCCCGCCGCACCCTGGTGGTCTCGCTGCTCGCGCAGGGCCTGTTCACGGCGGCGATCCTGGGCATCGGCACCTCCTCGGGCGCCCTCCTCGCGACCGTCTTCGTCTCGCTGGCCTCGATGTTCCACCTGGGCGCGATCATCGCGTACGGCGTGACCGTCACCTCGGGCGTGCCCGACGAGGAGCAGGGCCTGGCCACCGGTCTGGTGACCACCACCCAGCAGGTCGGCATCACCGTCGGCATCCCGCTGCTCGGTGTGCTCGCCACCACGGGCGAGAACCTGTACGGGGGTGTCCGCACGGTCCTCGCCCTGGACGCGGCGATCGTGCTCGGCGCGGCCGTGGTGGTCGCGCTCGGGCTGCGCCGGCGGTGACTCAGGGGCGGTCGAGCCGGAGCCGTACCGCCTTCGGCAGACCGGCGACCACGAGGTCGTACGAGTCCTCGACGAGCTCCCGGACCATCCGGTCCGGGAGTTCGCCGACGGTCACGGTGTTCCAGTGCCGCTTGTTCATGTGGTAGCCGGGGGCGATCGCCGGGTGCTCCTCGCGGAGCCGTACGGCCTCGTCCGGATCGCACTTGAGGTTGATCCGCAGCGGCTCGGAGTCCAGCGCCGACAGCGCGAACATCTTCCCGGCGACCTTGAAGACGGAGGTCTCCGGCGTGAACGGGAACTCCTCCGTGGCGTCGTTGAAGTCCAGGCAGAAGGCACGCAGCTGGTCGGGGGTCACGACTCCGGATCCTCCTCGGTGCCGGCCGGCGCGACCGGTTCGGCGAGCACGGTCACGATCTTGTTCCGGCGGCCGGCCGGGGACTCGGCGGTCAGCCGCAGCCGCCGCCCGTCGGGCAGCTCCACGACGGCGTTGGCCCCGGCGATCGGGACCCGGCCGAGGGCCTTGGCGAGCAGTCCGCCGACGGTCTCCACGTCCTCGTCGTCGTACTCGTCCGGCCCGAAGCCGTACAGCTCGCCGAGGTCGCCGATGTCGAGGCGGGCGGTGACCCGGTAGCGGTCGTCGCCGAGCTCCTCGACGGGCGGCAGCTCCCGGTCGTACTCGTCGGTGATCTCACCGACGATCTCCTCCAGGATGTCCTCGATGGTGACGATGCCGGCCGTGCCGCCGTACTCGTCGATGACGACGGCGACGTGGTTGCGCTCCTGCTGCATCTCGCGCAACAGGTCGCCCGCGTTCTTGGTGTCGGGCACGAAGGCCGCCGGGCGCATCGCCGTGGACACCAGGTCCGCCTCGGCGTCCCGGTTGATGTGCGTCTTGCGGACCAGGTCCTTCAGATACACGATGCCGACGATGTCGTCCTCGTTCTCACCGGTCACCGGGATGCGCGAGAAGCCGGAGCGCAGGGCGAGGGTGAGGGCCTGACGGACGGTCTTGTACCGCTCGATGCAGACCAGGTCGGTGCGCGGCACCATCACCTCGCGCACCAGGGTGTCGCCCAGTTCGAAGACGGAGTGCACCATGCGGCGCTCGTCGTCCTCGATGAGCGACTCCTGCTCGGCGAGGTCGACCATCGCCCGCAGCTCGGCCTCGGAGGCGAACGGGCCCTTGCGGAAGCCCTTGCCGGGCGTGAGGGCGTTGCCGATGAGGATGAGGAGCTGCGGGATCGGGCCCATGATCCGGGCCAGCGGCAGCAGCACGTACGCGGCGGCGGTCGCCGTGTTCAGCGGGTGCTGGCGCCCGATGGTGCGGGGGGAGACGCCGACGGCGACGTACGACACCAGCACCATGACGGCGATGGCGACGAGCAGCGCCTCCCAGGTCTCCGGGAACTCCTCCAGGCAGGCGTACGTGACGAGGACGCCGGCCGCCATCTCGCAGGAGACCCGGACGAGCAGCGCCACGTTGAGGTAGCGGGTCGGGTCGGCGGCGACCTGCGCCAGTTTCTCGGCGCCGCGCCGCCCCGACCGCACGGCCTCGGCGGCGCGGAAGCTGGAGACGCGGGCGAGTCCGGCCTCGGCGCAGGCGGCGAGCCAGGCGACGACGACCAGGGCGACCGCGCCCAGGATCAGCTGAGCACTCATGGCCGCCCGCTCAGGAGACGGTGGGGGCCGGGGACGGGCCGGTCAGGCCCTTCTCCGCGCGCCAGCCGTCCACGATGGCGGCCTGGAGACCGAACATCTCGGCCTTCTCGTCCGGCTCCTCGTGGTCGTAGCCGAGCAGGTGCAGCACCCCGTGGACGGTGAGGAGCTGGAGCTCCTCGTCCATGGAGTGCTGCGTCGGGGCGTCCTTGCCCTGCTGGGTGGCGACCTCGGGGCAGAGCACGATGTCGCCGAGGAGGCCCTGCGGCGGCTCCTCGTCGTCCTTCGCCGGCGGACGGAGCTCGTCCATGGGGAAGGACATGACGTCCGTCGGGCCCGGGAGGTCCATCCACTGGATGTGGAGCTGCTCCATCGCGTCGGCGTCCACGACGATCACCGAGAGCTCGGAGAGCGGGTGGATGCGCATCCGGGCGAGCGCGTAGCGGGCGATGTCGAGGATCGCCTGCTCGTCGACCTCGGTTCCGGACTCGTTGTTGACGTCGATCGACATGTGCTGCTGTTTCTACTTCCCGTTGCGGCCGCCGCCGCGGCTGTCGCCACGGCCCGCTTTGCGGCCCTCGTTGCGGATGTCGTACTGCTCGTACGCGTCGACGATACGGCCGACCAGCTTGTGCCGTACGACATCCTGCGACGTGAGCGTCGAGAAGTGCACGTCCGGGACGCCCTCCAGGATCTCCCGGACCTGCCGCAGACCGCTCTTCGTGCCGCCCGGCAGGTCGACCTGGGTGATGTCACCCGTGATGACGATCTTCGAGTCGAAGCCGAGGCGGGTGAGGAACATCTTCATCTGCTCGGGGCTCGTGTTCTGCGCCTCGTCGAGGATGATGAACGCGTCGTTGAGCGTCCGGCCCCGCATGTACGCCAGCGGCGCGACCTCGATCGTCCCGCTCGCCATCAGCTTGGGGATCGAGTCGGGGTCGAGCATGTCGTGCAGCGCGTCGTAGAGCGGGCGCAGATACGGGTCGATCTTCTCGAAGAGCGTGCCGGGCAGGAAGCCGAGCCGCTCGCCCGCCTCGACCGCCGGCCGGGTCAGGATGATCCGGGTGACCTGCTTGGACTGCAGGGCCTGGACCGCCTTGGCCATGGCCAGATAGGTCTTTCCGGTACCGGCGGGGCCGATGCCGAAGACGATGGTGTGCTTGTCGATGGCGTCGACGTAGCGCTTCTGGTTGAGGGTCTTGGGGCGGATCGTGCGACCGCGGCTGGAGAGGATGTTCTGCGTGAGCACCTCGGCCGGGGTCTCCTGGCCGCCCTCCCCCTCACCGTTCTCGCTCGCCCTGAGCATGGCGATCGAGCGTTCCACTGCGTCCTCCGTCATCGGCTGACCGGTGCGGAGCACCAGCATCATCTGGTCGAACAGGCGCTGGATCAGCGCGACTTCCGCGGCGTCCCCGACCGCGGTGACCTGGTTGCCCCGGACGTGGATGTCCGCGTCGGGGAACGAGTCCTCGATCACGCGCAGCAGGCTGTCACCGGATCCCAGGACGGTCACCATGGGGTGCTTGGCGGGGACGGTGAAGAGCGCGCGGGCCTGTGCGTGCGTCCCGTCGAGGGGCGCGCCGTCGTGGGCTGTGGGTGTCTGAGTCATGGGCCGGCACTGGGGCCTGCACATACCTCCCGTTGCAGGGTTCTCGCTGCTCGACAACCTCTCGGATACCAAGCCTACGACTCGGTACGGACAACCCCGAAGCGGTTTACGGGAGACGGGCCGGGGCGCCCGTTCAGGAGGCGGGCGCCGAGCGGAAGCCGATGGTGGGGACGGCGCGGCGCGGCGGCCAGGCGCGGTCGGGGACCGGCAGCAGCCGCTCCAGGAAGGCGTAGCGGCTGCGCAGCGCCTCCGGGTCCTGGCCCTCGTGGCCCTGGACCGTCTGCCACCAGGCGGCGATCTCGCCCCAGGTGGGCGCGGAGAGCGAGCCGCCGAACTCCTGCACGGACAGCGCGGCGGTCAGCCCGGCGAAGGCGAGCCGGTCGGCGAGCGGCCAGCCGGCCAGGGTGCCGGTGACGAAACCGGCGACGAAGACGTCCCCGGCGCCGGTCGGGTCGAGCGCGGCCACCTGGATCGCGGGCACCTCGGCGGTCTCGCCGGTGGCCCCGTCCACGGCGTAGGCCCCCTCGGAGCCGAGCGTGACGACGGCGTAGCGCACCTTGTCGGCGAGGGCGCGGGCGGCGGCGCGCGGGCAGTCGGTGCGGGTGTAGCGCATGGCCTCGGCCGCGTTGGGCAGGAAGGCCTCGCAGTGCTCCAGGTCGCCGAGACCGGCCAGGTCCCAGCGGCCGGTGTCGTCCCAGCCGACGTCGGCGAAGACCTTGGCGCCGCCCCGGGCGGCCCTGGCCACCCACTCCTCGCTGCGGCCGGGCACCAGGGAGGCGACGGCGGCGCGGGCGTGCGGCGGGTAGGCGTGCGACGGGTAGGCGGGCAGGGAGCCGTCGAGCGGCGGGGCGGCGTGCCCGTGGGACACCATGGTCCGCTCACCCTCGTACGCCATGGAGACGGTGACGGGCGAGTGCCAGCCGGGCACGGTCCGCGACAGCGAGAGGTCGATGCCCTCGCCCTGCTCCAGGGCGTCCCAGCAGTACTCGCCGTAGTGGTCGTCACCGAAGGCGGCGGCCAGCGAGGTGCGCAGCCCGAGACGGGCCAGCGCCGTCGCCATGTTGGCGACCCCGCCCGGACTGGATCCCATCCCCCGGGCCCAGGACTCGGTGCCGCGCACGGGGGCGCTGTCGAGGCCCGTGAAGATGATGTCGAGGAAGACGGTGCCGGTGAGGAAGACGTCGCAGTCGGGGTCGGTCGGCTCGCGCAGCCGGACCAGCGGGTCGACGTCGGTGTCGCGTTCGGTCACGGCAGGCTCCCCGGTCGTGGTGCGGCGGATCGGCACCCTGGTGCTGATCCGGACAGTGTGCCCGAAGGGGGTGGCGGGACAGGGGTGACGCAACGAGGTCGTCGCTTGATACCCACAGAACCCCATCCCAAACCGATTGTGACTCGTATCACGGTTCCAATCGGGGGATAACGCCTTCTCCGCCCACTCGGATGCTTGATACACATGGTGCCGCGACCGTGTGGATCACCGGGCGTCATCTCATTTCCCCGTTCATTCCCTGGAACGCCCATGCCCGCGCGCCCGCGTGCCCTCGGGGCCCTCGTCGCCCTGTTCACGGCCGGTTACCTCGCCCCGTACCTGCTGCCGACCCTCGTCGGCAGGCTCTCCACGGGACTCGCCCTCAGTACCGCCCAAGCCGGTCTGATCGGCTCGATCCTGCTGCTCGGCTCGGCCGGCGCCGGCTTCGTCCTCGCCTCCCGAGGCCGGCGCGTCGACCCCCGCCGGGCCGCCCGGCTCGGGCTGCTCGCCATGGCCCTCGGCTACGGGACGGCCGCCGCGAGCGGCACGGTGACGCCGGTCGTGGCGGGCGCGGTCCTCGGCGGCTTCGGCTCCGGCACCGCCACCGCCGTCGCCGCGGCGGGCATCGCCGGCCGCCCCGACCCCCACCGCGCGGCCACCCTGGGCCTCCTCGGCGTCTCCGCGACGGCGGGCGTCCTCTACCTGAGCCTGCCGCACCTCGGCGGCGGCCACGCCCTGCCGTTCGCGGCGATAGCGGCGGCGGCGCTCCTCACCTACCCGGCGACGTCCCGCCTCCCCGTCCCCACCGACCACCACCCCGACGCCCCGCGCGAGCACCGGGCGGCCCCGCTCCCCCACCGCCGCGCGGGACTCGTCCTGGCCGCCTCGATCCTGTGCTGGTCGATGGCCCAGAACGCGCTGTGGGGCGTCAGCGGCCGGATCGGCCTCACCCGGGCGGGCCTCACCGAGGTCACCCTCGGCCTGGTCTTCGCCGTCGCCCTGGGCGCCGGCCTCGCCGGCGTGACCGCCGCCGGAGCCCTGGGCCACCGCCTCGGCCGCGTCGCCCCCATCGCCGCCGGCACGCCCCTCATCGCCCTCTGCGTCCTGCTCAGCTCGTCCGCCGAAGGCCCCTACTCCTTCGCGACCGGCGAGATCCTGTGGAACGCGGTGTACCCCGTCGTCCTGTCCCACCTCCTCGGCCTGGCCGCCTCCCTCGACCCAAGCGGCCGCTGGGCCGTCCTCGTCGGCGCGGCCTCCTCCCTGGGAGTCGCCTGCGGCCCGTTCACCGGCAGCACGCTGGCACAGACGACCGGCTACCCGGGCATGGGCGTGGCGCTGTGCGCCCTGCTGCTGCTGGTGGCGGCCCCGATGACGGCGGTGGCGAGACAAGCGGCGGGCCGCCCGGTCCTGCGGGGCCGCTTCCGCGCGGTCGGTACCCGTTCCCACTCGGTGAGCGCCCATTCCAGCCCCGCCGGCGTTTGAGGCGCGGGGTCCGGGGCGGAGCCCCGGTTTCGGGAAGGGGCGGGGTGGGGAACGGCCCGCCGCAGGCGCCCCCGCCCGCCCCCACCCCGCAACTCAACGCGAAGCGACTACGCCCCGCCGCCCCCGAACTCGTACGCCTCGACCTCCGCCAGATACCGCTCCCGCAACCCCTCCGCGTCCTCCAGGAACGCCGCCAGGAACGAGTTCCGCGCCAAGGTCCGCAGCTCCTCCTCCCCCAGCCCCAACGCATCCCGCACCGCGTCGAAGTTGTCGCCCGCGTAGCCCCCGAAGTACGCCGGGTCGTCGGAGTTGACGGTCGCCACGAGCCCGGCCGCCAGCATGGTCCGCAGCGGGTGGTCCTCGATGGTGTCGATGGTCCGCAGCCGCACGTTGGACAGCGGGCAGAGCGTCAGCGGCACCCGTTCCCGCGCGAGCCGCTCGACGAGCGAGGGGTCCTCCAGGCAGCGCAGGCCGTGGTCGATCCGCTCGACGCCGAGGACGTCCAGGGCCTCGCGGACGTACGCGGCGGGACCCTCCTCGCCCGCGTGCGCGACCCGGCGCAGACCGAGCCGGGCGGCCTCCTCGTACACCTCGCGGAACTTCGCCGGCGGGTGGCCGACCTCGGCCGAGTCGAGGCCGACGCCGGTGATCCGGTGGAGGTACGGCTTCGCGGTCTCCAGGGTCGCCATCGCCGACTCGGCGGACTCGTCGCGCAGGAAGCACATGATCAGCCGGGTGGAGATCCCGTACCGCTCCTCCGCACGGTCGAGGGCGACGCCGAGCCCCTCCACGACGACGCCGAACGGGACCCCGCGGGCGGTGTGCGCCTGCGGGTCGAAGAAGATCTCGGCGTGCCGCACGCCCTGCTCGGCGGCCCGCGCGAGGTAGGCGTCGGCGAGTTCGGTGAAGTCCTCGGCGGTGCGCAGGACGCCCATGAGGCCGTAGTACAGGTCCAGGAAGGACTGGAGGTCGCTGAAGCGGTACGCGTCGCGCAGGGCCTCGGTGTCCGCGTACGGGAGGGTGACGCCGTTGCGGGCGGCGAGGGCGAAGGCCAGCTCGGGTTCGAGGGTGCCCTCGATGTGGAGGTGCAGTTCGGCCTTGGGTACGGGCATGGTGCTGGTGCTTTCCTGGAGTGTTTCGGTGCGCGTGTCTCGGTGCGCGGCGGTCCGTCCGGGGCCTGGCCCGGCCGGTGTCGCCGCCTAGCGCTTCGGTACGGGGATCCGCATGAGGTCCCGGGCGACGCTCAGCTCGCCCTCGAACCCGGCCGCCCGCGCCTGCCGCTCGAACTCCGCCGGATCGGAGTACCGCTGCGAGAAGTGGGTCAGGACCAGGTGCCGCACGCCCGCGTCGCGGGCGACGGCCGCGGCCTGGCCGGCCGTCAGGTGGCCGTGGTCGGTGGCGAGCCGGACGTCCTCGTCGAGGAAGGTCGACTCGATGACGAGCATGTCGGCGCCCTCGGCGAGCGCGTGCACCCCGTCGCACAGCCGGGTGTCCATCACGAAGGCGAACCGCTGGCCGCGCCGGACCTCGCTCACCTCGTCGAGGGTCACGCCGCCGAGCACGCCGTCGCGCTGGATCCGGCCCACGTCGGGGCCCTTGATGCCGTGCGCGGCGAGCCGCTCGGGCAGGATGCGGCGCCCGTCGGGCTCGGTGAGCCGGTAGCCGTAGGACTCGACGGGGTGGGAGAGCAGGCGGGCGTCGAGGGTGTACGCCCCGGTGACCGCGAGCGGCCCGTCGGCGTCGACCGGCGCCTCGGTCAGCCGCACGGTCTCGCGGTAGGCCGTGGCGTACCGCAGCCGCTCGAAGAAGCGCTGCCCGCTCGCCGGGTAGTGCGCGGTGACCGGGTGCGGGACCTGGTCGAGGTTGATCCGCTGGATCACCCCGGCCAGGCCGAGCGAGTGGTCGCCGTGGAAGTGCGTGACGCAGATCCGGTTCAGGTCGTGCGCCGCGACCCCGGCCCTGAGCATCTGCCGCTGAGTGCCCTCGCCGGGATCGAAGAGGATGCCCTGGCCGTCCCAGCGCAGCAGGTAGCCGTTGTGGTTGCGATGCCGGGTCGGCACCTGGCTCGCGGTGCCGAGGACGACCAGTTCACGTACGGACACGGTGACGTCCGGGCCTATCCGGGGGGCCAGTTGAGGCCGCGGCCGCCGAGGACGTGCGCGTGGGCGTGGAAGACGGTCTGCCCGGCGCCGGCGCCGGTGTTGAACACGATCCGGAAACCGTGCCCGTCGACCTTCTCCTCCGCGGCGACCTCACCGGCCTCGCGCAGCACGTCGGCGGCGACCGCCGGAGCGGCGGCGGCGAGGGAGGCGGCGTCCGGGTAGTGCAGGCGCGGGATGACCAGGACGTGCGTGGGCGCCTGCGGGTTGATGTCGCGGAACGCGACGGTCGTGTCCGTCTCGCGCACGATCGTCGCCGGGACCTCCCCTGCCACGATCTTGCAGAACAGGCAGTCGCTCTGCGGCTCTCCGGCCATGACCCGATCCTCCTCGGCTCCGTTGATCAGTACACGCGCATGCTATCGGGAGGGCGACGGGCCGGGAGGGGCCCCGGGAATCCCGGGGGCCGCCCGGCCACGAACCCTTGCCGCCCGCCGTCCACCGCCCGCCGCCCGGCCGCGAACCCTTACCGTCTACCGTCCGCCGCCCAGCGCCCGCCGTCCGTCGTCCGCCGTCCCCCGCCAGCCGCCCGCCCGCCTACGCCCAGCGCCCGGTCCGCCCGAGCACGAGCGCGCCCGCCGCCGTGCCCGCCGTGGAGGTGCGGAGCACGCTGTGCCCGAGGCGGTACGGCTTCGCCCCGGCGGCCTCGAAGAGCGCCAACTCGTCCGGGGACACGCCGCCTTCGGGGCCGACGACGAGCACGATCTCGCCGGAGTCGGGGAGTTCGGCGGTGGCGAGCGCCCCGCTCGGGTGGTCGCGGTCCTCGTGGAGCACAGCCGCGAAGTCGGCGGTCGCGAGGAGGGCGGCGACCTGCTTGCCGGTCATCGCGTCGGCGACCTCGGGGAAGCGGGTGCGGCGGGACTGCTTGCCGGCCTCGCGGGCCGTCGCCCGCCACTTGGCGAGCGCCTTCAGTCCGCGCTCGCCCTTCCACTGGGTGATGCAGCGGGACGCGGCCCACGGCACGATCGCGTCCACGCCGGTCTCCGTCATGGTCTCGACGGCCAGTTCGCCGCGGTCGCCCTTGGGCAGGGCCTGGACGACGGTGATCCGGGGCGCGGGCGCCGGGTCCTGGTGGACGGCGGTGACCTCGACGGTCAGCTGGTCCTTGCCCTCGGCGGCGGTGACCGCGCACGCGGCCCAGGCCCCGTTCCCGTCGGTCAGCACCAGCTCCTCGCCCGCGCGCAGCCGCTTCACGGACACCGCGTGGCGCCCCTCGGGTCCGTCGAGGAGGAAGCCGCCCACCGGGGGGACGGTGTCGACGACGAAGACGGGTGCGGTCACGATGCGCTCCTGGAGCTGGCTAGGGCGGTGTGGAGTTCTTCTGCGAGGACCTCGACCAGGCGGCCCGCCGGGAGGTCGCGGGCCAGCCGGTGGCCCTGTCCGGCCCACAGGGCCATGCCCTGCGGGTCGCCGGCGGTCGCGGCGGCCTTGCGCAGCGGGGCGGTGAGGTGGTGGACCTCGGGGTAGGCGGCGGGGGCGTACGGCCCGTGTTCGCGCATGAACCGGTTGACCAGGCCGCGGGCCGGGCGGCCCGAGAAGGCCCGGGTGAGCTCGGTCCGGGTGTACAGCGGGTCGGTCAGGGCCCGCTTGTGCAGCGGGTCCGCGCCGGACTCGGGGCAGACCAGGAACGCGGTGCCGAGCTGGGCCGCGTCGGCGCCGGCGGCGAGGACGGCGGCGATCTGCCGGCCGCGCATGATGCCGCCGGTGGCGACGATCGGCAGCCGGACGTTCTCGCGCACCTCGGTGAGCAGCGCGAGCAGCCCGCCGCCGCTGCCGGCGGACGGCCCGTCGGCCGGGTCGTCGCGGTGGGTGCCCTGGTGTCCGCCCGCTTCGGTGCCCTGGACGCACAGGGCGTCGGCCCCGGCGCGCTCGGCGGTGCGGGCCTCCTCGACGGAGGTGACCGTGACGATGGTGAACGTGCCGGCCCGGGCGAACGCGTCGAGCGCGTCGCGGTCGGGGCAGCCGAAGGTGAAGGAGACGACCGGCACCGGGTCGTCGAGGAGGATCGCCAGCTTGGACTCGTACCCGTCGTCGCGGCCCTGGTCGGGATCGCCGAGCTCCGTCTCGTACCAGCCGGCCTCCCCGGCGAGCTGGTGCCGGTAGACCTCGACGGCGGCGGGGTCGGCGGGCTGGCCGCTCTGCGGCATGAAGAGGTTGACCCCGAAGGGCTGTCCGGTGAGTCCGCGGACCCGCTTGATCTCCTGGTAGAGCCCGCCCGCGGTCTTGTACCCGCCGGCCAGGAACCCGAGGGCCCCCGCCTCGCACACGGCACCGACGAGCTCGGGGGAGGAGGCGCCACCCGCCATGGGGGCCTGCACGATCGGATGACGAGAGAGATCGTTCAGTGCGGTGGACATGCAGGCATCGTGCCATGCCTGGACGGCCCGGCCGAATCGGTACGGGAGGGGTGCGGAAGGGGGCGGGCGGGCCCGTGACCGTGGGGTACGCGAAGGGGTGGCCCCGCGCCGTGCGGAACCACCCCTGGGCATATGCCGGGCCTGACTCAGCGCCCGTTGAACGCGTCCTTCAACCGCGAGAACAGCCCCTGCTGCCCCGGCTGGAACTGCCCCGTGGGCCGCTCCTCGCCGCGCAGCTTGGCCAGCTCGCGGAGCAGGCGCTCCTGCTCCGGGTCCAGCTTGGACGGGGTCTGCACCTCGACGTGGACGATCAGGTCGCCGCGGCCGTTGCCGCGCAGGTGCGTGACGCCCCGGCCGTGCAGCGGGATCGACTGGCCGGACTGGGTGCCCGGGCGGATGTCGACGTCCTCCAGCCCGTCCAAGGTCTGGAGCTGCACCTTCGTGCCGAGGGAGGCGGCCGTCATCGGGAGGGTGACCGTGCAGTGCAGGTCGTCGCCGCGCCGCTGGAAGACCTCGTGCGGGGTCTCGTGGATCTCGACGTACAGGTCGCCGGCGGGGCCGCCGCCGGGGCCGACCTCGCCCTCGCCCGCCAGCTGGATCCGGGTGCCGTTGTCGACACCGGCCGGGATCTTGACCGTGAGCGTGCGGCGGGAACGGACCCGGCCGTCGCCCGCGCACTCGGGGCACGGGGTCGGGACCACGGTGCCGAAGCCCTGGCACTGCGGGCAGGGGCGGGAGGTCATGACCTGGCCGAGGAAGGACCGGGTGACCTGGGAGACCTCACCTCGGCCGCGGCACATGTCGCAGGTCTGCGCGGAGGTGCCGGGCGCGGCGCCCTCTCCGGAGCAGGTGGTGCACACGACGGCCGTGTCGACCTGGATGTCCTTCGTGGTGCCGAAGGCCGCCTCGTCGAGGGTGATCTCCAGGCGGATCATCGCGTCCTGGCCGCGCCGGGTGCGCGAGCGCGGGCCGCGCTGGGACGCCGTACCGAAGAAGGCGTCCATGATGTCCGAGAAGTTCCCGAAGCCGCCCGCGCCGAAGCCGCCCGCGCCACCGCCGCCGGAGGCCGACAGCGGGTCGCCGCCGAGGTCGTAGACCTGCTTCTTCTGCGGGTCGGACAACACCTCGTAGGCGGCGTTGATCTCCTTGAACCGCTCCTGCGTCTTCGGGTCCGGGTTGACGTCCGGGTGAAGCTCGCGGGCGAGTCGGCGGAAGGCCTTCTTGATCTCGTCTGCCGACGCGTCGCGGCGTACGCCGAGCACGGCGTAGTAGTCCGTGGCCACTTACGACTCCGCCAGGATCTGTCCGACGTAACGTGCCACTGCGCGTACCGCTCCCATCGTTCCGGGGTAATCCATGCGGGTCGGTCCGACCACGCCGAGTTTGGCGACTGCCTCGCCGCCGGAACCGTAGCCGACCGAGACGACCGACGTGGACGTCAGCCCCTCGTGGGCGATCTCGTGCCCGATGCGTACGGTCATGCCTGATTCCTTGGCCTCGCCGAGCAGCTTGAGGAGCACGACCTGCTCCTCCAGGGCTTCCAGGACGGGCCTGATCGTCAGGGGGAAGTCGTGTCCGAAGCGGGTCAGATTGGCGGTGCCGCCGATCATGAGCCGCTCCTCCTGCTCCTCCACGAGCGTTTCGAGGAGGGTGGCGAGCACCGTCGTGACGGTGCCGCGGTCCTCGATCTCCTCGAAGGACTCGGGGAGGTCCTGCACCAGCTGCGGCACGTCCGCGAACCGGCGGCCGACGACCCGGCTGTTGAGCCGGGCCCGCAGGTCGGCCAGGGAGGTCTCGCCGAAGGGCGCCGGGCAGTCGATGACCCGCTGCTCGACCCGGCCGGTGTCGGTGATGAGCACCAGCATGAGGCGGGCGGGGGCCAGCGACAGCAGTTCCACGTGCCGGACCGTCGAACGGGTCAGCGAGGGGTACTGCACGACGGCGACCTGCCGGGTGAGCTGCGCGAGCAGCCGTACCGTGCGGCCGACGACGTCGTCGAGGTCGACGGCTCCGTCGAGGAAGTTGTGGATCGCCCGCCGCTCGGGGGTCGACAGCGGCTTGACGCCGGCCAGCCGGTCCACGAACAGGCGGTAGCCCTTGTCGGTGGGGATGCGCCCGGCGCTGGTGTGGGGCTGGGCGATGAAGCCCTCCTCCTCCAGCACCGCCATGTCGTTGCGCACGGTGGCGGGCGACACACCCAGCTTGTGGCGCTCGGTCAGCGCCTTGGAGCCCACGGGCTCCTCCGTCCCGACGTAGTCCTGGACGATGGCGCGCAGCACCTCGAGTCTGCGTTCGCTGAGCACCGCGCACACCTCCAGCTGTCGATCGGGTTCCGGTTCTTCCCTTTTTGGCACTCGCCCTGCCCGAGTGCCAGGAATCCCCCGGCCAGTGTACGGCGGCGGACATCGCTCCTGGCAAGGAGGCGGCGTCGGCGGGGTCGCAGCGGTTAGCGTCGCCGCATGGACGTGGAATGGGAAGAGTACGGCTGGGAGCGCCTCGGGGAGGGCGTCGGCAGGCGCCGGCTGCCGGGCTGGGACGCCACGGTGGGCCTGGTCATCGGCCGGGACGCGGTGCTGTTGTACGACACGGGGGCGACCCTCGCGCAGGGCGCGGAGCTGCGGACCCAGGTGGGGGCGCTGACGGGCTGCCGCCGGGTGACGCATATCGCACTGAGCCATCCGCACTTCGACCACGTCATGGGCACGGCGGTCTTCTCCGGGGCCGAGGTCTTCGGGGCGGCCGGCCTGGACACGCTGCTGCCGCGCGAGCGGGAGGAGCTGTGCACGGACGCGGTACGGCACGGGGTGGACGCCCGGGCCGCGGCGGAGGCGGCCGAGATCCTGGTCGCGCCCCGCCACACCGTCTCGGGCGAGTGGACCCTGGACCTGGGCGGCCGGCAGGTGCTGCTCGCGAACATCGGGCCCGGCCACAGCGGCCACGACCTGGCCCTGTTCGTGCCGGGCGCGCCGGAGGTCGTCTTCTGCGGCGACCTGGTCGAGGAGTCCGGCGAACCGCAGGCGGGCCCGGACGCGATCCCCGGCCGCTGGCCGGCGGCGCTGGACCGGCTGCTGTCCCTGGGCGGCCCGGACGCGGTGTACGTACCGGGCCACGGGGCGGTGGTGGACGCCGCGTTCGTCCGCCGCCAGCGGGAGGAGCTGGCGCGGCGCTTCGGGGTGGCGTAGCGGGAGGAGCCGGCGCGGCGCTTCGGAGTGGCGTGGCGAGAGGAGCCGGCGCGGCGCTTCGGGGTGGCGTAGCGGAGTCGAACGCGCGCCTACGGGACGGGACCTGACGCTCCCTCGTCCGTGCACGGCGGACGCGGCCCGCCCAGGGCAGAATCGAGCCCATGCGCAGTTACAACCCGGACCTGACTCCCCCTTGGAAGCGCTCGGCGCCCGTCCCCGAGGTCCCGGCGGACCGCGATCTCGTCGTGGAGGAGGTCGCGACCGGCTTCTGCGGGGCCGTGATCCGCTGCGAGGCGGACACGGTGACGCTGGAGGACCGCTTCGGCAAGCACCGGGTCTTCCCGATGGAGCCGCGCGGCTTCCTCCTGGAGGGCCGGGTCGTCACCCTGGTCCGCCCCACCCGCGCCGCCCCGGCCCGCCCCACCCGCACCGCCTCCGGCTCGATCGCCGTCCCCGGCGCCCGGGCGCGCGTCGCCCGGGCCGGCCGGATCTACGTGGAGGGCCGCCACGACGCCGAGCTGGTCGAGCGGGTCTGGGGCGACGACCTGCGCATCGAGGGCGTCGTCGTCGAGTACCTGGAGGGCATCGACGACCTGCCGGCGATCGTCGCCGAGTTCGCCCCGGCCCCCGACGCCCGCCTCGGCATCCTCGTCGACCACCTGGTGCCGGGCTCCAAGGAGTCCCGCATCGCCGCCCAGGTCTCGTCCCCGGACGTCCTGATCGTCGGGCACCCGTACATCGACGTCTGGGAGGCCGTGAAGCCCTCCTCGGTGGGCATCCCGGCCTGGCCCTCGGTCCCCCGCGGCCAGGACTGGAAGACCGGCGTCTGCCGCGCCCTGCGCTGGCCGGAGAACACGGGCGCGGTCTGGCAGCACATCCTGTCCAAGGTGACGTCGTACAAGGACCTGGAGCCGGAGCTCCTGGGCGCCGTGGAGCACCTGATCGACCACGTGACGGCACCCGAGGGCGGGTGAGGGGCGGGGCGGGGCGCGCCAGGCCGACGACGGGTGACGGGGCCCCGGTGCATGGCATGGCATGGCCCGGACCGGACCATGGCATGGCATGGCCCGGACCGGACCGGCCCCGTGTCCGGCCCAGCGCCGGACCGGACCCGGGCAGGACCGGACCCGGCGCCGGCCTCCGCGACCCTCCGCGACCCTCCCGGTCAGTCCACCAGGTCCCGCACCACCGCGTCGGCGAGCAGCCGGCCGCGGAGGGTCAGGACCGCCTGCCCCTGGGCGTACGGCTCGGGGGCGAGGAGGCCGTCGTCCAGGGCCTTGCGGGAGGCCGCCAGGCCCGCGGGCTTCAGGAGGGACAGGGCGACGCCCTCGCGCAGCCGGAGCTCCAGCAGGACGCGCTCCACCCGCCGGTCCTCCTCCGACAGCACCTCGCGCCCGGCGCCGGGCGACGTGCCGGAGCCGAGGGCCGCCGCGTACGCGCCCGGATGCTTCACGTTCCACCAGCGCACGCCGCCCACGTGGCTGTGGGCGCCGGGCCCGGCGCCCCACCAGTCGGCGCCGCGCCAGTACAGCTCGTTGTGGAGGCAGCGCCCGGCCTCCGAGGTGGCCCAGTTGGAGACCTCGTACCACTCGAAGCCCGCCCCGGAGAGCACCTCGTCGGCCATCAGGTACCGGTCGGCGTGGACGTCGTCGTCGGTCATCGGTATCTCGCCGCGGCGGATGCGCCGGGCCAGCTGGGTGCCCTCCTCCACGATGAGCGCGTAGGCGCTGACGTGGTCGGGTCCGGCGCCGATCACGGCGTCGAGGGAGGCCCGCCAGTCGTCGTCGGACTCGCCGGGGGTGCCGTAGATGAGGTCGAGGTTGACGTGGTCGAAGCCGGCCGCCCGCGCCTCGGCGACGCACGCCTCGGGGCGCCCGGGGGTGTGGGTGCGGTCGAGGATCTTCAGCACGTGCTGCCGGGCGCTCTGCATGCCGAAGGAGATCCGGTTGAAGCCGCCCTCGCGCAGCGTCGCCAGATACGCGGGGTCGACGGACTCCGGATTCGCCTCGGTCGTCACCTCGGCGTCGTCGGCGAGCCCGAACTCCTCGCGGATCGCCGCGAGCATCGCGACCAGGTCGCCCGCGTCGAGCAGCGTGGGCGTGCCGCCGCCGACGAAGACGGTCCGGACGGGACGCGGGTCGTCGCCGAGGACCTTGCGGGCCAGGCGTATCTCCTGGGCGACCTGGCCCGCGTAGTTCTCCCGGGAGGCGAGCACGCCCCCGGCACCGCGCAGCTCGCTCGCGGTGTACGTGTTGAAGTCGCAGTAGCCGCAGCGGGTCGCGCAATACGGCACGTGCAGATAGAACCCGAGCGGCCGCTCGCCGGCCCCTTCCAGGGCGTGGGCGGGCAGCGCCCCGTCCTCGGGCATGGGCTCACCATCGGGCAGTACGGAAGGCATGCAGCCATTGTCCCGTACCGCCCGACGTGACCGCCTCCCCTGTGGATAACCCGGGAAACCCCAGTTCAGACCGGTCGGGGCCCGCTCAGGCCTCGCGCGCTCCCTCGTACATCTCCTCGATCAGGTGCTGGTAGGTCCGCTCGACGACGGGGCGCTTCATCTTCAGGCTGGGCGTGAGCTCACCGTGCTCGACGTCGAGGTCGCGCGGCAGCAGGCGGAACTTCTTGATCGTCTGCCAGCGCTGCAGGCCCTCGTTGAGGCGGGTGACATAGCCCTCGATGAGCTTCTGGGTCTGCGGGGCGGCGACGACCTCCGCGTAGGACTTGCCGCCGAGCCCGTGCTCGGCCGCCCAGCCGAGGATGGCCGGCTCGTCGAGCGCGATGAGCGCGCTGCAGTAGTTCCGGTCGGCGCCGAGCACCACGATGTTGGAGACGAACGGGCAGACGGCCTTGAACTGGCCCTCGACCTCGGTCGGCGCGATGTACTTGCCGCCGGAGGTCTTGAACAGGTCCTTCTTGCGGTCGGTGATCCGCAGGTAGCCGTCGGCGGACAGCTCGCCGATGTCGCCGGTGTGGAACCAGCCGTCCGCCTCCAGGACCTCCGCCGTCTTCTCCGGCAGGCCGTGGTAGCCCTCCATGACGCCGGGGCTGCGGAGCAGGATCTCGCCGTCGTCGGCGATGCGGACCTCGGTGCCGGGCAGCGGCTTGCCGACCGTGCCGGTGCGGTAGGCCTCGCCCGGGTTGACGAAGGAGGCGGCCGAGGACTCCGTCAGGCCGTAGCCCTCCAGGATGTGGATGCCGGCGCCGGAGAAGAAGTAGCCGATCTCGGGGGCCAGCGCGACCGAGCCGGAGACGGCGGCGCGCAGCCGCCCACCGAAGGCCTCGCGGAGCTTCTTGTAGACCAGCGCGTCGGCGACCTTGTGCTTGGCGGCGAGGCCGAAAGGCGCGGAGGCGGTGCCGGTGCGGCGGAAGTTGTCCTGGGTGACCTTGGCGTACTCGCGGGCGACCCCGGCCGCCCACTGGAAGATCTTGTACTTGGCGCCGCCGCCCTCGCGGGCCTTGGCGGCCACCCCGTTGTAGACCTTCTCGAAGATGCGCGGGACGGCCGCCATGTAGGTGGGCTGCACGACCGGCAGGTTCACGATGATCTTGTCGATGCGGCCGTCGACGGCGGTGACGTGGCCGACCTCGATCTGGCCCGAGGTGAGCACCTTGCCGAAGACGTGGGCGAGCGGCAGCCACAGGTACTGCACGTCGTCCTGGGTGACCAGGCCGGTGGCGGCGATGGCCTTGGCCATGTACGACCAGTTGTCGTGCGGGAGGCGGACGCCCTTGGGGCGGCCGGTGGTGCCCGAGGTGTAGATGAGGGTGGCGAGCTGCTCGGCGGTGATCGCCCCGACCCGCTCCTTGACGGCCTCCGGGTTCTTCTCCAGGTACGCCTTGCCGCGGGCCTCCAGGTCGGCGAGGGTCAGCACCCACTCGTCGTCGATGTCGGCGCCCTCGGGGTCGATGACGACCACGTGGTGGAGGTGGGGCAGTTCGGCGCGCCGCTCGACGGCCTTGGCGAGCTGGTCGGCGTTCTCCGCGATGAGGACGCGCGAGTCGGAGTCGGAGAGGATGAACGCCGACTCCTCGGCGTTGGTCTGCGGGTAGACCGTGGTCACGGCGGCGCCCGCGCACATCACGCCGAGGTCGGCGAGGATCCACTCGACCCGGGTCGAGGAGGCGAGGGCGATCCGCTCCTCGGGCTGGACGCCGAGGTCGATGAGGCCGGCGGCGATCCCGTAGACGCGCTCGGCGGCCTGCGCCCAGCTGAGCGACTTCCACTCGTCGGGGCCCTGTCCGGAGGCGGCGGGGACCGGGTAGCGGTAGGCCTCCGCGTCCGGGGTCCGCTCGACGCGCTCAAGGAAAAGGGTCGCCACGGACGGCGGCCGGTTCTCGATCAGGGTCTGTGTGTCGCTCACGACGTCCTCCGGGCGGCGGCGGTGCGGTCAGGCGGTGCGTAACTAACTGGCGAGTAACCTTCGAGCGGCTTCAGAGTAGAGCGCCGGGGACTGGCGCGTAAGGGCTTGCATATAACGAACGGGTCTGAGCGCACTTGGCGCCCAGACCCGTTCGTTGCATAGGACAGCTATCGCGTGGCCGTCGGCAGGAGCTACTTCTTGCCCTTGCCGCCCGCCGCGTCGTCGCTCGACAGGACGGCGATGAAGGCCTCCTGCGGGACCTCCACGGAGCCGACCATCTTCATGCGCTTCTTGCCTTCCTTCTGCTTCTCCAGCAGCTTCCGCTTTCGGGAGATGTCACCGCCGTAGCACTTGGCGAGGACGTCCTTGCGGATGGCGCGGATGGTCTCCCGGGCGATGACCCGGGAGCCGATCGCGGCCTGGATCGGCACCTCGAAGGCCTGCCGCGGGATCAGCTCGCGCAGCTTGGCGACCAGCCGGACGCCGTAGGCGTACGCGGCGTCCTTGTGGGTGACGGCGGAGAACGCGTCCACCTTGTCGCCGTGCAGCAGGATGTCGACCTTGACCAGGCTGGACGCCTGCTCGCCGGTGGGCTCGTAGTCGAGCGACGCGTAACCGCGCGTCTTGGACTTCAGCTGGTCGAAGAAGTCGAAGACGATCTCGGCCAGGGGCAGGGTGTAGCGGATCTCGACCCGGTCCTCGGAGAGGTAGTCCATGCCGATCAGCGTGCCGCGGCGGGTCTGGCACAGCTCCATGATCGCGCCGATGAACTCGCTGGGGGCCAGGATCGTGGCGCGTACGACGGGCTCGTACACGTCGCTGATCTTGCCCTCGGGGAACTCGCTCGGGTTGGTGACCGTGTGCTCGCTGCCGTCCTCCATGACCACGCGGTAGACCACGTTGGGGGCGGTGGCGATCAGGTCGAGGCCGAACTCGCGCTCCAGGCGCTCGCGGATCACGTCGAGGTGGAGCAGGCCGAGGAAGCCGACGCGGAAGCCGAAGCCGAGCGCGGCGGAGGTCTCCGGCTCGTAGACCAGCGCGGCGTCGTTCAGCTGCAGCTTGTCGAGGGCCTCGCGGAGGTCCGGGTACTCCGAGCCGTCCAGCGGGTAGAGACCCGAGAACACCATCGGCTTGGGGTCCTTGTAGCCGCCGAGGGCCTCGGTCGCACCCTTGTGCAGGGAGGTGATCGTGTCACCGACCTTGGACTGGCGGACGTCCTTCACACCGGTGATGAGGTAGCCGACCTCGCCGACACCGAGGCCGTCGGACGCCGTCATCTCCGGCGACGAGACACCGATCTCCAGCAGCTCGTGGGTGGCGCCGGTCGACATCATCTTGATGCGCTCGCGCTTGTTGAGCTGTCCGTCGACGACACGGACGTACGTCACGACGCCCCGGTACGAGTCGTACACGGAGTCGAAGATCATCGCGCGGGCGGGCGCGTCGGCGACACCGACGGGGGCCGGGACGTCCCGGACCACGCGGTCGAGCAGCGCCTCGACACCCATGCCGGTCTTCGCCGAGACCTTCAGGACGTCCTCCGGCTGGCAGCCGATGAGGTTGGCCAGCTCCTCGGAGAACTTCTCCGGCTGGGCGGCCGGCAGGTCGATCTTGTTCAGGACCGGGACGATGGTGAGGTCGTTCTCCATCGCCAGGTACAGGTTGGCGAGAGTCTGCGCCTCGATGCCCTGCGCCGCGTCCACCAGCAGGATCGTGCCCTCACAGGCGGCGAGCGACCGGGAGACCTCGTACGTGAAGTCGACGTGCCCGGGGGTGTCGATCATGTTCAGGATGTGCGTGCGGCCCTCACCCTGCCCGTCCGTGGGCGCCCAGGGCAGCCGGACCGCCTGGGACTTGATCGTGATGCCGCGCTCGCGCTCGATGTCCATCCGGTCGAGGTACTGGGCGCGCATCTGCCGCTGGTCGACCACACCGGTCAGCTGGAGCATCCGGTCGGCGAGCGTGGACTTGCCGTGGTCGATGTGCGCGATGATGCAGAAATTGCGGATCAGAGCCGGGTCGGTTCGGCTCGGCTCGGGCACGTTGGTAGGAGTCGCGGGCACGCAGGGTTCTCGTCTCGGGCGATGTTCAGAACGGATACGTAGGCTCCATGGTCCCATGACTGCGGTCCGGCGCTCGGTTTGGGCGGGGTGGAGTGCGGCTGATAAAGTGGACAGCTGTGCCTCGTGTGCCCTCTCAGCCTCGTGGCGCATCCTGAAGAAACATCGAACCTGTAAAGGCTCTTTTCGTGGCGAACATCAAGTCCCAGATCAAGCGGAACAAGACCAACGAGAAGGCGCGCCTGCGTAACAAGGCCGTCAAGTCGTCGCTCAAGACCGCGATCCGCAAGGCCCGTGAGGCTGTCGCCGCCGGCGACCTCGAGAAGGCCACCGTTGCCGCTCGTGCCGCCTCGCGTCAGCTCGACAAGGCTGTCTCGAAGGGTGTCATCCACAAGAACGCCGCCGCCAACAAGAAGTCGGCGCTGGCCACCAAGGTCGGCACCCTCCAGGGCTGAGCTCTGATGTGAACGGCCGCACGGGAATCCAGCGGGCCCTCTAACCGCTCCCGCCCGGCCATCCCGGCCACGTACGCGAGACGCGTTCGCCACGCGTGTACGGGCCAGCAAGCTGTACGCGAAGGCCCCGCCGCCCTCCTTCCCCAGGAGGCGGCGGGGCCTTCGTCGTGCTCGGCGTGGCGCGCGGGGGCCCGGCGTGGCGCATGGGAAGGGCTCGGCGTGGTGCGCGGGTGCGGCTCGGCGTGGTGCGCGGGAGGGGCCCCGGCGCGGTGCGCGGGTGCGGCTCGGCGTGGTGCGCGGGAGGGGCCCGGCGAGCCGGGGGCGGGTCGGCGCCCCCGGGTGTCAGGTGCGGCGCATGCGGGCGGCGCGGGCGATGGTCACCACGGCCTTCTCCAGCGCGTACTCGGGATCGTCGCCGCCGCCCTTGACGCCCGCGTCCGCCTCCGCGACCGCCCGCAGCGCCATGGAGACCCCGTCGGGGGTCCAGCCGCGCATCTGCTGCCGCACGCGGTCGATCTTCCACGGGGGCATCCCCAGCTCGCGCGCGAGGTCCGCGGGGCGTCCGCCGCGGGCCGAGGAGAGCTTGCCGATGGCCCGGACGCCCTGGGCCAGGGCGCTGGTGATCAGGACGGGTGCGACCCCGGTGGACAGGGACCAGCGCAGGGCCTCCAGGGCCTCCGCCGCCCGCCCCTCGACGGCGCGGTCCGCGACCGTGAAGGAGGAGGCCTCGGCGCGGCCCGTGTAGTAGCGCCCGACGACCGCCTCGTCGATCGTGCCGTCCACGTCCGCCGTCAGCTGCGCGACCGCCGCGGCGAGCTCGCGCAGGTCGCTGCCGATCGCGTCGACCAGCACCTGGCACGCCTCGGGCGTGGCCGAACGCCCGAGCGCCCGGAACTCCTGCCGCACGAAGGTCAGCCGCTCCGCCGGCTTGGTCGTCTTCGGGCAGGCCACCTCGCGGGCGCCCGCCTTGCGGGCCGCGTCGAGCAGCCCCTTGCCCTTCGCACCGCCCGGGTGGAGCACCACGAGGGTGATCTCCTCGAACGGCGCGTCGAGATACGCCTTGATCTCCTTGATCGTCTCCGCCGGGAGGTCCTGCGCGTTCCGCATGATCAGGACCTTGCGCTCGGCGAAGAGCGAGGGGCTGGTCAGCTCCGCGAGGGCGCCGGGCTGGAGCTGCTCGGGCGCGAGGTCCCGGACGTCCGTGTCGGCGTCGGCGGCGCGGGCCGCCGCCACCACCTCGCGGACCGCGCGGTCGAGCAGCAGGTCCTCCTGGCCCACGGCGAGCGTGACGGGGGCGAGGAGGTCTTCGGTGGAAGTCTTTCTGGTGGCCATCGCGATCCAGCATCCCACGGGCCACCGACAGCCGGGCCATCGTCGAGAATGTGCACGTGAGCGATGTGAGACACGTACTGGTACTTCCCGACCGCGACGCCGCCGAGGAGGTCGCCGAGGCCCTGCCCGACCGCTTCGGCCTGGCCGAGGAGCCGCAGCTGGTCCGGGACGCCCTGGCCGGCGAGGACGACGCCGAGGACGCCCAGTGGCTGGTGGTCGTGGAGGACCCGCGGGGCCTGCTCGACCCGAAGGCCCTCGACGCCCTGGCCGCCGAACACGACGGCTGGCTGGAGGCCGAGTAGGAGCGGGACCCCGGGGCGGCCCGGGGGCTGCACCCCCGCCCCTCTTGAGGACGCGCCCTAGCCCCTCCCGGGGGGGGCGAGCCCTAGCCCTTCTTGGGGACGATCTGGATGTCCAGGTCGATCGTGATGCTGGAGCCGACCGCGGCGATGCCCCGCGCGAGCAGCGTCTGCCAGGTCAGGGTGAAGTCCTCGCGGTGCAGTTCCGTGCTCGCGCGGCAGGCGGACCGGGTCTCCCCCTCCAGGCCGCTGCCGATGCCCAGGTACTGGGTGTCGAGGGTCACCGTGCGGCTGACGCCGTGCAGGGTCAGCGCACCCGTGACGCCCCAGCGGCTGCCGCCCCGGTGGACGAAGCGCTCGCTGTAGAACTCCATCGTCGGGTACGCGCCCACGTCGAGGAAGTCGCTCGACCGCAGGTGGTCGTCGCGCATCTGCACGCCGGTGTCGATGGAGGCGGCGTCGATCACGACGTGCATGGCCGACTCCTCCATGCGCTCGCCGACCCGGAGGGCACCGGCGAAGCCGTTGAACCTGCCGTGGATCCGGGCCAGGCCGATGTGCCGTGCGGTGAAGCCGATCTGGGAGTGCGAGGGGTCGATCTCCCAGTCGCCGGGCTCGGGGAGCTGTGGCTGCGGCGCGATCTGGAGCGTCAGGTCGCCCAGGCTCGCGTGCCCGTGCTCGGCGACGACGGCGGCGCCGTGGTACGGGGTGTAGCCCTCGGCCGTGACCGCGAGCCGGTACTCGCCCGCCGGCACCGTCGCGAGCACGCTGCCGTACGGGTCGGTCTCCCCCGCGAGGACCTTGCGGCCCGCCGTGTCGCTGACCACGAACTCGGCCTGCCGGACCGGCTCGTTGACGAGGTCCAGGACCCGGCAGCTCAGGACGCCCGCCGACGGCGGGACCGTGAGCCCCGCGAGCGGGCCGCCTCGGGCGGCCGCGGAGCCGCGCTTGCCGAACAGACCACCGAACATTCCACGAACCCCCGCACACACCACCGGCAACCACCGGCACGTCCTCTTCAACAAATACACATTCGATCACTGTTGCGACGTTCGAGGCAAACGGCGCAAGTGTTACCCAGAGTCCGAATGTTCCGCTCAGACCTCCGCCGGAACCGGCTCCCGCTCCGGCAGGTCCCGCAGGCGCGCCAGCGGCGAGGGCAGCACCCACAGCACGGCCAGGACGGCCCCGGCGGTGGCCACCCAGAGCGTGGGCCTCAGCCCCAGGGCCGTGCCGAGCACACCGCCGGCGAGCGCTCCGAGCGGGCGGAAGCCGTGGTTGAGCGTCCGGAAGGCGCCCATCACGCGGGCCCGGATCGCGTCGGGTATCAGCGCCATCTGGAACGAGCCCGCGGCGATGTCCGCCACCATCACCCCGGCACAGGACAGGAACTCGGCGACGAACAGCACTCCGAGCACCAGCGGCAGCGGCCCTCCGGCGAGCGGTATGAGCACCAGTGGCAGGGTGAAGCCGACGAATCCGGCCACGAGCGACGGGCCGATCCCGATCGCCCGGACCACCGCGCCGCTGCACGCCGCCCCGATCAGACCGCCCACGGCCCCGGCCGCCAGCACCGCGCCCAGCACGCCGGCGCTCAGGCCGAGTTCGGCCGTCGCGTAGAGCACGAAGAGGGTGTGGAACATGTAGTTGAAGAACTGGACCGTCCCGGAGGCGGCGAACAGCGCGCGCATCGACGGGTTCCGCACCACCCAGCGCAGCCCCTGGACGAAGTGCCCCTTCTCCACGGGGGCGGGCGGCGGCTCGACCGGCCGGATCCGGGCCAGGTAGCCGGCCGAGACGAGGTACGTGAGCGCGTCCGCGATCAGCGCGACGGGCGCGGTGAGCACCTGCACCAGCACGCCGCCGATGCCCGGGCCGGCCAGCCACGCCATCGAACGGCTGCCGTTGACGAGCGAGTTGGCCTGCACGTAGCGCTCGGTGGGGACCATCGCCACGAACAGCGTGGTGTTGCACACCTCGAAGAGCACCGTGAGCGCCCCCACCCCGAAGGCCACCGCGTACAGCTGGCCGAGGGTCAGCGCGTCCAGCAGGTAGGCGACGGGGAGGGTGAGGAGCAGCGCCGCCCGGCCGAAGTCCGCCGCGATCATGGCGCGCCGCCGCCGGGCCTGCCGGTCGGCCCAGGCGCCGAGCGGCAGGTTGAACAGCAGCGCGGGCAGCAGCTCGGCCGTCTTGAGCCAGCCCATCTCGGCGGCGTCGGCCCCCAGGATCAGGACGGCGGCGAGCGGGAGCGCCATGAGCGAGATCTGGTCGCCGACGAAGGAGACCGTCTGTCCGGTCCAGTACCGCCGGAACGGCCGCTCGCGCAACAGCTCGGGTATGCGTGCGGTGATGGCCACCTTTCTCACTTCTCCCCCGAACCGGAGCCCGAGTCGGAGCCGGCGCCGAGGCCGGAGCCGGAGTCAGCGCCGGAGCCGGGGCCGGGGTCGTCCACATCCCGGTCCACAAAGGCGATCCGCAGGATGCCCACGGGGCGGGCGCCTTCGGGCCGGAGGGAGGAGTCTTCCTCCCGCTCCTCGTAGGGGCGCAGCAGCTCCTCGATCCGCTGCCCGAGGCCGGTCAGCTCCTCTGGGGTGAGGTGGAGCAGCGTGTCGCCGAACTGCTCGGCCTCGCGCCACTCCTCCGGCAGGGTGCGCCGGTTCTCGATGGACTTCAGGACCCGTTGGAAGTAGTGCTCGGTCACGGCGGCGCTGAGCGCGTCCGCCGCCTGGGCGACCGCGGCGTCCTCGCTGCGGTCCGGCCACTCGGTGAACCGGGCCGTCGCCCGCCAGGGCTTCTCCCGCCCCTTGCCGCCGGGCGCCTGCTCGACCAGCCCGTACTTGGCGAGCATCCGCAGGTGGTACGAGCAGCTGGCCACGGATTCGCCGGTCAGCTCGGCCGCCTTGGTGGCGGTGAACGGGCCGCTCTTGCGCAGCAGACCCACGAGGGTCATCCGGGTGGGGTGGGCGTAGGCGCGAAGGGCGCGCGGGTCGGTGAGCTCGATGCTGTGCGACTGCTCCGTCATGATGAAAAGATATCTTTAGAAAGACTCCTTTACAAGGATCTGTAGGCCACCAGTGCCTGACCGGTCCCGGCCACCGCGACAGCCCCGTCCCGGTCCGTCCGCAGCACCCGCGCCCCACCGGCCAGCAGGGCTTCGACGGTCAGCGGCGAGGGATGCCCGTACGGGTTGTCCCGGCCCGCCGACACCAACGCGAGCCGAGGCCGCACCGCCCGTATCAGCCCCGGGTCCTGGTGGGCCGAACCGTGATGGGCCACCTTCAGCACGTCGACGGGAAGAAGCGCCGGGTAGGCCCGCAGCAGACCGCGCTGGGCGGGCGGTTCGAGATCCCCGAGCAGCAACAGGCTCACTCCGCCCGCGGCGCGGACGAACAACGTGACACTGGCGTCATTGGCCCCCGACTCCCCCGACTCCCCCGAGCGCTCCGAGCCCTCGGACCCTCCGCCCTCAACCGGCCGCCCTGCCCCACGCCGCCCTCCGGCCCCCACCTCACCGGGGGTGCCCCCCGGCCACAGCACCCGCCACTCCAGCGGGCCCACCCGGCGCCGCTCCCCCGCCCGCGCCGTCACCAGCGGGACCCCCGCCGCCGAGGCCGTCCGCCGCACGAACTCCGCCTGCTCCGGCGGCTCCGCGAGCCCGGTCGTCTGGATCGCGCCCACCGCCCGGCCCCGCAGCACCCCGGGCAGCCCCGCGACATGGTCCGCGTGGAAGTGGGTCAGGACGAGCAGCGGGATCCTTCGGACCCCGAGCTCCCGCAGGCAGCGGTCGACCGGCGCCGGCTCGGGTCCGGCGTCCACCACGACGGCGGTGTCCCCGCCGGCCGCCAGCACGGTCGCGTCGCCCTGGCCGACCTGGCACATCGCGAACACCCAGCCCGGCGGCGGCCATCCGCCGACCAGCCGGACCAGCGGCGGCGGCCTGACCACCGCCAGGAACAGCAGCACCACGCACCCCGCCCCGATCCAGCTCCGGTGCGGCAGTCTCCGCGCTCCGAGCACCACGAGCGCGGAGAGCAGCGCGAGCAGCAGGCCGCCCCACCAGCCGTCCGGCCACTCCGTCTCGGCCCCCGGCAGCCCCGCCCCGGCACGGGCCACCCCGGCGATCCAGCCGGCCGGCCACCCGGCCGCCCACGCCACGCCCTCGGCGGCCCACGGCCACACCGGGGCGAGCCCCAGCGCGGCGAACCCGAGCACCGTGGCCGGGGCCACCGCGGGCTCCGCGAGCACGTTGGCGGGGACCGCGACCAGACTCACCCGGGCCGCGAACACCGCCACCACGGGCGCGCACACCGCCTGCGCGGCCAGCGTCGCCGCCAGCGCCTCCGCGATCCTGCCCGGCACCCGTCGCCGCCGCAGGGCGTCGCTCCACCGCGGGGCGACCGTCAGCAGCGCCCCGGTGGCCAGGACCGACAGCAGGAAGCCGTAGCTCCGGGCCAGCCACGGGTCGTACAGCACCAGGACGAGCACCGCCGCCGCGAGCGCCGGGATCAGCGACCGGCGCCGACCGGTCGCGATGGCCAGCAGCGTGACGAGTCCGCAGGCCGCCGCCCGCAGCACGCTCGGGTCGGGACGGCACACCACCACGAAGGCGAGCGTGAGACCGCCCCCGGCGAGCGCGGTGGCCCGCAGCGGGATGCCCAGCCGTGGCGCGAGGCCACCGCGCTCGGTCAGCTGCGCGGTACCGGGCCTGCCGATCAGGAGGAGCAGGACGAGGGTGAGGTTGGATCCGGAGACCGCCAGCAAGTGGGTGAGGTCGGTCGCCTCGAACGCGGCCTCCAGGTCCGGCCCGATCCGAGCGGTGTCGCCGACCACGAGCCCCGGGAGCAGCGCCCGCGCGTCCGGGTCGAGGCCCTCCGTCGCCCGCCGCAGGCCGGCCCGCAGCTCCCCGGCGGTGCGCTGGAGCGCGCTCGGCGGGCCCGTGACACGGGGTGGTCCCGTGCCGTCCGCCCGCAGCACCCCGGCGAACGGGTCGCCCGCCCGGGCCGGCAGCGCGAGCCGCCCCGTCACCCGCAGCCGGGTCGACGGCAGCAGCCGCAGCCACTCCCCGCGCGCCTCGCCCGCGACCACCACGAGCAGGACCGGTGCCCGGGTGCGGTGGACGGCGCCGTCCCGGTCCTCGACCCGCAGCACCTCGCCCTCCAGGACCACGGAGACCGGCAGCGCCCGGCTCCCGCTCGCCCGCGGCCGGGTGAGCCGTGGATCGGAGGTGACGGCCACCTCGGCCGTCACCCGCCCGCCGTCCCGGGCCAGCCCGGGGACCGGTCCGCGCCGCAGGTCGGCCGCGTGCAGTCCGCCGGACGCGGCTCCGGCGGCGGCGCAGAGGAGCACTCCGGCGCAGGCGGTCGCCCGCAGCCCGTGCCGCGCGGCCGGGCGGACGAGCAGGGCGGCCCCGGCCAGACAGAGCAGCACGCCCGCCACGCTCCACCAGCCGACCACGCCGACGGCCACGGCCGCCCCGCCCCACGCGGCGAGAGCCGGTGGCACGAGCCGCAGATCCGCCGGTCCCTCGTCCCAGCCGACGGGCCGGCCGTCATCCGCCGGAAGGCCGGGGCTCATGGGCGCACCAGCGGTTCGAGGTCCGCGAACCGGCGCTCGCCGATCCCGTCGACCTCGCGCAGTTCGGCGACCGACCGGAAGCCGCCGTGCTCGACGCGGTGCTCCACGATGTGCCGGGCCAGCACCGGGCCCACTCCCGGCAGCGTGTCGAGCTGGTCCACGGTCGCCGCGTTGAGGCTCAACGGCTGGGCGGGGCCCGACGCTCCGGACGGTCCCGCCACCGTCCCCGGGCCCGCCGGGCCGGCCCCGGCGGCCTGCAGTCCGACCAGGACCTGCTCGCCGTCCATGAGGACCCGGGCCCGGTTGAGGCCCGTGAGGTCCGCGCCCGGACGGGCACCGCCCGCCGCACGCAGGGCGTCGGCGACCCGGGAGCCCGCGGGCAAAGTGAGCACTCCCGGCCTGCGCACCTTGCCACCGACGTCCACGACGACCACGGGCGCCGCCGAGGCCGGGGACAGGGCCGGGGACGAGAGCGACGACGGGGCCGGGGGCGCCCCGCTTCCTGGCTCCTCGGGCGAGGGTCCGGTCTCGGGCAGCGGCCGGGCTGCGCCCACCACCTCCGGCGCCCTGACCTGCTGGGGCCGTCCCGTCCAGAAGTACGCGCCCGCGACCCCTGCGGCCACCACGAGGACCATCGCGAGTGCGGCCAGCGACCGCCGTTCGAGCCCGCACCGCGACTGCACCCACAGCGGCAGCCGCTCCCGCACCGCGAGCCACAGACGCTCCCTGCGCGACGGCAGCGGCGACGGAGGCCGCTGCCCCGGTTCCGGAGGCGGTGGAGGAGCGGGTGGTGGTGTCGGCGGGGGGAGCAGTGGATTCGGTGTGGGGGCGAGAGGGGGTGCCGCCGCCGGGAACAGGGCGTCGGCCCGGTGCCGTACCCCTCCCGGGACCACACCGGCCGCGTGCCTCGCCCGGGTCCGCCGCCCGGCCCTCCCGTCCGAGCCCGGGGCCCGGCCCGGTCCGCTGGTGCGTGCGGCGCCGCGGGTGCGCCGACGGGTCGTTGCGATGTGCGTGCGAAGAGTCATGGTCGAGACGGTAGGCGGATTGCGCGGAACCCGCCGGGACGCCCCAATTACGGTGGAGAACCACCTAGTTGTGGATAACTTCACCACCCGGACGAGGGATGGCGCGAAGGGCCGTCGGGCCGCGATCCTCAGCGCGGGGAGACGACCACCGCGAGCAGGCCCGGTCCCGTGTGCGCGCCGATCACCGCGCCCACCTCGGTGACCTGGAGCTCCTCGACGGCCGGCAGCCGGCCGCGCAGGCGTTCGGCCAGCGCGGCGGCGCGGTCGGGGGCGGCGAGGTGGTGCACGGCGATGTCGACGGGCCCGGCGCCGGCCCGTTCGACCGCGATCTCCTCCAGCCGTGCGATGGCCTTGGAGGCGGTGCGCACCTTCTCGCGCAGCTCGATCCGGCCGCCGTCGAGTTCGAGCAGCGGCTTCACGGCCAGCGCGGAACCGAGGAGGGCCTGCGCCGCCCCGATGCGCCCGCCCCGGCGCAGGTAGTCGAGGGTGTCGACGTAGAAGAAGGCGGAGGTCCCCTCGGCCCGCTTCTCGGCCGCCGCGACGGCCTCGTCGAGGGAGCCGCCCGTGTCGGCGACCTCGGCGGCGGCCAGGGCGCAGAAGCCGAGCGCCATCCCCACCATCCGGGTGTCGACGACCCGTACCGGCACGGGGGCGTCCTTGGCGGCCACCACGGCGGCGTCGTAGGTGCCGGAGAACTCGGCGGACAGGTGCAGCGAGACGATGCCGCGGGCGCCCGCCTCGGCGGCCGCGCGGTAGGCGGCGGCGAAGACCTCGGGGCCGGGCCGCGAGGTGGTCACCGAGCGGCGCTTCTGCAGCGCCTCGGCGAGGGAGCGGGCCGAGATCTCGGTGCCCTCCTCCAGCGCGCGGTCGCCGATGACGACGGTGAGCGAGACGGAGGTGATGGCGTGCCGCTCCATCGTCTGGGGTGGCAGGTAGGCCGTGGAATCGGTGACGATCGCGACATGCCGGGACATGAGCGGGAGGTTACCCGCAGGGGCCGTGGCGCGGCAGCCCGGCCCCCACCGCTCTCAGGTGGTGGTCTCCGGCCGGGCCGACTTCTCCCACGGATAGGGCGTCCGCAGGGGGTCGGGGCCGGTGATCGCCTGCGGCTGCTCGGCCGCCGCGGGCTGCGCCGGCCCGGCGCCGGGCGCGGGAGCCGCCGTGCCGGGCCACGGGGATCCGGCGGCGCCCGCCGCCCGCCCGCTCGTGCCCGTGCCGTCGGCGCCCGTCCAGTGGCGCAGGGCGCCGGCCTCGACGTCGATCTGGGCGCTCAGCGAGGACAGCTCGTCCTCGGCGAACCGGTGGGCCCGGTCCCTGGCCGCCCAGCGCAGCGAGTCGGCGGAGTGGGTGATCTGCTCCGTGCGCCGGCGGAGCTCGCCCAGCTGCTCGCGGACGCGCGCCTTGTCCGGCTCCCGTTCGAGCCGCTTGAGGTCCCCGTCCAGCTCGTGCCCGTGGGCGCTCAGCCGCTGGAACAGATCCAGGGACTCCTTGAGGGAGGCGTCGTCGGCGACGCCCGCCTGCAGCGCGTCCTGAGTGGCGCGCATCGAGGTCCGCAGCGAGAGGCGCAGCTGTGCCAGCTCGCCGGCGGCGCCGGTCTGGCCGAAGCTCTTGGCCCGCAGGGTGGTGTCCTCGACCGTGCGTCTGGCCTGGTCGATCGTGCGGTCGACACCGCGCTTGGCCGCCTTGGCCACCTTCACCGTGGCGTAGACCCCGAGCGCCACGAGGGCGACGAAGAGCAGCGCCATGATCGTGATCGCGGCTTCCATGTGCCTCGCCCCTCCGGCTGCGGTTGTGGTTCTTCCACGGTAAACGGAAGGGGCAGGCCGAGGGTTCCAGCGGAACCCCCAACCTGCCCCCACCATCCCCCTAGGGGACGTCGGGCGTCAGGCGACGATGTTGACCAGCTTCGGCGCGCGGACGATCACCTTGCGGATCTCGGCCCCGCCCAGCGCGGCGACCACGTTCGCGTCGCCCAGCGCCAGCGCCTCCAGCTCCGCGTCGGTGATCGACGGGGAGACCTCCAGGCGCGCCTTGACCTTGCCCTTGATCTGCACGACGCAGGTCACGGTCTCGTCCACGACGTACGCCGGGTCGGCGACCGGGAAGTCCTGGTGGACGACCGACTCGCCGTGGCCCAGGCGGTGCCACAGCTCCTCGGCGATGTGCGGGGCCAGCGGGGCGACCAGCAGGACCAGCTGCTCGGCGACCGGGCGGGACAGCGCGCCACCGGACTTGGTCAGGTGGTTGTTCAGCTCGGTGATCTTCGCGATGGCGGTGTTGAAGCGCATCGCGACCATGTCCTGGGAGACCCCGTCGATGGCCTTGTGCAGGGCGCGCAGGGTGTCCTCGTCGGCCGGCGCGTCCACGACGGTGGCCTCGCCGGTCGCCTCGTCGACGATGTTGCGCCACAGCCGCTGCAGCAGCCGGTACTGGCCGACCACGGCGCGGGTGTCCCACGGGCGGGAGACGTCCAGGGGGCCCATGGCCATCTCGTACAGGCGCAGGGTGTCGGCGCCGTACTCGCCGCAGATCTCGTCGGGGGTGACGGCGTTCTTCAGGGACTTGCCCATCTTGCCCAGGACGCGGCTGACCTTCTCGCCCTCGTACCAGAACGCGCCGTCGCGCTCCTCGACCTCGGCGGCCGGGACCGCGATGCCGCGGGCGTCCCGGTAGACGAAGGCCTGGATCATGCCCTGGTTGTACAGCTTGTGGAACGGCTCGGCCGAGGAGACGTGGCCCAGGTCGAACAGCATCTTGGACCAGAAGCGCGCGTACAGCAGGTGCAGCACGGCGTGCTCGGCGCCGCCGACGTACAGGTCGACGCCACCGGTGGGCATGCCCTCGCGCGGGCCCATCCAGTACTGCTCGACGGCGGGGTCGACCAGCTTCTGGTCGTTGTGCGGGTCCAGGTAGCGCAGCTCGTACCA
This sequence comes from Streptomyces sp. NPDC093111, assembly GCF_040683955.1. NCBI lineage: Bacteria > Bacillati > Actinomycetota > Actinomycetes > Kitasatosporales > Streptomycetaceae > Streptomyces > Streptomyces sp. NPDC093111. Next base: position 484,585 of record NZ_JBFBNW010000002.1, on the reverse strand, counting down.
GCAGGAACCGGCCCAGTTGGGCATGGTGTTGGTCTCGCGGCGGTACTTCTTCGGGCCGGCGCCGTCGCCCAGGTCCAGGGTCACGTGGACCCAGTCCTCGTTGCGCGACAGCGGGGTCTCCGGCTGGGTGTCCGCGTCGTCCGGGTCGAAGGTGCGCGGCGAGTAGTCCTCGACCTCCGGCAGCTCCAGCGGCAGCATGGACTCGGGCAGCGGGTGGGCGACGCCGTCCTCGTCGTAGACGATCGGGAAGGGCTCGCCCCAGTAGCGCTGGCGGCTGAACAGCCAGTCGCGCAGACGGAAGTTGACGGTGCCCTCGCCGATGCCGCGGTCGGCCAGCCAGGCGGTGATCTTCTCCTTGGCGTCGACGACGCCCAGGCCGTCCAGGGCGATGTCCTCGTTGGAGGAGTTGACCAGCTTCGCCTCGTAGGAGGAGAAGGCCTCGTCCCAGGTGGACGGGTCGGTGCCACGGTCGTCGGAGGGCTCCACGACGCAGCGCATCGGCAGCTCGAAAGCGCGCGCGAAGGCGAAGTCGCGGCTGTCGTGCGCCGGGACGGCCATGATCGCGCCGGTGCCGTAGCCCATCAGGACGTAGTCGGCGATGAAGACGGGGACCTGCTCGCCGCTGACCGGGTTGGTCGCGTACGCGCCGGTGAAGACGCCGGTCTTCTCCTTGGCGTCGGCCTGCCGTTCGACGTCGGACTTGGAGGCGGCCTGCTTGCGGTAGGCGTCGACGGCCTCGGCCGGGGTGGCGTGACCGCCGGTCCACACGGCGTGGGTGCCCTCGGGCCAGGCGGCCGGGACGATCTTCTCGACCAGCTCGTGCTCGGGGGCCAGCACCATGTAGGTGGCGCCGAACAGGGTGTCCTGGCGGGTGGTGAAGACGGTGATGGCACCGGCGTCGCCGACCTGGAAGTCGACGCGCGCGCCCTCGGAGCGGCCGATCCAGTTGCGCTGCTGCAGCTTGATGGCCTCGGGCCAGTCCAGCGCGTCCAGGTCGTCCAGCAGGCGGTCCGCGTAGGCGGTGATGCGCATGTTCCACTGGCGCAGCTTGGCCTTGAAGACGGGGAAGTTGCCGCGCTCGGAGCGCCCGTCGGCGGTGACCTCCTCGTTGGCCAGGACGGTGCCCAGGCCGGGGCACCAGTTGACCGGGGCGTCGGAGGCGTACGCCAGGCGGTACTCGCCCAGGACGTCGGCGCGCTCGACGGCGCTCAGGGCGTTCCAGTCGCGGCCGCCGGGGACCTCGCGGGTGCCGTTCTCGAACTGCTCGACCAGCTCGGCGATCGGGCGGGCCTTCGCGGCGTCCGTGTCGTACCAGGAGTTGAAGATCTGCAGGAAGATCCACTGGGTCCAGCGGTAGTACTCCGGGTCGATCGTGGCGAACGACCGGCGCTTGTCGTGGCCCAGGCCCAGCCGGCGCAGCTGGACCTTCATGTTCTGCATGTTGGCCTCGGTCGACACGCGCGGGTGCGTGCCGGTCTGCACGGCGTACTGCTCGGCCGGCAGGCCGAAGGCGTCGAAGCCCAGGGTGTGCAGGACGTTGTGCCCGGTCATGCGCGCGTGACGGGCGAAGACGTCGGTCGCGATGTAGCCCAGGGGGTGGCCGACGTGCAGGCCCGCACCGGAGGGGTACGGGAACATGTCCATGATGAACTTCTTGGGGCGGGCCACCACGGCCGCGTCTCCGGCGAGGTCGCCGGTGGGGTTCGGGGCCTCGTAGGTTCCCTCGGCGTCCCAGGCGTCCTGCCAGCGTGCCTCGATGTCGGCGGCCATGGCCGCCGTGTAGCGATGCTGGGCCGCCGTCTCGGCAGCCGTGTTGATCTCGGTCATGATCCTTGAAGCTCCATCGATCGTCTCTGCCCACTGCCAGCAACTGCCACGAAACGAAAAAACCCCTCGCACAGGAGGGGGCGCCGCGCCGATGCCGACCGGATCTTCATCCGTCGGGACTGATCAGCGCGGCTCGCTAAGCAGAAGGCGTACGGCACGCATGGCGCCAGGGTACCGCAGGGCCTGTACGGGCCGCATCGACGTTCCAGTGGGCGACACGGCCGCGCAGCCGCACGGTGCGCGGCGGACGCAAAAGAGGAGCGCGCGAAAGCGAGCGGGCACGGCGGACACAAAAGAAGCGGGCCATCCGATCCGGATGACCCGCTTCCCTTCTGTGGAGCTAAGGAGATTTGAACTCCTGACCCCTTGCATGCCATGCAAGTGCTCTACCAACTGAGCTATAGCCCCTTGTCGTTCATCTCCGCTTCGGTTTCCGTTTCCGTTTCCCTCGCGGCGACAGACAGAACATTAACCGGCTTCTCGCCGGATCGCCAAATCGCTTCCTGGCCGGTCCGGACGCTGCGGGTAGGGTCGCCCCCTGTGACCGAGTCCGTGCTTGCCCGATCCCCCGCCCGCCGGTGGCCCCTGGCCACCGCCGCGACCGTCTGCCTGCTCTCGTTCGCGGCCTTCTGGGTGGCGCAACGCCTCGCCCACGTGAACATGCTCGACGTGATGGTCTACCGGGCCGAGGGCGAGACGCTGCGGGCCGGCGGCGACCTCTACGCGATGCGTGCCACGTCGGCGAACCTCGCCATGACGTATCCGCCGTTCGCGGCCGTGCTCTTCGCGCCGCTGACCCTGGTGGGCGTCCCGCTGATGCGGACGCTCGCCACCGCGGGGAACCTACTCCTGGTGGTGGCGCTGGTCCAGTTGTCGCTCCAGCTGGTCCGCCCGGCGCTGTCCCGGCCCGGGGCCCGCGCCGACCTGTGGCGTACGACACTGTGGGTCGCCGCGATCGCGGTCTGGTGCGAGCCGGTGTGGACGACCCTGCGGTACGGCCAGATCAACCTGCTCATCGCGGTGGCGGTGCTGTGGGATCTGACACGCCGCGAGGGCAGCCGCTGGGCCGGCCTGGGCATCGGCCTGGCGACCGCGGTGAAGCTGACCCCGGGTCTCTTCGTCGTGCTGCTGCTCGCCGCCGGGCTGTTCCTGTGGCGCCGGGACCGGACGATGAACCAGTGGTTGCGGACGGCGTTCACGGCGACCGGGGTCTTCCTGGGGACGACGCTCGCGATGGCGCTGTTCCTGCCCGCCGACTCGAAGAAGTTCTGGACCCAGACCCTGTTCGAGACGGGCCGGGTAGGTCACGCGGAGGAGACCGCCAACCAGTCCATCAGCGGGGTCCTGGCCCGCCTGATGCACACCGACGCCCCGGGTCTGTGGTGGGTGGCGGCGGCGGCTCTGCTGGGCGGCGCCGCGATGGTGGTCGCGGTGCGGGCCGCGGTGCGCGGCGACCGGGCGGTGGCCGTGATCGTCACCGCGTTCACCGCGCTGATGATCAGCCCGATCTCCTGGTCCCACCACTGGGTGTGGTGCGTGCCGCTGCTGATCCTGCTGTACGACCGGACCACGCGGTTCTGGCCCGTGACGGGCGTTGTCGCGCTGGCCTTCGCGTCGTTCGCGCTGTGGTGGGTCCCGCACGACCCGGGCCGTCCCGAACTGGACCAGAACGCGGGCCAGATGCTGCTCTCGGCGGTCTACCCGCTGACGGCGACGGCGGTGTTCGCCGGCTACCTGCTCGCGCGCCGCCGCGCGGCCGCCGGCGCGGACCCGGCCGGACCGGACGCTTCTGTGCGCGCGAGCGTCGAAACCCCCGGGCCCCGCGAGGCTCCGCGGGCGACGGCTCAGGCCGTCGCGAAGGAGTAGAACCGCTTCAGGGTGCAGTGTTCGTCGAGGAGCCGGCCGTAGATCGGCTCCCCTTCGAGTTCACGGTAGGTCTCGATCGGGTCGCCTTTTATGATCAGCGCCCGCGCACATTCCTCGCACCAGTACTGGAACTCGGGGTTGACCGGGTCCATGTCCCGGACGATGGGCGTACCGCTGCCGCACCAGTCGCACTTCCGCCTGTGTGCACCCATCACTCAGCTCCGGATGTGGCGGCAGGGCGTACACGGACAGGACGCGGCTGGTTCCGCGACGGCATCGGCTTCGGTCACCTCGGCACCGTCCACGGCCATGCGCGCTCCCTCCCGCCCGGACCCACGTCCCCCTCCGGCGGTCCGATTCTGCCATGGCCCCGCAAGGGGGTCAGCGCCGTCGCCGGACGGGGTGAGGCGGAAACGACGAATCCCGCCCCCTGTTGGGGACGGGATTCGAGGATTGTGGAGCTAAGGAGATTTGAACTCCTGACCCCTTGCATGCCATGCAAGTGCTCTACCAACTGAGCTATAGCCCCTCGTGTTCTTCGCGCTCTGCGCTGCGAACAAGAAGAACTCTAGCCTGTGACCGGCCGGAAAGTGAAATCCGGGGTGGTGGGGCCGGGCGCTCGGCTCAGGCGTCGTCGCCGAGTACGGGCTCGGGCAGCGTGCCGGCGTTGTGCTCCATGAGGCGCCAGCCGCGCGCGCCCTCGCCGAGGACGGACCAGCAGCAGTTCGAGAGCCCGCCAAGGCTCTCCCAGTGCCGGGCCTCCAGGCCGAGCAGGCGGCCGATGGTGGTGCGGATGGTGCCGCCGTGGCTGACGACGACGAGCGTGCCGTCCCGCGGCAGCTTCTCGGCGTGCTCCAGGACCACCGGGGCGGCCCGGTCGGCCACCTCGGTCTCCAGCTCGCCGCCACCGCGGCGCACCGGCTCGCCGCGCTTCCACGCGGCGTACTGCTCGCCGTAGCGCGAGGTGATCTCGTCGTGGGTCAGTCCCTGCCACTCCCCCGCGTAGGTCTCCCGCAGGGCGGCGTCATGGGCGACCGCGTGACCGGTGATCGCGGCGAGCTCGGCGGCCGTGGCCGCCGCCCGCTTCAGGTCGGAGGCGACGACGGCATCGGGCTCCAGGGCCGCGAGCAGCCTTGCGGCCCGGCGCGCCTGGGCGACGCCGGTCTCGGTCAGCTCGATGTCCGTGGACCCCTGGAAGCGGCGCTCCAGGTTCCATGAGGTCTGGCCGTGGCGCCAGAGGACGATGCGGCGGCCGCTGCCGCCCTTGCCACTGGTCAGCTCAGCTCACCGTCCGCCACCTCGGCGCCCGTGAGGCGAGCGTGCTCGTCGGCCTTGCCGCGGGTCTTCACCGCGTCTTCGGGGAGCGCGATCTCGGGGCAGTCCTTCCAGAGGCGCTCGAGCGCGTAGAAGACGCGCTCCTCGCTGTGCTGGACGTGGACGACGATGTCGACGTAGTCGAGGAGGATCCAGCGGGCGTCGCGGTCGCCCTCCCGGCGCACCGGCTTGGCGCCGAGCTCCTTGTTCAGGCGCTCCTCGATCTCGTCGACGATCGACTTGACCTGGCGGTCGTTGGGGGCGGAGGCGAGCAGGAATGCGTCGGTGATCGACAGCACATCGCTGACGTCGTACGCGATGATGTCGTGCGCGAGCCGGTCGGCCGCCGCCTGGGCGGCGAGGGTGACGAGTTCGATGGAGCGGTCCGTGGCGGTCACAAGGAGGCTTTCGTCGGCGGTCTGAGACACCTCAAGGGTCTCATGTACCGCCGACGGGCCCGAAAAGGATTAACCGAGGGTCACCGTTTCGCACCGCGAGGCTTGTAGTCCTGCCCCAGCACCGCTGTGACCTCGGCGTTTCCGGCGGCCTTGCCCTTGGTGACGGATCCGGTGGGCAGGCCCAGGGACTTCGCGACCTCGATCGCGTTCTCCTTCTGCGCGTCGTCCCCGTAGATCACCTGGGACTTCTCCTGGGTCTCGGCCTTGGTGCCGCCGACCACGGCGTAGCCGCCGTTGTTGAGGACCACCCGGGCGGCCTCGGTGACGTTGGAGCCGCTGGCGTCCCGGATCGCGACGCGGGTCGCCGCGCCCTGTTCCGGGGCGGTGACCTTGCCGCCGAGGATGTCCTTGACGACGCTGTCGCCGGTGGCCTCGCTCAGCGAGCCGTCGGACTCGACCGGCAGGACGGCCGTCTTGTAGTCGCCGACCTTGGCGTGCTCGGCCAGCTTCGCGAGGGAGGCGCCGAGGTCCTTCTCCGGCAGCGACGGGTCGAGGATCTGGGCGAGGGTCTCGACGGTGACCGTGGCGGCCTGCGGGTCGTCGGAGATCTTCCGGAGCACCCCGTACATGACCTGGCCGAAGCGCTGGAGCTGCTTGGCCTCGGCCTCGCCGGGCGCCCGGTAGGTGGCGTAGGCGACGGCGGCGCGGCCGTTGAGGGTCTGGTTCTCACCCTTCTTGACCAGCGGCTCGGCACCGGGCTTGGCGCCGGGCACGTCGGTGTCGGTGGTGATGTCGATGTTGCTGACGAGCTCGACGAGACTCTCCAGGTACGGGGTGTCGAGCCGCCAGGTACCGGTGATCTTCGCGCCGAGGAGGTTGCCGACCGCCTCGCGGGTGCCGCTGGAGCCGTCGTCCTCGACGGACTTGGCGAGCGTGGTGGTGGCTCCCTCGTCGTCGGCGACGGCGAGGGAGTTCGGCAGCAGCACGGTGGTGCCCTGCTTGGTGGTGGCGTTGTCCACGAGGAGGGCGGTGGACGTGCCCCCGCCGGTGGTGTTGTGCAGGTGGACGATGATCGTGTCGCGCTTCTGCGGCCCGGTGGCGACGTTCTGCTTCTGCTCGTCGCCGGACGTGCCGGGCAGCAGGCCGGCGTACCAGAGGTAGCCGACGCCGCCGGTGACGGCGAGGACGAGGGCCACCACGAGGGCGACGACACGGTTGCGGCCGCGACGCCGGGCCTCCTCGCGCCGCTCGGACCGGCTCTCGGTGAACGCGAGCCAGTCGATGACGTCCTCGGAGTCCTCGTCGGGCTCCTCGATGAACGAGAACTGCTCGGTGCGGTACGCCCGGTCGTCCTCGTCCGGCGCCGGGCGCTGCCCGGGCACACCGGCCTGCGGCGCGGGCGGCGCGGTCCGGGGCGCCGCGGTCTGCGGCGCCGCGGCGGGCGGCGGCACGACGGGGGCGGCCTCGGTGCGGACGGCCCACTGCTGCCCGGTGCGGTCCGCCTGGACGGGGTGGGCCGGCGCGACCGGCTGCTGCTGCGGCTGGACCGGCTGGTAGGTCTGCCCCTGCTGACCGGTGTCGTACTGCTGGTAGTCGTACGAGGTCTGCTGGGCGTACGGGTCGTACTGCGGCTGCTGGGCGGGCTGCTGCGGCTGGACCGGCTGCTGTACGGGCTGCCCGTACGCGTCGTAGCCGTAGTGCTGCTGGCCCTGCTGCTGGTCCTGCGGCTGCTGCTGGGCGTACGGGTCGTAGTGCTGCTGCGGTACCTGCTGCTGGTACACCGGCTGCCCGTACTCGTCGTAGCCGATGATCTGCGGCTGCGGATAGTACGGGTCGTACGGGTTCTGCTGATCGTTCACCGGTGCCCCTCCCCGAGACTCACTCGCCGCGGTACAGCTGGCGCTTGTCGATGTAGCGCACCACGCCGTCCGGAACCAAGTACCAGACCGGGTCGCCCTGAGCCACCCTCACCCGGCAGTCGGTGGAGGAGATGGCGAGCGCGGGGACCTCGACCAGCGAGACCCCGCCCTTGGGCAGGCCGTCGTCGGTGAGGTCGTGGCCCGGGCGGGTGACGCCGATGAAGTGGGCGAGCGCGAACAGCTCCTCGGCGTCACGCCAGGTGAGGATCTGCGACAACGCGTCGGCGCCGGTGATGAAGAAGAGGTCCGAGTCGCTGTTGAGAGAGCGCAGGTCCCGCAGCGTGTCGATGGTGTACGTCGGACCGCCGCGGTCGATGTCGATGCGGCTGACCGAGAACTGCGGGTTGGAGGCGGTCGCGATGACCGTCATCAGGTAGCGGTCCTCGGCGGCCGAGACGGCCTTGTGGCTCTTCTGCCACGGCTGCCCGGTCGGCACGAACACCACCTCGTCGAGGTGGAACAGGGCGGCCACCTCACTGGCGGCCACCAGGTGTCCGTGATGGATCGGATCGAACGTTCCGCCCATCACGCCGAGTCGGCGCTTACCGCGGCCGCCAGTAGGCACTTCCTGCTCTCCCATGCGTGCAGAGCCTACTGGCACGGCGTCGGACGCCGGATCAGCGGCCTCTCGGCTCAGCGGTCGCGGTTGAAGCGGGTGGTGATCCAGAGCAGAAGCAGCAGCGCGAGGAAGGCGCCGCCACCCGTGACGTACGGGCTGAGGCTTTCGTGGTTGCCGCCGTGCTCGGCACCCTCGGCGAGCGTGACCAGGTTGGCGGCGGTGGCGTGGAGGCTCATCTTCGGCAGGACCTTCGATCGGGGATGGGAGCGGAGACTTCGCGCACATCGTATGCGGGACGTCGCGGCGCGCTCACGCCGACTCAGGCGTTGGCGTCACGGGCGTCCGAATCGGTCACCCGGTTCTCCCCGATCTTGGCGCCCTCGGTGCGCCCGGCGCTCACCGCGCTTCCGGTGCTTCCGGCGCTCTCCGCGCTCTCGACGGGCGCGTCCCGCTCGGCGTCGTCCCCCTTGTCCCCGTAACCCCGCAGGAGGAACCAGGCCAGCAGGGCACCGCCCACGATCGAGACGAGCAGGACGATGCGGAGGGTGTTGCCGGGACCCTGCTGCTCCGTCGCGGCGAGCAGGGTGGTGACGGCGGTGGTCGCGTGATCCGTCATGGCGGTCGTGCTCCTCGGTTGTCCGCAGTGCCCGAGTTATCCACAGGCTCCGGCACACGGTAGCCCCCTCGCCTAGTCTGGGTTGCGTCAGGGGGACGAGCACCGACTCGTACGAAATGGGGGCATCCATGACCGAGCAGACCAACAACGGGCACGAGAACCTTCCCGGGCGCCGGCGCAAGCGCTTCGCCGGTATCTCCTCGCGGGCCTACGAGCACCCGGCCGACCGCTCGGCCCTGGTCGCGCTGCGCAAGCTGAGCGGCTTCGACACCGTCTTCAAGGCGCTCAGCGGGCTGCTGCCCGAGCGGAGCCTGCGACTGCTGTTCCTCTCCGACTCCGTGCGGGTGAGCGACGCGCAGTTCTCCCACCTCAACGACATGCTGCGGGACGCGTGTTACATCCTGGACCTGGAGAAGGTCCCGCCGATGTACGTCACGCAGGACCCCAAGCCCAACGCGATGTGCATCGGTCTGGACGAGCCGATCATCGTGGTCACCACCGGCCTGGTGGAGCTGCTCGACGAGGAGGAGATGCGGGCCGTCGTCGGGCACGAGGTGGGCCACGCGCTGTCGGGCCACGCGGTCTACCGGACGATCCTGCTCTTCCTCACCAGCCTGGCCGTGAAGGTCGCCTGGATCCCGCTGGGCAACGTGGCGATCATGGCGATCGTGACGGCACTGCGCGAGTGGTTCCGCAAGTCGGAGCTCTCGGCGGACCGGGCGGGGCTGCTCGTGGGACAGGACGTCCAGTCCTCCATGCGCGGCCTGATGAAGATCGCCGGCGGCAACCACCTCCACGAGATGAACGTGGACGCCTTCCTCGCCCAGGCCGACGAGTACGAGAAGGGCGGCGACCTGCGCGACTCCGTGCTGAAGATCCTCAACGTGCTGCCGCGCTCGCACCCGTTCACCACGGTCCGGGCGGCCGAGCTGAAGAAGTGGTCCGAGACCCGGGACTACCAGCGGATCATGGACGGGCACTACCCGAAGCGGTCCGAGGACAAGGACACCTCGGTGACCGACTCCTTCCGCGAGTCCGGGCGGCACTACGCCGACACGGTGCGCGGCAGCAAGGATCCGCTGATGAAGCTGGTCAACGACATAGCCGGCGGCGCCGGGGACCTCGCGGGCGACCTCGGCGGCAAGCTGTTCGGGCGCTTCGGCGGCGGCGGTGGCGGCACCGGGGGAACCACGAACACCGACGGCACCGACGGCACCGACGGCACCGAAAGCACCGACGGCACCGAGGACGGCGGCAAGGGAGCCCCGGGGGCCAAGGGCGGTCGGGGCGGCGAGCGGCCGGGGAAGGACGAGCGGGGCGGTCAGAGCGAGGGCTGAGCGCTCGGGGCCAGCGTCCCGCAGAGCGCCGAGGTGGTGGGCCGGCCCGTGGCGTACGGGTCGGTGACACCCTGGCGGGACCGGTCGGCGCGCTGGCCCGCGAGCAGCGGGTGCAGGGAGCCGGTGGCGTCGGCGCCGCAGGACTGCGGGCCGGCCTGGACGGTGCTGCTGAGCAGCTCCGCGCGGTGCATCCGCAGGTCCTCGCGGTCGAAGCGGAAGTGCAGCTCGCGGTGGACCGTGAACAGCGAGGCCTGGGGCGCCGGGCCGGTGCCGCTGGTGGCGGGCCGGACGGCGTAGGTGAAGGTGTGGTCCGCCGTGACCTCCAGGAGGTCGGTGTCGAGCTCCTGGACGCGCAGGGTGCCGTGGACCCGGGCGGTGGGGGCGGCGAGGGTCACCTGGTGGGGGTCGAAGCGCACGAGCCAGCCGGCGACGGCGTGCCGGCCGTCGTCCTGGGGCTGCTCGACGCTCCGGTCGAACTGCTCCAGCTGGTCCGGGTCGATCAGGAGCCGGGCCGGGCGGACGGTCGCGCCGGTGAGGACGCCGGGTTCGAGGGAGGAGGCGACCAGGTACTCCTTGGCGATGCCGAGGGCGGACAGGACCTGGCTCTCGGAGAAGTGGGGGGTGCGGTCGGTCAGCGGGAAGTTGATCCCCGCCGCGCCGCTGGGGTACTCGGCGGCGGGACTGTGGGCGAAGAGCCGGTCGGGTTCGCCGCCCGTCACGGAGCCCTGCGGGGCGAGCGGGACGACGGTGGTCCGCAGGGGTTCGGCCCGCTGGTCGACGGGGGGCTGGTAGGGGTTGCGGACGCCGAGGTAGACGGCGGTGCCGAAGGCCAGCAGGATCAGCAGCACCAGCAGCAGGGCCTGCCGGGAGCCGCTCCGGCCCTCCCAGGAGGGGCGGGACCTGACGGCCTGGGCGTGCTCCCCCATCCGTTCCTGGGCGGAGAACTCCTGGAGCCGGGCAGCGCGGACGAACGCATCGTCGAAGACGACGGCACGGTACTCGTCCTCACCGCCGGGGAGCCCCTCGGGGGTCCCCTCAGGCGGGTCGCCACGCCCTGCCATACCTTCAGGGTAGGTCTGCGGAAGCCCCGGTAAACGCCGAGCTGCGCGACAACTTCCGACGAAGTCCGACGGACCGGGGTCAGTGGGCGCCGGGCGCGGCCGGAACGGCGGGCGCGGAGGGCGGGGTGGCGGCGGAGGGAACGGCGCGGGGCTTGTCCACGCCGCTGGTGGCCGGCGGCGGGATGCGGTCCTGGCGGTTCGCGGAGGCGCCTCGGTAGACCGCGCTGAAGGCGAGGGCGACCATGCCGACGCCCATCACCAGGGCGAGCACCCAGGCGACCGGCCGGTGCCAGCGGGCGCTGCCCCGGTAGGGGCGCAGGGCGCCGCCGTGGGGGCCGTAGGGGCCGAAGTCATCCTCGGCGGTGTCCGGGTCGTAGCCGTCCGCGTAGCGGCGCGGTTCCAGGCCGTAGCCGTCCTCGTAGAGCTCGTCGTCGGGGAGTCCCGCGACGGCCCGGGCGCGGGCCGCCTCCGCCTCGGCGCGGGCCTGGGCGGCGGCGAGCAGGCGCTCGACGGCGGTCGGCTCGTGGACGGTCGCGGCCCGGACGAAGTCCTCGTCGAAGACCACGGCGGCGAAGTCGTCCGCGCCTCCGCGGTCGACAGAGTCCTCGGGGTCTCCGCCGTTCTGGGACGGCGTGCCCCCCACGTCGTCCGGCACGGATTCAGAGTAGACCTGAGAGGGGGTTTTGGGCAGGGAGAGCGCGAACTGTCCCCGCCCGGATCCGGGCGGCCGGCTACCGGACGTGACCGTCGCCGGTCACGATGTACTTGGTGGAGGTGAGCTCCGGAAGGCCCATGGGGCCCCGGGCGTGCAGCTTCTGGGTGGAGATGCCGATCTCGGCGCCGAAGCCGAACTGTCCGCCGTCCGTGAAGCGGGTGGAGGCGTTCACGGCGACCGTGGTCGAGTCGACCAGCTGGGTGAAGCGGCGGGCCGCGGCCTGGGAGGTGGTGACGATGGCCTCGGTGTGGCCGGAGGACCAGAGCCGGATGTGCTCGACGGCCTTGTCGAGGGAGTCGACGACGGCGGCGGCGATGTCGTAGGAGAGGTATTCGGTCTCCCAGTCCTCGGGGGTGGCCGGGACGACGGTGGCCTTGGTGCCCTCGGCGTGGGCGAGGACCCGCTCGTCGGCGTGGACGGTGACGCCGGCCTCGGCGAGGGCGTCCAGGGCGCGGGGCAGGAAGGCGTCGGCGATGTCCTGGTGGACCAGGAGGGTCTCGGCGGCGTTGCAGACGCTGACCCGGTGGGCCTTGGAGTTGACCAGGATCTCGACGGCCATGTCCAGGTCGGTCTGGGCGTCGACGTAGACGTGGCAGTTGCCGGTGCCGGTCTCGATGACCGGGACGGTGGACTCCTCGACGACCGTGCGGATCAGGGAGGCGCCGCCGCGCGGGATCAGGACGTCGACGAGGCCGCGGGCGCGCATCAGCTCGCGCACGGACTCGCGGGACTCGCCGGGCACGAGCTGGATGGCGTCGGCGGGCAGTCCGGCGCCGCCGACGGCGTCGCGCAGGACCTTCACCAGGGCGCTGTTGGAGGAGTACGCGGAGGAGGAGCCGCGGAGCAGGACGGCGTTGCCGGACTTGAGGCAGAGGGCGGCGGCGTCGACGGTGACGTTGGGCCGGGCCTCGTAGATGATGCCGACGACGCCGAGCGGGACGCGGACCTGGCGCAGGTCGATGCCGTTGGGGAGGGTGGAGCCGCGGACGACCTCGCCGACCGGGTCGGGCAGGGCGGCCACGTGCCGGACGTCCTCGGCGATGGCCCGCACCCGCTCGGGGGTGAGGGTGAGCCGGTCGATGATGGCCTCGCTGGTGCCGGCCTCGCGGGCGCGGGCGATGTCCTCGGCGTTGGCCTCGACGATCTCGGCCGTGCGGACCTCCAGGGCGTCCGCGACGGCGAGCAGGGCGTCGTCCTTGGTCGCGCGCGGGAGTGGCGCGATCTCGGCGGCGGCGCCGCGGGCCCGGTAGGCGGCCTGGGTGACCGGGGACATGTTGTCGAAGGGCGTGAGCGAGGTCATGCCCGCAGGGTACTGGCACCTCTGCGGACATCCCTCACGTCCGGCTCGCCCGTCCCGTACCGCGAGACGCGCGCCGGGTGGTCGGCCCGTCAGTACGGGTGGACGCCCACCGGGGCGGCCGGCGGCGGGCCGTAGCCCTCGGCGATCCGCTGGTGGTAGGTCTCCCGGTCGATGACCTCCAGGCCGACGATCTCCCAGGGCGGCAGCTTGGCGCTCTGCCGGTGCTCGCCCCACAGGCGCAGGGCGACGGCCGCGGCGTCGTGGAGGTCGCGGGCCTCCTCCCAGTACCGGATCTCGGCGTGGTCGTTGGCGTAGCGGCTGGTCAGCAGGAAGGGGTGGTCGTGGGCCAGCTGTTCCAGGGCACGGCGCACCTCCTTCAGCGGGGCCTCCGCGCCGGAGACGCAGAGGGTGATGTGCCAGAGCTTGGACAGTTCCCGCTCCGGGACCCGGGCTCTCGTCGTCTCGTCCGTGGTGTCGGACTCGTCGGTCCCGTCGGACCCGTCGAAGTCGTCGAAGTCGGCTCCCGCCTCGACGCTCGTCAGGGCGCGTTCGGCCGACCCGCGGGGCTGTGCCCCTGGGCGCGCTCGTCTCACCGGCGGCCTCCTGTGTGATGCCTGTGCTGCGTGCAGCTGCGTGTGCGCGTGCTGGTGTTCCCCGCCCTCTCCGTGCCCCCGAGTCAAAGTTGACCAGCCCGGGGCGGTGCGTGGGGCGGTTTTGGTAAAGGTCCCTACCGGATGACCAGACTTTCAGCCGTTTCGGTTCACAGGACGCCGTTCCACAGGACGCCGTTCAGGGGCGTCGGGTTGACGGGCGCCGGTCCGCGGGGCCCCGTTCACATCACGACGAGGTCGTCGCGGTGGACGATCTCGCGCTCGTACTCCGGGCCGAGTTCCCTGGCCAGGTCGTGGGTGGAGCGGCCGAGGAGCCTCGGCAGTTCCTTGGCGTCGAAGTTGACCAGGCCGCGGGCGACCGCGCGGCCCGCGGGGTCGCGGAGCTCGACCGGGTCGCCGGCGGTGAACTCGCCCTCGACGGCGGCGATCCCGGCCGCCAGGAGCGACTTCTTGCCCTCGACCACGGCCCGGACGGCGCCGTCGTCGAGGGTCAGCGCGCCCCTCGGGGTGGAGGCGTGCGCGAGCCACAGGAGCCGGTCGGCGGAGCGGCGGCCGGTGCGGTGGAAGTAGGTGCCGGTGTCGCGGCCGGCGAGGGCGTCGGCGGCGCGGCTCGCGGAGGTCAGGACGACGGGGATGCCGGCGGCGGCGGCGATCCGGGCGGCCTCGACCTTGGTGACCATGCCGCCGGTGCCGACGCCCGCCTTGCCGGCCGAGCCGATCTCGACGTGGGCGATGTCGGCGGGCCCGGTGACCTCGGCGATCCTCGCGGTGCCGGGCTTGGCCGGGTCGCCGTCGTAGAGGCCGTCCACGTCGGAGAGGAGGACCAGCAGGTCGGCGCGGACGAGGTGGGCGACGAGGGCGGCGAGCCGGTCGTTGTCACCGAAGCGGATCTCGTCGGTGGCGACGGTGTCGTTCTCGTTGACGACCGGCAGGGCGCCCATGGCGAGCAGCTGGTCGAGGGTCCGGTAGGCGTTGCGGTAGTGCGCGCGGCGGCTGGTGTCGTCGGTGGTGAGCAGGACCTGCCCGACGCGTACGCCGTAGCGCGCGAAGGAGGCGGTGTAGCGGGCGACGAGCAGTCCCTGGCCGACGCTGGCGGCGGCCTGCTGCCGGGCGAGGTCCTTGGGGCGGCGGGTCAGGCCGAGCGGGGCGAGGCCGGCGGCGATGGCGCCGGAGGAGACCAGGACGATCTCCTTCTCGCCGCCGCTGCGGACCTTGGCGAGCACGTCGACGAGGGCGTCGACCCGGTCGGCGTCGAGGCCGCCGGTAGCGGTGGTCAGCGAGGAGGAGCCGACCTTCACGACGATCCTGCGGGCTTCCGTCACGTACTGCCTTGCCACTGTCACCTGCGTCGACCCCATCGTGCCTGTCCTGCTCGCCTCGGCTGTCCGTCGCGCAATCTACGCGACCGCGTTTCCGCGGCGCCCCTCTATTCCGGGTGCTGGACGGCCGTGCGCGGGCCGGGGGCCGGTGCGGCGTCGCCGGTGTGCGCCGCCCAGGCCGAGGCGATCATGGAGCGGACGTCGTGGCGGGCCTTCCAGCCGAGCTCGGCGGAGATCCGTTCGGCGGAGGCGACCACCTTCGCCGGGTCTCCGGGGCGGCGGGCGACGACCTCGGGTGCGACGGTGCTGCCGGTGACCTCGAGGATCAGGTCGATCATCTCCCGCACCGAGACGCCCTCCCCGCGCCCGATGTTGAGCGTGAGGTCCCGGTGCTCCCCGGCCGCGGCCAGCTCGGCGAGCCGGCGGGCGGCGGCCAGATGGGCCTCGGCGAGGTCGGAGACGTGGATGTAGTCGCGGACGCAGGTGCCGTCGGGGGTGGCGTAGTCGTCGCCGAAGACCAGCGGCGGCCGCCCGGCGTCGAGGCGCTGGAAGACCATGGGGACGAGGTTGAAGAAGCCGGTGTCGGCGAGTTCCGCGGTGGCGGTGCCCGCGACGTTGAAGTAGCGCAGGCAGGCGGTGGCCATGGAGTGGGCCCGGCCGACGGAGCGGACCATCCACTCGCCGGCGACCTTGGTCTCGCCGTACGGGCTGAGCGGCGCGCAGGGGGTGTCCTCGGTGACCAGGTCGGTGTCGGGGGTCCCGTAGACCGAGGCGGAGGAGGAGAAGAGGAAGGAGTCGACGCCGGCCGCGGCGGCGGCTTCGAGCAGGACCTGGAGGCCCGACACGTTCTCGCGGTAGTAGTGGAGCGGGCGTTCGACGGATTCACCGACGGCCTTCTTCGCGGCGAGGTGGACGATGCCGCGGATCCCGTGCGCGGCGAGGACCCGGTCGAGGAAGGCCCGGTCGAGGACGGTGCCGCGCTCCAGCGGCACCCCCGCGGGGACTCTGGCCGGGTCGCCGGAGGAGAGGTCGTCCAGGACGACCACCCGCTCACCGGCCTCGGTCATGGACTTGACGACATGGGAACCGATGTAGCCGGCGCCGCCGGTGATGAGCCACGTCATTCGGGCAGCCTAACGCGAAGCGGTACGGAACGACGGCGGCCCGGCGGTTTCCCCGAGGGGAACCGGCGGGCCGTCGTCATGAGCGGATCGGGCGGGGGCGGAGGGCTCAGCCGCGCTCGGCGAGCGAGGCGCGGAAGGCCACGCACTCCTCGTACACGGGCAGGATGCCGGCCTCGCGCGCCTGGGCGAGGGTCGGGCCCTCGGCGTCCTTGGCGGACAGCTCGGGCACGCCCTCGACCGGCCACTCGATGCCGATCTCCGGGTCGAGCGGGTACACCGTGTGCTCGCGCCCGGGGGCGTAGCCCTCGGAGCAGAGGTAGGTGACGGTCGCGTCGTCGGTGAGCGCGCAGAAGCCGTGGCCGAGGCCCTCGGAGAGGTAGACGGCCTTGCGGTCCTGGTCGTCGAGGCGCACGGCCTCCCACTTGCCGAAGGTCGGCGAGCCGACCCGTACGTCGACGATGATGTCGAGGACCGCGCCGCGGACGCAGGTCACGTACTTGGCCTGGCCGGGCGGGACGTCGGCGAAGTGAATGCCGCGCACGACACCGGCGGCGGAGACGGAGAGGTTGCCCTGCTTCAGGTTCAGCGGGTGGCCGACGGCCTCGGCCATGCGCTCGGCCTTGTACCACTCCAGGAAGAGCCCGCGGGCGTCCCCGAACTGCTGCGGGATGAACTCCCAGGCGCCTTCGATGCCGAGGGGGTTGACCTTCATGGAAACGTTCGGTCCTCTCAGGCCTTCTCGGCCTTGTAGGCCAGCAGGTCGATCAGGTAGTCGCCGTAGCCGCTCTTGGTCAGCGGCTGGGCGAGGGCGCGCAGCTGCTCGTCGTCGATGAACCCGGCGTGCCAGGCGGCCTCTTCGAGGCAGCCGATCTTCATGCCCTGGCGCTCCTCGACCACGCGGACGAACTCGGAGGCCTGGACGAGCGACTGGAAGGTGCCGGTGTCGAGCCAGACGGTGCCGCGGTCGAGGACCGAGACCTGGAGCTCGCCGCGGTCGAGGTAGTGCTTGTTGACGTCGGTGATCTCCAGCTCGCCCCGGGCGCTGGGCTCCAGGTTCTTGGCGATCTCGACGACCCGGCTGTCGTAGAAGTAGAGGCCCGGCACCGCGTAGCGGGACTTCGGGTTCTTCGGCTTCTCCTCGATGGAACGGGCGACGCCGTTCTCGTCGAAGTCGACGACACCGTAGGCGGTGGGGTCGGAGACGGCGTGGGCGAAGACCACACCGCCCTCGGGCTCGCGGTAGTCCGCGAGCTGCCGGCCGAGGCCCGTGCCGTGGAAGATGTTGTCGCCGAGGATCAGGGCGACGGGCTCGTCACCGATGAATTCCTCGCCGATGACGAATGCCTCGGCAATTCCGTTGGGGTGCTCCTGGGTGGCGAACTGGATGTCGAGTCCGAAATCGGACCCGTCGCCCAGCAGGCGCTCGAACTGCGGGCGCTCCTCCGGACCGGTGATGATCAGAATGTCCTTGATCCCCGCCATCACGAGGGTGGTCAGGGGGTAATAGATCATCGGCTTGTCGAAGACCGGCATCAGCTGCTTCGACACGGCTCGGGTGATCGGCCACAGTCGGGAGCCGGTACCACCGGCAAGCAAAATTCCACGCATGGGCACGCAGCCTACGGCAGCCCCACGGGGCCGTTCACCATCCCGTCCGTGAGAACGGCCACGGAACGCTGCGCGAAGCCCACCCCATAGAATGGTGGCCCTTATGAAGATTCTCGTCACCGGCGGCGCCGGGTTCATCGGTTCACAGTTCGTGCGGGCACTGCTCTCCGAAGAGCTGCCCTCGGGCAAGGGCGCCCAGGTCACCGTCCTGGACAACCTGACCTACTCCGGCAACGAGGCGAACCTCGCCCCGGTGGCGGACAAGCCCGGCTACACCTTCGTCCACGGCGACATCCGCGACTACGCGACCGTCGACGACGCGATGCGCGGCCAGGACGCGGTCGTGCACTTCGCGGCCGAGTCCCACGTGGACCGCTCGATCCTGGACGCCTCGCCGTTCGTCACGACGAACGTGCTGGGCACCCAGGTCCTGCTGGACTCCGCCAAGCGCCACGGCGTCGGCCGCTTCGTCCACGTCTCCACGGACGAGGTCTACGGCTCGATCGCCGAGGGCACCTGGACCGAGGACTGGCCGCTCGCGCCGAACTCCCCGTACTCGGCCTCCAAGGCGGGCTCCGACCTGCTGGCCCTGTCGTACCACCGCACGCACGGCATGGACGTCGTCGTGACGCGCTGCTCCAACAACTACGGGCAGTACCACTTCCCCGAGAAGATGATCCCGCTGTTCACCACGAACCTGCTGGACGGGAAGAAGGTGCCGCTCTACGGCGAGGGCCTCAACATCCGCGACTGGCTGCACGTCTCCGACCACTGCCGTGGCATCGAGATGGTGCTGCGCGGCGGCCGCGCCGGTGAGGTCTACCACATCGGCGGCGGCACCGAGGTCACCAACAAGGAGCTCACCGGTCTCCTGCTGGACGCCTGCGGCGCCGGCTGGGACATGGTCGAGCACGTCGAGGACCGCAAGGGCCACGACCTGCGCTACTCCCTGTCGATCGCCAAGATCCAGGAGGAGCTCGGCTACGCGCCGCAGGTCACCTTCGAGCAGGGCCTCGCGAGCACCGTGCAGTGGTACCGCGACAACCGCGCCTGGTGGGAGCCGCTGAAGGCGAAGGCGGCGCTGTCCGCATGAGCCGCTGGCTGATCACCGGTGCGGCCGGGATGCTCGGCCGCGACCTCGCCGAGGTGCTCGCGGAGGGCGGCGTGGAGTACACCGCGCTGACCCGCCAGGAGCTGGACATCACCGACGCCGCCGCGGTCCGCGCGGCGGTGGCCGGTCATGACGTGGTGGTCAACGCCGCCGCGTGGACCGACGTCGACGGCGCCGAGACCGAGGAGGCCGCGGCCACCCGGATCAACGGCGACGGACCGCGCGCCCTGGCGGCGGCCTGCGCCGAGACCGGCGCCGTGCTGATCCAGGTCTCCACGGACTACGTCTTCCCGGGCGACGCCACCGAGCCGTACCGGCACGACGCGCCCACCGCCCCGGTGAACGCCTACGGCCGCAGCAAGCTGGCGGGCGAGCTGGCCGTCACCGAGCTGCTGCCCGAGCGCGGCTACGTGGTGCGCACCGCGTGGCTGTACGGGGCGCACGGCCGCAACTTCGTGGCGACGATGCTGGGCCTGGCCGAGCGTCTCGACACCGTGGACGTGGTCGACGACCAGCGCGGCCAGCCGACCTGGACCCGTGCGCTGGCCCGCCAGCTGCGGGAGCTGGGCGAGGCGGCCGTGGCGGGCAGGGCCCCGGCGGGCGTCTACCACGGCACGGCCTCCGAGACGGCGACCTGGTTCGACCTGGCGCGGGCGGCCTTCGAGCTGACCGGTCTGGACCCGGAGCGGGTGCGGCCGACGACCTCGGAGAAGTTCGTGCGCCCGGCGCGCCGGCCGTCCTTCAGCGTCCTCGCGCACGAGCGCTGGGCCGAGGCGGGCGTCGCGGCGCAGCCGCACTGGCGCGAGCAGCTCACCGAGGCCCTGCGGGTCATGGCTCCGGGACGGTCCGGCGCGTGAGTCTGCTCGACCGGATCGGCACGGCACTGCCCCGCGGCACCGCCTTCGTCGGTATCGGCACCGTGGTGCTGGGCGGGGCCAACTACGTGCATCTCGCGGCGGCGGGCCACTCGCTCTCCGTCGACGACATGGCCAGCTTCTCGGTCCTGTGGACGGCGGTGGCCTCCATCGGTCTGGGACTGTTCTTCCCGGTCGAGCAGGAGATCACCCGGGTGGTGGCCGCCCGGGTGGTGGCCGGCGACGGGGCGCTGCCCGTGCTGCGGCGCGGCGCGGCGCTCTCGTTCGGGCTGCTGGTGGCGGTGCTGCTGCCGCTGGCGCTGTTCTCCGCACCGCTCGCGGACCTCTTCTTCCACGGGGACGAGAGTCTGGTCCTCGCGGTCGGCGGCGCCTTCGCGGCGCTGGCCGTCGCCTATGTGACCCGGGGTGTGCTGGCGGGGCTCGGCCGTTTCGAGGCGTACGGGCTGCAGCTCGGTCTCGACGGTCTGCTGCGGATCGTGCTGTCGGTGGCTCTGGCGCTGGCCGGGGTGACCTCGGCCTTCGCGTTCGCCGCGGTGATGACGGTGGCGCCGCTGATCGCGGTGGCCGTGACGCTGCCGCCGGTGTTCCGCGGGGCCAAGGCGGGTTCGACGGCGCAGTGGCGGGAGCTGATCGAGCACCTGGGGCTGCTCGTGGGTTCGACGCTGCTCGCCCAGGTGCTCGTGAACATCGCGGTGATCAGCACCAAGCTGATCGCGACGGACGACAGTGCCCTGGTGGCCGCGCTGCTCTCGGCACTGGTCCTGGTGCGGGTGCCGCTGTTCGCGTTCGGGGCCTTCCAGGCCTCGCTGCTCGCGGGTCTTTCGACGGCGCAGGCCGAGGGGAACGCTCCGGCGTACCGGCGGCTGCTGCTGCGGGCCTGCGGTCTGACGGCGGGTCTCGGGGCGGCGTTCGGCATCGGCGTGGTCGCGCTGGGGCCGGTGCTGCTGCCGGTGCTGTTCGGTTCGCCGGACGTGCTGGGGCCGGTGGACTTCGCGTGGCTGTCGCTCGGGACGCTGCTCTACATGCTGGCGATGGTGCTCGGCCAGGCGCTGCTCACGAGTGGTGCGGCGCGTCAGCAGCTGCTCGCGTGGGTGGTGGGGACGGGCGTCCTGATGGCGGTCACTCTCAGTCCCCTGGAGCTGCGGACGAGGGTCGAAGTGGCCTATGCGCTGGGGTCTCTCGCGGTCGTCACCTATATGACTCTCGTCCTTCGCGCTCGTGTAGGCTACCGTTCGGTGCACTCATAGGAATGATCACCATTCCCTCACTCTCCGTGACCATCGCGACGGACAGTGGACTGCAATCCGGTGGCTCCTTCTCCAGCCGCCCACCCCTGGAAGAGTAGACAGGCCCTTTCCATGAGTCGTCCCATACACCGGAGCCACGCATGAAGCTGTGGATGCTGACTTCGGTCACCGGAGTCTTTCTCGTCGCGTGCATCGTGGAGCTGCTGCGCCGCCGCAAGCTCAAGGAGAAGTACGCGTTCCTGTGGGTGCTCACCGGTCTGGTGATCATCCCGCTCGGCTTCTTCCCCAGCGGTCTGGACTCGGTCGCCCGCGCGGTGGGCGTCGCCTCCGGCGTGAGCCTCCTGCTCTTCCTCAGCGTCGCGTTCCTCTTCATCGTCTCCCTCCAGCTGAGCTGGGAGGTGGGCCACCTGGAAGAGGAGGGCCGCACCCTCTCGGAGGAGGTGGCCCTGCTGCGCATCGACGTCACGGAGTTGCGCAAGGAGCTGGCGGAGAAGGCCGACACGGCGGGTCAGGGGAGCGGCAAGTGATCGACGGCAAGCGCGTACTGATCATCATGCCGGCGTGGAACGAGGCCGAGGGCGTCGCCGACGTCGTCAAGGAGGTCTACACGACCCTCCCCGGCGTCGACGTCCTCGTCGTCGACGACGGCTCCGCCGACGACACCAGCGCCGTGGCGCGCGGTGCCGGCGCGACCGTGATGACCCTCCCGTACAACCTCGGCGTCGGCGGCGCGATGCGCGCCGGCTACCGCTACGCGCACGACCGCGGCTACGACGTGGCCATCCAGGTCGACGCGGACGGTCAGCACGACCCGCGCAACGTGCCGGAGCTGCTGGCCCGTCTGGAGGGCGGCGCGGACCTCGTCATGGGCGCGCGCTTCGCGGGCACCGGCGACTACGAGACCCGCGGCCCGCGCAAGTGGGCGATGCTCGTGCTCGCCTTCTGGCTCTCGCGCATGGCCAAGACCAAGCTGACCGACGTCACCTCGGGCTTCCGCGCCTCCAACCGCGACCTGATCGACGTCTTCGCGCACTGGTACCCGGTGGAGTACCTGGGCGACACGGTGGAGTCCTCCATCGCCGTGGTCCGGGCCGGCTACCGGATCGAGCAGGTGCCCGTCGCGATGCGCCCGCGCGCGACCGGCACCCCGAGCCAGTCGCCGTGGAAGGCCACCCTGTACCTGGGCCGCATCGGCATGATCCTGCTGCTCGCGATGAGCCGCCGCTCCGCCCTCGGCCCCAAGGGGAAGGCCAAGTGACGGCGCTCGGCACCCTGGACATCATGCTGCCGCACTACGGCGACACCGGTCTGATGCAGGCCGCCGTCCGCAGTGTGCTCGACCAGACGGACGGGGACTGGCGCCTGACCGTCGTGGACGACGGCAAGGAGGAGGGCGTGCCCGAGTGGTTCGCCTCCCTCGGCGACAGCCGCGTCCGGTACCAGCGCAACGAGCAGAACCTGGGCATCACCAAGAACTTCCGCAAGTGCGTCGACCTCGTCGAGTCCACGTACTTCTCGATGCTGGGCAGTGACGACCTGCTGCTGCCGACGTACGTCGAGACGATGCGCGCCGCGATCGAGGCCGAGCCCGGTGCGGCGATCTACCAGCCGGGCGTCGAGGTCATCGACGAGAACGGCGCCCCGTCGAGCACCCTGGGCGACGAGGTCAAGAAGCGGCTGTACGCGCCGAAGGACGACGGGCGCCGGCTGGTCCTGTCGGGCGAGCCGCTGGCCGCGAACCTGCTCGGCGGCAACTGGCTCTACTTCCCGTCGATCGTGTGGCGGGCCGACGCCGTGAAGGCGGTCAGCTTCCGGGAGGACCTGTCGGTCATCCAGGACCTGGCGCTGATCATCGAGCTGATCCGGCGCGGCGAGAAGCTGGTGGTCGAGCCGGCCACCGCGTTCCGCTACCGGCGCCACTCGGGCAGCCTGTCGTCCTCCGAGGCCGTCTCCGGAGCCCGCTTCGGCGAGGCCGTGCGGTTCTTCAACGAGGTCGCCGACGAGCTCGACCGGCACGGGTGGCCGAAGGCCGCGAGGGCGGCCCGCCGCCATCTGTCGATGCGGCTGCACGCGCTGACCATGGTGCCGGGGGCCCTGCGCCACCGGCAGTCGGCCGCCGTGCGCAAACTGCTGGGTTATGCCCTGACCAGCTCGCAGTGACCGTCCGAGCGGGGCGGCGGGAACGTTCCCGCCGCCCCGCTCGGACGTGGTCCGCCCGTATCCCGTATCCCGTGTCCAGTACGCCGTTCGTCCGGAAGCCCTAAGCCCCCATGACTCCCATGCAAGCAGCGCAGCGGTCCGACGCCCCCCGGTTCAGCATCATCGTTCCGGCGTACGGGGTGGAGGCGTACCTGCGCGACTGTCTCGACTCGGTGCTGAGCCAGTCCTTCCAGGACTTCGAGCTGATCGCGGTCAACGACGCATCGCCGGACGCCTGCGGCGCGATCATGGACGAGTACGCGGCGCTCGACCCGCGCGTGGAAGCCCTGCAGCTGGCCCAGAACGTGGGCCTGGGCCGGGCCCGCAACGCCGGCATGACCCGGGCCAAGGGCACCTACCTGCTCTTCCTGGACAGCGACGACACGCTGCTGCCCGGCTCGCTCGCGGCGATCGCCCAGCGGCTCGACGAGACCGGCGACCCGGAGCTGCTGGTCTTCGACTACGCGCGCACGCACTGGGACGGCCGGATCACCCCGAACGCCAAGGCCAAGGTGCTCGCCGACAGCCCGCGCGAGGCCGTCGCCCTGGACGCCAACCCGGGCCTGCTCGGGCTGCTCCAGGTCGCCTGGAACAAGGCGTACCGCCGGGACTTCGTGGAGCGCTGGGGCTTCGAGTACCCCACCGGCTACTACGAGGACACCCCCTGGACGTACCCGGTGCTCATCGCCGCCGAGTCCATCGCGGTGCTCCCCCGGATCTGCGTGCACTACCGGCAGCGCCGCCAGGGCAGCATCCTGCACAGCACCAGCCGCAAGCACTTCGACGTCTTCGACCAGTACGCCCTGGTCTTCGCGTTCCTCGACGCGCACCCCGAGTTCGACGCCTGGCGCGGCCCGCTCTTCGACCGCATGATCACCCACTTCCGGGTGGTCGAGAACTCCCCCGGCCGCCTCCCCGACGAGGCCCGCGCCGAGTTCCGCGCGACCTTCCTCCGGTACGAGAAGCAGTACCGTCCGGCCGGACACGTCACCCCGCAGGGCTCCGCCTCCGCCCGACGCAAGGCCGTCGGCAAGCTGCCGGCCCCCGTGCGCGGCGCCGCCCGGCGCGCGTACCGCACCGCCCGCAAGGTCAAGGCGGCCCCGCGCCGGCTGCGCAAGCCGCTGCGCACCGCGGTGCTGGCCGGCTACTACCGGGCGCAGCGCCTGCTGCCCGTGCAGAACGACACGGCCGTGTTCGCCGCGTACTGGAACACCGACTACGCCTGCAACCCGGCCGCCGTGCACCAGAAGCTGATGGAGCTCGCGCCGAAGGTGAAGACGACCTGGGTGCTGAAGCCCGGCTCGCGCAACACCCCGCCGCCCGGCACCACGGTCGTGCACCCCGGCTCGTTCGGCTTCTGGCGCGCGATGGCCCGGGGGAAGTACTTCGTCAACAACGTCAACTTCCCCACCCGGGTGGTCAAGCGGCCCGGACAGGTCCACGTCCAGACGCACCACGGCACCCCGCTGAAGCGGATGGGCGTCGACCTGGCCGAGTTCCCCGTCGCCCAGGGCGACCTGGACATGCCGTCGCTGATGGAGCGGGTGGACCGCTGGGACTACAGCGTCTCCGCCAACAGCTTCACCACGGCAATCTGGGACCGCGCCTACCCGGCCGAGTACACCAAGCTGGACTACGGCTACCCGCGCAACGACGTGCTCGTCCGGGCCGGCGAGGACGAGCGGCTGCGCGCCCGCGCGGCGCTCGGGCTGCCCGCGGACACCACGGTCGTGCTGTACGCGCCGACCCACCGCGACTACCAGAACGTGCCGCAGCCGCTGCTCGACCTGGAGCACCTGGCGGCCCGCCTCGGCGAGGGCTTCACCGTGCTGTCCCGGGCGCACTACTTCCTCCTGGACGGTCCCGGCGGCACCGGCCCGAAGGACGGCTCCGGCGTCGTGGACGTCAGCCGCCACCCCTCGGTCGAGGAGTTGTTCCTCGCCGCCGACTGCCTGCTGACGGACTACTCCTCGCTGATGTTCGACTACGCGCTGCTCGACCGGCCCGTCGTCGTCTACGCCAACGACTGGGACGTCTACCGCGCGACCCGCGGCACCTACTTCGACATCCACGTCGAGAAGCCCGGCCACGTCGTGGCAACCGAGCCCGAGCTGCTCGACGTCTTCCTCTCGGGGCGCTGGTCGGACGAGGAGTCCGCGGCGCTGCGCACCGAGTTCCGGAGGCGGTTCTGTGAGTTCGACGACGGTTCCGCGGCCGAGCGCGTGGTACGCAGGGTGTTCCTGAACGAGGAGAATGTACCGCCGGTGGTGCTCCCTCCGGAGCGCCCGAGCCCTCGCACCCGCGGCTAGAGCTACCGTGTCCGGCGAGCCGTACATCGCCGTCACGCACGAAACACCTTGAGGAAAGGCGCAGTACCCAATGCCTCCCCGCCTGTCAGTAATCGTTCCCGTGTACAACGTGGAGCTCTTCCTCGACGAGTGCCTGCAGTCCCTTGCCGACCAGACCTTCACCGACTGGGAGGCGATCGTCGTCGACGACGGCTCCAAGGACGGCAGCCTCGCGATCGCCGAGAGCTGGGCGGCGAAGGACGCGCGGATCCGGGTGGTCGCGCAGGAGAACCAGGGGCTGGGACCCGCCCGTAACACCGGTGTCGCGCACCTCACGGACGGCACCGAGTACCTCGCGTTCGTCGACAGCGACGACATCGTGCTGCCGGACGCCTACGAGCGGTTCGTCGCCAAGCTGGACGAGACCGGTTCGGACTTCGCCAGCGGCAACGTGAACCTGCTCAAGGCCGGCGAGATCCTGATCTCCCCGCTGCACGAGAAGCGCCTCAACAAGGACCGCGACCGCACCCACATCTCCCGCGACAAGGCGCTGGTCTACGACCGCACCGCGTGGAACAAGGTCTTCCGGCGCTCCTTCTGGGAGCGGCACGCCTTCGAGTTCCCGGGCATCCTGTACGAGGACGCCCCGGTGACCCTGCCGGCGCACTTCCGGGCCGAGTCCGTCGACGTCCTCGGCGACCCGGTCTACCTGTGGCGGCAGCGGACCGGCGGCGCCCCGTCGATCACCCAGCGCCGCACCGAGCCGGTCAACGTGCGCGACCGCATAAGGTCGTGCGACTCCGTGAGCCGCTTCCTCGGCACGCAGCCGGGCGAGGAGTTCGCGGAGCACAAGCGCTGGTACGACGAGATCTTCATCAGCGACGAGCTGCCGCTGTTCATGGGCGTGCTCGACGAGGCCGGTGAGGAGTTCCGCGAGCTGTTCATGACGGGCGCCTCCGACTACCTCAGCCGGGTCGACCCCCAGGTGCTGCCCCGCGTCGACGTGTCGCTGCGGCTCAAGTGCCACCTGATCACCGAGGGCCGGCTCGCCGAGCTCCTCGACCTGCTGGCCTTCGAGCGCGAGACCGGCCGGGCCGTCCCGGTCACCCGCCAGGGCCTGCGGCACTTCGCCGACTACCCGGTGCTCGACAAGGCCAACGGCGCCGTTCCGCGCGAGGTCCTGAAGGTCGGCGCCGAGTTCTCCGCCCGCGCCCGCGCCGAGCAGATCCTGTGGCAGAACGGCCGGCTGCACATCGACGGCCACGCCTACATCCGCAACCTGGCGACCGCCACGCCCAAGTCCTCGCTGCGCGTGCTGATGCTGCGCGAGAGCGGCAGCCGGCGCACCGTCCTGGTCCGCCCCAGCCGGACCAAGGCCCCGACGGCCACCCAGACCTCCGGGCAGTCGCTGCACAACTACGACTGGTCCGGCTTCTCGCTCGACGTCAACCCGGCCAAGCTCAAGGGCCGCGGCGGCTGGCGGGACGGCGTGTGGCGGCTCACCTTCGCCACCGTCCAGGAGGGCGTGGCCCGCCGCACCCGGCTGAAGGCCGGCGAGAGCGGCAACGCCGAGAGCCCGGCCCCGCACTGGGCGGAGAAGGACGTCCGGGTCGTCCCGTTCGTCACCGACAGCCACCTGTACCTGCGCGTCGAGCTGATCCGCGCCCGGCTGACCGGTCACCGGGTCGCCGACGGTGTCGTCGAGCTCTCCGGCGTCCTCGGCCACGAGGCCGCCGCCGACGGCGCCAAGCCCGCGCTGCGCCTCACCCACGCCGGCTCCGAGGCCACCCTGGAGTTCCCCGTCACCCGGAACGGCGCCGAGTTCTCCGCGCGCGTCCCGCTGGCCGACCTGGACGTCGAGGGCCGCGACTCCGCGGACCTGGAGGTCACCGACAAGTGGACGGCCGAGCTCACGCTCGGCAAGCGGGCCCACCCCGTCGCGGTCAACGACCGCCAGGGCGACCTGGGCCGCCAGCACCCCGTCGACGGCACCGCCACCGCCGCGTGGGGGGCCAGGACCGTCGCGGTCGCCAACGACGGCGTCGGACGCCTCGTGCTGCGGACCCAGCCGGTCCAGCCCATGATCGCCAAGGCGACGGTGAGCCCCGAGGGCCGCATCGTCCTGGAGGGCGCCCTGCCCGCCGCCGTCGACGAGCCCCTGGAGCTCGTGCTGCGGCACAGCCGGCACGCCGAGGAGCACACCCACCCGGTCGGCGTCGAGGACGGCGTCTTCCACGCCGACTTCCTGCCGGTGCCCGGCGGCCTCACCAAGGTGCCGCTGCGCCAGGGCCGCTGGTACCTCTTCGTCCGCACCGTCGACAGCCGCGTCGAGGTGCCGGTCCGGGCCGTCCCGACGGCCCTCGGCACCCTGCCGGTCTCCTTCTCGGTACGGGGCCGCGACTACGCGCTGACCCACCGCTTCTACGACCGGCTCCTCGTCGACGCCTCCCCCGACCTGAACGCGGAGGAGGTCGGCTGGTTCCGCCAGCGCGAGCTGCGCAACACGGTGTACCAGGAGGCCCGTACGGCCGCCCTGAAGGACACCGTTCTGTACGCCTCCTTCTCGGGCCGCCAGTTCTCCGACTCGCCGCGCGCGGTCTACGAGGAGCTGCTGCGCCAGGGCTCCGAGCTGGAGCACGTGTGGGTCGTGGAGGACCGCCGGGCGGAGATCCCGGAGGGCGTGAAGGTCATCCGCCGCTGGAGCCGCGAGTGGTACGAGGCGCTCGGCAACAGCCGGTACATCGTGACCAACACCCACCTGCCGTTCTGGATCCGGCGCCGTGAGGGCCAGGTCATCGTCCAGACCTGGCACGGCACCCCGCTCAAGCGGATCGGCCACGACATCGACAGCGTGCAGTTCGCGGACCGCAAGTACCTGTCGAAGGTGGCGGAGGAGACCCCGAGCTGGAGCTTCCTCGTCTCCCCGAACCGGTTCTCGACCCCGATCATGAAGCGGGCGTTCCAGTACGACGGGGAGATCCTGGAGTCCGGCTACCCGCGCAACGACGTGCTGCTGTCGGAGAAGACGGACGACCTGGCGCGGATCGTGCGGGAGCGGATCGGACTGCCCGAGGGCAAGAAGGTCGTGCTGTACGCGCCGACCTGGCGGGACGACCAGTTCTACCAGGCGGGCAACTACAAGTTCGATCTCCGCGTCGACGTCGAGAAGGCCGCCGAGCGGCTCGGCGAGGACCACGTCCTCCTCGTGCGCAAGCACTCGAACATCGTGGACGCGGTGCCCGGCGCGGGTGACGGCTTCGTCTTCGACGTCTCGTCCTACCCGGACATCGCCGAGCTCTTCCTCATCACCGACGTGCTGGTCACGGACTACTCGTCCCTCATGTTCGACTTCGCGAACACGGGCCGGCCGATGCTGTTCTTCACGTACGACCTGGAGTACTACCGCGACCAGCTGCGCGGCTTCTACTTCGACTTCGAGAAGCGGGCCCCCGGTCCGCTGCTGCAGACGTCCGACGAGCTCATCGACGCGCTCGGCGACATCGACAGCATCAGCGCCGGCTACACCGACGCGTACCAGGAGTTCCGGGACGTGTTCTGCGACCTCGACGACGGCCACGCCGCCGGGCGCGTGATCACGCGGATGCTGGAGCTCGCCCACCCCGACAGCCCGTCCACCGAGCCCGCGGAGCAGCGTTGAAGAGGCCATCCATCCCGTTTGTGAACCGGATAGTCGAGCGGATCCCGGCCCAGCGGCGGCTGCCGGTGGCCGTGTACGCCGCGACGCAGCTGATCTTCCTGGTGTGGTGGGCCGCGTTCTATCCGGGCGGGATGAGCTACGACTCGATCTCGTACGTGTGGCACGTCACCACCGGGCACTGGATGTCCAACCACTCGGTGGCGTACGACGGTCTGGTCTGGCTCTCGCTCCAGATCACCGGTGACCTGGCGCTGCTGACGTTCGCCCAGTCCGTGGCGATGGCCGCGGCGCTGGCCTACGTCGTCGTCACGCTGCGCATGTTCGGCGTGAAGGGGAAGTGGGGCTTCACGGCGGCGGTCGCCTGCGCGGTGCTGCCGTCGATCGGCACCTTCGTCATCTACGTGTGGAAGGACGTGCCGTTCGCGATCGGCGCGGTCCTCGCCTTCGGCGCGACGGGCCGGCTCGCGGCGCGGCGGCTGAGGGGCGAGTCCCAGCTCCGGGACAAGGTCTTCCGCAACGAGATCGCCATGCTGTTCCTCGGCTTCCTGGCGATGGGCCTGTTCCGCAACAACGGTCTGCTCGTCGCCGTCATCGCGGTGCCGGTGCTGCTGCTGACGCTGCCGAAGATGCGCAAGTGGCTGCTGTTCGCGACGGTCGTCCCGGTGACCATCGCGGCGCTGCTCCAGACGGTGATCTACCCGGCCATCGGCGTCATCACGCCGACCAAGGACCAGGTGTACGCGATGAACTACGCGGACATCGCGGTGGTCTACGGCAAGGTCCCGCAGACCTTCACCGAGGCCGACAAGGAGCTCATGGCGAAGGTCGCCCCGCTGTCCCACTGGGGCGGGCGCGCGGCGAACTGCTACAACGCCGACTGGGCGATGAAGAAGCCCATGAACCGCAAGCTGGCGGACCAGTACAACGACCAGCTGATCGACCTGTGGTTCCGCGTCCTGAAGCGGACCCCGGACCAGATGATCTCGGCCCGCGTGTGCCGCTCGCACATCGCGTGGTCGCCGTTCCCCGGCCCGGTCGACAAGATGGGCCACACGCTGATCAGCCCGCCGTCCGTGCCGAAGAACCTGTTCGGCTGGGCGGACTGGAACCCGGAGATGGCGGACAGCCCGTACCGCCCGATCCTGAAGGTCCGCCCGCTCAACGACACCCTGCACGACGCCGCGTTCTTCGTCTGGAAGGCCAGCAAGACGCCGCAGCTGCAGTGGCTGCTGTTCCGCGGCGCGATCTGGTGCTACGCGGCGTACGCCGTGGTGCTCGCCTTCTCCCGGAGGAACCGCACCTGGGCCCCGGTGGCGCTGCTCGCCCTCCCGCTGGCGCTCCAGCTCACGGTGGTCGCCGCCAACCCGGCGCCGCTGGCCCGCTACATGTTCGCCCCGATGTTCCTGGGCATCCTCACGCTGCCCCTGATCGGCGCGAGGCCGAACTGGAGCAAGCGCTCCAAGCCGGAGCCGGAGCAGCGGGAAGCGAAGCGGAACACCACGCCGGACCCCGAACCGGAGCCCGAACCGGTCGCCTGACGGTACGAAAGGGGCCCGCCTCCTCGGTCGAGGAGGCGGGCCCCTTTCGTGTGCGTGGCTCCCGGGAGAACGACCCGGCCCCCGCCGGAGCAGATCCGACGGGGGCCGCAGAGGTGTTCCGGCCGCTGCCTAGAACGGGTTGAAGTCGTCGAACTCCCGCTGCGGGTCGACGCGCTCGGCGTCGCGGTCGCGGCGGCGCTGGGCGGCCGGGCGGGGGGCCTCCAGGCGGTGGTCCTCGCCTCGGCGGCCGAGCATCTCGGCGCCGGCCATCATCGTGGGCTCCCAGTCGAAGACGACCGCGTTGTCCTCGGCACCGATCGCCACGCCGTCGCCGGCGCGGGCGCCGGCCTTCATCAGCTGGTCCTCGACGCCGAGGCGGTTGAGGCGGTCGGCCAGGTAGCCGACGGCCTCGTCGTTGTTGAAGTCGGTCTGGCGGACCCAGCGCTCGGGCTTCTCGCCGCGCACCCGGTACACGTCCTCGGCCTCGTCGTAGGTGACGGTGAAGCCGGCGTCGTCGACCGCCTTCGGGCGGATGACGATGCGGGTCGCCTCCTCCACGGGCTTGGCCGCGCGGGCCTCGCCGACGATGCCGGCGAGGGCGTAGGAGAGCTCCTTGAGACCCGTACGGGCCACGGCGGAGACCTCGTACACCTGGTAGCCGCGCTCTTCGAGCTCCGGGCGGATCATGTCCGCGAGGTCCTGGCCGTCCGGGATGTCGATCTTGTTGAGGACGACGAGGCGCGGGCGGTCCTCAAGGCCACCGTACTGCCGCAGCTCCTCCTCGATGATGTCGAGGTCGGAGACCGGGTCGCGGTCGGACTCCAGCGTCGCCGTGTCGAGGACGTGGACGAGGACCGAGCAGCGCTCGACGTGGCGCAGGAACTCCAGGCCCAGGCCACGGCCCTGGCTCGCGCCGGGGATCAGGCCGGGGACGTCGGCGATCGTGTAGACGGTCGAGCCGGCGGTGACCACGCCCAGGTTCGGGACGAGGGTCGTGAAGGGGTAGTCGGCGATCTTCGGCTTGGCGGCCGAGAGCACGGAGATGAGCGAGGACTTGCCCGCGCTCGGGTAGCCGACGAGCGCCACGTCGGCGACCGTCTTCAGCTCCAGGACGACGTCCCCCGCCTCGCCGGGCTCGCCGAGGAGCGCGAAGCCGGGGGCCTTGCGGCGGGCCGAGGACAGCGCCGCGTTGCCGAGGCCGCCGCGGCCGCCCTGGCCCGCGACGTAGGTGGTGCCCTGTCCGACCAGGTCGGCGAGGACGTTGCCCGCCTTGTCGAGGACGACGGTGCCGTCGGGCACGGGCAGGACCAGGTCCTGGCCGTCCTTGCCGGAGCGGTTGTCGCCGGCGCCGGGCTGGCCGTTGGTGGCCTTGCGGTGCGGCGAGTGGTGGTAGTCCAGGAGGGTGGTGATCGCCTGGTCGACGACCAGGATCACGTCGCCGCCACGGCCGCCGTTGCCGCCGTCGGGGCCGCCGAGCGGCTTGAACTTCTCCCGATGCACGGAGGCGCAGCCGTGGCCCCCGTTACCCGCGGCGACGTGCAGCTCGACGCGGTCCACGAAGGTGGTCATGGTTCTGTGCCTCCAGATACGTAAAACAGGTGGAATGTCTATCTAGTAACACGCGAAAGGCGGACCCGCTTCCCTAACGGGAAGTGAGGTCCGCCTCCGCAAAGCTTCCGATCAGGCGACCGGAACGATGTTCACGACCTTGCGGCCACGGAAGGTGCCGAACTGCACCGAACCGGCCTGCAGGGCGAACAGCGTGTCGTCGCCGCCACGGCCCACACCCGAACCCGGGTGGAAGTGGGTGCCACGCTGGCGGACCAGGATCTCACCCGCGTTGACGACCTGACCGCCGAAGCGCTTCACGCCGAGCCGCTGGGCGTTGGAATCGCGCCCGTTCCGGGTGGACGATGCGCCCTTCTTGTGTGCCATTGCTCAGTCCCTCTTTACTTCGCGGCCGTCGGGATGGACGTGACCTTGATCGCCGTGTACTGCTGACGGTGACCCTGGCGACGACGGTAGCCCGTCTTGTTCTTGTAGCGCAGGATGTCGATCTTGGCACCCTTGTGGTGGTCCACGACCTGGGCCTCGACCTTGATGCCCGCCAGGACCCACGGGTCGCTGGTCACGGCGTCGCCGTCGACCACGAGCAGGGTCGAGAGCTCGACCGTGTCGCCGACCTTGGCGGTGGAAATCTTGTCAACCTCAACGATGTCGCCGACAGCAACCTTGTGCTGGCGACCACCGCTGCGCACGATGGCGTACACGCGGACTCTCTCTCACTCGGGGAACGGGTCCTCTGATGCCAGCCGCCCACGCGCGGGCCCGGGGGCCCGCGGCGATCCGGAATCGGACGAGCGGCCTCTCCCGGAGGACCGGGAGGGAGGTGCTCAGAGGTGTGGCGCAATCAGACACGCCGACGGTCTAGGTTACGGGCGGCTCCCGCAGGGGGTCAAATCCCGGCCGCGTCGACCGACGGGTCGCCCGCGGCGGTCTCCGCGACGAAGCCCTTGAGCCAGGCGCGGAAGTCCGGGCCCAGGTCCTCGCGCTCGCAGGCGAGCCGCACGATGGCCCGCAGGTAGTCGCCGCGGTCGCCCGTGTCGTACCGGCGGCCCTTGAAGACGACACCGTGCACGGGGCCGCCCAGCGTCTCGTCGGCCGCCATCTTCTGCAGCGCGTCGGTGAGCTGGATCTCGCCGCCGCGGCCCGGCTCGGTCTCGCCGAGGACGCCGAAGACGGCCGGGTCGAGGACGTAGCGGCCGATGATCGCGTAGTTGCTCGGCGCGTCCGCCGCGTCCGGCTTCTCGACCAGGCCGGTGATCCGTACGACGTCGGCGTCGGCGGTCGGCTCGACGGCCGCGCAGCCGTACAGGTGGATCTGCGCCGGGTCGACCTCCATCAGCGCGACGACGCTGCCGCCGCCGGCCGCGAGGACCTCCAGCATCCGGGCGAGCAGCGGGTCGCGCGGGTCGATCAGGTCGTCGCCGAGGAGGACCGCGAAGGGCTCGTCGCCGACGTGCGGCTGCGCGCACAGCACGGCGTGGCCGAGGCCCCGCGGGTCGCCCTGGCGCACGTAGTGCATGGTGGCGAGCTCGCTGGACTCCTGGACCCGCGCGAGGCGCTCGTCGTCACCCTTGCGGGTGAGCGCCTCCTCCAGCTCGTAGTTGCGGTCGAAGTGGTCCTCGAGCGGACGCTTGTTGCGGCCGGTGATCATCAGGACGTCCGACAGACCCGCCGAGACCGCCTCCTCCACCACGTACTGGATCGCCGGCTTGTCGACGACCGGCAGCATCTCCTTGGGCGTCGCCTTCGTGGCGGGAAGGAAGCGCGTGCCGAGACCGGCGGCGGGGATGACGGCCTTGCGCACCTGGGGGGCGGGGGTGTTGTTCATCGGGCTGGTTCCTGGTTTCCGATCGGGTTCAAAACCGTGTGGACCGTCCTCGGGAGGAGGACGGTCCACACGGACTGCGTCGGGGACTGGGTCAGTCCTGCGCGGGGGCCGCGGTCTTCTTCACGGCCTTCTTTGCGGTCGTCGTCTTCTTCGCCGCCGTCTTCTTGACCGCCGCCGTCTTCTTGGTGGCGGCCTTCTTGGCGGTGGCCTTCTTGGCGGCCGTCTTGCGGGCCGTCTTCTTGGCCGCAGGAGCGGCCTCCGGAGCGGCCTCGTCGGCCGGGGCCTCGGCGGGCGCCTCGGCCGCGGGGGCCGAAGCCACCACGAGCACGGCGGCCTCCTCGGCGCCCGCGGGCGCGCCGGCCGGGGCGGTGGCCTTGCGGACCACCCGGCGGCGGGCCTTCGGCGGGGCGGCCACGGGGGCCTCCTCGACGACCGGGGCGGGCTCGACTACGGGCGCCGGGGCCTCCTCGACGGCGACCGGCTCGGCGACCGGCTCGACCACCGTCTCGGCGACCGGCTCCGGGGTGGAGACCACCGGGGCGGACACCTTGCGGGTGGCCCGGCGGCGGGTCCGGGGCGCGGGCGCCTCGGGGGCCTGCTCCTCGACGACCGGGGCGGCCTCGACGACCGGGGCCTCGGCCACGGGGGCCTCGACGACGGGCTCGGGCTTCGGCTCGGGCTTCGGCTCGGGCTTCGTCTCCGGGACGACGACCTCGAAGGTCTCCGTCTCGGTCACGACGGGCGTCGCGACCGACGGCGCCGACACCCGGCGGGTCGCCCGGCGACGGCCACGGCCGCGCGTGGCGGCGGCCTCCGCCTCCGCGGCGCTGCCGTACAGCTCCTCGTCCGCGGCGATCGGCTCGGGCAGCGCCACCGGGGCGGCGAGCTCGGCGGCGAGCTCGGCCTCGGTCTCGGCCGGGGTCTCGTGGACCTCGGTCTCGTGCTCGTGCTCGTGTCCGTGGCCCTCGCCACCGCGGCCGCGCTTCTTCGAGCGCTTGCCGCCGCCACCGCCACCGTGGGTGGGCGGCTGCTCCATGTGGACGATGACACCGCGCCCGTTGCAGTGGACGCAGGTCTCCGAGAAGGACTCCAGGAGGCCCTGGCCGACCCGCTTGCGGGTCATCTGCACCAGGCCGAGCGAGGTGACCTCGGCCACCTGGTGCTTGGTCCGGTCACGGCCCAGGCACTCCAGGAGGCGGCGCAGCACCAGGTCGCGGTTGGACTCCAGGACCATGTCGATGAAGTCGATGACGACGATGCCGCCCAGGTCGCGCAGCCGCAGCTGGCGCACGATCTCCTCGGCCGCTTCGAGGTTGTTCCTCGTCACGGTCTCTTCGAGGTTGCCGCCCTGGCCGGTGAACTTGCCGGTGTTGACGTCGACGACGATCATCGCCTCGGTCTTGTCGATCACCAGCGAGCCGCCGGAGGGCAGCCAGACCTTGCGGTCCAGCGCCTTCATCAGCTGCTCGTCGATCCGGTACGTCGCGAAGACGTCGACCTCGCTGGTCCACCGGGACAGGCGGTCGGCCAGGTCCGGGGCGACGTGGTTCACGTAGCCGTGGATGGTCTCCCACGCGTCGTCGCCGCTGACGATGACCTTGGAGAAGTCCTCGTTGAAGATGTCGCGGACGACCCGGACGGTCATGTCCGGCTCGCCGTAGAGCAGGCTCGGCGCGGACGTCGAGATCTGCGCGGCCTTCTTCTGGATGTCGGCCCACTGCGCCTGGAGGCGCTCGACGTCACGACGCAGCTCGTCCTCGCTCGCGCCCTCGGCGGCGGTGCGCACGATGACGCCCGCGTCCTCGGGGACGATCTTCTTGAGGATGGTCTTCAGACGGGCGCGCTCGGTGTCGGGCAGCTTGCGGCTGATACCGGTCATCGAGCCCTCGGGCACGTACACCAGGTAGCGGCCGGGCAGCGAGACCTGGCTGGTCAGGCGGGCGCCCTTGTGGCCGATCGGGTCCTTGGTGACCTGCACCAGGACCGACTGGCCGGACTTGAGGGCGGCCTCGATGCGGCGCGGGCCGTTGCCCATGCCGAGCGCCTCGAAGTTGACCTCGCCGGCGTACAGGACGGCGTTGCGGCCCTTGCCGATGTCGACGAAGGCGGCCTCCATCGACGGCAGCACGTTCTGGACCTTGCCCAGGTAGACGTTGCCGACGTACGAGGTGGCCTGCTCCTTGTTGACGTAGTGCTCGACGAGCACGTTGTCCTCGAGGACGCCGATCTGGGTGCGCTCGCCGTTCTGGCGGACGACCATCACGCGCTCGACGGCCTCGCGGCGGGCGAGGAACTCGGCCTCGGTGATGATCGGGACGCGGCGGCGGCCCTGCTCGCGGCCCTCGCGGCGGCGCTGCTTCTTGGCCTCCAGGCGGGTCGAGCCCTTGATGGACTGGACCTCGTCGGACGGCTCGCCCTTCTCGCGGGCCGGGCGGGGCTCGCGGACCTTGACGACCGTGCGGACGCCGTCCTCGTCGGTGCCCTCGGCCTCGCCGGACGCGTCACCGCTGCGGCGACGGCGACGGCGGCGACGGCGGGAGCTGCTGCTGCCCGACGCGGCGGCGTCCTCGTCGGCCTCGTCGGCCTCGTCCTCGGCGTGGAGCTCGTCGGTCTCCTCGCCGTCCTCGCCCTCGTCCGACTCCTCGGTCTCGGTGAGCTCGCCACGGCGACGGCGACGGCCGCCCCGGCGGCGACGGCGGGACGGGCGGTCCTCGTAGTCGTCCTCGTCGGTCTCGACGGCCTCGGTCTCGGCCTCGGGGGTGGACTCGACCTCGGGCTCGTCGGCGACGGTGGCCGGGACGGGCTCGACGGCGACGGGCTCGCCACGGCGGCGACGGCGACGGCGCGAGCCGGTCTCGGCGCGCTCGGCCTCGACCGTCTCGATGGTCAGGGGCGCCCCGGCGACCTCGGCGGTCTCGGCGACCTCGGCGACCTCGGCGGTCTCTTCCTCCGGCTCCTCCTCGACGGCCTCGGTGGCGGCGATGTACGCGGCCGTCTCCGGCGTCTGGAACATCGGCTCGGTGAAGACCGGCGGCTGGAACACGGCGACGGCGGGGCGCGCGGCGCGGCGGCTGCGGGGGGCCTCGGCCTCGGTGGAGGGCTCGGCGGTGAACTGCGGCGAGGAGGC
This sequence comes from Streptomyces sp. NPDC093111, assembly GCF_040683955.1. Classification (NCBI taxonomy): domain Bacteria; kingdom Bacillati; phylum Actinomycetota; class Actinomycetes; order Kitasatosporales; family Streptomycetaceae; genus Streptomyces; species Streptomyces sp. NPDC093111. Next base: position 447,574 of record NZ_JBFBNW010000002.1, on the reverse strand, counting down.
GCGACGGCGGGTGCGGCCACGGGTGGCGGCCTGCTCGGCGGCGGCGACCTCGACGGCGTGCGAGGCGATCTCCTCGACGGTGTCCTCGGGCAGCGCCTCGCCGGAGGTCTCGGCGGCGATCTCCGCGGCGGCGTCCGGGGTCACCGCGGGCGCGGTGGCCTTACGGGTGGCACGGCGACGGGCGCGCGGGGCCGGAGCGGCCTCCTCGACGACCGGGGCGGCCGGGGTCTCGGCTACCGGAGCGGCCTCGGCGACCGGGGCGGCCTCGACGACGGGCTCCGGCGCGGTGGCCTTGCGGGTGGCACGGCGGCGGGCACGGGGGGCCGGAGCGGCCTCGGCTGCCGGAGCGGCCGGGGTCTCGACGACCGGAGCGGCCTCGGCTGCCGGAGCGGCCGGGGTCTCGGCGGACGTGGCGGCGCGGGTGGCGCGGCGGCGGGTGCGGGGGGCCGGAGCGGCCTCCTCGACGACCGGCGTGGCCGGCGCGGCCGGGGTCTCGACGACCGGAGCGGCCTCGGCGACCGGGGCGGCCTCGGCGACGGGCTCCGGCGCGGTGGCCTTGCGGGTGGCGCGGCGGCGGGTACGGGGGGCCGGGGCGGCCTCCTCGACGGCCGGCGCGGCCGGGGTCTCGGCGGCCGGGGCGGCGGGTGCCTCGGTGGTCTCGGCGGTCCCGGCCGTCACCGGCGGGCCGGCCGGGCGGGACGCCGCACGGCGCCGTCGGCGCGGCGGCAGCTTGTCACCGGGCGCGTCGCTGTCGGCGCCACCTGTGGTGTTGGCGGTGTTTTCTTCGTGCTGTTCGAGCATGCGGGCGGTTCTCCCGTCACGCCCCCGGGCGCCGCGTCTGGTTCCGGTCCGGCGGCACGAACGCGCGAGGTGCACGGTGCCGCCGTCCGGGGCGCGGGCGCCGCACGGGAGCTGTATGTCTGGCTCACCGGTTCCGTACGCCTTCTGCGTACGGCCTGGCGAAAGTCTTGTGGTCAAAGCGCTGCCCGACCCAGGTGGCTCCCGAGTACGAGGGCTGCGCTACGACGACCGCTCCTTACGCGGTGCCCGCACCCGGCGCCGTCGCTGAGGCGGTCTCGGCGGCCGTGGATGGGGCGGCCGTGACTGCCTCGCGGTCGGGCGCGAGCGGGTCGGTCACCGTGCCGGACTCCTCGTCGAAGAGCCCCTGCGCCAGCCTGGTCACCGCTGCGGGGACCGGCGGCGCCAGGTCGGCCACAGCTCGGAGACCGGACAGGACGTCGTCGGGTCGTACGGCAGGTGTCACGTGCCGAACTACCAGCCGCAGTATCGCACAGGCGCTGTCCAGCGGCCTATCACCCTGGGGATCGCCCGGGGCTGCGGCCGAGGTCAGCTCGACGACGGCGGCGCGGGTGTCGAAGGTGCGGATGCCGTTCTTGGTCTTGCGCTGTACTTCCACGGTCTCGGCCGCGAGAAACGTCTCGACGGCCTGCCGCACGTCCTCGGGGTCGGCGCCGTCCAGCCGCAGCTCCCACACGGAGGCGGTCAGGCGGTCGGCGAGGCCGGAGGTGCGGGCCTCGACGGCGTCGGTGATGTCGAGACCGTCCGGCAGCGACTCGTCGAGCAGGCGGCGGAGCGTCTGCGGGTCGCGCGTCTCGGCGAGGGCGATCTCCAGGTACTCGGCCTCGGAGCCCGTGCCCGTGGGGGCGGCGTTGGCGTACGACACCTTGGGGTGCGGGGTGAAGCCAGCCGAGTACGCCATCGGCACCTCGGCACGGCGCAGGGCCCGCTCGAAGGCGCGCTGGAAGTCACGGTGGCTGGTGAACCGGAGGCGGCCGCGCTTGGTGTAGCGCAGTCGGATGCGCTGCACCGCGGGTGCGGGCGGCGGGCCTTCGGGCTGTCGCTTGCCCAGTGGTTCTTCTCCTCGGTGCGGGGCGGGCGCGGTGTGGCGCCGCCCACGAAATGCGGTGGGTGTCCTGGGGGGCCCGCCCGGCTCACCCCCGTGGGGACGGGGAGATCTCGGGTGCGGGCGCCGCGCCGGGGACGTTCGTTGCACTACCCAGAGTACGCGCCAAGACCACCTGTGGTTCCCCGGGACGGTCAGACGGGCCCGCCGAACAGGGCCCGCCACACCTCGCGGGTGGCGGTGCGGACGGCCCGCGCGACCTCGGCGGCCGGGTGCAGCGCGTAGGTGCGCAGCCAGTGGCCGACGGGGGTCAGGACGACGCGGTAGGTCCAGGCGAGGGGGCGGCCGACCGCGTGCCACAGGACCCAGGAGAGGGCGCGGCCGACGGCCCGGGAGACCTCGCCGGCGATCCCCCAGGCCCAGGCGAGGACGCTGCCCACCACCCGGAGGGCGGCGCCCAGCACCCGGCCGACGGGCGCGAGCACGTACCTCCAGAGCCAGCCCGACGGGGTGACGAGCAGCAGGTCGACCAGCCACCACAGGGCGCGGGCGACGGGGACGACGACCTGGCGCCACAGCCAGCCCAGCGGGGTCAGGAGCAGGGTGTCGACCAGCCACCACAGGGCCTTGGCGACCGGGACGACGACCCGGCGCCACAGCCAGGCCAGCGGGGTGAGGATCAGCACGTCGATCAGCCGTCCGAGGGCGCGGCCGACCGGGGCGAGGACCCGGCGCCACAGGTGTCGCAGGCAGAAGGCGACGGCGTCCCAGAGCAGCCGGAGGGGGACGACGACCACGAGGGCGATGCCTCGCGCCACCGCCGTGAGACAGCCCGGGTTTTCCGTGTTCATGACCGGAACGACGCGACGGCCCGGCGGAGGGTTTCCCCTTCGCCGGGCCGTCACCAGAGCGTTATGGCGCTCGCCGTGCGGGTGCTACTTGTTCACGACCGTCAGCGGCAGCATCGTCTTGCCGGTCGGGCCGATCTGGATGTGCGTGTCCATCTGCGGGCAGACGCCGCAGTCGAAGCACGGGGTCCAGCGGCAGTCCTCGACCTCGGTCTCGTCGAGCGAGTCCTGCCAGTCCTCCCAGAGCCAGTCCTTGTCGAGACCGGAGTCGAGGTGGTCCCAGGGCAGGACCTCCTCGTAGGTGCGCTCGCGGGTGGTGTACCAGGCGACGTCGACCCCGAAGTCGGGCAGGGTCTTGTCGGCGCAGGCCATCCAGCGGTCGTACGAGAAGTGCTCGCGCCAGCCGTCGAAGCGGCCGCCGTCCTCGTACACCGCGCGGATGACGGAGCCGATGCGGCGGTCGCCGCGGGAGAGCAGGCCCTCGACGATGCCGGGCTTGCCGTCGTGGTAGCGGAAGCCGATCGAGCGGCCGTACTTCTTGTCGCCGCGGATCTTGTCGCGCAGCTTCAGCAGGCGCGCGTCGGTCTCCTCGGCGGAGAGCTGCGGGGCCCACTGGAAGGGGGTGTGCGGCTTGGGCACGAAGCCGCCGATGGAGACGGTGCAGCGGATGTCGTTCTGGCCGGAGACCTTGCGGCCCTCGGCGATCACGTTGATCGCCATGTCGGCGATCTGCAGGACGTCCTCGTCGGTCTCCGTCGGCAGGCCGCACATGAAGTACAGCTTCACCTGGCGCCAGCCGTTGCCGTACGCGGTGGAGACGGTCCGGATCAGGTCCTCCTCCGAGACCATCTTGTTGATGACCTTGCGCATGCGCTCGGAGCCGCCCTCGGGGGCGAAGGTGAGGCCGGAGCGGCGCCCGTTGCGGGTCAGCTCGTTGGCGAGGTCGACGTTGAACGCGTCCACGCGGGTCGACGGCAGCGAGAGGCCGATCTTGTCCTCGGTGTAGCGGTCGGCGAGGCCCTTGGCGATCTCACCGATCTCCGTGTGGTCCGCGGAGGACAGCGAGAGCAGGCCGACCTCCTCGAAGCCGGTCGCCTTCAGACCGCGGTCCACCATCTCGCCGATGCCGGTGATGCTTCGCTCCCGCACGGGGCGCGTGATCATGCCGGCCTGGCAGAAGCGGCAGCCGCGGGTGCAGCCGCGGAAGATCTCGACGGACATGCGCTCGTGGACGGTCTCCGCGAGCGGGACGAGCGGCTGCTTGGGGTAGGGCCACTCGTCGAGGTCCATGACGGTGTGCTTGGAGACGCGCCACGGCACACCGGACTTGTTGGGGACGACCCGGCCGATGCGCCCGTCCGGCAGGTACTCGACGTCGTAGAACGCCGGGATGTACACCGAGCCGGTCTTCGCGAGGCGGAACAGGACCTCCTCGCGTCCGCCGGGACGGCCCTCGGCCTTCCACTGGCGGATGATCTCGGTCATGTCGAGCACGGCCTGCTCGCCGTCGCCGATGATCGCCGCGTCGATGAAGTCCGCGATCGGCTCGGGGTTGAAGGCCGCGTGGCCGCCGGCGAGCACGATCGGGTGGTCGACCGTCCGGTCCTTCGACTCCAGCGGGATGCCGGCCAGGTCGAGGGCGGTGAGCATGTTGGTGTAGCCGAGCTCCGTGGAGAAGCTCAGGCCGAACACGTCGAAGGCGCCGACGGGGCGGTGGCTGTCCACGGTGAACTGCGGCACCTTGTGCTCGCGCATCAGCTCTTCGAGGTCCGGCCACACGCTGTAGGTGCGCTCGGCGAGGACGCCCTCCCGCTCGTTCAGTACCTCGTAGAGGATCATGACGCCCTGGTTGGGCAGACCGACCTCGTACGCGTCCGGGTACATCAGAGCCCAGCGGACGTCACACTCGTCCCAGGTCTTGACCGTGGAGTTCAGCTCTCCACCGACGTACTGAATCGGCTTCTGCACGTGCGGGAGCAGAGCTTCGAGCTGCGGGAAGACAGACTCGGCAGCAGACATCTCGAACCTTCGTGAGCTGGCAGGGGGCGACTCACAAGCGTACCCCGGTGCTCAGCGGCCCAGGGCCGCCCGGACCGCGGGTGCGGCGGCCCGCTCCCACACTCCGGGCAGCTCACGCTCCCGCGCGGCGGCGTCCGCCTCCTCCCGTCCGTACAGGAGTCCCCAGGTGAAAGCGGTCTCGCCGGCCGTGTGGGCCTGGACGGCGATCTCGCGCAGCGCGGCGCGGGCGACGACGCTGTCCTGGTGCTCGCCGAGGACGGACTGGACGGCCTTCACGCGCTTGGCCAGGCGCTTCGCGGGCTTCCCGAGGACGGGGGCGGCGGCCTCGGCGGCGTAGCGGGTGCGTTTGGCGGCCTTGCGGGCGGCGTGCAGGGCGAGGTCGCGCCGCACGCCGGGGTCGAGCGCGAGGGCGTGCTCGACCCGGCCGGCGAGCCGGTCGAAGTCCTTGCGGACGGCGCGGGCGAGGACCTCGGGGGCGTCGTGGGCGGCGGCGGCGCGCAGCGGCGGGTCGGCGAGGAGCGCGTCGAGGGCGTCCAGGAGCGCGAGGTGGCGCGGGGAGTCCAGGGCGGCGAGGACCGTGCGCCGGGCGTCCTCGGCGCGCCGCACCGCGCGGGCGCGCAGCCGGGCGCGGACCCGGCCGAGGCGGAGGGCGCTGGGCAGCTCGTCGAGCCGGGCGGTCAGGCGGGCGGTCAGCACCTCCTCGTCCCGGGCGGTGCCGAGGGCGCCGGCGAGCCACTTCAGCTCCTCGCCGAGGCGGTCGGTGACGTCGCGGTCGAGCACCGTGCGGTACGTCGCGAAGGTGCTGCGCAGCCGGCGGCAGGCGACCCGCATCCGGTGCACCGCGTCGGGCAGCTCGCGCCGGACGGCGGGGTCGAGGGCGACGACGGCGTCGGCCTGCTCCCGTACGTAGGCGAGGACGGCGTGCCCGGCGCTGCCGGGGGCTCCGGTGCCGTCCGCGCGCCGGGGTGCGGGCGGGCCGGTCTCCGCCAGTGCCCTGGCCAGCTTCGACGGTGCGGCCGAGGGGCGGATGCCCGCCTTCCCGAGGCGTTTGCCGACGGCGTCGAGGAGGGTCTCGTCGGCGCCGTCGGCGAGTTCGACCTCGATCTCGGTCCAGGCGGCCGTCTCGCCCGTTCCGGTGAGGCGGTCGGCCCGGACGGTGTCGACGGAGAGTTCGGCGAGCGGACGGCCGTCGGCGTCGAGCAGCACGCGCACGTCGCGGGAGGAGCGCAGGCGGACGACGGGCACGACCCGGGTGTGCCGGGTACGGGAACGCAGAAGCCCCGCCAGGGAGTCCGGAAGGGTCTCCGTGAGCGGGGCTCCGATCTCGTCGCGGACGCCGGCGGCGACGGGGAACTTGAGGTGCCAGCCCTCGTCGGCGCCGCCGGTGCGGCGGCGCAGGGTGAGGGCGTCGGCGGCCAGCCGCAGGTCCGGGGTGTCGTAGTAGACGGCGTCCAGCTCGGTGACGCCCTCGTCCCGGACGGCGGCGACTCCCCCGGTGCCGGTGAGGTCGGGGACCGCCGTCCGTTCCGTGGCCTCGTACTTACGCTCGATCTCGCGTTTCGTCTCCGCCATACCTCGAATCTAGCCGCGGAACGGACGCGGGGGCGGTTCGGCTCAGGCCGTTATCTTCGGCTGGACCCGGATCGACTGGAGCAGTCCGATCGCCACCCACACCGCGAACATCGACGAGCCGCCGTACGAGACGAAGGGCAGCGGCAGTCCGGCCACCGGCATGATGCCGAGGGTCATGCCGATGTTCTCGAAGGCCTGGAAGGCGAACCAGGCGATGATGCCGGCGGCGACGATCGTGCCGTACAGCTCGGTGGTCTCGCGGGCGATCCGGCAGGCCCGCCACAGGATGACGCCGAGCAGGACGAGGATCAGTCCGGCGCCGACGAAGCCGAGTTCCTCGCCGGCGACGGTGAAGACGAAGTCGGTCTGCTGTTCGGGCACGAACTGGCCGGTGGTCTGGGAGCCCTTGAAGAGGCCCGCTCCGAGCAGTCCGCCGGAGCCGATGGCGATCCGGGCCTGGTTGGTGTTGTAGCCGACGCCGGACGGGTCGAGGTCGGGGTTGGCGAAGGCGGCGAAGCGGTTGATCTGGTACTCGTCGAGCATGCCGAGCGCGGTGACGAGGACCGCGCCGAGGACGCCCGCGCCGATGAGGCCGAGGACCCAGCGGTTGGAGGCGCCGGAGGCGAGCAGCACGCCGAGCACGATGACGGCCATGACCATGACGGAGCCGAGGTCGGGCATCAGCATGACGATGCCCATGGGGAGCGCGGCGAGCGCCAGTGCCTTGGCGACGGTGCCGTGGTCGGGGTGGAGCTGGTCGCCCGCGTCGACCTTCGCGGCGAGCAGCATCGCCATCACCAGGATGATCGTGATCTTCACGAACTCGCTGGGCTGGAGCGAGAAGCCGCCGCCGACGACGATCCACGCGTGCGCGCCGTTGATGGTCGCGCCGAGCGGGGTGAGGACGGCGAGGATCAGCAGGACGGACAGGCCGTAGAGGACCGGCACGGCCCCGCGCAGGGTGCGGTGGCCGAGCCAGATCGTGCCGACCATCAGGGCGAGGCCGATCCCGGTGTTCAGGACGTGCCGGAACAGGAAGTAGTACGGGTCGCCGTTGTTCAGCGAGGTGCGCCCGCGGGTGGCGGACCAGACGAGCAGCGCGCCCATCAGGGACAGGCCGAGCGCGGAGAGCAGGATCGGCCAGTCGAGCCGGCGCAGCACCGAGTCGCGGGCGGTCAGCCGGGACAGCGTGCCGCGTTCGGGCGCGTAGCGGGAGACGGAGAAGCCGTGGGGTGTGGTCATCGGTTCAGAGCCTCCCTCGGGTGGCGGGCGGTCCGGCGAGGGGATCGTCCGGTTTCTTCGCGGGCACGGCGGGGTCGGCGGGGTCGGCCGGCGGGGTGCCGCCGGGCTGGTCGGCGACCTGCTTCAGCGGGTCGTCGGGGTTGATCTTCCCGGCGTCGGGGTCGTACGGCTTGATGGGCGGGGCGTCGATGGAGCCGTCGGTCTCGATCCTCGGCAGGGCCTTCTGCGGCTGCGGCAGCAGGGCCCGCTTGAGGTCCTGCTTCCCGGCGTCGTCGAGTCCGTAGAGCGCGTCGTAGATGTTGCGCACGGCGGGGCCGGAGGCGCCGGAGCCGGTGCCGCCCTGGGCGATCGTCATGACGATCGCGTAGTCCTTGGTGTACGTGGCGAACCAGGAGGTCGTCTGCTTGCCGTAGACCTCCGCGGTGCCCGTCTTGGCGTGCATCGGGATCTTGTCCTGCGGCCAGCCGCCGAAACGCCAGGCGGCGGTGCCGCGGGTGGCGACTCCCGCGAGGGCTTCGTCTATCAAGTCGCGGGTGTCCGCGTCGAACGGCAGCCGGCCGTGCGACTTGGGCGCGATCTCGCTGACCTTCTTGCCGTCGGCGCTGATGACGGCCTTGCCGACGCTGGGGTTCCACAGCGTGCCGCCGTTGGAGATGGCGGCGTAGATGGTGGCCATCTGGATGGGGGTGACGAGCGTGTCGCCCTGGCCGATGGAGTAGTTGACCGAGTCACCGGCGCGCATCAGGTTGCCTTCGAGGCAGTTCTCGTAGGAGAGCTGCTGGACGTAGCTGCCGCCCTTCTTGCCGTTCTTGCACCACCAGTCCTTGTTGGCCTCCCAGAAGCTCTGCTTCCACTGGCGGTCGGGGACGCGGCCGGTGACCTCGTTGGGGAGGTCGATGCCGGTCTCGGCGCCGAGGCCGAACTGGTGGGCGGTCTTGTAGAACCAGTCCCCCGGGTTCTTCTTCGGCTTCATCCCGCCGTCCCGCTGCCACTGCTGGTGGGCGAGGGCGTAGTAGACGGTGTCGCAGGACACCTCCAGGGCCTGGCCGATGGTGATGGAGCCGTGGCCCTGGGACTCGAAGTTCTTGAAGACCTGGTTGCCGATGGAGTACGAGGAGGGGCACGGGTAGCGCCCGTTGAAGTCGTATCCGGCGTTGACGGCGGCGGTGCTGGAGACCACCTTGAAGATGGAGCCGGGGGCGGCCTGGCCCTGGATGGCCCGGTTCAGCAGCGGGAAGTTGGAGTCCTTGCCGGTGAGGGCGGCGTAGTCCTTGGCGGAGATGCCGCCGACCCAGGCGTTGGGGTCGTAGTCGGGCTGCGAGGCCATGGCGACGATCCGGCCGGTCTTCGCCTCCATGACGACGACGGCGCCGGCGTCGGCCTTGTAGTTCTCGCTGGTGTTCTTGTCGTAGGTCTTGCGGGCCTCGACCATCGCGTTGTGCAGCTCCCACTCGGCGACCGCCTGGACGCGGGCGTCGATGGAGGTGACCACGTTGGCGCCGGGCACGGCGGCGTCGCTCTTGGCCTGGCCGATGACCCGGCCGAGGTTGTCGACCTCGTAGCGGGTGACGCCGGCCTTGCCGCGCAGCGCCTTGTCGTAGGTGCGCTCCAGGCCGGAGCGGCCGACCTGGTCGGAGCGCAGGTACGGGGAGTCGCCGTCCTTGGCCTTCTCGATCTCGCCGTCGGTGACGGGCGAGAGGTAGCCGAGGACCTGGGAGGTGCGGGACTTGCCGGGGGCCGGGTAGCGGCGGACGGCGGCGGGTTCGGCGGTGATGCCGGGGAAGTCCTCGGCGCGCTCGCGGATCTGGAGGGCCTGCTGGGTGGTGGCCTCGTCGGTGACGGGGATCGGCTGGTAGGGCGAGCCGTTCCAGCAGGGCTTGGGGGTCTTGGAGTCGCAGAGCCGGATCTTGTTGACGACCTCGTCGGACTTCATGCCGAGGACGCCGGCCAGCCGGGTGAGGACGGCCTTGCCGTCGTCCTTCATCTTCATCAGCTCGGTGCGCGAGGCGGAGACCACGAGGCGGGTCTCGTTGTCGGCGAGCGGGACGCCCCGGGCGTCGAGGATGGAGCCGCGGACGGCGGGCTGGACGACCTGCTGGACGTGGTTGTTCTTCGCCTCGTCCGTGTACTCCTTGCCGTTGCGGATCTGGAGGTACCAGAGGCGTCCGCCGAGGGTGAAGAGCAGGGAGAAGACGAGGACCTGGATGACGACGAGCCGGATCTGGACCCGGGGGGTCCGCCCGGTCTCGGGGATGTTGCTCATGCTGCCGCTGCCCCCTGGGTCACAGTCGCTTGACTCCCTTGATGCGTCCGGCGCGTGAGGCGCGGGTCCGGGCGGCCTTGACGCGCAGGCCGCCGCGCTGGTTGCCGATCCGCAGGCCGGTGCCGGAGGAGAGCCAGCCGGAGGAGACGTCGGCTCCGTTGGCGCCGGTGGCGTCGGCGAGCGGGTCGTTCTCGGCGCGCCGGGCCAGCGCCATGATCAGCGGCACGGTGAAGGGCGCGAGGAGCAGGTCGTAGAGGGCCGCGGTGAACAGCAGGAAGCCGAGGCCCACATGGCGGGCGGCGGTGTCGCCGACGAGGGCGCCGACGCCGGCGTACAGCAGCGTGGAGCCGACGGCGGCGACGACGACCACGGCCATCGGTCCGGTGGCGGACTTCAGGCGCCCGTTCTCGGGGCGGGCGAGGCCGCAGAGGTAGCCGACGACGCAGAGCACGAGGGCGTAGCGTCCGGCGGCGTGGTCGGCGGGCGGGGCGAGGTCGGCGAGCAGGCCGGCGGTGAAGCCGACGAGGGCGCCGGTGACGTGCCCGTACGCGAGGGCGAGGGCGACGACGGTGAGCAGGACGAGGTCCGGGACGGCGCCGGGGAGCTGGAGCCGGGCGAGGACGGAGACCTGGACGACGAGCGCGACGACGACGAGCGCGGCCGAGAGGAGGATCCGGTTGAGCTTCACGGCGTGGCGTCCCCCTGGTCCTGCGGCTGCTGGTTCGGATCGGCGGTCCCGGTCGGCCGGCCGGCGGCCTGCCCGTCGGGCTTCTGCTGGTCGGCGGGGTTCTGCTGGGCGTCGCCCTGCTGCCGGCCGGCCTGCTGTCCGTCCGGTGGCGGCGGGGTGACCGTGACGGTGACGGTCGGGGCGGGCTTGGGCTTCTGCGGCAGGACCATGTCGCGCGGGTCGCTGCGCGGGGCCTGGACGACGACGCCGACGATGTCCAGCTTGGTGAAGCCGACGTACGGGCGGACGTAGACGTTGCGGGTGAGGCCGCCGCCCGCCGGGTCGACGCGGACGACCTCGCCGACGGGCACGCCGGGCACGAAGGGCTTGTCGGCCTGGGAGCCGAAGGTGACGAGCCGGTCGCCCTGCTTGACCTTGGCCTTGCCGTTGAGCAGCTGGACGAGGAGCGGGCGGTCGCCCTGGCCGGTGGCGAAGCCGAGTTCGTCGGACTTCTCCATGCGGGTGCCGACGGTGAAGTCGGGGTCGTTGGCCAGCAGCACCGTGGAGGTGGAGGGGCCGACGGTGGTGACGCGGCCGACGAGACCGGAGCCGTTGAGGACGGTCATGTCGCGGCGGATGCCGTCGCGGGCGCCGACGTCGAGGGTGACGGTCCAGGAGAAGCCCTGGGCCGCTCCTATGGCGATGACCTCGGCGCCCTTGATGCCGTACTGGCCGGCGCCGGCGGTCTTCAGCATGGCGTCGAGCTCGCGCAGCCGGTTGCGGTTGCGGTCGTCGCTGCCCAGCTTGGCCTTGAGGGCGGCGTTCTCCTGCTCCAGGGCGGCGATCCTGTTGTGCCGCTCCCCGGAGTCGCGGACCGCTCCTATGGCGTTGCCGATCGGGTCGACCGCCGAGGCGACGCCGTTCTCGACGGGACCGAAGACCGCGGCCGCGGCCTGCCGGGCACCGTCGACCGGCGACTCCTCGCCTCCTCTGATGTCCACCGTGATCAATGCGAACGCGATGGCGATCAGCAGCACCAGGAGCAGCCGGCTCTCTCGTGTGTCCCTCACGTGCGGCGGCCGTGCCCTTCCTCGATGGTTACGGGGGGTGACGCGCCCCGGGCCCGGGGGCCCGGGGGTGGATGGAGTTGTCGGTGACGGGCCCTCACGGGCACGTCGTACGGTGCCGGGTCAGCGGCGCGGCTGGGCGTCCAGGACCTGCTGGAGGGCCTCGAACTCCTCGACGCACTTGCCGGAGCCGAGCGCCACCGAGTCCAGCGGGTCCTCGGCGATGTGGATCGGCATGCCGGTCTCGCGGCGCAGCCGCTCGTCGAGGCCGCGCAGCAGGGCGCCGCCTCCGGTGAGAACGATGCCGCGGTCCATGACGTCACCGGAGAGCTCCGGCGGGCACTTGTCGAGCGTGGTCTTCACGGCGTCGACGATCGCGTTGACCGGCTCCTCGATGGCCTTGCGGACCTCGGCGGCGGAGATGACCACGGTCTTGGGGAGGCCCGAGACGAGGTCACGGCCGCGGATCTCGGTGTGCTCGTCCTGGTCGAGGTCGTAGGCGGAGCCGATGGTGATCTTGATCTGCTCGGCGGTGCGCTCACCGAGGAGGAGCGAGTACTCCTTCTTGATGTGCTGGATGATCGCGTTGTCGAGCTCGTCGCCGGCCACCCTGATGGACTGTGCCGTGACGATTCCGCCGAGGGAGATGACGGCGACCTCGGTGGTGCCGCCGCCGATGTCGACGACCATGTTGCCGGTGGCCTCGTGGACCGGGAGGCCCGCTCCGATGGCGGCGGCCATGGGCTCCTCGATGATGTGCACCTGGCGGGCGCCGGCCTGGGTGGAGGCCTCGATGACGGCGCGGCGCTCGACTCCGGTGATGCCGGAGGGCACGCAGACGACGACGCGGGGGCGGGCCAGGTAGCGGCGCTTGTGGATCTTGAGGATGAAGTAGCGGAGCATCCGCTCCGTGATCTCGAAGTCGGCGATCACGCCGTCCTTCAGCGGGCGCACGGCGACGATGTTGCCGGGCGTCCGGCCGATCATCTTCTTCGCCTCGGCGCCCACCGCGAGGATGCCGCCGGTGTTGGTGTTGATCGCGACGACGGACGGCTCGTTCAGAACGATGCCGCGACCCCTGACGTACACCAGCGTGTTGGCGGTCCCGAGGTCGACAGCCATGTCACGGCCGATGAACGACATTGAGTTCCCCTTGTTTCCCATGAGGATGCGTCGGGCCTTCCCTAGCGGAGCGTTGACGGCTTCTCAGGTCGGCGAGGTGGTGACGGAGGAGGGTACGGCGTGGAGTTTTCCATCGTAGTGCCGCCCGCCCGGATACCGCGCGGCGGACCGCCTCTGCCCACCTCTGTATAGGTGACGGTAGGACGCGGCGATCCGTTCCCGGGATCGGCGTTCATATGCCTGGGGGCGACCGAAATTCCTTCGGTCGCCCCAGGGTGTGGCGCTGATCGGCTGACGCATGCTCAGCCGCAGGTCAGACGAGACCCGGGAAGAAGATCTTCAGCTCGCGGTCGGCGGACTCCTCGGAGTCCGAGGCGTGGATCAGGTTCTCGCGCACGATGGTGCCGAAGTCGCCGCGGATGGAGCCGGGGGCGGCGGCGATCGGGTCGGTCGGGCCGGCCAGGGTGCGCACGCCCTCGATGACCCGCTCGCCCTCGACGACCAGCGCGACGACCGGGCCGGAGGACATGAAGCCCATCAGCGGCTCGTAGAAGGGCTTGCCCTTGTGCTCGCCGTAGTGCAGCTCCAGCGTGTCCTGGTCCAGCTCGCGCATCTCCAGGGCCGCGAGGGTCCAGCCGGCCTTCCGCTCGATGCGGCCGATGATCTCGCCGACCAGGCCACGGCGGACGGCGTCGGGCTTCAGCAGGACGAGCGTGCGCTGGCTCACGGGGGAACTCCTTCGGAAAAACGGTGTGCGGGCCTTGAGATTACAGGGCCCGCACTGGCCGCCGTCACGCAGCGTCAGGCCCTGCGGAGCCTTCGCGGGCGGCCCAGCCCGCCTTGATCTCGTCGATCTTCCGGCCGTAGTGCACCGACGCCCACCACAGCACGGCGAAGACCGCGCCGAGGAAGAACATGACCGGCACGAAGAAACCCGCGGCGACCAGGCCCAGCTGGAGGACCCAGCCCAGCTGCACGCCGCCCGGACGGGTGACCATGCCGCACAGCAGCACCGAGAGGACCATCGCGATCCCGCAGACCGTCCAGACCGTGGACATCTCCAGGGAGTCGTCCTTCATGGCGACCAGACCGGCGAACCCGATCACGAAGAACTCGCCGATCAGCGTCGAGGAACAGAGCACGCGCATCGGTCAGCCCCGCTTCAGCAGCAGTCGGGCGTCGCCGACCGTGAAGATCGAACCGGTCACGAGGACGCCCGCGCCCGCGTACTCGTCGTGCTCCTCGGCGAGGGTGATCGCCGCCTCCAGGGCGTCGTCCAGCCGCGGCTCGACGACCACCCGGTCCTCGCCGAAGACCTCGACCGCGACGGCGGCCAGCTCGTCGACGTCGGTGGCCCGGGGGTTGGAGTTCGCCGTGACCACGATCTCGGCGAAGATCGGCTCGAACGCCTCCAGGAGACCGCGGGCGTCCTTGTCCCCGCTGGTGGAGACGACGCCGATCAGCCGGGAGAAGCCGAAGGACTCCGTGATGCCGTCGGCGGTGGCCCGCGCGCCGTGCGGGTTGTGCGCGGCGTCCAGGATGACCGTCGGCGAGGAGCGCACGACCTCCAGGCGGCCCGGCGAGGCGACCTGGGCGAAGGCCCGGCGGACCGTGTCGAGGTCCAGGGTGCGGGCGTGCTCCGAGCCGATGCCGAAGAACGCCTCGACCGCGGCGAGCGCCACGGCCGCGTTGTGCGCCTGGTGCGCGCCGTACAGCGGCAGGAAGACCTCGTCGTACTCGCCGCCCAGGCCGCGCAGGGTCAGCAGCTGGCCGCCGACCGCCACCTCGCGGGAGGCGATGCCGAACTCCATGCCCTCGCGCGCCACGGTCGCGTCGACCTCGACGGCCTTCTTCAGGAGCACCTGGGCCGCGTCGACCGGCTGCTGGGCCAGGATGACCGTGGCGTCCTGCTTGATGATCCCGGACTTCTCGCCGGCGATCGCGCCCGTGGTGTCGCCCAGCCGGTCGGTGTGGTCCAGGTCGATGGGGGTGACGACGGCGACGGAGCCGTCGATCACGTTGGTGGCGTCCCAGGTGCCGCCCATGCCGACCTCGACGACGGCCACGTCGACCGGGGCGTCGGCGAAGGCCGCGTACGCCATTCCGGTGAGGACCTCGAAGAAGGAGAGCCGGTACTCCTCGCGGGCGTCGACCAGCTCCACGTACGGCTTGATGTCCTGGTACGTCTCGACGAAGCGCTCGGCCTCGATCGGGGCGCCGTCCAGGCTGATCCGCTCGGTGATGCTCTGCACGTGCGGCGAGGTGTAGCGCCCGGTGCGCAGGTCGAAGGCGCCGAGCAGGGCCTCGATCATGCGGGCGGTGGAGGTCTTGCCGTTGGTGCCGGTGATGTGGATCGAGGGGTAGGCGCGCTGCGGGTCGCCGAGCACGTCCATCAGGGCCGCGATCCGGGTGACCGACGGCTCCAGCTTGGTCTCGCCCCAGCGGGTCGAGAGCTCGGTCTCCACCTCGCGCAACGCCTTGTCGACCTCGGGGTCGAGCGGGCGGGAGGGGACGGGATCGCCCTGCGGCGGGCCGGCCATCGCGCGCAGGGTGCGGCTGCCGGCCTCGATCACCGCCAGGTCGGGATCCCGATCGGATTCGGTGTCGACGATCTCGTCGAACTGGTCGCTGCGGTCGCTCGGCTCACTCACGCCCCTCAGTCTACGGAGGGGGGCCGACAGGACGTTGGACCCACCCCATTCGGGACCTTCGGCCCGCCGCCCGCCGGGACCGCCGGGCAAACTTGGCGATCATGGACATAGGCATCGACCTCGGCACGGCCAACACCCTCCTCTACGCCCGCGGCCAGGGCATCGTCCTCAACGAACCGTCCGTGGTGGCGGTCCAGGCCGGCTCGCGGGCGGCGCTCGCGGTCGGCGCGGAGGCGAAGGAGACCATCGGCCGCACGCCCGGTTCGATCACCGCGATCCGCCCGCTGCGGGACGGCGTGATCAGCGACTACGAGGCGGCCGAGGAGATGATCCGGCACTTCGTCCGCAAGGCCGTCCCCGGGCGCCGCCGCCCGCGCACCCGGATGGTGGTGTGCGTGCCGAGCGGGGTGACCCCGGTCGAGCGGCGGGCCATCGTGCACGCCACGCGCTCGGCGGGCGCGCGGGCGGTCCACCTCATCGAGGAGCCGATGGCGGCGGCGATCGGGGCGGGCCTTCCGGTGTCGGACCCGCGCGGCTCGATGGTCGTCGACATCGGCGGCGGCACGACGGAGGTGGCCGTCATCTCGCTCGGCGGGATCGTCACCGCCCAGTCCCTGCGGGTGGGCGGCGACCGCATGGACAGCGCCATCGCGGACTTCGTGCGCAAGGAGCACTCGCTGCTCGTCGGCGAGCGGACCTCCGAGGACGTCAAGATCGCCATCGGCTCGGCCTGGCCGGTGCCGGGCGGCGAGGAGTTCGAGCGCACCACGTTCACCGTGCGGGGCCGCGAGAAGGTCAGCGGCCTGCCGCGCACGGTCCAGCTGACCGTGGCGGAGGTGCGGAAGGCGCTCGACGAGCCGGTGGAGGCGATCATCGCGGCGGTGCGGGTCACCCTGGAGGAGTGCCCGCCGGAGCTGTCGGGCGACGTCATGGAGCACGGCATCGTCCTCACCGGCGGCGGCGCCCTGCTGCCCGGCCTCGACCTGCGCATGGCCTCGGCGACCGGCATCCCGGTCTTCGTCGCCGACGCCCCGCTGGACTGCGTGGCGCTGGGCTCGGGGCGGTGCGTGGAGGACTTCGACGGCTTGCAGCGGGTGCTGGGGAAGGCGGAGGTCGTCCGGTAGCCGGGACGCCCCGGGGGCACGCCCTAGTGCGGGAAGCCCGTCGGCAGCAGGGCCGTCACCAGGTACGCGCCGTGCTCCCTGCGGGCCCGGAGGGAGCCGCCCATGCTGGTGACGCGCTCCTCCATGGAGAACAGGCCCGTGCCGGTCGAGACGGGGGCGCGGTCCGGCGGGGTCCCGGGGAGCGGGTTGCGGACCTCGACGCGGACGTTCCGGCCCTCGCCCTCGACCGTGATCGAGACGGTCACCGGCAGGCCGGGGGCGTGCTTGGCCGCGTTCGTCAGGCACTCCTGCACCACCCGGTGCACGGCCGTCTGCCGCAGCGGCGACAGCGCCTTCGCCGCGTCGGCGACCTCCAGGTCCACCGGACTGCCCATCCGCTCGCTCTCCTCGGCGAGCGCGGCCAGCCCTTCGAGACCGGGCGTGGCGACCCCGTCGGTGCGCCGCACGAGGGTCTCGTTGAGCATGTGGTGGGCGCGCCGGGCGGTGTCGGCGAGCTCCTCGAAGTCCTGCTGGTGCGCGTCGCCCCGGGCGCGTACGGCCAGCACCTCGGCCCGTACGGCGAGCACGGTCAGCTCCCGGCCCACCAGGTCGTGGACGTCACGGCCGACCGAGATCCGCTCCTCCTGGACGGCCTGCCGGGCGGCGGCCTCGTTGCGCTGGATCTGGAGGGCGAGGACGAGGTCCTGGCGGTACGCGGCGATGCCGACGCCCGCGGCCAGCGCGCCGATCGGGATCACCAGGCCCAGGAACTCGCTGAGGGTCTCGCCGTGCTTGGCGGGCCAGCCGGGCAGGTTGAACAGGGCGTAGGCGGTGGCGACGTACAGCAGGGTGGCGGTGACCGCGGCCCGCCGGCCGCGGAAGCGGCCGAGCGAGTACAGCGCGAACTGGACCATCGTCAGCTCGTGCAGCCAGCCCATCAGGAAGAGCGCCACCACGAACGGCACCCACGGCGCGTTCCGGCGCAGCACCAGCGTGGCGGCGCCGGCCGCGAGGACCAGGGTCGCGGTGACGCCGGTGAGCGAGTTGTCGGCGCGGGCGAGGCCCGGCACGTCCAGGACCATCAGGCCGAAGGCGCTGCCGGCGGCGACGACGTCCATGGCGCGGGGCGACACGGCCCACCGGTCCGCACAACGGCGCAGCGCGGGGAAGGCGGGGAGTCGGAGCATGCCCCCCATCATCCAGGGTCCTTGGTCCCGTCACCGAGGACCCGAAGTCCCGTCTGGTGTGAGATCGGGCACTTCGCCCAGATTGCTGTTTGACTCTGAAATGTGTACGAAGCATCCCAGGAGCACGGGCCTCTCACCGGCGACGTGCTCGACGCCCTCCCCCAGGCGGCCCTGCTCGTCGACCGCGACCTGCGGGTCGTCCGGGTGAACCGCCGCCTCGCCGGACTGCTGCCGCTGCCCGACGGGCTCGACCTCTCCCCCGGCGCGCCGGGGGACCCGCTGATCGAGTACGTCGCCGGGATGCTCGACCGGCCGGACGAGCGGCGTCGCTTCCTGGAGGACGCGCGGACCCGCGCCGCCGTCACCCGGACCGCCGACTACCACCTGCGCGACGGGCGGACCCTGCGCCGCCGCCGTGCTCCGGTCGGGCACGGCGACGCGTTCTTCGGGCATCTGTGGCTGATCGAGGACGTCACGCGGCAGCACGAGGCCGAGGAGGACCTGTACGAGCAGGTGCGGAAGCTGGCCGCGCTCTCGGACGAACGGGCCGCGTTCGCCGGCCGGGTCCTGCACGAGCTGCGCACCCCGCTCGCGACCGTGCTGAGCTTCGCCGAACTGCTGCTGGAACCGGCGGGCGGCCCCCTCGACCCGGAGCAGGTCGCCTTCGTCGACGCCATCCGCCGCAACGCGCGCCGGATGCAGGTCGTCGCCGAGAGCCTGCCGAACGCCGCCGCCGGCCGGCCCCCGGGCCAGCCGCACCCCGCCCCGCTCCGGGTCCACGAACTGGTCGAGCGGGTCACCCTGGAGGCGCTCCAGCGCTCCGCCGGCTCCGGCCCCTACCTGACCGCCGACTGCCCGGCCGACGGGCCGCCGCTGATCGCCGACGCGTACATGCTGACCGGGGCGCTGGAGGAGCTGGTGGCCAACGCGCTGCGGTTCACCCCAGAGGACGGGCAGGTCGACATCGTCGGCCGGCCGGACGGCGACCACTGGACCATCCAGGTCCGGGACACCGGCATCGGCGTCCCGCTGGAGTACCAGGAGGAGATCTTCACCCCCTTCGTCCGCGCCCCCAACGCGCGCCGCGGCGGCTTCCCCGGCACCGGCCTCGGCCTGGCGGGCGCCCTCGACACCGTCCGCCTGCACGGCGGCACCCTCACCGTCCGCGACCGGGAGAACCGGCCGGGCGCGGTGTTCACGGTCCGGCTGCCGTCGGGGGGCGGGGGCGCGCCGGAGCACGGGGCCGCCGGATGACCCGGGTGCTGCTCGTCGAGGACGACCCCGACCTCTCGCTCGCCCTGCGCGTCCTGCTCACCCGGCGCGGCTACGAGGTCTCGCTCGCCGCCGACGGCCGCGAGGGCCTGCGGCTGCTCTTCGCCGAGCGGCCCGCGCTCATGGTCCTCGACCTGCTGCTGCCGGAGCTCGACGGCTGGCAGGTGCTCGACCGGACCCGCGACATGAGCGACCTGCCGGTCCTCGTCCTGTCCGGGCTCGGCACCGTCGACGACCGGGTGCGCGGGCTGCGCTCCGGCGCCGACGACTACCTGGTGAA
Source organism: Streptomyces sp. NPDC093111 (assembly GCF_040683955.1). Taxonomy (NCBI): domain Bacteria; kingdom Bacillati; phylum Actinomycetota; class Actinomycetes; order Kitasatosporales; family Streptomycetaceae; genus Streptomyces; species Streptomyces sp. NPDC093111. Next base: position 428,417 of record NZ_JBFBNW010000002.1, on the reverse strand, counting down.
ACCCTTCGCGCAGGCCGAGCTGCTGGCCCGCGTCGAGGCCCTGCTGCGCCGCGCGGGCCCCGGCCGCTGGGCCGGCGAAGCGGTCGAGGAGGACCTGCGGCTGGTCCCCGAGCGCCGCTCCGCGCTCTGGCACGGCGCCGAGATCCGGCTCAGCGACATCGAGTACCGGCTGCTCCAGCTCCTGGTCCGCAACCGGGGCCGGGTGGTCACCACCGAGCAGCTCCTCGACCAGGTCTGGGACGACACCACGGCGATCGGCCGCGAACGCGTGAAGTTCGCCGTGCTCCGCCTGCGCCGCAAGCTGCGGGCCACCGGCGGCCCGCAGACCCCCGACCCGATCGAGGCGATCCGGGGGCTGGGCTACCGCTACGAGAGCTCCGGGTGACGCGGAACACGTCGGTCCGGGTCGCGTCCGGGAAGCGCCGCCGGCCGCCCGCGCGCACGCCGGGACCGCCGGAGCCGCACCCGGGACGGAAGTCCCGGCCGTACGTCCCGAAGTGCCCGCCGCGCGCCCATCGCAACCGTCCGGCAACCGAGCACCACCGCAACGCGCGACCATGGGCCCGCAGCCTGGAGGCATGCAGCCCCTTCCCGCCCGCAGTGTCGTCGTCGTCCTCGGCACCCGCCCCGAGCTGGTCAAGCTGGCCGAGCTCATCCGGCTGCTCGGGCCCTCGGCCCGTGTCGTGCACACCGGCCAGCACTACGACGAGGAGCTCTCCGGCGGCTTCCTCACCGAGCTCGGCCTGCCCGAACCGGCGTACCTGACCGGCGTCGGCGGGCAGCCGCGGGCCGTGCAGATCGCCGCCGCGCTCCAGGGTCTCGACGCGCTGTTCGCCGCCGAGCCGCCGCTCGCCGTCGTCGTCCAGGGCGACACCAACGCGGCCCTCGCCGGCGCGCTCGCCGCCAACGCGCGCGACCTGCCGCTGGTCCACGTCGAGGCGGGGCTGCGCAGCCACGACCGGGCCATGCCCGAGGAGCACAACCGGGTCCTCATCGACCGGCTCGCCGACGTGCTGTGCGCGGCCACCCCCGACAACCGGGAGCTGCTGCTCGCCGAGGGCGTCGCGGACGAGCGGATCGCCGTGACCGGCAACCCCGTCGTCGAGGCCGTCCGGGACCACCTCCCGGCGGCCGAGGTCCGCGCCCGGCTGCTCGCCGCGCACGGGCTCGACGCCGACGGCTACGTCCTGGCGACCGTGCACCGCCCGGAGAACACCGACGACGAGCCCGCGCTCACCGCCGTCCTCCACGAGCTCGCCGGGCTCGCCCGCGAACTGCCCGTCGTGCTGCCGCTGCACCCCCGCACCCGGGCCCGCGTCGAGGCCGCCGGACTGCTGCCGCTGCTCGACGGCGTGACGGTGCTGCCGCCGGCCGGCTACGGCACCTTCCTGGCCCTGGCCCGGCACGCGGCGCTGATCGTCTCCGACTCCGGCGGCGTCCAGGAGGAGACCACCGTCCTCGGCCGGCCGCTGGTCGTCGTCCGCAACTCCACCGAACGCCCGGAGTCGCTCGCCGACTTCGCCGAGCTGGTCGACCCCGGCCCGCAGATCGGCACCGCCGCCCGCCGCCGCCTCTCCGAGGGCGCCCAGGGCCTGCACCGTCTGGCGAAGCTCCCCAGCCCGTACGGCGACGGCACCGCCTCCCGTCGCATCGCGGGCCTCGTCGCGGACCTGGCCGCCGCGCGCACGGCGCCGTCGGACGCCCACGCGATGGCGGCCTGAGCGCCGCGCCCCGCCCGTCCCGTACGCCCTCCCGTCCCACCGGAGACCCCTCATGAGCCTCCACCTCCTGCTCTACGTCTTCCCCTTCCTGCTCCTCGGCGGCTTCCTGGTCTACTGGGCCGGCGCCCGGCACGCCTACGCGCGCCGCGGGCCCGCCGAGACCGGTGACCCGGCCGCGTTCGACTGGCACTTCTTCGTGCCCTGCCGCGACGAGGAGGCCGTCGTCGCCACCACCGTCGCCCGGCTGCGGGCCGACTTCACCGGCTCCCACGTGTGGGTCATCGACGACGCCAGCGACGACCTCACCGGCCCCCTCGTCACCGCGCTCGCCGACCGGGACCCCCACGTCCACCTGGTCTCCCGGCGCCGCCCCGACGCCCGCGTCGGCAAGGGCGCCGCGCTCAACTCCGCGTACGAGGCGCTGAACGCGTACCTCGGCGGGAGCGCCGACCGGGCCCGTGTGATCGTCTGCGTCGTCGACGCCGACGGCCAGGTCTCCCCCGACGCCCTCGCGCACGTCAGCGGCCCCGACGCGTTCGGCGACCCCGACATGGGCGGGGTGCAGATCGGCGTCCGGATGCGCAACGTCGACGACGAGCGCCCGCTGCCCGACCGGGGCCGGGCCGCCAACGCGTACGCGCGGCTGCTGATCCGCATGCAGGACGCCGAGTTCGCCGTCTCCAACACCGGCATGCAGCTCCTGCGCCGCCGCACCGGCTCCGTCGGCCTGGGCGGCAACGGGCAGTTCACCCGGCTCACCGCCCTCGACCGCATCGCCGCCGCCGAACGCCGCCCCTGGCAGCGGGACGCCCTCCTGGAGGACTACGAACTCGGCCTGCACATGCGGCTCGCCGGCTACCGGGTCACCCACGTCGCCGACACCTGGGTCAGCCAGGAGGCGCTGCCCTACACGCGCCGGTTCCTCACCCAGCGCACCCGCTGGGCGCAGGGCAACATCCAGTGCGTGCGCTACTCCGGCCGCATCGTCGGCTCCCGCCACTACAAGGCGTCCGGCGTCCTGGAATCGCTCTACACCTTCTTCCAGCCGATCGCCCACCTCGCGACGCTCCTGCTGACCGCCTTCATGCTGGTCGCCCTCGTGACCGGCGGCGGCACGGCCGAGGTCCTCCTCGCCGCCTGGCCGCTCGCCCTGGCGCTCGGCATCGCCTCGATCCTCCCGTTCCTGCTGTGGGGCCCGGTCTACCGGCGCGAGTTCGCCCCGGACCGCTCCCGGCTCAAGGGCCTGCTGTGGGGCCTCGCGCTGTGGCTGTACGCGTACCACCTGTTCATCGTCTCGGCGCGCGGCTTCGTCCGGCTGCTGCGCGGGCGCACCGGCTGGGCCAAGACCCGCCGCAACGCCGAGACGACCGGGGTCGGCCCGATCGCCACGGAGTCCTGAGGCGGAGGTACCCGGGGGTACGCGGAAGGGCCCGGAACCACGAGTGGTTCCGGGCCCTTCCGCGTACGGCTACGGCTACGCCTGCGGCAGCTTCTCCAGCTGCGCCTGGATGCGGGCGATGTCCTCGTCCGCCTTGGCGAGGCGGCCACGGATCTTGTCGACCACGTTGTCCGGCGCCTTGGCCAGGAACGCCTCGTTGCCGAGCTTGCCCTGGGCCTGCGCCTTCTCCTTCTCGGCGGCGGCGAGGTCCTTGGCGAGACGCTTGCGCTCGGCGGCGACGTCGATCGTGCCGGACAGGTCCAGCGCGACCTCGGCGCCGGCCACCGGCAGGGTGGCGGTGGCCGAGAAGCCCTCGCCCTCCGGCTGGAGGCGCAGGATCTGGCGGATGGCGGCCTCGTGCGCGGCGAGCGCGGTGCCGGTCAGCGTGAGGCGCGCGGGCACCTTCTGGGCGTCCTGGAGGCCCTGCTCCTTGCGGAACCGGCGGACCTCGGTGATGACCCGCTGGACCAGCGCGATCTCCTGCTCGGCGGCGGTGTCGCGGAAGCCGCTGTCCTTCGGCCAGTCGGCGATCACGAGGGACTCGCCGCCGGTCAGCGTGGTCCACAGGGTCTCGGTGACGAAGGGGACCACCGGGTGCAGCAGCCGCAGCATGACGTCGAGGACCTCGCCGAGGACCCGGCCGGAGACCCGCGCGCCCTCGCCGCCGGCGAAGAACGTCGTCTTCGACAGCTCGACGTACCAGTCGAAGACCTCGTCCCACGCGAAGTGGTAGAGCGCCTCGCTGAGCTTGGCGAACTGGAAGTCCTCGTAGTACGCGTCGACCTGGGCGACGGTCTCGTTCAGCCGGGAGAGGATCCAGCGGTCGGTCGCCGACATCTGGTCGGCGGCCGGCAGCTCGCCCTCGATCGTCGCGCCGTTCATCAGCGCGAAGCGCGTGGCGTTCCAGATCTTGTTGGCGAACTTGCTGGACGCCTGGACCCAGTCCTCGCCGATCGGGACGTCGGCGCCCGGGTTGGCGCCCTTGGCCAGGGTGAAGCGGACGGCGTCGGAGCCGTACGCGTTCATCCAGTCCAGCGGGTCGACCGCGTTCGGGTTCGACTTCGACATCTTCTTGCCGAACTCGTCGCGGACCAGACCGGTGAGGGCGACCGTCTTGAACGGGGCCTCGCCGTCCATCGCGTACAGACCGAACATCATCATCCGGGCGACCCAGAAGAAGATGATGTCGTGGCCGGTGAGCAGGACATCGGTCGAGTAGAACTTCGCCAGGTCCGGAGTCTCCTCCGGCCAGCCGAGCGTGGAGAACGGCCACAGGCCGGAGGAGAACCAGGTGTCGAGGACGTCGGAGTCCTGCGTCCAGCCCTCACCGGTCGGAACCTCGTCGTCGGGTCCGACGCAGACGACCTCGCCGTCCGGGCCGTACCAGATCGGGATGCGGTGACCCCACCACAGCTGGCGCGAGATGCACCAGTCGTGCATGTTGTCGACCCAGTCGAAGTAGCGCTTGGAGAGCTCCTTCGGGTGAATCTCGACCGAGCCGTCACGGACGGCGTCACCGGCGGCCTGCGCCAGCGGGCCGACCTTGACCCACCACTGCATCGACAGACGCGGCTCGACGGTCGTCTTGCAGCGCGAGCAGTGGCCCACCGAGTGCATGTACGGGCGCTTCTCGGCGACGATCCGGCCCTGCTCCTTGAGCGCGCCGACGATCGTCGAGCGGGCCTCGAAGCGGTCCAGACCGAGGAAGGGGCCGTGGACGGTGATGATGCCGTGCTCGTCCATGACGGTCAGCGACGGCAGGTCGTGGCGCTGGCCGATCGCGAAGTCGTTCGGGTCGTGCGCCGGGGTCACCTTGACGGCGCCGGTGCCGAACTCCGGGTCGACGTGCTCGTCGGCGACGACCGGGATGGTGCGGTCGGTCAGCGGCAGCTTGATCTGCTTGCCGACCAGGTGCTTGTAGCGCTCGTCGTCCGGGTGGACGGCGACCGCGGTGTCACCCAGCATCGTCTCGGCCCGGGTGGTGGCGACGACCAGGGACTCGTCACCCTCGCCGTACCGGATCGAGACCAGCTCGCCGGCGTCCTCCTGGTACTCGACCTCGATGTCCGAGATGGCGGTCAGACAGCGCGGGCACCAGTTGATGATGCGCTCGGCGCGGTAGATCAGACCGTCCTCGTACAGGTCCTTGAAGATGCGCTGGACGGCCTTGGACAGGCCCTCGTCCATCGTGAAGCGCTCGCGCGACCAGTCGAGACCGGCGCCGAGGCGGCGCAGCTGGCCGAGGATCCGGCCGCCGTACTCGTCCTTCCACTGCCAGACGCGCTCGACGAACGCCTCGCGGCCCAGGTCGTGGCGGGACTTGCCCTCCTCGGCGAGCTGCTGCTCGACCTTGTTCTGGGTGGCGATGCCGGCGTGGTCCATGCCGGGCAGCCAGAGCGTCTCGAAGCCCTGCATGCGCTTGCGGCGGGTCAGTGCGTCCATGAGCGTGACCTGGAAGGCGTGGCCCAGGTGGAGCGCGCCCGTGACGTTCGGCGGCGGGATGACGATGGTGTACGGCGGCTTCTCGCTCTTCGCGTCCGCCGTGAAGTACCCCCGGTCTACCCAGCGCTCGTACAGCGGCCCCTCTACCTCGGCCGGCGCGTACGCGGTCGGCAGTTCGGGGGTGGCTGTCGTCTGCTGCTGAGTGTTCTCGGTCACCGGGCCAGTTTAGGGGGATCCGGGGGTGGTCCTGAAACTCGATTGTTCCGTAACGGTGTGGCCCCCACTGCCCCGGTGGCACGGGGCTTCCGACAGGATGTTCGCCAGGCATAAACATCTTGTGAGGGGAACCTGTCCATGAGCTACAACCAGCCGGGCCCGTACGGCGGCCAGCCCCAGCAGCCCGGGCCGTACGGCCAGCCGGGGCCTTACGGGCAGCAGCCGCAGCAGCCCGGCCCCTACGGGCAGCCCCCGCAGGCCCCGCAGCCCGGCTACGGCTACCCGCAGCAGGCGCCGCAGGGTGTCCCGCCGCAGCAGCCGTACGGCTACCCGCCGCAGGGCCAGCCCCAGCCCGGCCCGTACGGCCAGCAGCCCCCGTACGGCGCCCCGCAGGGCCCCGGCGGTTACCTGCCCCCGCCGCCGGCCCCGAAGAAGAGCAAGGCCGGCTGGATCATCGCCGGCGTGGCCGTGGTCGCGGCGCTGGCCGTGGGCGCGTACTTCGTGATCGGCGGGGGCGGCGGCGCCGGCAACAGCGATGTCGCCGACTCCACCAAGGGTTACAAGATCACCCCGGCGGCCACGGTCGGCGAGTACAAGAAGGAGGGCGCCGACCGGGCCGGCGCCCTGACGGAGGAGCAGAAGGTCAGCGCCGCCGCGATGGGGATCAAGGACCCCCACTCGGTCGTGGCCTCGTACAAGTCGGGTGACGGCTCCGACCCGCTCAAGGGCAAGAGCATGAGCCTGAACGGGATGTGGGGCGAGATCGCCGACCCGGCGAAGGCGCTCGACACCGCGTTCGGGAACTACGAGAAGAAGCAGACCGGCAAGGCCGACGACGTCAAGGTGACGCCGGTCGGCAGCCCGGAGGCGAAGACCCCGGCGGGCTTCGACGGCGCGCTGATGAAGTGCCAGTACCTCAAGCTGGAGAACACCGGCACCTCGACCTCGCCCGGCCCGAAGTCCTTCCAGGTGCCCACCTGCATCTGGTCCGACTACAGCACCGTGGGCGTCGTGAACGTCATCGACCTGTCGACGATGATGACCGGCGGCCAGGGCCTCACCCTGGACCAGGTCGCGGAGCTGGCGGGCCAGCAGTACAAGGCCTCGCGCAGCAAGGTCTGATCCGGCGGATACGACGAAGGGGCGCTCCGCCGGTCGGCGGGGCGCCCCTTCGTCGTCGCTTCGGGTCAGGCGGACTTCTCGTGCCTGCCGTCGTTCTTCACGATCCGCGGGACCAGCGTCGGGTTGACGTTGTTGCGGACCACGTCGGCGGTGATGACCACGCGGGCCACGTCCTTGCGGGACGGGACCTCGTACATCACCGACTGGAGGACCTCCTCCATGATGGCGCGCAGGCCGCGCGCGCCGGTGCCGCGGAGGATCGCCTGGTCGGCGATGGCCTCCAGGGCCGGACGGTCGAAGTCCAGCTCCACGCCGTCGAGTTCGAAGAGGCGCTGGTACTGCTTGACCAGCGCGTTGCGCGGCTCGACGAGGATCTTCAGGAGGGCTTCGCGGTCCAGGTTGTGGACCGAGGTGATGACGGGGAGACGGCCGATGAACTCCGGGATCATCCCGAACTTCACCAGGTCCTCCGGCATGACCTCCTGGAACTGGTCGCTCGCCTCGATCTCCCGCTTGGAGCGGATGGTCGCCCCGAAACCGATGCCCTTGGCGCCCGCACGCGACTCGATGAGCTTCTCCAGGCCGGCGAAGGCGCCGCCCACGATGAAGAGCACGTTCGTCGTGTCGATCTGGATGAACTCCTGGTGCGGGTGCTTCCGGCCGCCCTGCGGCGGGACGGAGGCGGTGGTGCCCTCCAGGATCTTGAGGAGGGCCTGCTGCACGCCCTCGCCCGAGACGTCACGCGTGATCGACGGGTTTTCGCTCTTACGGGCGACCTTGTCGATCTCGTCGATGTAGATGATCCCGGTCTCGGCCTTCTTGACGTCGTAGTCCGCCGCCTGGATCAGCTTGAGCAGGATGTTCTCGACGTCCTCGCCGACGTAGCCGGCCTCCGTGAGCGCCGTCGCGTCCGCGATGGCGAACGGGACGTTCAGCATCCGGGCCAGTGTCTGCGCCAGGAGCGTCTTGCCGGAGCCGGTCGGGCCGAGCAGCAGGATGTTGGACTTCGCCAGTTCGATGGCGTCGTCCCGGCCCTGCGCGCCGCCGTTCTCGCCGGCCTGGACGCGCTTGTAGTGGTTGTACACCGCGACGGAGAGGGCCTTCTTCGCCGGCTCCTGGCCGACGACGTACCCCTCCAGGAACTCGTAGATCTCGCGAGGCTTGGGAAGCTCCTCCCAGCGCACCTCGCTCGTCTCCGCGAGCTCCTCTTCGATGATCTCGTTGCAGAGGTCGATGCACTCGTCGCAGATGTACACACCGGGACCCGCGATGAGCTTCTTCACCTGCTTCTGGCTCTTTCCGCAGAACGAGCACTTGAGCAGGTCGCCGCCATCACCGATGCGTGCCACGAGGTGCTTCCCCTTCGCCTGGGAGTGCTTGGTTCAGCGACTCCTGGTGCCTCATATTCGACGGTACCTTGCCGGGCCCCTCGTTCGGGCCCCCCTTGGCGCGGTTGGCATGGACGGGATTCGGCCACACCAACCACGGCGAGGGAAGGTCGAGCGTCAGTGTGCCGCGGCGGCCGTGCTCTTGCGGGTCGAGACGATCTGGTCCACCAGGCCGTACGCGAGGGCGTCCTCGGCGGTCAGGATCTTGTCGCGCTCGATGTCGTCGCGGATCTTCTCGATCGGCGTGGAGGAGTGCTTGGCCAGCATCTCCTCCAGCTGGGTGCGCATGCGCAGGATCTCGCGGGCCGCGATCTCCAGGTCGGAGAGCTGCTCACGGCCGGTGCCGCCGGACGGCTGGTGGATCAGCACGCGGGCGTTGGGCAGGGCCATCCGCTTGCCGGGGGTGCCGGCGGCGAGCAGCACGGCCGCGGCGGAGGCCGCCTGGCCCATGCAGACCGTCTGGATGTCCGGCTTCACGAACTGCATCGTGTCGTAGATGGCCGTGAGCGCGGTGAAGGAGCCGCCCGGGCTGTTGATGTAGATCGAGATGTCGCGGTCCGGGTCCATCGACTCCAGGCACAGCAGCTGTGCCATGACGTCGTTGGCGGAGGCGTCGTCGATCTGCACGCCGAGGAAGATCACGCGCTCCTCGAACAGCTTCGCGTACGGGTCGTACTCGCGCACGCCCTGCGAGGTGCGCTCCACGAAGCGCGGCACGACGTAGCGGTTGTCCATCGGCGCGCCGGTGTAGAGGCCGCTCGCGGAGAGGTTGTTCTGCATCTGGGGGTTCACCGTCCTGGTGGCGTTCGGCGGGGGGGCTGGGGCTCTTGGGCGGGCGGCCGGCGCTCAGGCGCCCGTGCCGCCGCCGCCCGGAACACCCGCGGCGTGCGTGATGATGTCGTCGATGAGGCCGTACGACTTGGCCTCCTCCGCGGTGAACCAGCGGTCACGGTCGCCGTCGCGGATGATCGCGTCGACGGTCTGACCGGAGTGGTGCGCGGTGATCTCGGCCATGCGCTGCTTCGTACGGAGAAGGTACTCGGCCTGGATCTTGATGTCGGAGGCGGTGCCACCGATGCCGGCGGAGCCCTGGTGCATCAGGATGTCGGTGTTCGGCAGCGCGAAGCGCTTGCCGGGGGTGCCGCCGGTGAGCAGGAACTGGCCCATCGAGGCCGCCATGCCCATACCGATGGTCACGACGTCGTTGGGGATGTACTGCATGGTGTCGTAGACGGCCATGCCGGCCGTCACGGAGCCACCGGGGCTGTTGATGTACAGGTAGATGTCCTTCGACGGGTCGGCCGCGAGGAGGAGCATCTGGGCGGTGATCTTGTTGGCGATCTCGTCGTCGACCTGCTGGCCGAGGAAGATGATGCGCTCGCCGAGCAGCCGGTTGTAGACATGGTCGCCGAGGCCACCACCGATGGACGGCTCACCCGCGGCGTAAGGCTTCAGATTCGTCACGTATCCACCTGCTCGTCTCCGACGGCACCGGGCCGTCTCAGCGTCTCGTTCGGAGGGCATTGCCCTCGTATTCATGGACCCTAACGCGCAGGTAGGACAACGCCATCCCGCTTCCCGAACTGTTCGCTGGGAGCGCAAGGTAGTTGGGGGCGCATGAACGGGCCCGGTACGTCCACGGGCCCGGGCGCACACCTGTGCGTCCGGGCCCGTGGGGCGGGGTTCGGCGCGAGGCCGGAGCCTCACGCGTCGCCCCGGGGGGGCTTACTTGTCCTCGGAGACCTCGGCCTCACCGGTGACGGCCTCGACCGTCTCGGTGGCCTGCTCCTCGTCCTCGTCGGACAGGTCGACCTCGACACCGTTGGTGTCGACGACCTTGGCGGCCTCGACGACCAGCGCGAGCGCCTTGCCGCGGGCGACCTCGCCGACCAGCATCGGCACCTGGCCGCCCTGGACGACGGCCTGGGCGAACTGGTCGGGGGACATGCCGGAGGAGGCGGCGCGGCGCATGAGGTGCTCGGTGAGCTCCTCCTGCTCCACGTTCAGCTTCTCCTTGTTGACCAGCTCGTCGAGGATGAACTGGGTCTTGATGCCCTTGACGGCCTGGTCCTTGGTCTCGGTCTCGAACTCCTCGACCGTCTTGCCCTGGAACTCCAGGTACTTCTCCAGGCTCAGGCCCATCTGGCCGAGCTGGTGGTGCTCCAGGTTGTGCTTGCGGGTGTTGACCTCGTCCTCGAGCAGCTTCTCGGGGACGGGGATCTCCGCCAGCTCCAGGAGCTTCTCCAGGACGCGCTCCTGGGCCTGGGTGGCCTGGTCGAACTGCTTCATGTTCTCAAGGCGCTTGCGGCTGTCGGCCTTGAGCTCGTCGAGGGTGTCGAACTCCGACGCCAGCTGCGCGAACTCGTCGTCCAGCTCGGGGAGCTCACGGGCGGCGACGGTGAGGACCTTGACGGTGACCTCGGCGTCCTTGCCCTCGGCGGAGCCGCCCTTCAGCTGCGAGGTGAAGGTGGCCTCGCCGCCGGCCTCCAGGCCGGTGACGGCCTCGTCGATGCCGTCGAGGAGCTCGCCGGAGCCGATGGTGTACGAGACACCGCTGGCGACACCGTCGGGCAGGACCTCGCCGTCGACCTTGGCCTCCAGGTCGATGGTGATGACGTCGCCCTCGGCGGCGGCGCGCTCGACCGGGTTGGTGGACGCGAAGCGGTCGCGGAGCTGCTCCACGGACTTCTCGATGTCCTCGTCGGTGACCTCGACGGCGTCGACCTCGACCTCGATACCGGAGAAGTCCGGGATCTCGATGGCCGGGCGGATGTCGACCTCGGCGGTGAAGGCCAGCAGTTCGCCGTCCTTCAGCTCCGTGATGTCGACCTCGGGCTGACCCAGCGGGTTGACCTCGGCCTCGTTCACGGCCTCGGTGTAGAACTTCGGGAGCGCGTCGTTGACGGCCTCCTCCAGCACCGCACCACGGCCGAACCGCTGGTCGATCACGCGAGCCGGGATCTTGCCCTTACGGAAGCCCTTGACCGTGACCTGCTGGTTGATCTTCTTGTACGCCGCGTCGAGGCTGTCCTTGAGCTCCTCGAAGGGCACCTCGACAGTGAGCCGAACCCGGGTCGGGTTCAGGGTCTCCACGGCGCTCTTCACGGTTCGGTCTCCTTGGTGGCTGATTCCTGGTTTCGCCGGTACCACCAGGGGGCGGTTCCGGCCGATCGGCCCGGTCAGAGAGACACACGGGCACGCAGCTTGCATAGTAACCGCAAGCGCCTCACGGCCCACAATGTGATCTTGGCTGGTCGGGGTGGCGGGATTTGAACCCACGGCCTTCCGCTCCCAAAGCGGACGCGCTACCAAGCTGCGCCACACCCCGTCGGTGCGACACGTAGGGTACATGGACGGGGACGGTGCGACGCCCCCTGTTTTCAAGGGGTGTGCGGGGACCTGCGAGAACCCGCTACGATGGCGTCCGTCGCCGGGGCCGATGGCCTCGCGATGCACCTTGTGCGGGTGTAGCTCAATGGTAGAGCACTAGTCTTCCAAACTAGCTACGCGGGTTCGATTCCCGTCACCCGCTCCACAGCGGCAGAGGCCCCTCCGGACAGCGTTCCGGAGGGGCCTCTGCCGTTTCGTTGGGATGCCGGGTCCGGTGCGGGGCAAGAGAATGACGCTGTCCGCTTTATTCCCGCTTGTCCCCGTGTGGGGTCGGAGGCCGTCATGAAGGATCTGAAGTTCGAGCAGAAGCGCTCGCTGTCCCGTCTCGAAGCCGCCGCCCAGCTGACGGCGCTCGCCGAGGCGCTGCGCAAGGGCGGTGAGGCCGAGCTGAAGCTGGGGGCGGGGACGTTGAGCCTGCGGATCCCCGACGAGCTCGCGGCCGAGGTGGAGGTCGAGGTCGAAGAGGGGGAGATCGAGCTGGAGATCGAACTCAAGTGGGCGACGGGCAAGCCCCGGAAGCCGGCGGTGAAGTCGGAGACGAAGGCGGAAACGAAGCCGGCCGCGAAGGCGGGGGCGAAGCCGGACGCGAAGGCGGGGGCGAAGACGGCGCCCGGGAAGCCCGCCGCTCAGCCGGCGGCCAAGCCCAAGGCCGAGAAGACCGGGAAAGCCGAGAAGACCGCGAAGGCGGAGAAGGGCGCGGCGAAGCCGGGGGCCAAGAAGCCGGCCGTGAAGCCCGCCGTCAAGAAGCTGGTCAAGAAGACGGTCACCAAGACGGTCCCGAAGGCGTCGGCGAAGAAGGCGTCGGCGAAGAAGCCGACCGCCAAGAAGTCGGCGACGAAGACCGCCAAGCCGTCGGACAAGCCCTCGACCAAGGCGTCGACGAAGACGCCGGCCAAGGCGCCGGCCAAGAAGGCGGTCACGAAATCGGCCGCCAAGCCGGCCGGGAAGTCGGCGAAGCCCGCCAAGAAGGCGGCCAAGTCCGTCAAGTCGGCCAAATCCGCCGCGAAGGCGGCCTGACGCCGGTCCGGGTCAGAACTTGATGGAGCCGACCGTGTTCGTTATCGAGTCCAGGAAGCGCTGGATGTCGTCGGCCATGCCCGTCGAGGCGAGGAAGAAGCCGAACAGGACCGCGACGACGGCCGGACCGGCCTTCAGGTTTCCGCCACGGATCAGCACCACCAGGATGATCGCCAACAGCAGCACCACAGATAGTGAAATGGCCACAACTGATCACACACCCTCGGTCGGTCCCCGCCTTGCCGCCCGGGAGCGCACGTCACAGAACACCCCCGCCGCACCTATCGTGCCACCAACTACCTGCCCCGCAGGGGTGGGTGACGAATCATCGCCGTAGAAATCCGGCCAACATGACGAAATTCGTCTTGATCAGTTCGGCGGAGTGAGTCCCAACAGGCCCCGTACCCGGGCGTACTTGGCGGTCAGACGGTCCCGGGTCGGCGGTTCGAGGACGGCGAGGCGGGCCGGATCCGCGTTGTGCGCGAGGTCGGCCTCCTTGACCAGCAGGGCACCCGGCGTGGCCAGAATCCGCCGGGTGTAGCCCTCCAGGTCCTCCCCCGGGCGCTTGGTGAGCGCCCGCACCATCTCCTTGACCTCCGGCGGCAGGGCCGCGCCCGCCAGCCACTCGGGGGACAGGGCGGCGTCCTCGACGGCGTCGTGCAGCCAGGCCGCCGCGATCTGCCCCTCGTCGCCGCCCCGGGTCCGTACCCCTTCGGCGACCGCCCTCAGGTGCTCCGCGTAGGGTCGCCCGGCCTTGTCGGTCTGGCCCGCGTGGGCGGCGACGGCGAGGGTCTCGATCTCGGCGAGGGTGAGGTACGGGGTGCCGGTCATGGCGGTCAGCGTAGTGCGGCCCGCGCGGGCAGGGCGGTGGCGGCGAGGCCGAGGCCGACCGTGGCCGCGACGAACGAGCCGTACAGCAGCGGCGGGATGTACGGGCCCTCGCCGGTCAGGCCGTTCACCATGGGGACCAGGGTGGCGAGCGCGATGCCGGTGCCGAGGGCCACGCCCGCGCCGGTGACCAGCAGCGACTCCCAGCGGATCATCCGCAGCACCTGGCGGCGGGTGGTGCCCACCAGGCGCAGGGTGCGCAGTTCGCGGCGCCGGTCGAGGACGGTCATCACCAGCGTGTTGACGGCGGCGACCGCCGCGAACCCGCCGAGGACGGCGGCCATGGTGGTGTTGGCCCAGGCGTTGAGCGCGCGGTCCCGGCTCTGGGCGGTGGACCAGCCGGCGGCGTCCGTGACGGCGCCGAGCGGGGCCAGGGCGGCGGGCTGGCCGCCGCGGACCAGGAGCTCGGTGGCGTACGGGGCGGTGACGTGCCCGGCGAGGGCGGCGGCCGGGAGGGTCACCTCGGACAGGCCGAGGCCGCGGCCGTAGGTGGCGACGACGAGCGGCTCCGTCCGGGTGCCGTCGGGCAGCCGGAGCTCCAGGCGGTCCCCGGTCCGTACCTGCTGGGCGGCGGCGAGGTTCGCGTCGAGGGCGACCGTGCCGGGGCGCAGCGCGGCGAGCGTGCCGGTGCGCACGTCGAGGTCGAGGACCGGGGTGGGGTCGGCGGAGACGCCCTGGGCGGTGGCGCCGCGGAAGCCCGCGTCGCCGTCGGGGAGCAGGACGCCGGTGTGCTGGACGGCCACGGCGGCGGTGACCCCGGGGGCGCGTGCGGCGCGGGCCGCCGCGTCGGCGGGGAGCCCGGCGGGGGCGGTGACGACGTGGTCGGCGACCAGTCCGGCGCGCTGCTGGTGCTCGGCGGCCCGGTCGGTGCTGGTGTGCAGGAAGACGAGGGTGGAGGAGAAGGAAAGCGCGAGGACGATCGGGGTGAGCGCGGAGGCGAGCCGGCGTGCGTTGCCGCGCGCGTTCGCCGCGGCGAGGTGGCCGGCGGCCCCGGCGGCGCGCAGGGGCAGTCCGGCGAGGGCCGCGCAGGCCCTGGCGAGCAGCGGGCCGAGCAGGGCGACGGCCAGCATGAAGAGCATGACGACGCCGAGGGCCGTGTTGGCGGCGACCTCGCCGGACGCCTGGGCGGCCACGCCCGTGAGGGCGACGCCGCCGGCGAGGGCGAGGATGCCGAGCGGGGTGCGGATCCGGCCGGTCGCGCGCCGTTCGACCTGGGACTCGGTGAGCGCGCGGCCGGGTTCGACGCGGGAGGGGCGGCGGGCGGCGGCGAGGCCGGCGAGCAGGGCGGTCAGCAGGGCGGCGGCGACGGCCGCGGCGAACGGGATCGGACCGGTGTCGAGGCGCACCCCGGCGGGGATCGCGCCCTTCTCCTTCAGCTGCCCGAACCACCAGCTCGCGAGGGCGAGGCCGGGCAGGCAGCCGAGGGCGCCGGCGAGCGGGGCGACGAGCAGGGACTCGGTGGCGACGGAGCGGCGCAGCTGGCGCGGGGTGGCGCCGATGGCCCGCAGCAGGGCGAACTCGCGGGAGCGCTGCCCGACGGAGAGGGCGACGGTGCCGGCGGCGGTGAACACGGCGACGAGGGTGGCGGTGCCGCCGAAGGAGCCGCCGAGGGCGATCAGCAGTTCCTTGGCGGCCGGCAGCGCGGCGCCTTCGGCGAGGCTGCGGTCGTCGCCGGTGTGCACCTGGGCCCTGCCGTGCAGGGCGCGCTCGACCTGGGCGGCGAGGGTCGCGGGGTCGGTGCCGCTGGTGGGCAGGACGGCGATGGCGTCGACGGTGCGGGGGTGGCCGGACAGGGCGAGGGCCCGGGCGTCGGAGAGCCAGACGGCGGCGGGCGGCGCGGTCCGGGACGGCGCGGCCGCTCCCGTCACGGTGAAGGTCCGCTCCCCCGCCGGGGTGTGCAGGGTGATCCGTTCGCCCGGCCGTCCGTGGCCGGTGGCGACGACCACCTGGTCCGGGCCGTCCGGGGCCGTGCCGGTGGCGAGGCGGGTGCCGGTGAAGGCGGCGGAGCCCCAGCCGGAGGCGGTGAGCGGGGCGCCGGAGGCCGCGCGTACCGGGTAGGAGACGTCCCCGACGGCGTGCGCGGCGCCCGGGACGCCGGCGGCGGCGCGGACGAGGGAGGCGTCGAGGCGGGCCCGGTCGGGTACGGCGGCGGAGACCGTGGTGCGCTCCTCGCCGTGTCCGATCGTGGCGTGCAGCCGCTGGTCGGCGGCGGCGACCACGGGCGCGCCCGCGTAGCGCGCGGGCGGGACGGCGGCGGTGACGCCGGTCTGGAGGAGCAGGCCGCAGCCGGAGATCACGGCGGCGGCGAGCAGCAGGGCGACGAAGGTGCCGGCGAAGGCGGAGGGCTTGAAGCGGACGGCGGCGCGGGCGAGGCCGTTGGGGCGGGGCATCAGGCGGCCGCGCCGGCGCGGGTGGCGGCGGTGAGCGCGGTCATCCGGGCGGCGATGCGGTCCGGGGTGCTGCGCGGGAGGGTGTCGGTGAGGGCGCCGTCGGCGAGGAAGAGGACGCGGTCGGCGTAGGCGGCGGCGACGGGGTCGTGGGTGACCATGACGACGGTGGCGCCGAGGCCGTCGACGGCGCCGCGGAGCAGGGTGAGGACCTCGGTGGCGGTCGTGGTGTCGAGGGCGCCGGTCGGTTCGTCGCCGAAGATCACGTCGGGCCGGGTGATGAGGGCGCGGGCGATGGCGACGCGCTGCTGCTGGCCGCCGGAGAGCTCGGCGGGGCGGCGGGCGCCCTTGTCCGCGAGGCCGACCTGGCCGAGGGCCTCGGCGGCGCGGTGCCGGTCGGGGCGCTCGCCCGCGAGCCGCAGGGGCAGCAGGACGTTCTGCTCGACGGTGAGCGAGGGCAGCAGGTTGAAGGCCTGGAAGACGAAGCCGAGGCGGGCGCGGCGCAGTTCGGTGAGCCGGTTCTCGTCGAGGCCGGTGATCTCGGTGCCGCCGAGGCGGACGGAGCCGGCGGTGGGGCGGTCGAGTCCGGCGGCGCACTGGAGGAAGGTGGACTTGCCGGAGCCGGAGGGGCCCATGACGGCGGTGAAGCTGCCGTGCGGGAGGCGCAGGTCGATGCCGCGGAGCGCGTGGACGGCGCCGGCCCCCTTGCCGTACTGGCGCCGTACCCCGGCGAGTTCGACGGCTGCCGTGCCGAGGGCGGTGTCCCGGGCTGCCATGAGTGTCCTCCGTGCGTTCGTGACGTGACGTGACGTGGGTGACGTCAGGTGCGTGACGTCAGGTGCGTGACGTGCGTGACGTGCGTGATCGTCACTTCGAACGTACGGATCGCCGCAGGTCGGGGCGATGGAGGCGGCCGGTCTCCCTGGGGTGGGGGTGGCCCTACCCCCGGCCGGGGGTGGTCAGCCCGTGCGGCTGATCAGGAGCAGTGCGCGGTCGTCGTTGACGTCCTTGGCGCAGGCCTCGATGAGGTGCCAGGCGGCGCCCTCGAATCCGGCGGCGACGTAGCGGTCGGCCTCGCCGGTGAGCCGGTCGATGCCCTCGGCGATGTCGCGGTCGGCGGACTCGACGAGGCCGTCGGTGAAGAGCATGAGGACGTCGCCGGGGCGCAGGGAGCCCTTGGCCGGGTGGAACTCGGCGCCGTCGTAGACGCCGAGGAGGGGTCCTTCGCCCGCCTTCTCCTCCCAGCGGCCGGTGCCCGCGTGCAGTTGGAGGGCGGGCAGGTGTCCGGCGGAGAGGAGTTCGTAGTCGCCGGACTCCAGGTCGAGGACGAGGTGGATGGAGGTGGCGAAGCCCTCGTCCCAGTCCTGGCGCAGGAGGTAGCCGTTGGCGGCGGGCAGGAAGCCGTGCGGGGGCAGCGAGCCGAGGAGGCCGCCGAAGGCGCCGGAGAGCAGCAGGGCGCGGGAGCCCGCGTCCATGCCCTTGCCGGAGACGTCGGTGAGCAGGACCTCCAGGGTGCGGCCGCCGTGGGTGCGGGCGGCGACGACGAAGTCGCCGGAGAAGGACTGGCCGCCGGCCGGGCGCAGGGCCATCTCGCGGTGCCAGCCCTGGGGCAGGCGGGGCAGGGCGCTCTGCACCCGGATGCGTTCGCGCAGGTCGAAGAGCATGGTGCCGCCGCGCCGCCAGGGCACGCCGACGCGGGCCCGGAACTGGGCGATGAGCAGGCCGAAGAGTCCGCAGGCGGCGACCACCAGGACGGTGCCGGGGGTGACCCGGGCGGGGCCCTCGGTGTACGGGCCGAGGACCAGCGACTCGACGATGAGCGCGCCGGCGGCGGCCGCGTACAGGCCGAGCAGGCTGGCGGGGCGCAGCAGCAGGCCGCCGGCGACGATCGGCAGGGCGAGGGCGGAGGGCGAGCACCAGACCGGGTCGAGGAGGGTGCCGCACATGATGGCGGGGACGGTGAGCAGGAGTCCGGCGAGGGCGATCCAGTCGGAGCCGTCGCCGCGGAAGTAGTCGACGCCGGACCGGCGCAGCGCGACGCGGGCCCGGAGGGCGCTCTTGCGCATCCGGGCCGCGTACGAGTCCACTGCGCCGCGACGTCCCATTGGCCTGGACCCTATCCACCCGATCGGCGCTCGTGCAGGGGGACCCAGGTGACATTGCATTCGAAATCGGGTCGCGTCGGACGAGGGGGCGCTGATATCGATGGCATATGACGACTGAACTGCGGGTTCTCGACCCGGCCGAGTGGGACGACTGGTACGGGGTGCTGGAGCTCGCCTTCGGCGGGGTTCCGGAGGCGGACGAGGAGCGGAAGCTCTGGCAGGACCTCACCGAGTACGAACGCTCGATCGGCGCGTGGGACGGGGACCGCTGCGTCGGTACGGCGGGGGCGTTCACCTTCCGGCTCGCGGTGCCGGGCGGGGCCGTGGTCCCGGCGGCGGGCGTGACGATGGTGAGCGTGGCCGGCACGCACCGGCGGCGCGGCATCCTCACCTCGATGATGCGGCGCCAGCTGGACGACGTACGGGCGTGGGGCGAGCCGCTCGCGGTCCTGACGGCCTCGGAGCCGGAGATCTACGGGCGGTTCGGGTACGCGGTCGCGGCGTACTCGGCGCGCGCGACGATCGACACGACCCGGGTGCGGCTCGCGGTGCCGGAGGGCACGGACGAGGTGGGCCTGCGGCTCGCGTCCCCGGCGGAGGCGCTGGACGCCTGCGAGGGGGTGTACGCGCGGCTGGTCGCCGGCCGGCCCGGGATGCTGGAGCGGCGGCCCGGCTGGGAGCGGCTCGCGCTGATCGACCCGGCGGGCGACCGGGAGGGCGCCTCGCCGCGGCTGTGCGTGCTGGCGGAGCGCGGGGGCGAGGTCGTGGGGTTCGCGCTGTACGCGATCAAGCCCGAGTGGTCGTTCAACGGGGCCAACGGGTCGGTGATCCTGCACCAGCTGGCGGGGCTGGATCCGGCGGCGGAGGCGGCGCTGTGGCGGTTCCTGTGCTCGGTGGACCTGACCTCGCGGGTGCAGATCCACAGCCGTCCGGCGGACGACGCGTGGCTGCACCTGGTGAGCGACGTGCGCCGCTGCGAGACGACGCTGCGGGACGGGCTGCACGTACGGCTGGTGGACGTGGGCGCGGCGCTGGAGGCGCGGACGTACCAGGCGCCGGTGGACGTGGTGTTCGAGGTCGAGGACGCGTTCTGCCCGTGGAACGAGGGGCGGTGGCGGCTGACCGGGGACGCGAAGGGCGCGGTGTGCGCGCGCACCGAGGAGGCCGCCGATCTGGCCTTGTCCGTAAGGGAGTTGGGCTCCGCCTACCTCGGCGGGAACTCGCTCGTGTCACTCGCGGCGGCGGGGCGGGTCCGGGAGTTGCGCGAGGGGGCGCTGGTCGAGGCGTCGGTGGCGTTCGGGTCGCCGGTGGCGCCGTGGCTGCCGCACGGGTTCTAGGCGGGGTCGGGAAGTCCCGCCCGGGTTCTGGGCGGGGTTGCGAAGTCGCGCCCGGTTCTAGGCCCGGTCCGGAAGCCCCGCCCGGGTTCTAGGCCCGGTCCGGAAGCCCCGGCACGGTTCCAGGGCGGGTCCGGAAGTCCCGCACGGTTCCAGGCCGGGTCCGGAAGTCCCGCCCGGGTTCTAAACCGGGTCCGGAAGCCCCGCACGGTTCCAGGGCCGGGCCCGGAAGTCCCGCCCGGCTCGCGGTGCCGGGCGCGTGCGTCAGTGGGACTGGCAGCGCGGGCACCAGAAGAGGTTGCGGTTCGCCAGGTCCGCCGTGCGGATCTCCGTGTGGCAGATGTGGCACGGGAGGTTCGCGCGGCGGTAGACGTAGACCTCGCCGCCGTGGTCGTCGACGCGGGGCGGACGGCCCATGGCCTCGGGGGTGTGCTCGGGGCGGACCGTGTCGATGCGGTTGAGGCGGACGCCCTCGCGCATGAGGAGGACCAGGTCGTCCCAGATCGCGGTCCACTCCCCCGCGGTCAGGTCCTTGCCCGCGCGGTACGGGTCGATGCCGTGGCGGAAGAGGACCTCGGCCCGGTAGACGTTGCCGACGCCCGCGATGATCTTCTGGTCCATGAGCAGGGCGGCGATCGTGGTGCGGGACTTCGCGATCCGGCGCCAGGCCCTGCCGGGGTCATCGGCCGGGCGCAGCGGGTCGGGGCCGAGCCGCTCGTGTATCGCCGTCTTCTCGGCGTCGGTGATCAGCGCGCAGGTGGTCGGGCCGCGCAGGTCGACGTACGCCTCCCGGCCGGCCAGGCGCAGCCGGACGGTGTCGGTGGGCGGCGGCGCGGGCGCGTCCCCGAAGGTGACCTTGCCGAAGAGGCCCAGGTGGATGTGGACCCACTCCTCGCCCGGGAAGCCGAGGAAGAGGTGCTTGCCGTGGGCCTCGGTGCCGGTGAGGACCGCGCCGTCGAGCAGGGCCGCCGAGTCGGCGAACTTGCCCTGCGGGCTGGAGGCACGCACGGGCCGGCCGCCGAACCGTTCCCGGTAGTCGGCGGCCAGCCGGTGGATCGTGTGCCCTTCAGGCATGGGCGCTGATCAGGCCTCGTTCTGCGGGTGGTGCGCCGGGATCGCCGGGAGCTCGCCGGTCTCCTCGTAGCGGGAGAGCATGTCGATGCGGCGGGTGTGGCGCTCGTCGCCCGAGTACGGGGTGGAGAGGAAGATCTCGACGAACTTGGTCGCCTCTTCCTGGGTGTGCATCCGGCCGCCGATGGAGACCACGTTGGCGTTGTTGTGCTCGCGGCCGAGGGCGGCGGTCTGCTCGCTCCAGGCGAGGGCGGCGCGCACTCCCTTGACCTTGTTGGCGGCGATCTGCTCGCCGTTGCCGGAGCCGCCGATCACGATGCCCAGGCTGTCCTCGTCCGCGGCCGTCCGCTCGGCGGCGCGCAGGCAGAACGGCGGGTAGTCGTCGAGGGCGTCGTAGATGTGGGGACCACAGTCGACGGGCTCGTGGCCGTGGGCCTTCAGCCACTCGACGAGGTGGTTCTTGAGTTCGTAACCGGCATGGTCGGAGCCGAGGTAGACGCGCATGGTCCCGAGTGTGGCACGGCGGGGACGGGGTAGCGGTCAGCGGGGTCGGGACCTTGGTCCCGTCTGGTCCGGACCTTATGTCCTGAATCACGATCCGGAGTCAGCCCTTCCGTACTCACCGGTCTCCGGGTTACATGTCTCCAGCTCGCGACCCGAGCAGACCCCCCACACCGAAGGAAGCGTTCATGAACACGCAACCGACCCTGGCGAAGGAAGGCGAGGACACCGGATCCACCGGTGATTCCCAGCAGTCCGACGGTTCCAACGGTCTCAAGGCCGGCCTCAAGAACCGCCACCTCTCGATGATCGCCATCGGTGGCGTGATCGGCGCCGGCCTCTTCGTCGGCTCCGGCTCCGGCATCGCCGCCGCCGGCCCCGCCATCCTCCTGTCGTACGCGCTGGTCGGCGCGATGGTCGTGTTCGTGATGCGGATGCTGGGCGAGATGGCCGCCGCCCGCCCCTCCTCCGGCTCCTTCTCCGCCTACGCGGACCGGGCGCTCGGCCGCTGGGCCGGATTCACCATCGGCTGGCTGTACTGGTTCTTCTGGGTGGTCGTGCTCGCGGTCGAGGCGACCGCCGGCGCCAAGATCCTGGAGGGCTGGATCCCGGCCGTCCCGCAGTGGGGCTGGGCGCTCATCGTGATGGTGGTGCTCACCGCCACGAACCTGGCCTCCGTCGCCTCGTACGGAGAGTTCGAGTTCTGGTTCGCGGGCATCAAGGTCGTCGCCATCGGCGCCTTCGTCGTGGTCGGCCTGCTCGCCGTCTTCGGCGTGCTGCCGGGCTCGGACAACCCGGGCGCGGGCTTCGCGCACCTCACCGACACCGGCGGCTTCTTCCCGATGGGCGCGGGCGCCGTGCTCACCGGTGTGCTGATGGTCGTCTTCTCCTTCATGGGCAGCGAGATCGTCACCCTGGCCGCCGGCGAGTCGGAGGACCCGCAGCGGGCCGTCACCAAGGCCACCAACAGCGTGATCTGGCGGATCGGCGTCTTCTACCTGGGCTCGATCTTCGTCGTGCTCACCCTGCTGCCGTGGAACGACAAGTCGATCGTCGAGAAGGGCTCGTACGTCGCCGCCCTCGACTCCATCGGCATCCCGCACGCCGGCCAGGTCATGAACGTGATCGTCCTGACCGCCGTCCTGTCCTGCCTGAACTCGGGCCTCTACACGGCCTCCCGGATGGCCTTCTCGCTCGGCCAGCGCGGTGACGCGCCGCGGTCCTTCGCCAGGACCAACAAGCGGGGCGTGCCGCAGGTGGCGATCCTCTCCTCGGTGGTCTTCGGCTTCGTCGCGGTCTTCTTCAACTACAAGTGGCCCGACACCGTCTTCGCCTTCCTGCTGAACTCCTCCGGCGCCGTCGCCCTCTTCGTCTGGCTGGTCATCTGCGTGACCCAGCTGCGGATGCGCGGGATCATCCTGCGCGAGACGCCCGACAAGCTGGTCGTGCGGATGTGGCTCTTCCCGTACCTGACCTGGGCGACCATCGCCATGATCGTCGGCGTGCTCGGCTACATGGTCTACGACGGCGGCAGCAACCGGGAGCAGGTCGTGCTCTCGCTGCTGGTGGCCGCGCTCGTGCTGGCGATCGGGCTCGTCAAGGAGCGGCTCGTGAAGCGCGCGAAGCCGGAGCTCGACCGGGTCTGAGCCCCGTTCGCACCGCTACGCGAGAGAGGCCCCGCCGGTCCGGCGGGGCCTCTCTCGCGTGCGTACGGGGTGGGCGTCAGCCCTTGCGGCCGACCAGCTTCCACGCGGCCGGCAGCGCGCCCATCGCGAGGGCGGCCTTGAGGGCGTCACCGACGAGGAAGGGGACGAGCCCCGCGGCGACGGCCTGGCCGAAGGTCATGCCGGTGGCCAGGGCCAGGTACGGCACGCCGACGGCGTAGATGATCGCGGAGCCCAGCACCATCGTGCCCGCCGTCCGCAGCACCGAGCGGTCGGCGCCGCGCCGGGCGAGGGCGCCGACGACGGTCGCGGCCAGCAGCATGCCGAGGATGTAGCCGAAGGACGGCATCGACCAGCCGGAGCTCGCCTCGGCGAACCAGGGCAGGCCCGCCATGCCGGCGACGGCGTACACGCCGAGGGAGAGGAAGCCGCGGCGGGCACCGAGGGCGGTGCCGACGAGCAGGGCGGCGAAGGTCTGGCCGGAGACCGGGACCGGGGAGCCGGGCACCGGGACGGTGAGCTGGGCGGCCAGGCCGGTCAGCGCGGCACCGCCGACGACCAGCGCGATGTCGCGGGCACGGCTGGCCGGGATCAGGTCGGCGAGGACCGTTCCGGAGCGGAGGGAACGAACGGGGGCGACGGCGGTGCTCATCGGTACTCCGCGGGGGTGAGACGACAGGGGGACAGCGGGGACAGGCTCGACCGTATGCCAGCGGTGAACGACCGATCACCGTCAGCCGCCCACAAACCGGGGTGCGGGCCGTTCGTGGAGATCGAACAAACCCGGTGGATCATGCCCGGCGCCACGTGACGCTCGTCACTGGGAACTCGCACCCGGAGGTCCCTTTTGCGCCAAAGGACTCCCAACGGAGAGACTGTGGGGTCTCCATAAACCCTCCCAGAGCGCGAGCCCCCCGCATGCACGACGTCCCCACCCCCGGACCGGAGCCCCTCGCACCCGCGCCGGAGCCCCTCTCCCACGCGCTGAAGCAGCGTCACCTGACGATGCTGGGGCTCGGCGGGGTGATCGGCGCGGGGCTGTTCGTGGGCTCCGGCGCGGGCATCGCGGTCGCCGGCCCCGGCATCGTCGTGTCGTACCTGATCGCGGGCGCGCTCGCGATGCTGATCATGCGGATGCTGGGCGAGATGTCGGCGGCGATGCCCGCCTCGGGCGCCTTCTCGGTGCACGCGGAGCGGGCGCTGGGCCGCTGGGCGGGCTTCTCGGTGGGCTGGCTGTACTGGTTCCTGCTGGTGGTGGTGCTCGCCGTGGAGGCGACCGGCGCGGCGCGGATCGCGCACGGCTGGGTGCCGGGGGTCCCGCAGTGGGGCTGGGTGCTGGTCTTCATGGTGGTGTTCACCGCCACGAACCTGGCGTCGGTGAAGAACTTCGGCGAGTTCGAGTTCTGGTTCGCCGCGCTCAAGGTCGGCGCGATCGTGCTCTTCCTGGTCCTCGGCACGCTGGCGATCGTCGGCTGGCTGCCGGACACCGACCCGGTGGGCCTGGCGAACCTGACCGGCCAGGGCGGCTTCCTGCCCAACGGCTGGGCGGGGGTGGTCTCCGGGGTGCTCGCCGTGGTCTTCGCCTTCGGCGGTCTGGAGGTCGTGACGATCGCGGCGGCCGAGTCCGACGACCCGGCGCGCAACGTGGCGCGGGCGGTGCGCAGCGCGGTGTGGCGGATCCTGCTCTTCTACGTGGGTTCGATGCTGGTGATCGTGACCCTGCTGCCGTGGACCGCGCTGGAGCCGGGCGAGTCGCCGTACGTGGCGGTGCTGGACTCGATCGGGGTGCCGGGGGCCGGGCAGATCATGAACGTGGTGGTGTTCGTGGCGCTGCTGTCGGCGCTCAACGCCAACCTGTACGGCTCCTCGCGGATGGTGTTCTCGCTGGCCGAGCGCGGGGAGGCGCCGAAGGGGCTGCTGCGGGTGTCCGGCGGGGTGCCGCGGCGGGCGGTGCTGGCCTCGGTGGCCTTCGGCTTCGTCTCCGTCCTGCTCAATCTGAAGTGGCCGGATTCCGTCTTCCTCTACATGCTCAACGCGGTCGGCGCGGTGCTGCTCTTCGTGTGGGCGCTGATCGCCGTCTCGCAGCTGCGGCTGCGGCGCCGGATCGAGCGGGAGGCGCCGGAGACGCTGACGCTGCGGATGTGGGGCTTCCCCTGGCTGACCTGGGTGGCACTGGCCGCGATGGGCGTGGTGCTGGTGCTGATGCTGGCCGACGACGGGGCCAGGCCGCAGGTGCTGTGGTCGGCCGGGGCGACGGCTTCGGTGCTGGTGGTGGCCTGGGTCCGCGAACTGCGCACGAAGCGGAAGTGAATCTTCACCTTGTGTGAAGGTCGTGCCCGTATAGCGGACATCGGTTCCCTGTGAGCGGTGCGGGCCCACAGACTGTGGCCCACCCTCCCCGTCTCAGCTAGTGAACAGGGCCCGCCCATGCCTCGGACTCCCGCGCCCGCGCCGGCCGACCGTAAACCCACCGCCACCAGCGCGGACGCCCCCGCCGGGGGCCTCACCCACGGCCTCAAGCAGCGCCATCTGTCGATGATCGCCCTCGGTGGTGTCATCGGCGCCGGCCTCTTCGTCGGCTCCGGTGCCGGCATCGCCGCCGCCGGTCCCTCGATCGTCCTCGCGTACGCGATCTCCGGCGTGCTGGTCATGCTGGTGATGCGCATGCTGGGCGAGATGTCGGCGGCGAACCCGGCCTCCGGCTCCTTCTCGGTCCACGCGGAGCGGGCCTTCGGCCCCTGGGCCGGCTTCACCGCGGGCTGGGCCTTCTGGTTCCTGCTCTGCGTGGCCGTCGGCCTGGAGGGCATCGGCGCCGCGAAGATCATGACCGGCTGGCTCCCGGGCACCCCGGAGTGGGCCTGGGTGGCGCTGTTCATGCTGGTGTTCTGCGGCACCAACCTGGCGGCCGTGAAGAACTTCGGCGAGTTCGAGTTCTGGTTCGCCGCCCTCAAGGTCGGTGCGATCGTCCTCTTCCTCGGCATCGGCGTCCTCGCCATCGTCGGCGTCCTGCCGGGCAGCGACGCCCCGGGCACCGCCAACCTCACCGGCGACGGCGGCTTCTTCCCGAACGGCTCCGAGGGCCTGATCGTCGGCCTGCTCGCCTCCGTCTTCGCGTACGGCGGTCTGGAGACCGTCACGATCGCCGCGGCCGAGTCGGAGCACCCGGTGCAGGGCGTCGCCAAGGCCGTCCGTACGGCGATGTGGCGCATCGCGCTCTTCTACATCGGCTCCATGGCCGTCATCGTCACCCTCGTCCCGTGGGGCGACAAGGCGGTCGTCGAGAAGGGCCCGTACGTCGCCACCCTCGACCACCTGGACATCCCGGCGGCCGGCCAGATCATGAACGTGGTCGTCCTGATCGCCCTGCTCTCCGCCATGAACGCCAACATCTACGGCGCCTCCCGCATGGCCGGCTCGCTGGTCGCCCGCGGCCAGGGCCCGAAGGCGCTCGGCCGCACCTTCGGCGGGGTGCCGCGCCCGGCGGTGCTGGTCTCCTCCGTCTTCGGCTTCGCCTGCGTGCTGCTGAGCTACTGGCGCCCGGACGACGTCTTCATCTGGCTGATCAACACCATCGGCGCGATCATCCTGGTCGTCTGGTTCTTCATCGCCGCCTCCCAGCTGGTGCTGCGCCGCCGCACCGAGCGCGAGGCGCCGGAGAAGCTGGTCGTGCGGATGTGGGGCTTCCCCGTGCTGACCTGGGTGGCGCTGGCCGGGATGGCCGGCATCTTCTTCCTGATGGCCCGCGAGGAGGGCACCCGGGTGCAGCTCTACGCGACCGGCGCCCTGACGCTGCTGCTCGCGGCGGGCGGCTACGCGCTCCAGAAGAAGCGCGCGGCGGTCACCGAGGAGAGCTGAGCACCACCCCCGGTCACCCGGATCCCGTCACACCGTCACCCGCGCCCCGTCGAGCTCCCGCCCGGCGGGGCGCGGTGCCGTGTCCGGGGTCAGTTCCCGCAGTACGGCGCGGTGCGCACGAAGCCGCCCGCGTTCTCGTCGTCGGTGCCGAGGAGGGCGTCACCGGTGCCGGGCAGGCACTCGACCGCCTCGATCTTGTAGCCGGGGAAGGTGCCGAGCACGGTGGGGCTCGCGGCGAGCGTGACCCGCACCGAGCCGGCCGCCGAGACGGTCACCCGGCCGGCCTCGCTCACCGCGGAGTCGAACGGGCCGTCGTCGCCGGCGTCCGCGGCGGAGCCCACCAGGATCCGGCCGGAGGGGGTCACCGTGATGTCGGAGATGTGCCGGGTGCCGTCGCCGGGCGGGTAGGTCGAGACGTACGACCGGCGGCTCACCGCCCCGAACAGCGGCTGCCCCCACGACGAGAAGGAGAACGGCGCCGCGTACAGCGTCGCGGGGCGGCCCGGACCGTCGCCGCGGTCCGCCCACAGGGCGGCCAGTTTCCCACCGCGGGCCACGAGGGCGAAGCTCTCGAAGTCGGCGCCCTCGCCGATCATCGGCAGCGGCGCGTAGTCGACGACGGTCGCCGTGTCCCCGGCGACCCGCAGCCGGTAGACGATGCCGCGGCCGGCCAGGGCCAGGTACTCGCCCGGCATCCCGGGGACCGCCTCGACGGCTTCGAGGTCCTCGGCGTAGGCCCCGTCCCAGGCGACCGGGGAGAGGGCGGCGGCGCCGTCCGCGTAGGTGAGCCGGGACAGCCGGGCCTGCCCGGGGCGCTTGTTGTCGTGCGCGACCAGGGCGGTGCCGCCGGCCTCGGCCGCGAGGCCGCTGACACCGGTGCGGGAGTCGGCGCCGACCTGCTGCCAGTCGTCGGCCGCGCCGGCCGGCGCGGCGGCGAGCAGCGTCAGGAGCGTGGCCATCGCTGCGAGCTTGAGTGGGAGATTCACGCGCGCAGGTTATTGATCATCATTCATCCGCTTCAAGACGGTTTGGGCCATCCGGACCTAGGCCCAAGGGCTGATCAACCGGGACCGCATCTGCTGTTAGCCTGCACCTGCAAGTAGGTTGCAATTAGAAGATGTCGGCGAGAGGCTCGGCTCATGGCCATCTACACCCTTCCGGAACTGCCGTACGACTACGCGGCCCTGGAGCCGGTGATCAACCCGCAGATCATCGAGCTGCACCACGACAAGCACCACGCCGCGTACGTCAAGGGTGCGAACGACACCCTGGAGCAGCTGGAAGAGGCTCGGGAGAAGGACGCCTGGGGCGCCATCAACGGCCTGGAGAAGAGCCTGGCCTTCCACCTCTCCGGCCACATCCTGCACTCCATCTACTGGAACAACATGGCGAGCCCGAAGGCCGGCGACGGCGGCGGCGAGCCGCTGGCCGCCGACGGGGTCGGCGAGCTCGCCGACGCGCTCACCGAGTCCTTCGGCTCCTTCGCCAAGTTCAAGGCCCAGCTCACCAAGGCCGCCGCGACCACGCAGGGCTCCGGCTGGGGCGTCCTCGCCTACGAGCCGATCAGCGGCCGGCTGATCGTCGAGCAGGTCTACGACCACCAGGGCAACGTCGGCCAGGGCTCCGTCCCGGTCCTCGTCTTCGACGCCTGGGAGCACGCCTTCTACCTGCAGTACAAGAACCAGAAGGTCGACTTCATCGAGGCCATGTGGCAGGTCGTCAACTGGCAGGACGTGAACAAGCGCTACCAGGCCGCCAAGGCGAGCGTCCCGCTGATCTCGTTCTGACACCCCCCTGTTCGTCCTGCTCGTGATCGTCTTCTCAACCTTCACCTGCGGGCGGAATGAAGAAGAACCCCCGCGATGACGTGAATCGCGGGGGTTCTTCCGTACCGGGCCGGGCCCGCGAGGGCTACTCGAAGCTGGGCGCCGCCGTGCGGGTGCGCTTGATCTCGTAGAAGCCGGGGGTCGCCGCCACCAGCAGCGTGCCGTCCCACAGGCGGGCGGCGGCCTCGCCGCGCGGGGTCGGGGTGACGACCGGACCGAAGAAGGCGACCTCGTCGCCGTCCGCGCCGGGGACCGCGATCACCGGGGTGCCGACGTCCTGGCCGACCTTCTCTATGCCCTCCTTGTGGGAGGCGCGCAGCTCGGTGTCGTAGGTGTCCCGGCCGGCGTAGTCCGCCAGCTCCTCCGGCAGGCCGACATCGGTCAGCGCGCCGACGATCGCCTCGCGGGTCGGGCCCTCGCCGTTGTTGTGGAAGCGGGTGCCGAGAGCCGTGTAGAGCTTGCCGACGACCTCGTCGCCGTGCAGCTGCTGGGCGGCGATCACCACGCGGACCGGGCCCCAGGCCTGGGTCTCCAGCATCTCGCGGTACTCCGGCGGCACCTCGTCCAGCCGGTTCTCGTTGAGGACCGCCAGGCTCATGACCTTCCAGCGCACGTCGACCGGGCGCACCTTCTCGACCTCCACCATCCAGCGGGAGGTCATCCAGGCCCACGGGCACAGCGGGTCGAAGAAGAAGTCTGCGGTGGTCCTGCTCTCGGACATGTCTCTCCTCGGAAGGTCACTCAACGTGTGCTCGAAAACGGTGTGCGGTGCGCCTGGCGGCAACACCACCGGCCCACCGGGCATTCCCGTGGTGCTCCCGGTCAGCTGCACATGGGAGGATCGGTGCTGTTTCGAACGAGCCACGAAGGAGTGACCGTGCCCGGTGAGAACCTGTCCCGCGACGAGGCCCATGAGCGGGCGGAGCTGCTGTCCGTCGACGGGTACGAGGTCTACCTCGACCTGCGGTCCGCGGTCGGCGAGTCCACGGAGGACGTGCGCACCTTCCGCTCCGTGACGACGCTCCGCTTCCGCCGCACGGGCGCGGGCGACGCCACGTTCGTCGACCTGATCGCCCCCTCGGTGAACGCGGTCACCCTCAACGGGCGCGCGCTCGACCCGGCCGTCGTCTTCGACGGGGCCCGGATCGCGCTGGACGGCCTGGCCGACGAGAACGAGCTCGTGGTCGACGCCCAGTGCGCCTACAGCCGCACCAGCGAGGGCATGCACCGCTTCGTCGACCCCGAGGACGGCGAGGTCTACCTCTACACGCAGTACGAGCCGGCCGACGCCCGCCGGGTCTTCGCCACCTTCGAGCAGCCGGACCTCAAGGCGCCGTTCCGCTTCGAGGTGTCCGCGCCCGAGGGCTGGACCGTGTGGTCCAACGGGGCCGGACGGCAGGACGCCGACGGCGTGTGGCGGTTCGCCGAGACGGCGTCCATCTCCACGTACATCACCTGCGTCGTGGCCGGCCCGTACCACTACGTCACGGACAGCTACACGCGCGTGTTCGCCGACGGCACCGAGCTGGAGATCCCGCTCGGCGCGATGTGCCGCAAGGGCCTCGCGAAGCACTTCGACGTGGACGACGTCTTCCTGATCACCAAGCAGGGCCTCGACTTCTTCCACGACAACTTCGACTTCCCGTACCCCTTCGGCAAGTACGACCAGGCCTTCGTCCCCGAGTACAACCTCGGCGCGATGGAGAACCCGGGCATGGTGACCTTCCGCGAGGAGTACATCTACCGCGGCAAGGTGACCCAGGCGGCGTACGAGCGCCGGGCCAACGTGATCCTGCACGAGATGGCCCACATGTGGTTCGGCGACCTGGTCACCATGGTGTGGTGGGACGACCTGTGGCTGAAGGAGTCCTTCGCGGACTTCATGGGCGCGTTCTCGCTGGCCGAGGCGACCCGCTTCACCAACAGCTGGGTCACCTTCGCCAACAACCGCAAGGCCTGGGCGTACCGCGCCGACCAGCTGCCGTCCACCCACCCGATCACGGCCGACATCCGTGACCTGGAGGACGCCAAGCTGAACTTCGACGGCATCACCTACGCCAAGGGCGCGTCCGTCCTGAAGCAGCTCGTCGCGTACGCGGGCCGGGACGCGTTCCTGGAGGGCGCGCGCCGCTACTTCAAGCGCCACGCCTACGGCAACACGCGCCTCGTGGACCTGCTGACCGTCCTGGAGGAGACCTCCGGCCGGGACATGAAGGGCTGGGCCAAGTCCTGGCTCCAGACCTCCGGCGTCAACACCCTCACCCCGGCCGTCACCTACGACGCCGAGGGCCGGATCACCGAGCTCGCCGTCCTCCAGGAGGGCGACGAGCCGCGCCCGCACCGCGCCGCCGTGGGCCTCTACCGCCTCTCCGGCGGGGAGCTCGTCCGGTACGCGCGGGCCGAGGCCGACATCACCGGCGCCTCCACCGTCGTGGCGGAGCTCGCCGGTGCCGAGAAGCCGGACCTGGTGCTCGTCAACGACGACGACCTCACCTACTGCAAGGTCCGCTTCGACGAGGGCTCGCTCGCCACCCTGCGCGCGCACCTCGGCGACATCAGCGACCCGCTGGCCCGCGCCCTGTGCTGGTCCGCGCTGTGGAACCTGACCCGCGACGGCCTGATGCCGGCCCGGGACTTCGTCCGCATCGCGCTCGAGTTCGCGGGCCGCGAGACCGACATCGGTGTCCTCCAGATGGTGCACGCCTGGGCCCGGACCGCCGTCACCGACTACGCGGCGCACGACTGGCGGGCCGAGGGCGGGCGGCTGCTCGCCGAGGGCGGTCTGCGCGAGCTGCGGCAGGCCGAGCCGGCCAGCGAGCACCAGCTGACCTGGGCGCGCTTCTTCGCCGCGGTCGCCTCCTCCGACGCCGACCTCCAGCTCCTGGAGGGCCTGCTCGACGGCGGCGCCGTGATCGACGGGCTCGCCGTCGACCAGGAGCTGCGCTGGTGCCTGCTGGAGTCGCTCACCGTGCACGGCCGCGCCGACGAGACCCGGATCGGCGAGGAGCTGACCCGGGACGACACCGCGACCGGCAAGCGCCACCAGGTGCGCTGCCTGGCCGGCCGGCCCTCCGCCGCGGTCAAGGCGCAGGCCTGGGCGCAGGTCGTCGAGTCGGACACGCTGTCCAACGCCCTGGTGGAGGCCACCATCTCGGGCTTCGGCCAGTCCTCGCAGCGCGAGCTGATCGCCCCGTACGCGGAGAAGTACTTCGCGGTGATCGAGCGGATCTGGGCGGAGCGCTCCATCCAGATCGGCATGGACGTGGTGCGGGGCCTGTTCCCGGCGCTCCAGGACCGCGCGGAGACCCTCGCCGCGACGGACGCGTGGCTCGCCGCGCACGCCTCGGCCGCCCCGGCGCTGCGCCGGCTCGTGCTGGAGTCGCGTGACGACCTGGCCCGCGCGCTGCGGGCGCAGGAGTGCGACGGGCGCGCCGCGTAACGACGGCCGGTCCCGCGGCCCCCGGTGGTGCGTCCGCCGGGGGCCGCGGCGTGCCGGGCGGGCGGGGGCGGGGCCCTCGGTGGTCCGCCGCCGGGGCCGGGGCGGCCGTTGTTCATCGGCACTCGAACGCGCGTACTTTAGTGCGGAGTTGTCCGGATTGTGCGACCGCTTCGTAACAGCGGTTAGGGGCGGCCCGTCCGGCGGAAGACCGTCGACATGAACCACAACACCCCCAAGGCCCCGCTCTCCCCCCTCCCCCGCAGCGGCGGCGACCGCTTCCGGGACGCCCTGCGCTTCGCCGGCGAGGGCGCGATGCTCACCGGGCTCGCCGCGCTCACCCTGCACGGCTTCGCCTCCACCCCGCCGGCCGGGACGGTGAACCGGACCGACGTCCTGGTACCGCGCGGCCGACGGATGCGGTCCACCGCGCAGGTCCGGGTGGTGCGCGCCGCCGAGTCGCCGCGGTGGGCCGAGATCGAGGGCTTCCCCGTCGCCCCGGTCCCCCGGGCGCTGGCCGACGCCGTCGCCGCGCTGGCCGACCCGGGCACGGTACGCCGGCTGCTCACCGAAGCGGTGAGCGGCGGGCACTGCGAACCGGGCGCCGTGGTCCGCGAGCTGAACCGCGCCCGGCTGCTCAACCGGCCGCACGTGGTGGACGCGGTGGACGCGCTCCTCGCCGAGGGGCGCTCGCTCGCCGAGGACCGGCTGTACGCGATGGTGCGCGAGTTCGCGCTGCCGGACCCGCTGTGGAACGTGGACCTGCGGCTGCCGGGCGGCCCGCACCTCGGCGGCCTGGACGCCTACTGGCCGGACCAGGCGGTCGCCGTGGAGCTGGACACCCGGGCGCCGCGGCAGGACGACGACGCGCTCCGGTCCGAGTACACGCGCAAGCGCGAGCACCTGGAGCGGCTGGGCATCACCGTCGTCCACCTCACCCCGCGCAAGCTGCGCGAGGCGGGGGAACAGCAGGCGGCCGTGGTGCGGACGGCGCTGATGGCCGCGTCCGACCGGCAGCCGCCCGCCTACGTCGTCGTCCTGCCCCGCTGAACGGCCTTGCCGGACCCCCGTACCCGCGAGGCCGTCGCCGCGGGGACTACTTCTTCGGGGCCGTCCCGCAGAACTCGGCCTCGACGAGCGCCTGGCTGTCGCCCGTCCAGTCGGCGTTGAAGTTCCCGGCGAGCGAGTGCTCTCCGTCCCGGGTGACGACGGCCTCGGAGCTGGAACCGTGGATGCCGCCGCCGTGGCCCCAGACCTCCTTGCCGCAGCTCAGCTTCTGCCGCATGAGCCCGAGGCCGTAGCCCAGTTCGGGCGAGACCTGGACGGTGTCCGTCATCTCCCTCAGTTCGGCCGCCGGCAGCAGCCGCCCCTTGAGCAGCGCCCGGTAGAAGGTCTGCAGGTCGTTCGAGTCGGAGATCATCTCCCCCGCCGCGCCGGCGATGCTCGGGTTCAGCGCGGTCACGTCGTAGGTCGGTCCGGTCGTCTCGCGGGACAGCTTCGAGTAGGCGCCGGAGTGCGGCCGCGGCATCCGGGAGTCGGTGCCGGGGACGCTGGTGGCGCGCAGCTTGAGCGGCTTGACGATCCGGTTCTCGACGGCCTTGGCGTAGGGACGGCCGGTGACCTTCTCGATCACCATGCCGGCCAGGACGAAGTTGGTGTTGGAGTAGTTCCAGGAGGTGCCGGGCGCGAAGTCCGGCTCGTGGGCCATCGCGACGTCGACGAGCTGCCGGGCGGTCCAGGTGTCGTAGCGGTGCTGGAGGAAGTCGGCCCCGAAGACGCGCTGCTGGAAGGCGGGGTCGCTGGTGTAGCTGTAGATGCCGCTGGTGTGGTTGAGCAGCTGGCGGACGCTGATCTTCCGGCCGTCGTGCCCGTGGCCGCTGACGACGCCGGGCAGCCACGTGTCCACGGGGTCGTCGAGGTCGATCCGGCCCTCGGCCTGGAGCTGGAGCAGGACGGTGGCGGTGAAGGTCTTGGTGATGGAGCCGACCCGGAAGCGGTCGTTCCCCGCGCGCTCGCCGGCCGTGCCGGTCCAGCGGCCCTTGCCGTCGCGGGCCTGGGCGACGGCCCCGGGCACGCCGGCCGCCACCGCCGCGCCCAGGGCCTGCTGGGTGGCGGCGTGCGAGGGCTTCGGCGGCGCGGCGGCGAGGGCGGGCGCGGCGAGCGCGGTGGTGGCGAGGCCGGCCACGAGGGCGGCGGCCAGGACGGTACGGGCGGTGCGTGCGGCTGACATGACGGTGGGCTCCCCTGACGTACGTACGACTGCGTACTGCTTCGGTCACGGGAGGGGACCACGGGGCACGGGTGCGGGGTTGAGCGGGTCCGGGACGGTTGAGCCGTTTTCAGCCGTTCGCCGGATCGTGCAGCGGCGAGTGGCCCAGGGGCGGCCGGTCGCGCCAGAGCTGGAGCCCGATGTCGACGAGTTCGACCCGGGTGAGCGCGGGTACGGACTCCAGCGGATGCCAGGCGGCGAGGTCGGTGGACCCGTCCCGCTCGTTCCGCAGTTCGCCGCCGGTGACCCGCGCCTCGTAGAGGATCCGCAGCCCCTGCCAGTCGTAGGACCCGCCGAGCGGCCGGGTCCGCTGCCTCCGGATGGAGTCGATCCCGAGCAGCGCGGTCGCCTCGGCGAGGTACCCCGTCTCCTCCTCGACCTCCCGCACGACGGCCTCCACGGGCAGCTCCCCGTGCTCCGCCCCGCCGCCGGGCAGCGTCCACCGCTTCACCCCGGCCCGGTCCACCCAGCGGGCCAGGAGTATCCGCCCGTCACGTACGCACACGGCGTAGGCCGCCACTCGCAACTCGGTCTGCATGGGCCGAGGTTAGAGGCTTTCAGATCCAGTACGCGGGATACCGCCGCCCGGTGAGCCGGGCGCCCGCGAGGCCGGTGGCGACGAGGACGAGGGTGGCGAGGGCGAGGAGGGCGAGGAAGGTCCAGAACGGCGGGTTCTGGAGGGCGACGATCACCGCGGTCGCCGCGGCCGGGGAGTGCGGGGTGCGGGCGGCCGACATCACGCCGAGGGCGAGGCCGCCGGCGAGGGCGGCGCCCCACAGGCCCGGGCCGGTGAGGGCGAGGACGGCGAATCCGGTGAGGGCGGAGAGGAGTTGGCCGCCGACGACGGAGCGGGGCTGGGCGAGCGGCAGGTCGGGGGCGCCCGCGACGAGGGCCATGCTCGCGGCCAGCGGCGGGATGAGCAGCGGCTGGTGGAGCGCGGTGCCGAGGGCGACGAGCAGGAGCAGCGCGGTGACGCTGACGGCGGTGGAGGCCAGCAGGACGCGGGGCCTCGGGCGGGCCGGGGCGGCGGCGCGGGCGGGGGCCGCGGGGGTGGCGGGGGCGGGCGGGGCGGTGGTCATGGGCGGTCCTTCGTGACGGGCGGGTTGGACGGGGAGTACGCGGGGGCGGACCAGCGCAGCGGGCTGGCGTCCCTGGTCTCCGCCACCGCGTCCAGGCGGAAGCGGACCGCGCGGCCCCCGGGGCCGTACTCGGTGTGGGCGACGCCGGAGAGCTGGAGGGTGGTGCCGGTGTACCAGTCGAGGAAGAGCAGGCCGGCGCGGCCGTCCGCCTCCAGGTTGCCGAGGGTGAGGAACATGGCGTTGCCGGGGTAGTCGGCCCAGCGGAGTTCGGTGGGCGAGACGAGTTCGACGAAGCCGGGGTCGCCGCCGCGGTGGCTGGCGTCGACGCCGTCGGGGGCCGCGGTGGCGACGAAGAAGGTGTCGGCGATGCGGATCAGGTGTTCCTGGGCGGGGGTGAGGAAGGGGGTGTGGCGCGGGGCGCCGGGGAGGGCGTCCCGCGCGCTCCCGTACAGCTCGCGCTGCTGGAGGTACTTGGGGCAGTTGGTGAAGACCTGCTCCGCCTCGACGAGCAGCCCGCGGGCGCTGGGGCGCGCGATGCCGTTGAGGCGCATCCGGCGGCGGGTGCGGGGGTCGAGGGCGAGGGTGCCGACGGGGGTGCCGGCCTCCGTGACCGCCGCCGCGAGGGGGTCGTGGGCGGGGACGCCGTCCGCGACGGAGACGGTGTGCGGGCCGGTGGCGCGGACGAAGCCGGGGCGGCCGGTGAGCAGGCTCGCCCAGACCCGGCCGTCGGGGGCGGCGGCGCCGAGCACGAGCATCGGCTGGGCCGCCAGGAAGGCGGCGGCGACCGGGCGGATGCCGGGCGCGATGGACCGGCCGACGTGCTCGGCGAGGTCGCGGACGCCGACACGGGTCTGAACCGCGAGGGAGCCGGGGTGGTAGGTGCGCATGGGGACCTCCTCGGGTGCGAGTCGTACGCGTCGTTCACTGCGGGGAGTGCCGGGAGCACGGGCGGGGCCGCCCGTGGACTAACCTTTGATTATCACTTTAGAGGTTAGAGCGCGCGGCGCGCAACCAGTCACGTAACCTTGAGGGGTTAGTCCGGAATTCGTCGCCGAGGAGGGCGTCCGCCATGACCGTTTCCGACCCGCGGCCACTCGTCGGCGAGCCCGTCTCCCTCGACCTGCTCAACACCCGCTGGATGGCGGACGGCGTCCGGCAGGACCTGCTCACCGGCGTCGAGGGACTCGGCGTCTGGCTGCGCACGAACGGGCTCGACGCCCGGTTCCGCGCCGACGACACCACCCTGCGGCACACCCTGGCCGCGCGGGACGCCCTCGGGAGTCTGGTCGACCGGCCCGGCGACCCGGACGCCACCGCCCGGGTCGACGCGGTCCTGGGGCATGGCCGGATCCGGGCCACGCTCGGCCCCGAAGGACCGGGCGAGAAAGCGGAATTCGCCGATCCCGCCTGGGGCCCGGGATGGACCGCCGCCCGCGATTACCTCGATCTGCTGCGCGCGAATCCGGAACGCATCCGCAAGTGCGCCCACGAGGCGTGCATCCTGCACTTCTTCGACACCTCGCGGAACGGCACCCGCCGCTGGTGCTCGATGGCCGCCTGCGGCAACCGGGCCAAGGCCTCGCGCCACTATGCCCGCACAAAGGACAACTAGTCCCCCCTCACAGGGAATTCATATCGTCCCCGTTGGTCATCCTTCGTCCCCCGTGGCGCATCTTCCGCAGTGGCGGATGTGTGCCACGCGCGCATTCCGTCACCCGGTAACTCTCCCCAAACCCCGCACATTTGCGAAAGGCTGAGCGGTCATCCGGTACCGGAATCCGGAGCCTCTTCTTTCACAAACAGGGATGTAGATGACCACCCCCGAAACCCAGAGCTCCATACCCGGGCGCTCCCGCTCCGGGACCGGGCGAGCGGCCCGCATCGCGGCCGCCGCCGGCCTCGTGACCGCACTGGTCGCGGCCGGTGCCGCGCCCGTCCTGGCCGCCGACGACCCGGCGGCCGGCACCACCCCGGTGAAGATCGCCGACCCCGCCGACAAGCTGGGCGCCACCGACGCCCAGCGCCTCTCCGAGGCCGAGGCATCCGGTCAGGCCAACGTCACCGTCCTCGTCGCCACCGCCCCCGGCGCCACCGAGCAGGTCGCGGGTCAGCTCGACGCCGTCCCCGGCGCCTCGGTCGGCAAGCAGGACGACAAGCTGGGCTACGTCCGCGCCACCCTGCCGACCGCCAAGGCCGACGCCGCCATCAAGGCCGCCACCAAGCTGTCCTCGGTGCAGTCCGTCGATCTCCAGGCGGAGATCAAGCAGGACGACCCGACCCCGGACGCCGGCACCACGGGCGCCGTCGACGGCACCACCGTCACGCGCACCTACCCGGCCCCGGGCAAGGACACCCCGGCGAAGAACCCGTACAACCCGTCCCACGAGACCGGTGCGGTGGACTTCGTCAAGGAGCACCCCAAGGCCGACGGCCGCGGCGTGACCATCGGCATCCTCGACTCCGGTGTCGACCTCGGCCACCCGGCCCTGCAGAAGACCACCACCGGCGAGCGCAAGATCGTCGACTGGGTCACCGCCACCGACCCGCTCACCGAGAGCGACGGCACCTGGCGCGCCCAGATCACCCCGGTCACGGGCGCCGTCTTCAGCGCCGGCGGCCAGAGCTGGAAGGCCCCCGAGGGCTCGTACCAGTGGAGCCGCTTCAGCGAGTCGGTCACCGCGGGCGGCGACCCGGCGGGCGACATCAACCGGGACGGCGACACCACCGACCGCTTCGGTCTGCTGTACGACCCGGTCGCCGGCACCGTGCGCGTGGACACCGACCAGGACGGTGACTTCACGAACAACGAGCCGATGAAGCCGTACAAGGACGGCAACCAGATCGGCTACTTCGGCACCGACAACCCCGCCACCGAGGTCGTCGAGAAGACCCCGTTCGTCGTGCAGATCCGCAAGGACGTGCCGATGGACCCGCTGGGCGGCACGTGGGTCGGCAAGAAGGCCGACTTCGTCAACGTCGGTCTCGTCGAGTCCTCGCACGGCACCCACGTCGCCGGCATCACCGCCGCCAACGGCCTCTTCGGCGGCAGGATGAACGGCGCCGCCCCCGGCGCGAAGATCGTCTCCGCCCGTGCCTGCACCTGGACCGGCGGCTGCACCAACACCGCGCTGACCGAGGGCATGATCGACCTCGTCGCCAACCGCGGCGTCGACATCGTCAACATGTCGATCGGCGGCCTGCCGCTGCAGAACGACGGCGACAACGTCCGCGCCCGCCTCTACACGCGTCTCATCGACACGTACGGCGTGCAGCTGGTCATCTCGGCCGGCAACGAGGGCCCCGGCATCAACACGATCGGCGACCCCGGCCTGGCCGACAAGGTCCTGTCGGTCGGCGCGGCCGTCTCCAAGGAGACCTGGGCCGCGAACTACGGCTCCGCCGTCGAGAAGAAGTACGCCATGTTCCCCTTCTCCTCGCGCGGCCCGCGTGAGGACGGCGGCTTCACCCCGACCATCACCGCCCCCGGCTCGGCCGTGAACACCATCCCGACCTGGCAGGCCGGCGCGGGCGTTCCCGAGTCCGGTTACGCGCTGCCCGCCGGCTACGGCATGCTCAACGGCACCTCGATGTCCTCGCCGCAGGCGGCGGGCGCGAGCGCGCTGCTGATCTCCGCGGCCAAGCAGAAGAAGATCGCGCTCTCCCCGCTCACCCTGCGCACCGCGCTCACCTCGACCGCGAAGCGGATCCCGGGTGTCGCGGCCCACGAGCAGGGCGCCGGCCTCATCGACATCGAGGACGCCTGGGAGTCGATCAAGGACGGCGCGACCGCCCACGACTACAAGGTCGAGGCCCCGGTCGACACCGCGATCTTCCCGGCCCCGCACACCGGCACCGGTGTGTACGACCGCCAGGGCGGCCTCAAGGTCGGCCAGAAGAAGGTCTACGACGTCACCATCACGCGCACGAGCGGCCCGGACCGGCCGATCGAGCACGAGCTGGACCTGAAGTACAACGACGGCACCTTCCGGATCCTCGGCGACGACGAGGTCCGCCTCCCGCTGAACAAGCCGGTCACCGTCAAGCTCCAGGCCCGTCCGACCTCCGCCGGCGTGCACAGCGTCATCCTGGAGGCCGACGACGAGCGCACCGAGGGCGTCGACAAGCAGATCCTCGCGACCTCGATCGTCTCCGACGACCTGGTCGGCCCGGGCTACGGCTTCTCGGCCACCAGCACGACGCAGCGCAACAGCAGCAAGTCGTACTTCGTGACCGTGCCGAAGGGCGCCAAGACCCTCGAGGTCTCGCTGAGCGGGCTGAAGGAGAAGAGCCAGACCCGGTTCATCACCCAGCACCCGTACGGCGTCGCCCTTGAGGACAACGCGACGAACCAGTGCTACCCGCACTACAACCCGGCGAACACCTGCCGTCCGGACCTGCGCTCCTACGCCAACCCGCTGCCGGGCGTGTGGGAGATCATCGTCGAGTCCCGCCGCACCTCGCCGGACCTGGACAACCCGTTCAAGCTGAACGTCTCGGTGCTCGGCGCCACCTTCGACCCGGCCGTGCAGACGGTCCCCGAGGCGAAGATCGGCACCCCGGCCGCCGTGTCGTGGAAGGTCTCGAACGAGTTCGCGGCCCTCGACGGGCGTCTGAAGGGCGGCTCGCTCGGCTCGCAGAAGTCCGAGAAGACGACCATCCAGCACCACGAGCAGCAGATCAAGACCGTCACCATCGGTGAGGGCGTCGAGCGTCTCGACATCGCCATCGGCAACACCTCCGACCTGTCGGCCGACCTCGACCTCACGGTCAAGCTGGGCGACACCCAGGTCGGCCAGTCCGCCGACGGCGACTCCGAGGAGTCCGTCAGCCTGGTCAAGCCCGCCCCCGGCACCTACACCGTCATCATCGACGGCTACTCGGTGCAGGCGGCCGGCGGCACCAGCTACGACTACAAGGACGTGTACTACTCGTCCGCGCTCGGCTCCGTGAAGGTCGACGAGTCGAAGCCGGTCACGCTGGCCAACGGCGGGACCGCCCAGGTCGCCGCCGAGGTCGTGGTCAACGCCGCGGCTCCCGAGGGCCGGCAGTTCTTCGGCGAGGTCCGCCTGCTGAACGCCCGCGGCACCGCCGCCGGCACCGGCAGCGTGGTGATCGGGAACGTCGTCCCGTAACGACGTACCACCCGTGGGGGGCGGGCGCCGGAACCGGCGCCCGCCCCTTCGGCGTCTCGGGTTCCGTCCCGTCCCTTGGACAATCGATTGGACAAGCCGGGCCCGCAGACCCGCATGATGGAACCGGCAGCGCACCCTGCACAGATGTATGGAGGAGTCCCCGTGAAGGTCGGAATCGTCGGAGCCACCGGTCAGGTCGGCACAGTCATGCGCAGGATCCTGGCCGAGCGGAACTTCCCCATCGACGAGCTGCGACTCTTCGCCTCGGCCCGCTCCGCCGGCACCGTCCTGGACGGCGTGACCGTCGAGGACGCCGCCACCGCCGACTACACCGGCCTGGACATCGTGCTCTTCTCCGCGGGCGGCGCCACCTCCAAGGCCCTCGCCGAGAAGGTCGCCTCCCAGGGCGCCGTCGTGATCGACAACTCCTCCGCCTGGCGCAAGGACCCCGAGGTCCCGCTGGTCGTGTCCGAGGTCAACCCGCACGCGATCAAGGACCGCCCCAAGGGCATCATCGCCAACCCGAACTGCACCACGATGGCCGCCATGCCGGTCCTCAAGCCGCTGCACCAGGAGGCCGGCCTGGTCGCGCTGGTCGCCACCACGTACCAGGCCGTGTCCGGCTCCGGCGTGGCCGGTGTCGCCGAGCTGGACGGGCAGGTCAAGGCCGTCGTCGAGGGTGCCGCCGCGCTGACCCACGACGGCGGGGCCGTCGACTTCCCCGAGCCGGGCGTCTACAAGCGTCCGATCGCCTTCAACGTGCTGCCGCTGGCCGGCGCGATCGTCGACGACGGCTCCTTCGAGACCGACGAGGAGCAGAAGCTCCGCAACGAGTCCCGCAAGATCCTGGAGATCCCGGAGCTCAAGGTCTCCGGCACCTGCGTGCGCGTCCCGGTCTTCTCCGGCCACTCGCTCCAGGTCAACGTGCGCTTCGAGCGTCCGATCAGCGTCGAGCGCGCCCACGAGCTGCTGAAGGACGCCGAGGGCGTCGAGCTCTCCGAGATCCCCACCCCGCTCCAGGCGGCCGGCAAGGACGCCTCCTTCGTGGGCCGCATCCGCGTCGACGAGACCGTCGACCACGGCCTGGCGCTCTTCGTCTCCAACGACAACCTGCGCAAGGGCGCCGCCCTGAACGCGGTGCAGATCGCGGAGCTGGTCGCGGCCGAGCTCAAGGGCTGAGGACCGGGACACCGGCGGGACGAATCCTGACGAACAGTGACGAAGGGCGGCCATCCGTGGGATGGCCGCCCTTCGCTTGTTCGCCCTGGGAAATGTGCGGTGCGCCGCTGACACACCCCGTGGAAGGATGGCCCAAACGTCACGAAACCGAGGAGTTGACCGGGTGCCTGGCACAAACCTGACCCGTGAAGAGGCGGCGCAGCGGGCGAAGCTGCTGTCCGTGGACGCGTATGAGGTCGACCTCGACCTCACCGGTGCGCAGGAGGGCGGCACCTACCGGTCCGTCACCACCGTCCGCTTCGATTCCGCCGAGGCCGGGGCCGAGACCTTCATCGATCTCGTCGCCCCCGCCGTCCACGAGGTCGTGCTCAACGGGCACGCCCTCGACGTCGCCGCCGTCTTCCGGGACTCCCGGATCGCGCTCCCGCACCTCGCGCAGGGGCGGAACGAGCTGAAGGTCGTCGCCGACTGCGCGTACACCAACACCGGTGAGGGTCTGCACCGGTTCGTCGACCCGGTCGACGGCCAGGCCTATCTCTACACCCAGTTCGAGGTGCCGGACGCGCGTCGCGTCTTCGCCTCCTTCGAGCAGCCCGACCTCAAGGCGACCTTCCAGTTCACCGTGAAGGCCCCGGCCGGCTGGTCGGTCATCTCCAACTCCCCCACGCCGGAGCCCAAGGACGACGTGTGGGTGTTCGAGCCGACCCCGCGCATCTCCACGTACATCACCGCGCTGATCGTCGGCCCGTACCACGCGGTGCACTCCTCGTACGAGGGCCCCGACGGCCAGGTCGTGCCGCTGGGCATCTACTGCCGCCCGTCGCTCGCGGAGTTCCTCGACGCGGACCACATCTTCGACGTGACCCGCCAGGGCTTCGGCTGGTTCCAGGAGAAGTTCGCGTACGACTACCCGTTCGCGAAGTACGACCAGCTGTTCGTGCCCGAGTTCAACGCGGGCGCGATGGAGAACGCGGGCGCGGTCACCATCCGCGACCAGTACGTCTTCCGCTCGAAGGTCACGGACGCCGCGTACGAGCGGCGCGCCGAGACCATCCTGCACGAGCTCGCCCACATGTGGTTCGGCGACCTCGTCACCATGGAGTGGTGGAACGACCTGTGGCTGAACGAGTCGTTCGCCACCTACACCTCGGTCGCCTGCCAGGCCTCCGTCGAGGGCACCCGCTGGCCGAACGCCTGGACGACCTTCGCCAACGCGGAGAAGACCTGGGCCTACCGCCAGGACCAGCTGCCGTCGACGCACCCGATCATGGCGGAGATCAACGACCTGGAGGACGTGCTCGTCAACTTCGACGGGATCACGTACGCCAAGGGCGCCTCCGTCCTGAAGCAGCTCGTCGCCTACGTCGGCCAGGACGAGTTCTTCAAGGGCGTGCAGGCGTACTTCAAGGCCCACGCCTTCGGCAACACGCGTCTGACGGACCTGCTGGGCGCGCTGGAGGAGACCTCCGGCCGTGACCTGAAGGCCTGGTCGAAGGCGTGGCTGGAGACCGCGGGCATCAACGTGCTGCGGCCCGAGATCGAGACCGACGAGAACGGCTCCATCACCGCCTTCGCCGTCCGCCAGACCGCCCCGGCGCTGCCGGCCGGCGCCAAGGGCGAGGCCGTCCTGCGCCCGCACCGCATCGCCATCGGCTTCTACGACCTGGACGCGGCCGGCAAGCTGGTCCGCACCGAGCGGGTCGAGCTGGACATCGAGGCGGCCGAGCTGACCTCGGTGCCGCAGCTCGTCGGCAAGAGCCGTCCGGCGGTCGTGCTGCTCAACGACGACGACCTGTCGTACGCCAAGGTCCGCCTCGACGAGGTGTCCCTCAAGAACGTCACGGCGCACCTGGGCGACTTCACCGAGTCCCTGCCGCGGGCGCTGTGCTGGGCCTCGGCCTGGGACATGACCCGCGACGGCGAGCTGGCCACCCGCGACTACCTGGACCTGGTGCTCTCCGGCATCGCCAAGGAGACCGACATCGGCGTGGTCCAGTCGCTCCAGGGCCAGGTCAAGGCGGCCCTCGACCTGTACGCGGCGCCGGAGTGGCGGGCCGAGGGCCTGTCCCGCTGGGGCGCCTTCGCGCAGGAGCAGCTGCGGGCGGCGGCGCCGGGCAGCGACCACCAGCTGGCCTGGGCGCGGGCCTTCGCGGCCACCGCCCGCGAGGACGCCGAGCTCGACGTGCTCGCCGGGCTGCTGGCGGGTGACGTGACGGTCGACGGTCTCGCCGTCGACACCGAGCTGCGCTGGGCGTTCGTGCAGCGGCTCGCGGCGACCGGCCGGTTCGACGAGCCGGAGATCGCTGCGGAGCTGGAGCGCGACCGGACCGCCGCGGGCGAGCGCCACGCGGCGACGGCCCGCGCGGCCCGTCCGACCGAGGCCGCCAAGGCCGAGGCGTGGGCCCAGGTCGTCGAGGGCGACACGCTGGGCAACGCGGTGCAGGAGGCCGTGATCGGCGGCTTCGTGCAGGCCGACCAGCGCGAGCTGATCGCCCCGTACACGGCGAAGTACTTCGCCGCGATCAAGGGCATCTCGGAGACCCGCAGCCACGAGATCGTGCAGCAGATCGTGGTCGGTCTCTACCCGTCGCTCCAGGTCTCGCAGGAGACCCTGGACGCCACGGACGCGTGGATCGCCGCGAACGACCCGGCGCCGGCGCTCCGCCGCATGGTGACGGAGTCCCGCGCGGGTGTCGAGCGCGCGCTGAAGGCGCAGGCGGCGGACGCCGCGGCCGTCTGATCCTCCGGCAGACACGGGAGTGCCCCGGACCGTTCCTCGGTTCGGGGCACTCCTCGTTCTGGCGGGT
This sequence comes from Streptomyces sp. NPDC093111, assembly GCF_040683955.1. NCBI lineage: Bacteria > Bacillati > Actinomycetota > Actinomycetes > Kitasatosporales > Streptomycetaceae > Streptomyces > Streptomyces sp. NPDC093111. The sequence continues at coordinate 384,150 of NZ_JBFBNW010000002.1, read as the reverse complement.
CAGCCCAGGGCGGTGAGCCACTGCCAGCCGCCGGTCCCGATGGTGACCGGGGTGCCGAGGCCGGTGGCGGTGCCGGGGAGGACCTCCAGGTTCTCGGCCGTGCCGTTGGTACGGGTGGTCCACAGGTCCGGCAGGCCGTCGCCGGTCACGTCGCCGGCCGAGACGGCGAGGCGTCGTTCGGCGACGGTCGCGGGGCCGCCGGTCAGCGGGGCCGGGTCGGCGGCGAGCAGCGCCGCTCCCTTGCTCACGTGCCGCCTGATCTCGCCGGTGGCGCGGTCGCGGCTCCAGACGTCGGCCTTGTCGTCGCCGGTGACGTCGCCGGGCAGGATCACGTCGTAGCCGGCCCATTCGGGGCCGCCGACCTTGACGGCGGCGCGGGGCGCGAAGGTGGGCTTCCCGTCGACGGCCGGTCCGCCGCGGTGCAGCCAGAGGCCGGTGGTGCTGCGGACGAGGACGTCGGGCAGGCCGTCGCCGTCCACGTCGCCGGCGGCCAGCGGGAGGGCGCCGGCGTTGGACCAGCCGGTGGGGCGGCCGCCCATGGCGACGCGGGTGCCGAGCTCGCCGTTGCCGATGTTCGGGTAGACCCACAGGTCGTCGCCGATGCGGGCGAGGACGTCCTCGCGGCCGTCGCCGGTCCAGTCGCCGCGGTGGCTGACGGCGGCGCCGGCCCAGCCGGTGCCGATCTGGCGCATGCCGGAGACGGCGCCGGTGCCGGTGCCGGGGTAGAGGCGCAGGGCGCCGTCGTCCTTGACGGCGACGAGGTCGGGCCGCCCGTCGCCGGTCAGGTCGCCGGGCTGGGACCTGGGGTACGCGGCGGCGCGCAGCAGCTTGTGGTCGGAGAGCGCGGTGGTGCCCTCGGGCTCGGGTTCGAGGGCGTCGGCGCGGACGGTGCGGAAGTCGCGGGTGTTCAGGAAGACGTGGTCGAACTTCTTGCCGGAGGCGACGGTGGGCTCGCCGGAGCGGCAGGTGGTGGCGCCGGCCGCGAGGCAGTCCGGGGTGAAGAAGTCGCGGTCGTTCTCGTCGGCCTCGATGAACGGGCCGGTGCCGGGGCGGCCCTGGCGGACCGGGTCGAGCATCGGGTCGTACACCGGTTCCGTACCGGCGTTGAAGTCACCGCCGAAGATCACCGGGAGTCCGGCCGCCCAGGTCTCCGCGTGGGCGAGGGCCTCGGCGGAGCCGTTGTCGGGGGTGATCTTCTGGTCGAGGTGGACGTTGCAGACGAGGGTGGGCCGGCCGTCGACCGGGCCGCGGGCGCAGAGCACCGGGCGGGGCTCGGTGCCGGGGGTGGTCAGATTGGCCGTGTAGCGGTCGATCGCGGGGGCCTTGACGAAGACGCCGAGACCGAAGCCGTTGTCGGTGCCGCCCCAGTGGCCGCAGCCGGAGGTCTTCGTGGCGAAGCCCCAGACGGCGGTGTAGCCGGCGTCGGCCAGCGCGTCGCGCACCGCCGTCCACTGGGTGAAGCAGAGTTCCTGGAGCATCAGGGCGTCGGCGTCCCAGGCGAGCGTCTGCGCCTTGATCCTGGCGGTCCAGGTGGCCAGGTCGAGCGGGCTCTGACAGGTGGAGGCGCCGCAGACGTTGTACGAGATGACGCGCGTCGGCGGTGCGGTGGCGGGGTCGACGGTGTCGGCGGCGGCCGGCCCCGCGGTCGTGAGGACCGCGGTGACCAGCAGCGCGAGCGCGACCATCGCTCTCTGGAGAAGTCTCATGACCCGAGAGCCTAATGATCCTTTTCGTGTACCTGACAGGAGGTCCGTCAGGCGGTCAGCCGCGCGTACCGGGCGCGGAGTTCCGCCGCGCCCTGGTCGGTGAGGGCGCCGTGCAGCCGCATCCGGGCGACGCCGCCGTCGGGGAAGGCGTCGAGCCGGACGTGGGTGACGACCGCCCGCGCGGGGAGCGTGAAGCGGTGGAGGGTGTCGGGCTGGAGACGGGTGCGGGGGATGATCTCGAACCACTCGGCGCCGCCCGAGGGGTCGCCGTTGCAGCCCTGGAGGGCGATCCAGCCCGCCGAGTTGCCCTTGAGGTAGGCGGTGTCGATCTCGACGGCCCGTACGGCGCCCTGGGCGGCGAGCCGGAAGCGCACCCAGTCGTTGGTGCCGCGCACCCGGCGGCGCCGGTTCTCCCAGCCGTCGTCCATCTTGCGGGAGGTGCCGGGCAGGATGATCTGGGTGGGCGAGGAGTAGAAGCGGTCGGAGGCGTCCTCGTACACACCGCCGTTGAGCACGGAGGCCAGGTCGAGGGTGCCGAGGACGTCCAGCCACTCGGGGTCGGGGACGACCTCGCCGTGCACGCGCAGGCGGGCGATGCCGCCGTCGGGGTGCTGGCAGAGCCGCAGGTGGGTGTAGCGGCGCTCGGCGGTGATCTCGAAGCCGTTGGCGGCGTGGCCCCGGACGGGGGTGGGCGGGACGAGCTCCTCCCACGTCGCGTCCAGCAGCTCCTCGGGGCTCGGCGAGCCCTCGACGGCGGCGGCCTGGACGCTCACCCGCTGCGGGTAGTTGCCGCGGAAGTGGGCGGTGTCGACGATGATGCCGCGGATGACGCCGGGCGCGCCGAGGCGGACGATCGCCCAGTCGTGGTCCTCGGGGGCCGGGAAGGGGTGGTCGGCGTCGGCGCCCCGGCGGCGGCGGGTCTCCCAGCCGTCCATGATCTTGCCCTTGTGCCCGAAGTGCTCGGGGTCGAAGACGGCCCGCTCGCGGACGAGCAGGTTCTCGCGCTCGGCGAAGAACTCGTCGTCGGCGGCGACCACTCCGGCACCGAGGCGGCGGTCGGCGAGGTCGACGAGCTCGGTGTACGGGAAGTCACCGGTCCGGTAGTCGGCGTACGGGTCGCCGCCGGCGTAGGGGGCGGCGTCGTTGGCGTGCGGGTCCTGGGCGGTGTCGTGGTCGAGGCTCATGTCCTCGACTGTGCCGCCGGGCCGACTCCCGGGTCCATCGAATGTTTTCGAGGTCGTCGTTCAGCCGGACTGAACGGTCGCCGGGCGGTCCGCCGCCCCGCCGTCGGCCTACGGGAAGACCTCCGGCGTCTCCCGCTGCACGGCGGCCCGCCGCAGCGCCGCCAGGACCCGGGCCACGGCCGGGCGCTCCTCCGCCCCGCTGCGCACCGCGGCGACGACATGGCGGCGCGGCTGGTCGGCGGAGAGCACCCGCATCACGACCCCGGTGCGGCGTTCGGCGGCGGCCATCCGCGGGACCAGGGCCACGCCCATGCCGGCCTCGACCATGGCGAGGATCGCGGTCCAGCCGGCCGCGCTGTGCGCCTGCTCGGGGACGAAGCCGGCCGCCTCGCAGGCCGCGGTGGTGATCTCCGACCAGGGGCCCGAACCGCCGTAGATCCAGGGCTCGGCGGAGAGGTCGGCGAGCCGCAGCCCGGGGGCCTCGGCGAGCGGGTGCCCTTCGGGCAGGGCCACGTCGAGCGGGTCGGCGAGCAGCGGGACGCGGCTGTACTTGGGGTCGCGGGCGGTGGGCGCGTGGGCGGCGAGCGAGAGGGCCAGGTCGACCTCGCCCGCGGTGAGCAGCTCGTACGCCTCGGCCGCCTCGGCCTCCCGGACGCGCACGTCGAGCCCGGGGTGGGCGGTGCGCAGCGCCTGTACGGCGGGGACGACGAGCGCGGGCACGGCGGTGGAGAACGCGGCGACCCTGACCCGTCCCGCCTCGCCCCGCAGATGGGCGTCGAGTTCGGCCTCGGCCCGCTCCAGCTGGGCGAAGACCGCCTCGGCGTGCCGCAGCACCAGGTGCGCGGCGTCGGTGAGGCGGACCCGGCGCCCGTGCGCCTCCAGGAGCTGCACGCCGAGCTGCTTCGACAGATTGGTGAGCTGCTGGGAGACGGCCGAGGGGGTCATGAGCAGCGCCTCCGCGCTCGCGGTGACGGTGCCGCGGTCACGGAGGGTGCGGAGGATCTGGAGCTTCTTGATGTCCCACTCGGTCATGGGCCGCAACCTACCCGGGGGTCCCCCCTGCTCGGGCGGAGCCTAGAGCTTGGGGGACGAACTCAGCGCAACCCCGCCGAGGATGAGCGCCATGGCCGCGCCCCCGGCGAGGCCGAGCCGTTCGCCGAGGAGGAGGTACGACAGGAGGGCGACGCAGACGGGCTGGAGGTAGTAGACGACGCCGGCGCGGGCCGCGCCGATGAGGGAGATCGCCCGGTTCCAGGCGAAGAAGGCGACGGCGGAGGAGAGGACGCCGACGTAGAGGAGGGGGCCGACGGTGCCGACGCCGGCGGTGAAGCCGCCCTGGACGGTGAGGGAGACCGCGTACGCGGGGGCGAGCATCAGGGCGCCGAGCAGGAAGGTGGTGAAGAGGAACGCGAGCTGGTCGATCTCGGCGGGCTTGCGCTTGAGCAGGGCGCTGTACGACGCGAAGGACAGGGCCGCGGCGAACATCCACAGGTCGCCGGTGGTGAAGTCGACGGCGAGGGAGCCCTTGCCGACGAGCAGGAGCACGCCGAGGGCGGCGACCAGCATGCCGACGACGCGGCGGACCCCGAGCCGTTCGCCGCCGAGGCGGGCGTAGACGGCCATGAGCACCGGCGAGGCGGCCATGATCATGCCCATGTTGGAGGCGGAGGTGGTCAGCCCGGCCTGGTGCACCAGGGTGTTGTAGAGGGCGACGCCGAACAGCGAGGCGAGGGCGACGAAGCCGAGGTGCCGGCGGAGGACCGCGCGCTGCCGCCAGAACGGACGGGCGGCGAACGGGGCGACGGCGGCGAGCGCGATGACCCAGCGCCAGAAGACGGCCTGGACGGGCGGGACGCTGTCGGCCATGTCCCGGGTGGCGACGAAGCTGCCGGACCAGACGACGGTGGCGAGCAGGGCGAACAGCACGCCGAGGCCGGCGCCCTTCGCGAGTCTTCTCGCGGGCGCCGGCCTCTCGGTGGGGTGGCGGGTGGTGATCCGGGTCTGCGTCATGCGCCCTACCGTCGCACCGCCGAACTCTCCAGGTCCATCGAAACTTCCTGACCGTTCTCTTCAGTAGAACTGAACGATTCGGGGGCGGTCCCGGTGGTCCTGGCGACCCCGGCGGTCTCAGCGATCCCGGCGGCCTCCGCGGCCTCCGCGGGCTTCTTCTGCGCCTTCGGAGTGCGCGGCCCCATCTGGGCGATCAGGGTGGCGCCGAAGGCGACCACCATGCCGAGCAGCTGCACCGGACCGAGCGCCTGGCCGAGCGCGGCCCAGCCGATGACGGCGGCGGTGATCGGCGAGAGCGGGCCGAGGAGGGTGACGGAGGAGGCGCTCAGCCGCTCGATGCCGCGGAACCAGAGGAAGTAGGAGATCGCGGTGTTGCCGAAGGCGAGGTAGGCGTAGCCGGCCAGGTTGGCGCCGGTCAGGGCGGGCGGGGCGCCCTCGATCAGGAAGGCGACGGGCAGGATGATCAGGCCGCCCGCGGTGAGCTGCCAGCCGGTGAGGGCGAGCGCGCCGACGCCTTCGGGGCGGCCCCAGCGCTTGGTGAAGACGGTGCCCGCGGACATCGAGAGCGCGGAGAGCAGTCCGGCGACGACGCCGATCGTGTCGAGCGCGGCTCCGGCCTTGAGGACCACGAGGCTGACGCCGAAGGCGGCGGCGATGGCGGTGAGCAGGGCCTTCACGGTGGGCTTGTCGCCCAGGAGGAGGGCGGCGAGGCCGACGACGAAGAGCGGGCCGACCGAGCCGACGACGGCGGCCACTCCGCCGGGCAGGCGGTAGGCGGCGAGGAAGAGGAGCGGGAAGAAGGCTCCGATGTTCAGGGCGCCGAGGACCGCGGACTTCCACCACCAGGCCCCCTGCGGCAGCTTGCGGGTGAGGGCCAGGAGGAGGAGACCGGCGGGCAGGGCGCGCAGCAGACCGGTGAGGAGCGGCCGGTCGGGCGGCAGGAACTCGGTGGTCACGAAGTAGGTGGAGCCCCAGGAGATGGGGGCGATCGCGGTCAGTGCGACGGTTGCGGCCTTGCGGGACATGGCAGGTTCCCCCCTGAGGTGGCTGGCAGCTCGCCGGGTGGCTTGCTGGTAATTAACTTACCACTAAGCTACTTACTTGCAAGTGGCTTTCTTGCCATCGAGTCAGCAGAGAGAGGAGACTGGGTTCATGGAGAAGCACACGCCCGCCACCGGGCCCGGCCACGACGCCGTCGACGCCATCACCGACCAGTGGGCCGCCGTCCGCCCGGACCTGGACACCCTGCCGATGGCCGTCTTCGGGCGGATCTACCGGCTGGCCGGCGCGATGCGCGGCAAGGTGGACAAGGCGTACGCGCCGTACGGGGGGATGTCGCTGGGCGAGTTCGACGTCCTCGCGACGCTGCGGCGCTCCGGGGAGCCGTACACGCTCTCACCGCGTCAGCTGACCGCCACGCTGATGATCACGACCGGCGGGATGACGGGCCGTCTGGACAAGCTGGAGCGGGCCGGTCTGATCACCCGGAGCCCCGACCCGAACGACCGGCGCGGGCTGCGGGTCACCCTCACCGAGGAGGGCCGCACCCTCGTGGACCAGGCCGTCGGCGCCGGGCTCGCCCAGCAGGCCGCGGCCCTGGAGGCGGCGCTCAGCCCGGAGGAGTCGGAGCAGCTCTCGGCGCTCCTGCGCAGGCTGCTCGCCACGACGGTGTGACGCGCCACCACGGTGCGAAAAGGCGAGGGCGCCGCGCGGTACCGGGTACCGTGCGACGCCCTCGTGAGGAACGGGTGGGGCTTACGCCTTCTTCCGGGACTTGTCGAGCACGGCCACCAGGCCGATGATCACCAGGAAGAGCACCAGCGGTGCGGCGACGTAGAGGCCGAGGGTCTCCGCGACACTCAGCTTGGGGGCCGGGTCGTCACCGTCGTCGCGGGTGAGCGCGAGCGCGGGGGACGACATGAGCAGCATCATCAGCGTCGTACCGGCCGCGACAGCACCGGCGCGCAGGGCGTTCTTCTTGTCCACGGTGCAAAAGTAGCGAACACCTAAACGGACCGCGCGCCCGGGGGTGCCGTACGGGCCCCGACCTCCTCCGCGAGCACCCGGAACAGGTCGTGCGCGCGCGGCGACGCGGCCAGCTCCTCCAGGGTCGTCGGCTGCCCGTCGGGACCCGCGAGCGGCAGCCGCCAGTTGGGGTACTGGTCCCAGGTGCCGGGCAGGTTCTGCGGCCGGCGGTCCCCCACCGCGTCCGGCAGCCACACCCCGACCATCCGCGCCGGGGTGGCGGCCAGGAACCGGTGGAGGGCCCTGATCTCCGCCGCCTCGTCGCCCGGGCCCTCCGGCAGCATCCCGCGCCGCTGGAGGAGCCCCAGCCACTCCGCGGTCTCGGCCGCGTCCCTGGTCCGCTCGCGCCCCAGGTCGCCGGTGAGCAGCCCGAGCCGGTGGCGCAGCGTCACATGGGCGCCGGAGAGCCGGGCGGCGGTGGAGGGCAGGTCGTGGGTGGTGGCGGTGGCCACGCAGTCGGCCCGCCACCGCTCCGGGGGCAGCGGGCGGCCGGTGCCGGCCCAGTCCCGTTCGAACCAGAGCACGGAGGTGCCGAGCACCCCGCGCCGGGCGAGCGCCTCCCGTACCCCCGGCTCGACCGTGCCGAGGTCCTCGCCGATGACCGAGGCCCCGGCGCGGTGGGTCTCCAGGACGAGGACGGCGAGCATGGCCTCGGCGTCGTGGCGGACGTACGTCCCCTCGGTCGGCTCGCCGCCCTCGGGCACCCACCAGAGCCGGAACAGACCCATGACGTGGTCGATCCGCAGGGCGCCCGCGTGCCGCAGCAGTTCGCGCAGCAGACCCCGGTACGGGGCGTAGCCCTCGGCGGCGAGCGCGTCGGGGCGCCAGGGCGGCAGGCCCCAGTCCTGGCCGCGCGCGTTGAAGGCGTCGGGCGGGGCGCCCACCGACATGCCGGCGGCGAAGACGTGCTGCTGGGCCCAGGCGTCGGAGCCGTCCGGGTGGACGCCGACGGCCAGGTCGTGGACGATCCCGACCGCCATCCCGGCCCGCCGGGCGGTGTGCGAGGCGGCGGCGAGCTGGCCGTCCGTCAGCCAGGCGAGCCGGCAGTGGAAGTCGACCCTGGCGGTGAGCTCGGCGTCGGCCCGGACCGCCGCCTCGGCCGTCCGCGGGTCGCGCAGCTCCTCGGGCCAGCGGCGCCAGTGGTGCCCGTGGCGTTCGGCGAGCGCCTGGTAGGTGGCGTGGTCCTCCAGGGCGCGCCCGCGCTCGGCGAGGAAGTCGCGGTAGGCGGCGCGGCGGCCGGGGCCGAGCTCCACGGTGTGGATCAGCTCCAGCGCCCGCCGCTTGGCCTCCCACACGGCGTCCCGGTCGATCAGCGCGCCCTTGCCGAGCACCCGTTCGCGCAGCTCGGCGGCGTCGGCGAGGACCCGGTCGAGCTCCTCGCGGCGGGCCGGGTCGACGTGCGCGTACTCGGGGACGTCCTCGATCCGCAGGTGCACCGGGTCGGGGAAGCGGCGGGACGAGGGGCGGTACGGGGAGGGGTCGGTGGGCGCCCCGGGCACGGCCGCGTGCAGCGGGTTGACCTGGACGAACCCGGCACCGTGGGTCCGGCCCGCCCAGTCGGCGAGCTCGCGCAGGTCGCCGAGGTCGCCCATGCCCCAGGAGCGGGTGGAGAGCAGCGAGTAGAGCTGCACGAGCAGCCCGTGGGCGCGCGCTTCGGGCCCCGGCGCGTAGGCGGGCGCGACGATCAGGGTGCCAGCGCAGCGGCGCCCATCGGGGGCCTCGGCGGCGAGCCGGTGCACGCCGAGCGGGAGGCCGGTCCAGTCGGGCCCCTTGCCGGCGGCGGCGCTCTCGCCGATGACGGTGGTGCCGTCCTCGGTGGTCACGGTCAGGCGGGTGCCGGGCGGCAGTCCGAGCGCCGGGCGCGGCGGCCCGTCCCGCCAGTGGACGACGGTGGGCGGCAGGAGCCGGGCGCGGCCGGACCGGTCCGCCGCGTCGAGCGCGGCGGCGACCGCCTCGGGGGTGGACGCGTCGACGTCCAGGGCGCGCAGGACGGCCACCACCGTGGCCTCGGGCACGGTGACCGTGACGCCTTCGGAGGGGGCGTACTCGGTGGCGACGCCGTGCAGGGCGGCGAGTCGGGCCAGGGTCACTTCACACTCCGGGTGACTCCGTACCGCCGGCGGTACCCCGGGCGGTGGGTTCGCTGGTGAGGGGGGCCGCCTCGATCAGCGGCGGCTCGCTGGTGAGGGGGGCCGCGTCGGCGAGGGGCGGTTCGCTGGTGAGCGGCCCCTGCCTCGGGATCCGGATCGGTGCGGGGGTCTGCTCGCGTATCCGGGGGGCGGAGTGGTCGGTCGCGTTCACGGGATCTCCCGGGTCGTCTCGACGGTCTCGACAGGTAAGACAAGGGGGACAGCACGGGAAGCCTTACCCATCGCTCCCCGTTTTACCGGCGGAACTTGACGAATCGACGCCACCTCGCCGAAAGCCCGAGGGGCAAACCGGGCAGTTCGACCAGGCGCATTGACACTCCGTCGGCCCGGATGGTGGGCTCGTCATCGAATCGTGACCCACGGGACCGGAGGGAGCCCCCGTGCACTTCGGACACAGGAGGCGGGCGGCGACCGCGGTGGCCCTCGCGGTCGTCGGCGGCCTGCTCGGCCTCGGCGCGCCGGTCCCGGCCGTGGCGGCGCCGGACGCACCCGTCGTACCGGCCCCTCCCGCCACCGCCCCGGAGGCACGGCCGGCCGGCCCGTGGGCGACGCCCGCCGGGCCCCCGTCGGTCTGGCCGCGGCCCCAGTCCCTGACCGCCGTGGGCGCGGCCGTGGCGCTCGGGCCCGAGGTGACGCTGCTGGCCGCCCCGGACGCCGACCCGCACGCCGTGGCCGCGCTGCGCGCGCTGCTGCGGGCCGCCGGGGCGCGCACCGTCCACGAGGCGCTGCCCGGGCGGGGCGCGGTGGTCCGGGTGGGCGAGGGGGCGAGCGGGGCCCGTGAGGCGCTGGGCGCCCTGGGGGTGGCCGGGCGGGGCGATCTGCCGGACGGCGGCTACCGGCTCGCGACGGGCCGCTTCCAGGGCCGGGACACGGTCGTGCTCGACGGGGCCGGCGAGGACGGCCTGTTCCACGCGGTGCAGACGCTGCGTCAGCTGGTCCGCGCCGACGGGAGCCTGCCGGGCGTCCGGGTGCGGGACTGGCCCGGCACCGCCGTGCGCGGGATCACCGAGGGCTTCTACGGGCGCCCCTGGAGCCGTGAGCGGCGGCTGGCGCAGATGGACTTCCTGGGCCGCACCAAGCAGAACCGCTATCTGTACGCGCCGGGGGACGATCCGTACCGCCGGGCGCTGTGGCGGGATGCCTATCCGGCCGCCGAGCGGGCCGCGTTCCGCGAGCTCGCCGACCGGGCCCGCACCCAGCACGTGACGCTGGCCTGGGCGGTCTCCCCCGGCCAGGCCATGTGCCTGTCCTCGGACCGGGACCTGGCGGCGCTCACCGGGAAGCTGGACGCCATGTGGGCGCTGGGGGTGCGCGCCTTCCAGCTCCAGTTCCAGGACGTCAGCTACAGCGAGTGGCGCTGCTCGGCGGACGCCGAGGTCTTCGGGCGCGGCCCCGAGGCCGCGGCCCGGGCGCAGGCGCGCGTGGCGGGGGCGGTCGCCCGGCACCTGGCCGAGCGGCACCCGGGGGCGGAGCCGCTGTCGCTGATGCCGACGGAGTACTACCAGGACGGCGCGACGGAGTACCGGAAGGCGCTGGCGGAGGCCCTCGACCCGCGGGTGCAGGTGGCGTGGACGGGCGTCGGGGCGGTGCCGCGGACCATCACCGGGCGTCAGCTGGCCGAGGCCCGCGACGTGCTGCGGCACCCGCTGGTCACCATGGACGACTACCCGGTCAACGACTACGCCCAGGACCGGCTCTTCCTCGGTCCCGCCACGGGCCGGGAGCCGGCCGTCGCCGTCGGCAGCGCCGCGTTCCTGGCCAACGCCATGGAGCAGGCCACGGCCTCGCGCGTGCCGCTGTTCACGGCCGCCGACTTCGCGTGGAACCCGAAGGGCTACCGGCCGCAGGAGTCCTGGCGGGCCGCGGTGGACGACCTGGCGGGGCCGGACCCGGCCGCGCGCGCGGCGCTGGCGGCGCTCGCCGGGAACGGCGCCTCCTCGCTGCTCGCCCCGGACGCCGAGTCGGCCTATCTGAAGCCGCTGACGGACGCCTTCTGGGCGAGCCGCACCGGTGCCGGGGGCAAGGCCGCCCGGGAGAAGGCCGCGCGGGAACTGCGGGCCGCGTTCACCGTGATGCGCGAGGCGCCCCGGCGGCTGGCCGGGACGGCGGGCGGTGCCCTGGGCGCGGAGGCCGGCCCCTGGCTCGACGAGCTGGCGCGGTACGGGCGGGCGGGCGAGACGGCCGTCGACATGCTGCTCGCGCAGGCGCGCGGCGACGGCGCCGGGGCGTGGCGGGCCCAGCTGGAACTGGAGCGGCGGCGGGAGGCGCTGGGGTCGGGAGGGGTGACCGTCGGCAAGGGCGTGCTCGACCCGTTCCTCGCGCGCGCGGCGACGGAGTCGGCGGCCTGGACGGGCGCCGACCGGGAGCGCGGTCCGGGGCTGAAGTCGGACGCGGCCGAGGACGCGTACACGGTCCGGATCGACCGGGCCCGGCCGGTGGAGACGGTCACCGTGATGACGGAGCCCGGCACCGGGTCCGCCGGCACCCTGGAGGCTCTGGTGCCCGGCGAGGGCTGGCGGGCGGTCGGCCCGCTGGCGGCCTCGGGGTGGACGCAGGCGGACCTGGCGGGGCTGCGCGCGGACGCGGTGCGGGTCGCGTGGAGCGGGCCGGCGGGGCGAGTGCGGTCGCTGGTGCCGTGGTTCGCGGACGAGCCGCGGGCCGCCCTGGAACTGGAGCGCGCGCGGACCGACGCGGAGATCGGCGGCCCGCCGGTGCGGGTGGCCGCGACCCTGGAGGGGCGGCGGGCGGCCGAGGTGCGCGGGGCGCTGACCGCGCGGGCGCCGAAGGGGATCACGGTGCGGCTGCCCAAGGAGGCGCTGGTGCCGCGCGGCACCCGGACGGCGGTGCCGCTGGAGGTGTCGGTGGCCGCGGGCACGCCGGCCGGCGCGTACGCGGTCCCGGTGGCGTTCGCGGGCGAGGAGCGGGTCCTGACGGTGCGGGCGTTCCCCCGGACGGCGGGCCCGGACCTGGCGCCGACGGGCACGGCCTCGTCCTCGGGCGACGAGACGCCCGACTTCCCGGCCGCGCTGGCCGTGGACGCCGATCCGGCGACCCGCTGGTCCTCGCCCGCCGAGGACGACGCCTGGTGGCGGCTGGAGCTGGCGGAGCCGGCCCGGGTGGGGCGGGTGGTGCTGCACTGGCAGGACGCCTACGCGAGCCGCTATCGGGTGGAGGTCTCCCCGGACGGGCGGAGCTGGCGTACGGCCGCCACGGTCGGCGACGGGCGCGGCGGGCGGGAGTCGGTGCGGATGGACGCGCCGGACACCCGCTTCGTACGGGTGCGGGGCGAGGCGCGGGCGACGGAGTACGGCTATTCGCTCTGGTCCGTGGAGGTCTACGCGGTGGCGGAGCCGCCGGGGAAGGCTCCGGGCACGCCGTCCGGCACCCCGGCGGACGCCCCGGCGCCGGACGCGCCGGGCCCGGACGCACCGGCGTCGGACGCCCCGGAAGGGGAGCGGGGCGCCCCGCCCGTCTCCCCCTGAGCTTCCCGTAAGGGAAGGCTCCGGTACGGGGGGACGCGCGGTGCGCCCGGAACGCGAAAGGCCCGGCTCAACTCGTCGTCACGACCCCCTGGGGGGTGGTGACGACCGCGTCGATCCGGGCCAGCGCGTCGTCCGCGCCGTACGGCTGGAGGTAGGGAAGCCACCGCGGGTCGCGGTGGCCGGTCCCGATGATCCGCCAGGCCAGTCCGGTCGGCGGGGCGGGTTGGTGCCGCAGCCGCCAGCCCAGTTCGCGCAGGTGCCGGTCGGCTTTGACGTGGTTGCAGCGGCGGCAGGCCGCCACGACGTTCTCCCAGGCGTGCGTCCCCCCGCGGCTGCGCGGAATGACGTGGTCGACGCTGGTTGCGACGCCACCGCAGTACATGCAGCGCCCGCCGTCCCGGGCGAACAGTGCTCTGCGGGTCAAGGGAACGGGCCCCCGGTAGGGGACCCGCACGAACCGCTTGAGGCGCACCACACTGGGTGCGGCCAGGACACGGCTCTCGCTGTGCAGGAAGGCGCCGGACTCCTCGAGGCAGAGTGCCTTGTTCTCCAGGACGAGGACGAGCGCGCGGCGGAGCGGTACGACGCCGAGTGGCTCGTACGACGCGTTGAGGACCAGGACATGCGGCACGGATGCCTCCTATGACGCCGGCGGCGCGTGGCTCGCGCCGGGACGAAACTGCTCTCAGTCTCTCCTCATGCCTGGTCCGTGCGCCACCACGTACGGGTAACGGCCCCGAGGTGTTCTCGACCACATCGGCGGACATCCGGGAGTCTTCGCCCGGCTTGGCCCGTCTTCCCCTGTGCACACACCGACCGGGGCGTGCCGTGTCCCCGTTACTGTGGACGGATTGCCCCGCCCCTGCCCTGGAGGTCCCCCCGTGCCCCCCGTGCTCTGGTCCGCCCTGCCGACCGCCGACGCGCCGCCCACCGTTCCGGTGACGCTGGACGAGGCCGCCGAGACGGCGACGAACGCCGCCGGGTGGGTGGAGCAGAACTGGTCCACCTGGTTGAACACGGGTCTGCGGATCGTGCTGATCCTGGTCGTGGCCCTGACCCTGCGGATGCTGATACGCCGGGCCCTGACGAAGCTGATAGAGCGGATGAACCGCTCGGCGCAGGCGGTGGAGGGGACGGCCCTCGGCGGTCTCCTGGTCAACGCCGAGCGGCGCAGGCAGCGCTCGGAGGCCATCGGCTCGGTGCTGCGCTCGGTCGCCTCGTTCCTCATCCTCGGCACCGCCGGTCTGATGGTCCTGGGCGCCTTCCAGATCGACCTGGCGCCGTTGCTGGCCTCGGCCGGTGTGGCCGGTGTGGCGATCGGTTTCGGCGCGCGCAACCTGGTGACGGACTTCCTCTCCGGGGTGTTCATGATCATGGAGGACCAGTACGGGGTGGGCGACTCGATCGACGCGGGGGTCGCCTCCGGCGAGGTGGTCGAGGTGGGCCTGCGGGTGACGAAGCTGCGCGGGGTCGACGGCGAGATCTGGTACGTCCGCAACGGCGAGATCAAGCGGATCGGCAACCTCAGCCAGGGCTGGGCGACCGCCGGGGTGGACGTGACGGTCCGCCCGACCGAGGACCTGGACCGGGTGTCGGCGGTCATCGCCGAGGCCACCGAGGCCATGTCGAAGGAAGAGCCCTGGAACGAGCGCCTGTGGGGCCCGGTGGAGATCCTGGGCCTGAGCGAGGTGCTGCTCGACTCGATGACGATCCGTCTCTCGGCGAAGACGATGCCGGGCAAGAAGCTGGGTGTGGAGCGCGAGCTGCGCTGGCGGGTCAAGCGCGCCCTGGACGCGGCGGGCATCCGGATCGTCGGCGGGGTGCTCCCGGCGCAGGCCGAGGAGTCGCCGGCCGACCCGTCGGCGGGGGTGGCGGCCCCGTCCGCCTTCGCCTCCCCGACCTCCCCCCAGTCGGCGGCGGCCACGCCGCTGCCGAGGCCGGACCTGACCAAGTAGCGGTTCCCGGTACGCGCGCAGGGGCGTCCCGCCGATGATGGCGGGGCGCCCCTTTCGCGTGTCCGGTCGTGGCGGGCCTCTTGACGCCCCGGTGACGGGCGTCTTACCTTCCTCCCAACCCAATAGGAAACTTTCCTAACAGTGCGGCGGGACGAGGCGGATCCGACATGGCAGGTACGACCCCGGGAACCCCCGGAACCCCGCGCGTCCTGCGCGCCATGAACGACCGCGCCGCACTCGAACTGCTGCTGGCCCACGGCCCCCTGTCGCGGACCCGGATCGGCAAGCTGACCGGCCTCTCCAAGCCGACCGCCTCGCAGCTGCTCGCCCGCCTCGAAGCCGCCGGACTCGTGGTCGAGACCGGCACCACCGCCGGGCGCCCCGGACCCAACGCGCAGCTGTACGCGGTGAACCCGCGGGCCGCCCACGCGGCGGGGCTCGACGTCACGCCGCGCCGGATCCGCGCGGCCGTCGCCGACGTCACCGGCGAGGTGGTCGGCGAGTTCGAGCTGCCGACGCCCGGCCGTACGGCGGAGGGCGGCGTGGTCCGGCAGGTCGTCGACGCCCTCGCCGGGGCCGTCGCCGCCGCCGGGCTCGGCGGGCTCGCGGACGTGCACCGACTCGTCATCGGCACCCCCGGCGCCTTCGACCCCGCCACCGGGCGCCTGCGGTACGCCTCCCACCTGCCCGGCTGGCACTCCCCCACCCTCCTGGACGAGCTGGCCGTCGCCCTGCCCATGCCCTTCGAGTACGAGAACGACGTCAACCTCGTCGCCATCGCCGAGCAGCGCCTGGGAGCCGCCCTCGGCCACCAGGACTTCGTGCTGCTGTGGAGCGAGACCGGCGTCGGCGCGGCCCTCGTGCTCGGCGGGCGGCTGCACCGCGGCTTCACCGGCGGCGCCGGCGAGGTCGGCTTCCTGCCGGTGCCCGGCACCCCGCTGGTCCGCCAGGTCACCAAGGCCAACTCCGGCGGCTTCCAGGAGCTGGCCGGCGTCCAGGCCATCCCCCGGATCGCCAAGTCCCTCGGCATCGACACCCGCGAGCAGCCGTACGTGGAGACCGCGGCCGCGCTCCTCACGCACGCCGCCTCCGCGCACACCGAGGACGAGCGGTACGCCCGACTCCTCGACAGCTACGCCGAACGCCTCGCCACCGGACTCGCCTCCCTCGTCGCCGTGCTCGACCCGGAGGTCCTCGTGCTCGCCGGACTCGCCATCACCGCCGGCGGCGAACCGCTGCGGGCCCGCGTCCAGACCCAGCTCACCGACCTGGCCGCCTCCCGGCCACGGCTCGTCCTCGCCACCGTGGAACCCACCCCCGTCCTGCGGGGCGCGCTCGAATGCGCCCTGGCCGCCACCCGGGACGAGGTCTTCGACACCTCCCGCTAGTCCCCGAACCGCCCCCGCCCCCGCCCCGCCCGTTCCAGGGAGACCCGCCATGCCCGCACGCCAGCGCCGGCTCGCCGCCTCGCTCGCCGCCACCGCCTCCATAGCCCTCTTCGCCTCCGCCTGTACCGGCTCGGCGGACAACGGCTCCGCCGACGACCCGAACGCGAAGACGACGATCTCCTTCTGGCACGGCTGGAACACCCCGTCCGAGGTGAAGGCGATCAACAACAACATCGCCCGCTTCGAGAAGGCGCACCCGAACATCACGGTGGACGTCATCGGCGGCATCGACGACGACAAACTGAACCAGGCGCTGCGCACGGGCGGTTCGAAGGGCCCCGACGTCGTCTCGTCCTTCACGACGTCCAACGTGGGCAAGTTCTGCTCCTCCGGCGCCCTCGCCGACCTGAAGCCGTTCATCGAGAAGTCGAAGCTGGACCTCGACAAGATCATCCCCAAGACGCTGCTCGGGTACACCCAGTTCGAGGGCAAGCGCTGCGCGATGCCGCTGCTCACCGACGCCTACGGCCTCTACTACAACAAGACCGCCTTCAAGAAGGCCGGCCTGGACCCCGAGAAGCCGCCGCGGACCTACTCCGAGCTGCTGACCACCGCCAAGGCGCTGACGAAGCCCAAGGGCGACTCGTACGAGCAGCTCGGCTTCATGCCGAACTACCACGGCTACGAGACCACCAGCGAGCACTACCTGGGCAGCTGGGGCCCCGCCTACTTCGACGCGAACGGCAAGTCGACCGTCGGCACCGAGCCCGGCATCGCCGAGATGATGACCGTCCAGAAGAAGATGGTCGACGAACTCGGCGGCTACGAGAAGCTGGCGAAGTACCGCACCACCTTCGGCGACGAGTGGGGCTCCACGCACCCCTTCCACACCGGCCAGGTCGCCATGCAGATGGACGGCGAGTGGCGGCTCGGCATGGCCACCGACGCCAAGGTGCCCTTCGACATCGGCGTCGCCCCCATGCCCGTACCGGACGGCCAGGCCGCCGACTACGGCAAGGGCTTCCTCTCCGGCACGGTCATGGGCATCGCCCCGCAGAGCAAGAAGCAGAACGCCGCCTGGGAACTGATCAAGTTCATGACCACGGACACCGACGCCGTCGTCGCCTTCGCCAACGACATCCGCAACGTGCCCTCCACCTTCGGGGCGCTGAACTCGCCGAAGCTGACGTTCGACCCGCGCTTCAAGACCTTCCTCGACATCGCCAAGCACGAGAAGTCCAACACCCCGGCCGGCGCGATCAACGGCGCGAGCTACCTCAACACCCTCCAGGACTTCGCCCTCCAGTACGAGAAGGGCTCGGTGCCCGACCTCAAGGCCGGCCTGGCGAAGACCGCCGAGCAGATCGACACCGACATCGCCAAGGCGAAGTAGCCCGCCGATGACCACCCACACCCTTCGCGCGAGGCGCCGCAGGTCGGCGCTTCGGACCGCGGCCTTCATGTCGCCGTGGCTGATCGGGTTCGGCGTCTTCTTCGCCTACCCGATGGTCTCCACCGTCTACTTCTCCTTCATGCACTACGACGGCTTCGGCGCCCCGTCCTTCAACGGCCTGGACAACTGGACGTACATCTTCCGGGACTACCCCATGTTCTGGCCGGCGCTGCGCAACACCCTGTGGCTGGTCGTGGTGATGGTCGCCTGCCGGGTCGTCTTCGGACTCGGCGTCGGCCTCCTCATCACCAAGATCAAGACCGGCGCCGGGGTCTTCCGCACCCTGTTCTACCTGCCGTACCTGGCCCCGCCGGTCGCGGCCACGCTCGCCTTCGTCTTCCTGCTCAACCCCGGCACCGGACCGGTGAACTCGCTGCTCGACGGGGTCGGCGTGACCGGCCCCGGCTGGTTCACCGACGCCGCCTGGTCCAAGCCCGCGCTCACCATGCTCGCGGTGTGGGGCGTCGGCGACCTCATGGTCATCTTCATGGCCGCGCTGCTCGACGTACCGAAGGAGCAGTACGAGGCGGCCGAGCTGGACGGGGCCTCGGCCCTCCAGCGGTTCCGGTTCGTGACGCTGCCGAACATCTCGCCGATCGTGATGTTCGCCGTGGTCACCGGCGTCATCCAGGCGATGCAGTACTACACCCAGCCACTGGTGGCCGGGAAGGTCGCCTCCGGCGTCATCGGCGGCTCCGGCCAGCCGTTCGAGCCCGGCTACCCGGACAAGTCCACGCTGACCCTGCCGCAGCTCGTCTACAACCTCGGCTTCCAGCGTTTCGACTACGGAGCGGCCTGCGCCATCGCCCTCGTCCTCTTCGCCCTGGCCATGCTCTTCACCGGCCTCCTCATGCGCCGCCGCGGCGGCCTGATCCAGGCAGGTGACTGACCCGTGAGCCAGGTGCTCGACGCCCCGAAGACCCGGGAGCGGCGGACCGACGGGGTCACCCCCGCCGCCCGGACCGCCCGCCGCAAGGCACTGCTGCACTGGATCGCGGTGCACTCGCTCGGCGTCGCCGCCGCGCTGTTCTTCGTGCTGCCGTTCGTCTTCGTCCTGTTCACCTCGCTGATGAGCGACCAGCAGGCGCTCACCCGCGACCTCACCCCGGACACCTGGGAGTGGGGCAACTACGTCCGCGTCTTCGAGACCCCGAACTTCCTCATCTGGTGGCGCAACACCCTGCTGTACGCGGGGCTCGGCACCGTCCTGACGGTGGCGTCCTCGATCCCGGTGGCGTACGCGCTCGCCAAGTTCCGCTTCCGCGGGCGCAACCTCTCGCTGATCCTGGTGATCTCGATGATGATGCTGCCGCCGCAGGTCGTGATCATCCCGATGTACCTGTTCTGGGCCAAGGAGCTGGACCTGTCCGGCACGCTGTGGCCGCTGATCATCCCGATGGCCTTCGGCGACGCGTTCTCCATCTTCCTGCTGCGCCAGTTCCTGCTGACCATCCCGAACGAATACCTCGACGCGGCCCGTGTGGACGGCTGCGGCGAACTGCGCACCCTCGTCAGGGTCGTGCTGCCGATGGCGAAGCCGGGGATCGCGGCCGTCGCGCTCTTCCAGTTCTTCGCCGCGTGGAACGACTACTTCGGACCGCAGATCTACGCCTCGGAGAACCCGAAGGCGTGGACCCTGAGCTACGGCCTGGAGTCCTTCAAGGGCGCGCACCACACCGACTGGAATCTGACCATGGCCGCGACCGTCCTGGTCATGGCCCCCGTGATCCTCGTCTTCTTCTTCGCCCAGAAGGCGTTCGTCGAGGGTGTCACGCTGACCGGAGTGAAGGGCTAGCCCACTGTCATGAAGCTCGCTGTCGTAGGGGGCGGCTCCACCTACACCCCCGAACTGATCGACGGGTTCGCGCGTCTGCGCGACACCCTGCCCATCACCGAACTCGTCCTCGTCGACCCGGCCGCCGACCGGCTCGACCTGGTCGGCGGCCTCGCCCGGCGGATCTTCGCCAAGCAGGGGCACGAGGGCCGGATCGTCACCACCTCGGACCTCGACGCGGGGGTGGAGGGCGCGGACGCCGTCCTGCTCCAGCTGCGCGTCGGCGGGCAGGCCGCCCGCGAACAGGACGAGACCTGGCCGCTGGAGTGCGGCTGCGTCGGCCAGGAGACCACCGGCGCCGGCGGCCTCGCCAAGGCGCTGCGCACGGTCCCCGTGGTCCTGGACATCGCCGAACGGGTGCGCCGGGCCAACCCGGACGCCTGGATCATCGACTTCACCAACCCGGTCGGCATCGTCACCCGGGCGCTGCTCCAGGCCGGGCACAAGGCGGTCGGCCTGTGCAACGTGGCGATCGGCTTCCAGCGCAAGTTCGCCGCGCTCCTCGACGTCTCCCCCGGCGAGGTGCACCTCGACCACGTCGGCCTCAACCACCTGACCTGGGAGACCGGGGTACGGCTCGGCGGCCCCGAGGGCGAGGACGTGCTGCCCCGGCTGCTCGCCGAGCACGGCGACGCCGTCGCGGCCGACCTGCGCATGGACCGGGAGCTCGTGGACCGGCTCGGCGTCGTCCCCTCGTACTACCTGCGCTACTTCTACGCGCACGACGCCGTCGTGCGGGAGCTCGGCTCCAAGCCCTCGCGGGCCGCCGAGGTCGCCGCGATGGAGAAGCAGCTCCTGGAGATGTACGGGGACCCCGCGCTCGACGAGAAGCCGGCGCTGCTCGGCAAGCGCGGCGGCGCCTTCTACTCGGAGGCCGCCGTCGACCTGGCCGCCTCCCTCCTCGGCGGGGGCGGTTCCCCGTACCAGGTGGTGAACACGTACAACAACGGCACGCTGCCGTTCCTGCCGGACGACGCCGTGATCGAGGTGCAGGCCGCGGTGGGCGCGAACGGTGCCACCCCGCTGGCGGTGCCGCGGCTCGACCCGCTGTACGCGGGCCTGGTCGCCCACGTCACCGCCTACGAGGACCTGGCGCTGGAGGCGGCGCTCAAGGGCGGCCGGGACCGGGTGTTCAAGGCGCTGCTCGCGCACCCGCTGGTGGGGCAGTTCGAGTACGCCGAGGCGCTCACCGACCGGCTGGTCGCGCACAACCGGGAGCACCTCGCGTGGGCGTGAGACGGGTGGCCCTGGCCGTCGACGCCGGCAACAGCAAGACCGACGTCGCCGTCGTCGCCGAGGACGGCACCGTCCTCGGCGCGGCGCGCGGCGGCGGGTTCCAGCCGCCCGTGGTGGGGGTGGGGACGGCCGTCGACGCGCTCGCCGAGATCGTCGGCCGGGCCTGTGCCTCGGCCGGGACGCCGGCGGAGTTCGAGGTGGTCGCCGCCTGCCTCGCCAACGCCGACCTCCCGGTGGAGGAGGCGGAGCTCCAGGCGGCCCTGGAGGCGCGCGGCTGGAGCCGCTCGGTCCACGTCCACAACGACACCTTCGCGATCCTGCGGGCCGGCATCGACGAGCCGCGGGGGGTGGCCGTGGTGTGCGGGGCGGGCATCAACTGCGTCGGCATGCTGCCGGACGGGCGGACCGCCCGGTTCCCCGCGATAGGGAAGATCTCCGGCGACTGGGGCGGGGGCGGCGGACTCGCCGACGAGGCCCTGTGGTTCGCGGCGCGCGCCGAGGACGGGCGGGGCGAGCCCACGGAGCTCGCCCGCACCCTGCCGGAGCACTTCGGACTGCCGACGATG
Source organism: Streptomyces sp. NPDC093111 (assembly GCF_040683955.1). Lineage (NCBI taxonomy): Bacteria > Bacillati > Actinomycetota > Actinomycetes > Kitasatosporales > Streptomycetaceae > Streptomyces > Streptomyces sp. NPDC093111. The sequence goes on along the minus strand of NZ_JBFBNW010000002.1, from coordinate 363,161 downwards.
TACGCGCTGATCGAGGCGCTGCACCTGGGGCGGATACCGGTGGAGCGCCGGCACGAGCTGACCCCGGTGCTGTTCCGTACGAGCGCGGCGGGCGACCCGGTCGCCGGGGCGCTGGTGGACCGGCTGGCCGACGAGGTCGTCGCGCTGGCCTCGGTCGCCCTCGGGCGGCTCGGGCTGCTCGACGAGGCGGCCCCGGTGATGCTGGGCGGCAGCGTGCTGGCCGCCCGCCATCCGCGGCTGGACGCGCGGATCGCGGAGCTCCTCGCGGCGAAGGCCCCGAAGGCGGTGATCGGCGTGGTGACCGCCCCGCCGGTGCTGGGCGCGGGGCTGCTGGCCCTGGACGCCTGGGGCGCGGCCCCCGCCGCGGCGGCACGGCTCCGGGAGCACTACGGGGCCTGACCGGCGCGGGTGCGGGTGCGGTGCGGATGCGGGGCGTTCCCTCACGGGGCGCCCCGCACGCGCGTTCACTCGTACGAGCGACGTTCGAGAGGGAACCGATTCCGGCCCCACGACGTGTTCGAAGTGAGGGATGTGTGAAGGGGGGTTCGCCCGCGGAAGCTCCGCGGCCATGCGGCACGATAGGAACAAGATCGAGTCAATCCCGGTGTGCGGGCGGGTCCCTGCGGCCATACTGCTGGCCGGGAGGCGTCCGCCGCTCCGCCGGAAGGACAGGTCGACGTCAAGGACCGAGGGGGAGGTCACGTGACACACCCGCCGAACGCGCCCGCCGCCTCGGCAGCGCCCAGCGCCACCGGCGCGAGCGCGCGACCGGGTTCCGGTGTGCCCGCGCAGACCGGCGCGAGGGTCCCGGCCGAGGTGCCGCCGCCCGCCGCGCCGAGCGCCTGGACACAGGGCCGTGAACTGCTGCGCCGGGCCGCCACGACCGAACCGGGCCGGCTGCGCGTCCTGGGCGCCGTGCTGGCCCTGCTCGTCGTCGCCTTCGGGGCCGTCACGGCCTTCGAGGTCGCCGACCGCGCCTCGTACGCGGACGACGTGGTCGGCCGCAGCCAGCCGCTGAGCGCCGACGCCGCCGACATCTACCGCTCGCTCGCCGACGCCGACGCCACCGCCGCGAGCGGGTTCCTGGCCGGCCCGCAGGAGTCCCCGCAGATACGCGAGCGGTACGCGGACGACGTCACCACCGCCTCCCGGCTCCTGGTGAAGGCCGCCGCCAGCACCGACGCCGCCGGCGACTCGGCCCGCGAACTGGCCACGCTCAGCGAGCACCTGCCCCGCTACACCGGCCTGGTGGAGCGGGCCCGCGCCGCCAACCGGCAGGGCCTGCCCCTCGGCGGCGCCTACCTGCGCTACGCCAACCAGACGATGGCCCAGGAGCTGCTGCCCGCCGCCGAGCGGCTGTACGCGGCGGAGACCCTGCGGCTGCACCAGGACGACGACGAGGCCCGCGTCTGGCCGTTCCTCTCCCTCGCCCTCGGCGTCCTCGCCCTCGCCGCCCTGGTCTGGGCCCAGCGCCGGGGCTACGAGCGGACCAACCGGGTGTTCAACCGCGGGCTGCTCGGCGCGACCGCCGCCTGCGTGGTCGGCCTGATGTGGCTGCTCGCCGGACAGGGCCTGGCCCGCGCGGGCCTCGACGACGCCCGCACCCACGGCCAGGACTCCCTCCAGGTGCTCAACGAGGCCCGGATCAGCTCCCTGAAGGCCCGCGCCAGCGAGAACCTGACCGTCGTCGCCCGCGGCGCCGTGCTCACCGAGGACGGCAAGCGCGACAAGTACGAGGCGGACTACGCGACGAGCGTGTCCGCCCTCACCGCCGCCCTCGACTCGGCGACCCGGCTCGCCGACGACGAGGAGGGCCGCGCCCCGCTCGCCGAGGCCGCCGCCCGGGCCGGCGAGTGGCGCGAACGGCACGCCCAGGCACGGGAGAAGGACGACGCCGGCGACTTCGACGGCGCGATGCGGCGGATCATCGGCCCGACGGACTCGACCGGCCGGTCCTTCGACCAGGTCGACGCGGCCCTCGGCCGGGCCCTCGCCCACGAGCAGGACGAGTTCACCCGGGCCGCCGAGGGCGGCCGGGACGCGCTGACCGGTCTGCCGCTCGGCGCGGCCGTGCTCGGCGTCCTCGGCGCGGCCTGCGCCGTCACGGGCATCAACCGCAGACTGTCGGAGTACCGGTGAGAGGGGGCGGAATGCCGGACGGCGTCGAGCACACGAGCCCGGCGGGCCGGGTGCCGGACCGCACCGCGCCCGCGGGCCCGGCGGCGGCCCGCGCCGCCGCGCGCCGGATCGCCGGACGCCTGCGCGGCTGGGGCGGCGTCGCCGGCATGGCCACGGTCTGCGCGCTGACCGCCTCGCTGACCCTGTTCGCGCTCCCGCACACCGCCCCCGGCGCCCCGTCGGCCGGCATCACGGGCCCCGGCGTGGGCACCGGCCTGCAGGTGCGGGCCGAGAGCTGCGAGAGCCCCGAGGCATCACTGCCCCCGTCCGGGGTCGACGGCCCCGCGGTGGCGGCCGTCAAGAAGCGCGGCAAGCTGATCGTGGGCGTGGACCAGAACAGCTACCGCTGGGGCTATCGCACGCCCGCCACGACCACGGTGCTGCCCGACGGGCGCAAGGAGACCACCCCCGGCCGGCTCGTGGGCTTCGACATCGACCTGGCCCGCGCCATCGCCAAGGACATCCTCGGCGACGAGGACGCCATCGTCTTCCGCACCATCCCGACCAACCAGCGGATCGCCGCCCTGGAGAGCCGCAAGGTCGACCTCGTGGTCCGCACGATGACGATCAACTGCAAGCGCATCCAGCAGGTCGCCTTCTCCACCGCCTACTTCCAGGTCGGGCAGCAGATCCTCGCCCCCAAGGACTCGGAGATCACCGGCTACGACGCCTCCCTCAGCGGCAAGCGGGTCTGCACCGCCGAGGGCTCCACGGCCTACGAGGCCCTGGAGGAGAAGTCGTTCGGCGCGGTCTTCAAGGACGTCGGCGACGGCACCAAGGACGACCCGGACCAGCTGACCGTCCCCAACCAGCTGGACTGCCTGGCCCGGCTGCAGATGGGCGAGGTCGACGCGGTCCTCACGGACAACGCGCTGGCCGCCGGCCAGGCCGCCCAGGACCCGGCCGTCGAGCTCAAGGGAAGGCCCTTCACCACCGAGTACTACGGAGTGGCCGCCAAACTGGGCGACGACGACCTGGTCCGCCGGGTCAACAAGGTCCTCGTGGACTACCGGCAGGGCCCCTGGCAGAAGGCGTACGACACCTGGCTGAAGGCGGACCTGCCCGGGATAGCCGGGCCCCCCGCACCCAAGTACAAGTAGAGCGAGAGGTGATCGATGGGCGTCACGGGACCCCCTGGGCCGGTGATGGACCGGGACGAGGTGGACCGTGCGCTGGCGCGGCTCGGCGCGGAGCACAAGGCCGTCGAGGACTCGCTCCTCGCGCTCCAGGACCACGCCGGCCGCAGACTGCTCGAAGGCGCCGGGCTGACCGGGACGACCCGGGACCGCTGGCAGACCACCGAGCGGACCATCACCCTGCTCTGGGCGTACTTCGACGCGTACACCGCCGCCCTGCACGCCGCCCGTGAGCTGCGCGCGCGACGCCGCTGGCCCGGCCGCGAGGAGCTCGCCGAGCTCACCGACCGGCTGCGCGGCGACAGCGTGCACGTCCCGGGCGCCGCGCTCGAACAGGCCGCGCTGACCGAGCGCTTCAGCCTCGAACAGCTGGTGCGGCGGATGAACGAGCTGTACGCGGCCTCGCTCGACGTGGTCGTCACCGCCGACGCCGTCTGGTCCGCGCTGCCCGCCCGGATAGACCTGCTCGCCGCCGAGCTGGGCCGGACCCGCTCCCTCGCGCACTCCGTCGGCGTGCGGCCCGGGGAGCACCCGGCCGGGGACGAGCTGGAGGCCATCACGGCCGAGCTGACCGCGCTGCGCTCCCAGGTGGTGTCCGACCCGCTCGCCTTCTGGCAGTCCGCGGCGGGCAGTTCGGCCCCCGGCGGCGGACGCCCCGACACCGCGCGGTACGACCGGGCGGCCCTCGCCCTGGAGGACATCCGGCGGGAGATCGAGGCCGTGCTCCAGGTCCGGCAGGACTCGGAGGACCGGCTGCTGCGGCTGCGGGACGTGCTGTCCCGGGCGGACCGCACCCTCGCGGAGGCCCGGTCCGCCCGCGGCGAGGTCCTCGCGAAGATCGCCGCCTCCGAGGTGCCGGCCGTCAGCGGCCCGCCGACCGCCCTGCACGAGCGGCTGGTCGCCGCCGCCGAGTACCGCAGGCACGCCCAGTGGCACCGGCTCTCCCCGCTCCTGGACTCCCTCGAACGGGAGGCGGAGGACGAACTGCTGCGCGCCCGCGAGTCCCTGACCGCGGTGACCGCGCCACTGGCCGTCCGCGCGGAACTGCGCGGCAGGCTCGACGCGTACAAGGCGAAGGTGGCCCGGCTCGGCGCCGCCGAGGACCCGCTGCTGATCGAGCGGTACGACGCGGCCCGCCGGATGCTGTGGAGCGCCCCGTGCGACCTGCGGGTCGCCGAACAGGCGGTCCTGCGCTACCAGCGGGCGGCGACGGAGACACTGTCCGGGCCGAGGGACGACAGGGGGAACGAGTGATGAGCGGGGAGACCGGAGTGAGCAGCTGTCAGCGTCCGTCGTGCGAGGGCTCGTACGAGGACATGGGCGGCGGCGAGCTGTACTGCGACACCTGCGGTCTCGCCCCCGTCGTCGCGCCCGGCGGCCTGCTCGCCTCCACCCCCACCGGACTCGCGGCGGCCGGGCGGGGAGCCGACCGGTCCGAGTCGTCCCGGTCGGGCTCACGCGCGTCCTCCCGCAGCTCCTCGCGCTCCTCGCGTTCCTCTACGTCCCGGCGTTCCGTCTCCGGGCGCCTCTCGCGCGCGCTGTCCGGGCAGAGCACGGCCCGCTCCGTGTCCGTGCGCAGCTCCGGCGCGACCGGCGGCCAGTCCGGCCGGGGCCGGCTCGGCGCGGGCCTGGTGACGGTCCCCGAGGTGCCCCGGCCCGACCCGCGGGCCGCCGTGATGGCGAACCCCGAGGTGCCCGAGCGGAAGCGATTCTGCTCCCGCTCCGACTGCGGGGCGCCGGTGGGCCGTTCGCGCGGCGACCGGGCCGGCCGCACCGAGGGCTTCTGCACCAAGTGCGGGCACCCGTACTCCTTCGTGCCGAAGCTGCGCGGCGGGGACGTGGTGCACGGGCAGTACGAGGTCGCGGGCTGCCTCGCGCACGGCGGCCTCGGCTGGATCTACCTCGCGGTCGACAAGGCGGTCTCCGACCGCTGGGTGGTCCTCAAGGGCCTGCTCGACACCGGCGACCAGGACGCCATGGCGGCGGCGATCTCCGAACGCCGCTTCCTCGCCGAGATCGAGCACTCCAACATCGTCCGCATCTACAACTTCGTCGAGCACCTCGACCAGCGCACCGGCTCCATGGACGGCTACATCGTCATGGAGTACGTGGGCGGCAAGTCCCTCAAGGAGATCGCCAACGACCGGCGCACCCCCGACGGACGCCGCGACCCGCTGCCGGTCGAGCAGGCCTGCGCGTACGGCATCGAGGCCCTGGAGGCCCTCGGCCACCTGCACAGCCGCAACCTGCTCTACTGCGACTTCAAGGTCGACAACGCGATCCAGACCGAGGACCAGCTGAAGCTGATCGACATGGGCGCGGTCCGGCGGATGGACGACGACGAGTCGGCCATCTACGGCACGGTCGGCTACCAGGCGCCCGAGGTCGCCGAGCTCGGCCCGTCGGTCGCGAGCGACCTGTACACCGTCGCGCGCACCCTGGCCGTGCTGACCTTCGACTTCCAGGGCTACACGAACGTCTTCGTGGACTCGCTGCCCGAGCCCGACGGCATCGAGGTGCTGCGCACCTACGAGTCCTTCTACCGCCTGCTCGTGCGCGCCACCGACCCCGACCCGGGGCGCCGGTTCGCCTCCGCGCAGGAGATGGCCGAGCAGCTGACCGGCGTGCTGCGGGAGGTCGTCGCCGTCCAGTCCGGCCGCCCCCGCCCGGCCCTGTCGACCCTCTTCGGCGCGGAGACCCGGGTCACCGACACCGAGCTGTTCGAGGAGCACACGGACGACGTGTCGGTGCTCGGGGCGCGCGCCACCCGGCGGTCCCGCAAGGCGCTGCCGGCCTCCGTCCCCGGGCGGGGCGGCAGCTTCCTGCGCCCGCTCGCCGTGCCCGCGACCGCGCTGGCGCTGCCGGTGCCGCGGGTCGACCCCGGCGACCCCAACGCCGGCTTCCTCGCCGGCCTGCTGGCCGCCGCGCCCGCCGAGCTGATCACCGCCCTGCACGCCGCGCCCGTCGCCTCGCTCGAACTGCGGCTGCGCGAGCTGCGGGCCCGGCTGGAGATGGGCGACGTCACGGCCGCCGGACAGGCGCTGGCCGCCCTGGAGGAGCGCCACCCGGACGACTGGCGGGTGGTCTGGTACCGGGGCGTCACCTCCCTGGTCACCGGCGACCAGACGGGCGCCGCGCTCTCCTTCGACGCGATCTACGACGCCTTCCCCGGCGAGCCGGCGCCCAAGCTGGCGCTCGGCATCTGCGCCGAGTTCCTGGGCCAGCTGGACAACGCGGCGGAGTACTACCGCCTGGTGTGGGCGACCGACCCGAGCTACGTCAGCGCCGCGTTCGGCCTGGCCCGGGTGCAGCTGGCGGCCGGCGACCGGGCCGCCGCGGTGCGCACCCTGGAGTCGGTGCCGGAGTCGTCCATCCACTACACGGCCGCCCGGGTCGCCGCGGTGCGGGCCCGGCTCCGCCGCCGTCCCGCGAACGAGCCGCTGGGCGCCGACCTGACGGCCGCCGCCGCGCAGGTCTCCGCGCTGCAGGGCTTCGGCCTGGACGCGGTGCGCCGCGAGCGCCTCTCCACGGAGGTGCTGGGCACGGCCCTGGACTGGGTGCTGTCCGGCAGCCCCGGCGCGGGTCCGGCCGGCACGGTGCTGCTCGGCAGCGCACTGGACGAGCGCGGACTGCGCTTCGGCCTCGAACGCTCGTACCGGGTGCTCGCCCGGCTCGCCCAGCAGGGCGAGGAGAGGATCGAACTGGTGGAGCGGGCCAACCGTTTCCGCCCCAGGACGTGGGTGTGAGTATGTCCCTGAAGCCCAAGCAGCCGCACCCCATGGGGACCTGCCCCGAGTGCGCGGAGCCGCTCGAGTCGGGCGACCGCTTCTGCGGGGCCTGCGGATACGACCTGTCGGCGGCTCCCGAGCCGGAGGCCGCGCCGGACCGTCCGACGGTACCGATCAGCCTGCCGGTGGACTGGCCCGAGGCGCCGCCCCGGGACCCCGGGTCGCTGACCACGGCCACCCAGCACCCCGGCGAGCTGCCGGGCACCGACTCGGGCGGCCGGGACCTGCCGACCGTCCCGGTCCGCACCGACGGACTGCCGAAACCGGCCGCCGCGCCCGCCGGGAACGCCACGGGCCCCGCCGCGAACCCCGCCGAACCGCCCGCCCAGGACGGCGACTTCACCCTCGCCGCGCCCGACCCGCGCGCCGCGCTCCAGGGCGGCTCCGACGGCCGGAAGCTGTGCGTGGCGTGCCGGACCGGCCGGGTGGACCGGGACGGGTACTGCGAGCACTGCGGGCACGCCCAGCCGCGCGAGCGCGACCACATGGAGGAGGAGCTGTCCTCGGTGGCCGCCGTCAGCGACCGCGGACTGCGCCACCACCGCAACGAGGACGCCTTCGCCGTGTCCTCGACCGCCCTGCCCGACGGCTCCCCCGCCACGCTCGCCATCGTCTGCGACGGGGTGTCCTCGGCGACCCGCCCCGACGAGGCGTCCGCCGCCGCCGCGGCCGCAGCCGACGCCGCCCTGCTCGCCGCGCTGCCCCGCGGGACGCACCCGCAGCAGGCCATGCACGAGGCGATCGTGGCCGCCGCCGAGGCCGTCAACTCCCTGGCCAAGGAGACCGTCAAGGAGCGCGAGCACCAGAACTCCCCGGCCTGCACCATCGTCGGCTCGATCGTGGCGGGCGGCCTGCTCGTCGTCGGCTGGGTCGGCGACAGCCGGGCGTACTGGGTGCCGGACGACCGCACCTCGCCGCCCGCCCGGCTCACCGAGGACGACTCGTGGGCCGCGCAGATGGTCGCCGCCGGCCTGATGAACGAGGCGGAGGCGTACGCCGACGAGCGCGCCCACGCCATCACCGGCTGGCTCGGCGCCGACGCGTACGAACTGGAGCCGCACACCGCCTCGTTCAAGCCGGACCGGCCCGGCGTGGTCGTGGTCTGCACCGACGGCCTGTGGAACTACGCGGAGGGCGCCGAGGACATGGCCCGGGTGGTCCCCCCGGACGCCGCCGGGCGCCCGCTGCACGGCGCGCAGGTGCTGGTGGGCCACGCCCTCGACGGCGGAGGCCACGACAACGTCACGGTCGCGCTGCTGCCGTTCACCCTGCCGTCCACGGGGGCAGGATCGGCCTGAGGCCGCGCCCGTCCCGTTCCCGAGCCCGAGACCCGAGACCCGACCTTCCCTTCATCTCACGTCGCACGTGAGCCGAGGAGCCGCATCACCATGGCCAACTTCTCCAAGCCGACCGGGCCGCAGTTCTCGGTGGACGTCTACCAGAACGAGTACCTGCCCGAGGGCGGCCGGGACGTCAACGCGATCGTCACCGTCACCTCCACCGGGGGCGGCACCGCCGCGGCGCCGCTCACGCCGGGCGGCGGTTCCGCCGCCGTCGTCCTGATGCTCGACTGCTCCGGGTCGATGGACTACCCGGCGTCCAAGATGCGCGGGGCCCGCGAGGCCGCCGCCGCCGCGATCGACACCCTGCGCGACGGCACCTCGTTCGCCGTCGTCGCCGGCACCCACCTCGCCAGGGAGGTGTACCCGGGCGGGCGGCGGCTCGCCGTCGCGGACGCCCGCACCCGCGCCGAGGCCAAGGACGCGCTGCGCGGCCTGAGCGCCGGCGGCGGCACCGCCATCGGCACCTGGCTGCGGCTCGCCGCCGGGCTGCTCGACTCGGCCGACGTGGCGATCCGGCACGGCATCCTGCTCACCGACGGGCGCAACGAGCACGAGTCGCCGGAGGACCTGCGGGACGCCCTCGACTCCTGCGCGGGCCGCTTCACCTGCGACGCGCGCGGGGTGGGCACCGACTGGGAGGTCAAGGAGGTCACCGGCATCGCCTCGGCGCTGCTCGGCACGGCCGACATCGTCGCCGATCCGGCCGGGCTCGCCACGGACTTCACGACGATGATGGAGCACGCCATGGGCAAGGAGGTCGCGGACGTCGCGCTGCGCCTGTGGACCCCGGTCGGCGTGGAGATCGGCTTCGTGAAGCAGGTGGCGCCGACGGTCGACGACCTGACCGGCCGGCGTACCGAGGCGGGCCCGCGCGCCGGGGACTACCCGACCGGCTCGTGGGGCGACGAGTCCCGCGACTACCACGTCTCCGTCCGGGTCCCGCAGGCCGCGATCGGGCAGGAGATGCTGGCCGCCCGGGTCTCGCTGGTCGTCCCCGACCCGGCGGGCGGCGCGCCGACGACGCTGTCCCAGGGGCTGGTACGGGCGGTGTGGACCGACGACATGGTGATGTCCACGTCCATCAACCCGCAGGTCGCCCACTACACCGGGCAGGCCGAGCTCGCCGACGCGATCCAGGAGGGCCTGGACGCGCGCAAATCGGGCGATCGGGACGGGGCGACGGCCAAGCTGGGCCGTGCGGTGCAGCTCGCGGCGGTCTCCGGCAACGCCGATACGGCGAAACTCCTTTCGAAGGTAGTGGACGTGGTCGACGCGGCGACGGGTACTGTGCGGTTGAAGGCGAAGGTCGCGGAAGCGGACGAGATGACTCTCGAGACGCGCTCCACCAAGACCGTGCGCGTGAAGAAGTAGCACGCCGAGCACCACCCAGAGACACCCGGCAACACCCAGAGAACGAAGCTCGACGGACGACGAGAGGGGGAAGCACCGACATGCCGACCTGCCCGAACGGACACCAGTCGGTCTCCGACGACTGGTGCGAGGTCTGCGGCCATCGCATGGCCGCAGCGGGTGCGCCGACGGGTGCCGTCCCGCCGCCTCCCCCGCCGCCGCCCGCGTACGGATATCCCGGCCCCGGCGGCCCCGTGCCGCCGCCGCCCGCTCCCCAAGGACCGGGGGGCTTCGACGGTCCCGGCGGTTACGGGGGCCCCGGAGGCTTCGACGGTCCCCGAGGCTACGACGGCCAGGGCGGTTACGACGGCCAGGCGGGTCCCGGCGGTCACGGGGGCCAGGCAGGTCACGGGGGTCACGGGGGCCAGGCAGGTCACGGCGGTCACGGGGGCCAGGCAGGTCACGGGGGTCCCGGGGGTTACGACCCGAACGCGACCGCTCAGGCCGAGCTGTGCCCGCAGTGCCGCACGCCGCGCGAGCACATGGCGCCGTTCTGCGAGGAGTGCCGCTGGAACTTCCTCACGAACACGGCGACCTCGTACACGCCGATCGCCCCGCAGCCGCAGCAGGGCCCGCCGCCCGCGCTGAACCTGCCGCCGGGCTTCCAGTCGCCGCCGCCCGCGCCGCAGCCGCAGCACCCGCAGCCGCAGCCCTCGCATCCGGACCCCTACGAGTACCAGGGCTCGCGCCCCTCGCAGGTGAACCGTCCGGCGGAGCCGCTGGGCGCCGACCCGACCCACCACCAGGCGCCGCCGCAGCGTGCGCCGCAGGCCCCGCAGGGCTTCCACCAGGCGCCTCCGCCGCCGCCCGCGCCGCAGCAGCCGCAGCCGGTGCCGCCGCGCGCGGACGACGACTGGATGATCTCCCCGCCGTCGCAGCAGCAGCCCCCGGCCCCGATGCCCCCGGCCCCGATGCCTCCGGCGCCCGTGCCGCCGACGGGTCCGGCCCCGCAGGGTCCGCCGCCGCAGTTCCGGCAGCCGGGTCCGCCCGCGGGGTGGACGGCGACGATCGGCCCGGACCGTGACTACTTCATGGCGATGATGCAGCGCAGCGGCCCGGAGGCGACCGGGCTCAACCTGCCCGCGTACTCGCCCGAGCAGCACATCCGGCTCCAGGGCAACCAGATCGGCATCGGCCGCCGCCGGCACTCCACCGGCGAGTCGCCCGACATCGACCTGTCGGTGCCGCCGGAGGACCCGGGCGTCTCGCACCAGCACGCGGTGCTCGTGCAGCAGCCGGACGGTTCGTGGGCGGTGGTGGACCAGAACTCCACCAACGGCACCACGATCAACGGCTCCGCCGACCCGATCCAGCCGTATGTGCCGGTGCAGCTCCAGGACGGCGACCGGGTGCACGTCGGCGCCTGGACGACGATCACCGTCCGGTACGGCTGAGGGATCACCCCTACAGGTCCGGCAGGGGCCAGGCGTACGGCCCCTCGGGGTCGTCCAGCCAGGCCCACTGCCGTCCGCCGCTCACCGTCACCCCGAAGCGCTCCCGCTCCGGCCGCCGTTCGCGCTGCCAGAGCGAGAGCGCTTCGCGCGTGTCGAGGCCCCCGGTCGCCAGGGTCGCCAGGAAGCGGAAGGACTCGTCCTCGTACAGACGCCTCGGCACCCCTCCCACGCGCGGGCGCAGGGTGCGGGCGCCGCCGCCGCGCAGGGCCACGAAGTACGCGGCGGTCGGCAGGAAGCGCCCCTCCGCGTGGTCGGGGCCGGTCACCCGCAGCAGCACCAGTCCGGTGGACAGCGGCGTGACGACGAGGGCGTCCGGCCGGCACTGGACGAGCCAGGAGTACGGGACGGAGGGCACCGCGCAAGTGGCCACGACCCGGTCGTAGGGGGCGTGCTCGGGGCAGCCGCGGGCTCCGTCGCCGGTGACCACGGCGGGCCGGTACCCGGCGGCGGCGAGGTGGCTGCGGGCGGACTCGGCGATCTCCTCGTCCAGGTCGACGGTGGTGACGTGCCGGTCGCCGAGGCGCTCGCAGAGCAGCGCCGCGTGGTAGCCGGTGCCCGCGCCGATCTCCAGGACGTCGTGGCCGTCGCGGACGTCGAGCGCCTCCAGCATCCGCGCCATGAGGGAGGGCTGGCTCGCGGAGGAGACCAGTTCGCCGTCCCTGACCCGGGTGGCGAGGGCGGTGTCGCGGTAGGCGCCGCGCAGCCAGCGGGTGCGGCGGGCGGGGTCGGGGTCGCCGGACCAGAGGCGTTCGTAGCCGCCGGCGCCGGGCACGTAGTAGAAGGGCACGAAGAGGTGGCGCGGGACCCGGCCGAACGCGTCCCGCCAGGCGGGGTCGCGCAGGTCGCCGTACGCCTCGATCTCGCGCACGAGCGCCCGCCGCGCCCGTGCGGCCTCCTCGGCGAACATCTCGGGCATGGGTCCACTGTGCTGCGACCCGCCCCCTTCCGGCCACCGCTCGCGGGTCGCGGGGACCGGAGGTCCTAAGCCTCGGGTCCTCCGCCGGGGCATCTGAGACGATGGAACGGTGAACGAGATTCCGCGCGGCACGCTTCAGGAGCAGACCTTCTACGAGCAGGTGGGTGGCGAGGAGACCTTCCGGCGCCTGGTCCGCCGCTTCTACCAGGGGGTCGCGGAGGACCCGCTGCTGCGGCCGATGTACCCGGAGGAGGACCTCGGTCCGGCGGAGGAGCGCCTGGTGCTCTTCCTCATCCAGTACTGGGGCGGCCCCCGTACCTACAGCGACCACCGCGGCCACCCCCGGCTGCGGATGCGGCACGCGCCGTTCACGGTCGACCGGGCGGCGCACGACGCGTGGCTGCGGCACATGCGGGACGCGGTGGACGAGCTGGGGCTGGAGCCGGAGCACGAGGCGCAGCTGTGGCGGTACCTGACGTACGCGGCCGCCTCGATGGTGAATACCGGCGAGTAATCGGCACCGCCGGGTGATCGACACCGCGGAGTGACACATTCCGGTGACGGAGTCCCGGATAACGGTCACGATCGCATCAAGGTGGCGTCGAAAGCGTTTTCCAGATCGATATCCCTCTGAAAGCATCCTGTGAACGTTCGAAACTGAACGATCACGTTGTTTTCAGGGGGATGGGTGACGGGCTTCGTACTTCTGCGCGTCAGGGCACACCGACTGCTACTGGCGGCGGCCCTGCTCGCGGTCCTGTTGACCACCTCGGTCCTGGCCACGCTCGCCGCCTTCTCCGGCTCCATCGGGGACGCCGCCCTCCAGGGCACCCTCCAGGGCCGCTCCGCCCCCGCCGCCGCGCTGATCGTCACCGGCCAGGTCCCCGCCGACAAACGGGCGAGCGCCGACGCGGCCGTCCGGGCCGGGGCCCGCGCCACCTTCGACGGGCTCCCGGTGACCGTACGGAAACTGGAGCGCTCCGGCCCGTACGCGCTGCCCCGCTCGCTCCAGCCGCCCGCCGCCCGCTCCGGCGACCCGGACCTCACCCACTTCGCCGCCCTCGACCGCACCCGCGTCTCCCTGGTCCGCGGCGCCTGGCCGAAGCCCACCGGCCCCCGGGACGCCGTCGAGACCGCGCTCCCCGAAGAGGCCGCCAAGATCCTCAAGGTCGGCCCCGGCACGGTCCTCGACCTCACCGACCGGCTCGGCGGCAAGCCGCTCAAGGCCCGGATCACCGGCCTCTACCGGCCCGTCGACGCCGCCGACCTCTACTGGCAGCTCGACCCCGCCCTCGGCCGGGGCGTCAAGACGCTCGTCTTCACCACCTACGGCCCGCTGGCCACCGACCCGTCCGTGCTCACCTCCGGACGCGTCACCACCGGCGGCGCCTCCTGGCTCGGCGCCGCCGACTTCACCGGGATCACCACCGACCGGATGAGCGCCCTGCACGCCGCCGCGACCAAGGCGCCCGAGCGGCTGGCCGCCGACACCACCGGCTTCGGCACCACGGTCAGCGTCTACACCTCCCTGCCCACCGTCCTGGAGCAGACCGACCGCGCCCTGCTGGTCTCCCGCTCCACCCTCAGCATCGTCGCCGTCCAGCTCGTCCTGCTCGCCGCGTACGCCCTGCTCCTGGTGGCCCGGCTGCTCAGCAGCGAGCGCTCCGGCGAGACGGACCTGCTCCGCGCCCGCGGCGGCTCACGGCGCCGGATCGCCGGGCTCGCCACCATCGAGGCCCTGCTCCTCGCCGTGCCCGCCGCCGTCGCCGCCCCGCTGCTCGCCGGACCGCTCACCCGGCTCTTCGCCGACCGGTCCGCGCTCGACGCGCTCGGCGTGCGGCTCGACTCCTCCGCCCCGCCCGCCGTGTGGCTGGTCGCCGCCCTCGTCGCCCTCTGCTGCGCCGCCGCCGTCGTGGCCCCCGCGCTCGCCGCCGGCGACGGCGCCACCGTGTCGCTGCGCAAGGGCCGGGCCGCCGCCCTGCCCGCCCCGGTCCGGGCCGGCGCCGACATCGGCCTGCTGCTCATCGCGGGCGTCGCCTACTGGCAGCTCGACCGGCAGACCGGTGAGGGCACCGGCGGCGCCCTCACCGGCGAACAGGGCGGCGGCCTCGGCATCGACCCGCTGCTCGTCGCCGCGCCCGCCCTCGCCCTGCTCGCCGGCACCGTGCTGACCCTGCGGCTGCTGCCGCCCGCCGCCAAGCTCGCCGAACGACGCGCCGCCGGTGGCCGCGGACTGCCCGCCGCACTCGCCGGCTGGCAGCTCAGCCGCCGTCCGCTGCGCGGCGCCGGCCCCGTGCTGCTGCTGGTCCTCGCGGTCGCGATGGGCATGCTCGCCATCGGCCAGAGCGACTCCTGGGACCGCTCGCAGCGCGACCAGGCCGACTTCCGCACCGGCGCGGCGATCCGGGTGCTCGGCTCCGGCCCCGGCGACCCGGCGCAGACCGAGCGGATCGCGGCCGTGCCCGGCGTCCGCAAGGCGGCGTCCGTGCACCGCAGCGGCACCGACATCGCCGGACACCTCGCCACCGTGCTCGCCGTGGACACCCGGCAGGCCGCCGACGGCATGCTGTTCCGCGCCGACCTCACCGACGGGCCCGCCACCGAGCGGCTCGCCCCCCTCATGCCCAAGGCCGGCCCCCGGCCCGGGATCCCGCTGCCCGCGGGTGCCCGCTCGCTGAGCCTGGACCTGCGGGACACGGCACCGCCCGGCGGGCCCGACTCCCGGGTCACCGCCGTCCTGGAGGACCGCTACGGCGTCCCGTACCGGCGGCTCCTCGGCTCGCTGCCGGCCGACGGGCGCCCGCACCGGCTCGACCTGTCCCTCGCCGAGCTCGGCGCCTCCGAGAACTTCGGCCTGGCCGGCCTGGAGATCGGCGGGGAGTCGCTGTGGGGCGAGGGCGGCGGTTCGCACACCTTCGCCGTCGAACGGCTCGCCATCCGACGGGCCGACGGCACCGAGCAGCCCATCGGCTCCGGCTCCGCCCTCACCCCCTGGGCCGTCCAGTACGCGGCGGAACTCGGCAACGGCGAGTCCAAGTCCGTCCCGCTGAGCGGCCGGCCCTCCGCGAACGCCCTGCTCGCCGTCGCCTTCCACGTCGACGGCGAGCGCGACGGGGACACCAGCGGCACGAAGGCGTACACCGTCACCCTCTCCGCCCCGCGCCCCGCGCCCCCGAAGTCCGTCCCGGCCGTCGTCACCGACGCCTTCCTCACCGCCACCAAGGCCAAGCGGGGCGACCACCTCGACGTCACCTTCAGCGGCTCCACCCTGAACGTGATCATCACCGAGGTCGTCCGGGAACTGCCGACCACCGGCCCGGGCGCCCGGTCCGTCTCCGCGACCGCCCCCGCCGCCACCCCCGAGGACGGCGGCGCGATCCTGGTCGACCTGTCCACCGCGAACCGGGCGCTGTCCGTCACGCCCACCGCGACGCTGCCGCCCACCGAGTGGTGGCTGAGCACCCTGCCCGGCCGCACCGCCGAGGTCGCCAAGACGCTGCGGGCCCGCCCCGACGCCGACCCCGCCCTGGTGCTCGTACGCGACGAGACCACCGCCGACCTGCTCGGCGACCCGCTCGGCGCGGGCCCCAACTCGGCCCTGATGGCCGTGGCGGTGGCCGCCGCCGCGCTCGCCGCGGTCGGCTTCGCGGTCGGCTCGGCCGGCTCCCTGCGGGAACGGCAGGCCGAGTTCGGACTGCTGCGCGCGCTCGGCGCGCCGCGCCGCCAGCTGGCCCGGCTGGTCGCCGCCGAACAGGGCCTGCTCGTCGGCATCGGCCTCCTCGTCGGCGTCGCCCTCGGCACCGTCCTCACCCGGGCCGTCGTCCCGCTCATCGTCCTCACCGGCCAGGCGGAACGGCCCGTGCCCGCGGTCCTCGTCGAGCTCCCCGTCGGCCACGTGGCCCTGCTCCTCGCCGGAGTGGCCGCCCTGCCCCTGGCCGTCGTCGCCGCCATCGCGCTGCGCCGCACCGACCCGGCCGTGACCCTGCGGACCGAGGGGACCCACTGATGCCGCCGTCCACCCCGACGCCCCGGGCGGGCACCCCCGCCCGTCCCCGGCCCCTGACCGCCCCGCGGACCCGGGAGGACCACTGATGGCCGCCACCGCACCGACCCGCGCAAAGGCGGACGTCATGCCCCGCAAGCCCGCCCGCGCCGTGGCCCCCTGGGTCCGCACCCGGCTGCGGACCGCCCCGGGCACGGCCCTCGCCTACGGGCTGCTCGTCCTGGTCACCGCCTTCCTCGCGGCGGCGCTGCCGCGCGCGGTCGACACGTACGAGACCGAGGGGATGCGGCACGCGGTCGACTCGGCCCCGGCGCACCGCACCGTCGTCAAGCTCACCAACTCCGTGGCCAGCAGCCTGCCCCCGGCGCAGCAGCCCACCGCGTACCGCCCGGACCGGCTGAAGGCCACCCGCGACCAGCTCACCCCGCTGCTGCCCAAGCCGCTCCAGGCCGACCTCGCGAACTCCGCGTACGGCGCGCGCACCACCAAGCGGGTCCAGGGCCTGGACCGCTGGCTGCCGCAGCCCGACGGGCTGCTGCCCGAGTTCGTCCTCGACGCGCTCTCCGACGTGCCCGCCCACTCCAGCCTGGTCGCCGGGCGGATGCCCGGGATCGGGCCGGGCGGCGCGATGGAGGCGGCGGTCACCGCGAAGACCGCCAAGGCCATGGGCTTCAAGCCCGGTTCCGTCGTCCACGTGCCCGGCAGCGACGGCGGCGAGACCCCCGTCACGATCACCGGGATCATCGAGCCGCGCGAGCCCTCCGGCCCGTACTGGAACGTCGACCCGGTCACGCACACCCCGCTCTTCACCGCCCGCAGCGCCCTTGAGGTCAAGTGGTACTGGGTGGCCACCCTGCTGCTGGGCCCCGAGAGCGGGACCTCGCTGCCCCGCACCCTCGGCGAGCCCGAGCAGTACTGGCGCTACGCCCCCTCCGTCGGCCACCTCACCGCCCAGGACAGCGACACCCTGCGCGCCGCGCTCGACTCCGCCGACGCCGGCCCCGACCTCGTCGCGCTGCGGTCGGCCCTCGGCCCGAACGGACAGTTCGACACCGACCTCGACGAGGTCCTCGGCGAGTACGCCGGGATGCGGGAAGCCATCGCCGCGGTCGTCACCGTCGCCGCCGTCGGCGTCGGCGCCGTCGCCGCCGTCGTCCTCGGCATGACCGGCGGCCTGTTCACCGCCCGCCGGCACGCCGAACTCGCCCTGCTGCGCGCCCGCGGCGCCTCCCTGACCGGCATCGGCCTGCGGCTGCTCGGCGAGACCACCGCCGTCTGCCTGCCCGCCGCAGCGCTCGGCCTGCTGCTCGCCGTGCCCCTCGTCGGCGACGCCGGCGGCGCCCGGATGTGGCCCGCCGTCATCGCCGCCGGGGTCGCCGCCCTGCTCGCCGCCCTCGTGCTGCCGGTGCGCGCGATGGTCCTGCACCGCCGCCCGCTGCTGCACGGCGGACGCGAGGACCTGGTCTCCGCACGGCCCTCCCGCCGCCGCACCATCGCCGAACTCACCCTGCTGGTCCTCGCGGTGGGCGCGGTCACCGCGCTGCGCCAGCGCGGCACCGGCGTCGGCGCCGGCGACTACCTGGTGAGCTTCGCGCCCGTGCTCGTCGGCGTGATCGCCGCCTTCGTCCTCATCCGGATCTACCCGGTGCCGCTGCGCTGGGCCGCCCGGCCCACCCGCCGGCTGCGCGGTGCCATCGGCTTCCTGTCGCTGGCCCGCGCGGGCCGCGCCTCGGCCTCCGGCACCCTCTCGCTGCTCGCCCTGCTGATGGCGCTGACCACGGCCGCGTTCGGCGGCTCCGTCCTCGCCGGCGTCGCCGACGCCCGGGACCGGGCCGCGTACCTGGCGACCGGCGCGGACGCCCGGATCACCCACGACGTGGGCTGGACACCGCTGCCCGCCGGACTCGCCGACACGGTACGGGGCTTCCCCGGGGTCCGCGAGGTGTCGCCGGTGCAGATCGAGTACGGCCTGGAGCTGCCGTCCCACCAGGGGACCACCGACAACGCCATGAGCGCCCCGCTGGTCGGCGTCGAGCCCTCCACGTACGCCCGGCTCGCGGCCCGCACCGACTTCGGCCCCTTCCCCGAGGACCTGCTGAAGACCACCGGCAAGGGCGGCCCCGGCAGCGTCGGCGACACCTCCCGGGTCGTCCCGGCGATCGCCTCCCCGGACGTCGCCGAGCGGCTCGGCGACCAGCCCATCGAGATCCTCGCCGCCGCGGGCCGCTTCCACGTGAAGGTGGTCGCCGTCCGCACGATCACCCCCGCGCTGCCCGACGAGGACTTCCTGATCGTCAACGCCGCCGACCTGGTCAACCGGGCCCCCACCACGCTGCTCGTCACCGGCGGCGGAACCGGGGGCGCGGCACTCGACGGCAAGGCGCTGCGGAGCGAGATGACCGCCAAGGGCGGCAAGCTGCACGTGGGGCTGCGCCAGGAGGAGCGGTCCCGGTACGTCGACTCGCCCATGCAGACCGGCGCCGAGAACCTCTACCTCGCCGCCGTCGCCGCGGGCGCCGGCTACGCGGTCCTGGCCGTCCTGCTGTCGCTGCTCCAGGTCGCCCCCGAGCGCACCACGCTGCTGGCCAGGCTGCGCACCATGGGCCTGACCCGCGGGCAGGCCAGGCGGCTGCTGATCCTGGAGGCCCTCCCGCAGGCGCTGCTCGCCGCGGGCGGCGGCGCCCTGGTGGGCTGGGCGACGGTCCAACTGCTCGCGCCCGGCGTCGACCTGGCCCGGCTCGCGCTGGCCGACGCCCCGGCGGAGACACTGGCCCTCGGCGCGACGCTGCGGGCGGACGCCTGGTCGCTCGGACTCCCGGCGGCCGGAGTGGTGCTCCTCGCGGGCGCGGCGGCGACGGTACAGGCCTGGTGGGCCTCGCGCAGGGGCTCGATCAAGGAACTCAGGGCAGGAGACGCACGATGACGACAGCAGCCGAGACCTCTCTGGAAGAGCTTGAGCGGCGGGCGACGGCGCAGCGCGACCGGCCCTCGTACGGTCACGACTCACTGATCGCCTGCGACCGGCTGGTCCGCATCTTCACCACCGACGGGGTGGAGGTGCAGGCCCTCCAGGGCCTCGACCTGCTGGTGAAGGAGGGCGAACTGATGGCCCTCGTCGGGGCCTCCGGATCGGGCAAGTCGACCCTGATGAACATCCTGGCCGGCCTCGACGTGCCCACCGCGGGCGCCGCGAAGGTCGCCGGCTGCGACCTGCTCGCCATGGACGGCAAGGCCCGGCTGCGCTACCGCCGCGAGGTCGTCGGCTTCGTCTGGCAGCAGACCTCCCGCAACCTGCTCCCCTACCTGACGGCCGCCCAGAACGTGGCGCTGCCCATGCAGTTGGCGGGCCGCTCCCAGCGCAAGGCCCAGCGCGCCGAGGAACTCCTCGCGATGCTCGGCATCTCCGAGATCCGCGACCGGCGCCCCAACCAGCTGTCCGGCGGGCAGCAGCAGCGCGTCGCCATCGCCGTCGCCCTCGCCAACAACCCGTCGGTGCTGCTCGCCGACGAGCCGACCGGCGAGCTGGACTCGGCCACCGGCGAGCAGGTCTTCGCCGCCTTCCGGCGGGCCAACGAGGAACTGGGCACCACGATCGTGATCGTCACCCACGACCAGGCGGTCGCCTCCGAGGTCCGCCGCACGGTCGCCATCCGCGACGGCCGCACCTCCTCCGAGGTGCTGCGGCGCACGGAGATCGACGCCGAGGGCCAGGAGTCGCTGGTGGCCCGCGAGTACGCGATGCTCGACCGGGCCGGCCGGCTCCAGCTGCCCGCGGAGTACACCGAGGCCCTGGGCATGGAACACCGGGTGGCGCTGGAGCTGGAGCAGGACCACATCGGGGTCTGGCCGGACGACGCGGAGGGCTGAGGGGGCTGGGGGCGGGGCGGTCCGCGGGGCTGGGCTGGGCACGGGACGGTCGGGCTGTGCGGCGCTCCCGCCGTGCGGCGGGGCGGTCGGGCGTTGCGGTCCGGGCGGGCGGCAGTCCGGCCGTGCGTCGGTCCGGTGCGGCGGGGCGGCCCGTCCGCTGGTCCGGTCGATCCGCCAGGCCGCCAGGCCGCCGCGGAAACCGTCCGACCGTGGCACGCGTCCCCCTACGGGGGTGACGGATGAGGAAGACCCTGTCGTACCTCGGCGCCGTGCTCGTACCCGTCGGCGCCGGGATCCTGCTGCACCTGTGGGCGGGCTGGAGCATGCACAGCCCCGTCCGCCTCCCGGCCGCGCTCGCGCTGCTCGCCGGGCTCGGCCTGGCCGTCGGCGCCCTGTTCGCGCACAATGCCCTCTTCCGCGAGGGCGGCACCGCCGCCATCGTCGCGGCGCTGCTGCTCCTGGCGGGCCTGGGGTCGGTGTGGGTGGAGGCCCGGGACTCCCGGATCCGCGCCGAGGTCGTCGAGTGCCTGGTGTCGGGCCCGACCACGGTCACGCACCACCCGACCTTCGGCGAGGGCGCCCCCGCCGAGAAGACGCTGTACCACCACCCGCTGAGCTGCCCGGGCGGCTACCCGTCGGAGTTCGCCGCCGAACGCGCGGTCGCGGAACAAGGGAAGACGGTGCGCCTCGCCTACGACCCCGCGCACCGGATGGACCCGATCCTGGAGAGCGACAACGTGGCGCACGGCTCGCTGGTGCTGCCGTCGGTCCTGCTGCTGCTCAGCGCGGCCCTGTCGGTCCTGGCGCTCGCGGCGGAGGACCGGGACGAGCCGGTCTAGCCGTCCTGGCCGGTCAGCGCCATGAGGCCGGCGGCGGTGGGCCGAAAGCCGCACTCCTCGTAGAACCGCGTGAGGTGCGGCTCGAAGTCCACGTGCAGCCAGTGCGCGCCGCGCTCCCGCGCCGCGTCGGCGGCGGCCCGCACCAGCGCCACGCCGAGCCCCTTGCGGCGCTCGTCGGGATGGACGGTGGTGTCGAGCACGAAGGCGTGCGCGCCCCCGTCACCGACCACGTTCACGTACCCGACGAGCCGCCCGTCCCGCCGCGCGGTGACGTGGAGCAGCCGCCGGGCGAACATCGGCCCGAAGTCGGTGTCGTGGTGGCCGGGCCAGGAGGCGTGGAAGAGCGTGTTCAGCTCGGCGCCGGAAAGCTCGGCGTCGACGACCAGGACGGGCCCGTCCGAGCGGCCGGCGGCGGCACCGTCGGCGCGTACGGAATCGGCACCGTCGAGGCGTACGGGACCGACGCCCCCTGCACGTACCGGATCGGCATCCCCGTCCCCCGCACGTACGGGATCGACATCCCCCGTCCCCGCCGCCTGCGGGGTCACATCGCCCCTGCGCCCGCGCCCGGGGTGACGCTCAGCGACATCGGGACGGTGCGCAGGGCGACCGAGCCGTACGGGGTGCGGAGCCGGAGCCAGGGGCCGGCGGCGAGCAGGGTGACCGGGAGGTCCCGGTCGGGCAGGTCGGGCAGGAAGCCGAGCGACTGGGCCGCGTGGACGGCGCGCAGCGGGAGCCCGGCGGGGGCGAGCGTGCGGGACCAGATCTCGCGGCCGATGCGGTCGCGCTCGGCCCGGGTGCGCCGCTCCTCGTCGAGGGCCTCGTCGCGGGAGCGGAACTCGGCGATCGCGGCGGCGACCGCGCCCCGCAAGTCGGCGACGGACGGGACACCGGCGACCGGTGCCCAGCCGGTGCGGGGCGGCAGGACGCCGGCCCACGGCGGGCCGGTGACGGCGTCGGGGACGACCGCCTTGCCCGCCGACTCCTCGATGCCTTCGAGGAGTTCGCCCGCGGAGACGGTCACGTCCAGGTCGACGACGTCGACCAGGCGTGCCGTACGGATCGCGAGCACCTCGAAGGAGGGCGGGCGCCCGAAAACGGCGAGCGCGCCGGCGCCGGCCTGGAGGCGGACGGCGGCGGCGCGGTCGTAGTGCAGCAGCCGGCGCAGGAAGGCGGCGAGGCCCGCCGCCTCCCTGGCGTCGGCGAAATGCAGGGGCGCGAGGGCGATCATGCGGCGGACGTCATCCCGTCGTCGACGTACTCCTGGAGGAACGAACGCTCCTCCTCGGTGATCCGGCGCGGCCGCTGGGCCTCCAGGTCGAAGGGCACGACGACGGTCGAGGCCCGGACGTACGTGACGTCCGGATCCTTGATCTCGTACGCGATCGTCAGCGACGCCGCGCCGATCTTCGTGACCCAGGACTCGATGGTCACCGGCGTGTGCCGGTGGACCAGCGGGCGCAGGTAGTCGATCTCGTGCCGGGCCACGACGGACCCGCCGGAGAAGGACGGGCTCCCGTCCCCCGGCGCCAGACGGAACATGAAGTCGATCCGCGCCTCTTCCAGGTACCGCAGGAAGACGACGTTGTTGACGTGCCCGAAGGCGTCCATGTCCGACCAGCGCAGGGGGCAGGGGTAGAGGTGTCTCGCCATGGCGTCCGTCAGCCCCGGGTGAGCTTCTTGTACGTGGCGCGGTGCGGACGGGTCGCGTCCGGGCCGAGCCGCTCGACCTTGTTCTTCTCGTACGACTCGAAGTTGCCCTCGAACCAGAACCACTTGGAGTCGCCCTCGTAGGCGAGGATGTGGGTGGCCACCCGGTCCAGGAACCAGCGGTCGTGGGAGACGACCACGGCGCAGCCGGGGAACTCGAGCAGCGCGTTCTCCAGGCTGCTCAGGGTCTCGACGTCGAGGTCGTTGGTCGGCTCGTCGAGGAGCAGCAGGTTGCCGCCCTGCTTGAGGGTGAGCGCGAGGTTGAGGCGGTTGCGCTCACCGCCGGAGAGCACGCCGGCCGGCTTCTGCTGGTCCGGGCCCTTGAAGCCGAACGCGGAGACGTAGGCGCGGGACGGCATCTCGACCTGGCCGACGTTGATGTAGTCCAGCTCGTCGGAGACGACGGCCCACAGCGTCTTCTTGGGGTCGATGTTGGCGCGGGTCTGGTCGACGTACGAGATCTTGACGGTCTCGCCGACCTTGATCTCACCGGCGTCCGGCGTCTCCAGGCCCTGGAGCATCTTGAAGAGGGTGGTCTTGCCGGCGCCGTTGGGGCCGATGATGCCGACGATGCCGTTACGGGGCAGGGTGAAGCTCAGGTCGTCGATGAGGACCTTCTCGCCGAAGGCCTTGGAGAGGTTGTTGACCTCGACGACGATGGAGCCCAGGCGCGGGCCCGGCGGGATCTGGATCTCCTCGAAGTCCAGCTTCCGCATCTTGTCGGCCTCGGCGGCCATCTCCTCGTAGCGCGCCAGACGCGCCTTGGACTTGGCCTGACGCCCCTTGGCGTTGGACCGCACCCACTCGAGCTCTTCCTTGAGGCGCTTGGCGCGCTTCTCGTCCTTCTTGCCCTCGACCTTGAGCCGCTCGGACTTCTTGGTGAGGTAGGTCGAGTAGTTGCCCTCGTAGGGGATCGCGCGGCCGCGGTCGAGCTCGAGGATCCACTCGGCGACGTTGTCGAGGAAGTACCGGTCGTGGGTGATGGCCACGACGGTGCCCTTGTACTGGGCCAGGTGCTGCTCCAGCCAGTTCACGGACTCGGCGTCGAGGTGGTTGGTGGGCTCGTCGAGGAGCAGCAGGTCGGGCGCCTCGAGGAGCAGCTTGCAGAGGGCGACGCGGCGCTTCTCACCACCGGAGAGGTTGTTGACCGGCCAGTCGGCGGGCGGGCAGCCCAGCGCGTCCATGGCCTGCTCCAGCTGGGCGTCCAGGTCCCACGCGTTGGCGTGGTCCAGGTCCTCCTGGAGCTTGCCCATCTCCTCCAGCAGCGCGTCGGAGTAGTCGGTCGCCATGAGCTCGGCGATCTCGTTGAACCGGTTGAGCTTGCCCTTGACCTCGGCGACGCCGTCCTCGACGTTCTCCAGGACCGTCTTGGACTCGTCCAGCTTCGGCTCCTGCATGAGGATGCCGACGGAGTAGCCGGGGGCCAGGAACGCGTCACCGTTGGAGGGCTGCTCCAGACCGGCCATGATCTTCAGCACGGTGGACTTACCGGCACCGTTCGGGCCGACCACACCGATCTTCGCACCGGGCAGGAAGCTCAGCGTCACGTCATCGAGGATGACCTTGTCGCCGTGCGCCTTGCGCGTCTTGCGCATGGTGTAGATGTACTCAGCCAAGAGAAACCGTCCGGCAAGGAGTGAGTGGGCAGATACACCCCATCTTGCCTGACCGCCACCCTCTGACGGAAACCCGTTCCGCCGCACCGCCGTGACCTGGCCCTTCGAACACCCCCTCGTGCGACCGCTCCGTCACCGGCCGTCGCCGACGGTCACCGGTGGCCGGTGCGCCCGCACAGCCCGCACAACAGGAAGGCCCCGTCGCGCGGTACGCGGCGGGGCCTTCCGTCAGGTCACCCGATGGGTGACCGTCGTGTCCTACTGACCAGCGGCCTTCTTCTTGCGGAGGAAGAACACCGCGCCGCCGCCGACCACGACGAGCGCGGCGGCAACGCCGGCGATCATCGGGGTGGCGCTGGAGCCACCGGTCTCGGCGAGGTCGCCACCACCGGTGGTGGAGCCGGTGGTGCCGGCGCCGCCGGTGGCCGGGCTCTCAGAGGGGGACGGGGTGCCGGAGGGGGTCTCGGACGGCGTCGGGCCGGGGGTGGCCGTCTTGCAGTCGAGAACACCCTTGAACGTCTTGGAGAAGTCGTTCGGGCCCGTGATGGTGAAGTCGTACGCCGTGTCCTCGGCGACCGGGACGGTGATGGTCTTGGACTCACCCGGGGCGATCTTGTACTGCACGCCCTTCAGGTCGAAGGTCCAGTCCTCGTCACCCTCGTTGGACGCGGTGATGTCGAGGCCGCCCTTGGCGCAGTTCTTCTCGGCCGAGACGGCCGGGATCGCGCCCTTCTTGGCCCAGGTGCCGGTGGCCTTGGCGGCGACCGTCGAGGTGCTGGTGCCAGCCAGGATCAGGGTCTGGCTCTTGATCTTGGTCGAGACGAAGGCACGGCCGATCGGGACCGTGGTGTCAGCCTTGACGCTCAGCTCGGCCGAGCCGTCGGGGGTACCCGCGGGCACGTCGAAGAAGACCTTGCTGCCGTTGGCGACGTCGGAGACGACCTTGCCGTCCTTGTCGACGATCTTCACGCCGGCCGGGGCGCCCGGGGTCAGGGAGACGACGGCCTTCTCGGCGTTGGTGCTGACCGTGATCGGACCGAGGCGCTCGCCGACCTTGCCGGCGACGGAGGACGGCGACAGGCTCAGGGAAGCCTTGGGCTCCTCGAGGTTCTGCGCCTCCTTCTCCAGGTACTCGGTCAGCTTCCGGGCCTCGACGTCGACGGGCTTGGCCTCGACGGCGTCGGAGAAGTGCCAGATCGCGGCCTGCGTCGCAGCGGCGGCCGTCTTCGCGGTCAGGCTCTTGGCGCCGACCTTCGCGGCCAGCGCGGTGAGGTCGTTGACCTGCGGGTAGGAGTTCTGCAGGATCCAGCGGATCTTGCCGGCGTCCTTGTTGTTGTGCAGGGAGGAGGCGTCCCAGCCGACCTCCTTGTACTCCTCGCCCTTGATCGCGTTCGTGCGGAAGTCGATGCAGTAGGTCTGGATGGACCCACCGGGCTTGACGTCCATCTGGAAGAGACCGGCCGCGGAGGTCCCTTCCTTGCCCTCGACCGTCACGCGGTCCCAGACGGTGAGGTTGCCGAGCGTCGCGGTGGCACCACCGGTGCCGAGATCAGCCCCGTCGGCCATCGCCGGACCGGCGATCGCTATGGTCCCGGCCGCGACGAGGCCGGAGACCAGAGTCGCGGCGGCAAGGCGGGCAACGCCGCGCCTCTGTACAGAAAACATGGATTTCCCCTCCGGGCAGGCGGCTCCGCGTCATCGAGCGATACGCGTGGGGGGAGCACCTGCCAGCACACTCACTGACCCACTGAAAGCAAGCGCCTCATGAGTACTCGGGAATCCTAGGTAAGCGGAACCCCCCGGTGTCCACTCGTGCCATCTGATAACCATACCGACTCGAAATCGTTATCAGGCCCCGGAAGTTGACATGGAAACCGCTGGTCACGGTATCGACATATCCCCACAACGCAAGGTCAGGACGCGGTTACGAGATCAGCCGAAACCCCCTCAACCACGGCCTCCAGAGAGGGCTCCAGCGCCGGATCCACGGCCGGCTCCGGGGTCTGCCACAGATCGACCGGGGCTGTTTGCGGAATCTTTGATTCCGCCAGGGAAGCGTCGGGATTCTGGCGGACTGTCCGGCGGAAGGCCGCCGTGCCGCGGGTCAGATCGTGGCCCACGGACACCGCGTCGATGTCCACGAAGGTCTTCCGTTGCCCCTCGCGCTCCTCCTCACGCACCTTCAGCCGGCCGTGTACCACCAATGGTTCGCCCACCGAGACGGAAGCCGCCACATTCATGCCCAGCGAGCGCCACGCGGAGACCGAATAGAAGCTGGTCGGACCGTCCGTCCAGAGCCCCCGCTCCCGGTCCCAGCGACGCGCCGTCACCGCGAAGCGGAACCTGGCCACCCCGCCCGTCACCGTCTCCCGGTACTCCACATTGGTCGCCACGTTGCCGACCAGCGTCACCGTCGTCTCGTTCATGTCCCGCACCTCTCCCCCGTACCGTCCGGCCGTGCGCCGGCCACGAGATCCATGGTGGCTCCCGGCGAAGAAACCCGCTGAGACCTGTGGATAAGGGGCGAGTTGGGGATAACTCCGTCACTCGGATGGGGACGGGCGGGGATGGATGCGGACGGGGACGGGGGTGGGGATGGGAGTGGGAATGGGCAAGGGACGGGTCGTCGAGGGTGGCGCGGGTCGAGCCCGGGCAGTGCTACCGCGCCCTCGCCACGCCCGCGCTCCGCGTCGGTCCCAGCCGCGTCGCCCCGATCCGCGTCCCGCCGATCCGCGCCGCCACCCGTGTCGCGCCCGACGCCGTCACGTACTGCTCGCGCACCTCCCGGTACCGCATCAGCTCCGCGGCGATGGGGTCGAGGACCCGGGCCCTGCCGCACGCCGCCGCCGCCTCGCGCAGGCGGCGTTCGGCGTCCTGGCCGTAGCGCCGGGCGGGGCCCCGTACCGCCGCCGCGCAGGCCCACTCGACCAGCGGGCCGCCGACGATCCCGGCGACCATGATCAGTACGGGCGGCCACAGCAACGGCTCCACCACGCCGACGATCTGGGCCACCAGCCACAGCGCGCCGAAGATCTGCAGGAACGTCATCACCACCTGCGCGAACACCGCGGCCGGCCACCACGCCGGGCGCGGCGGCCGGGCCGCCGGGTCGCCCATGGAGACGGTCAGTTCGTCCAGGGCCTCCGGCAGCCCGGCGGCGCCCCGCAGCGCCGCCTCGCGCACGGCGTGCGCCCACGGTCCGGGTAGTCCCCGCGATGCCTCGTCGGAGACGACCCGTACCGCCTGCTCCACGCGCTGGCGGGCGGTCAGCTCGTCCTCGACCGGGTTCTCCAGGCGCGGGTCGGTACTGCCGTGCGCGCGGACCCGCTCGTACCAGCGGTACAGCCGCAGCCACGGCGTGCCGCAGGCCCGGATGGCGCCGCGCCGCCAGACGCGTTCGGCGGCCTCGCCCGCGGCCTGGGCGCCGACGGCGAGCGCGAGGCGGTCGGCGAACTCCTCCCGGGCCCGCTCCCCCAGACCGGGCCGGCCGTCCGCCACGTACACCGGCCGCAGCCGGGTCGCGGCGGCGTCCACGTCGGCGGACAGGCGCCGTTCGGGCGCGGTGCGGTCCTGCACGAACCGCCCGAGGAGCTCGCGCAGTTCCGGTACGCCGTCCCCGGTGAGCGCGGACAGGGCGAGGACGGTCGCGCCGGGCTCGCCGTGCTCCCCCAGGGCCATGCCGTCCTCGTCGAGGAGCCGGCGAAGGTCGTCGAGGACGAGGTCGGCGGCCTCGGTGCCGAGCCGGTCGGTCTGGTTGAGGACGACGAAGGTGATCTCGGCGTGCCCGGAGAGCGGCCGCAGATAGCGCTCGTGCAGGGCGGCGTCCGCGTACTTCTCGGGGTCCACGACCCAGATCACCGCGTCCACGAGCCCGAGCAGCCGGTCGACCTGGTCGCGGTGGGCGGTGACGGCCGAGTCGTGGTCGGGCAGGTCGATGAGGACGAGGCCCTGGAGTTCGGCGTCGGCCGCACCGCCCGCGAGCGGCCTGCGGCGCAACCGCCCGGGGATGCCGAGGCGGTCGAGCAGCCCCGCGGCGCCCTCGGACCAGCTGAGGGCGATCGGCGCGGAGGTGGTGGGGCGGCGCAGTCCGGTGTCGGAGACGGGTACGCCGGCGAGCGCGTTGAAGAGGGTGGACTTGCCGCTGCCGGTGGCCCCGGCGATGGCGACGACGGTATGGCGCGCGGAGAGCCGCTGCCGGGCGGCGGCCTCGTCGAGCACCCGTCCGGCCTCGGCGAGGGCCTCGTTCTCGACCCGGGTACGGGAGAGGCCGACGAGTTCGTGGAGGGCGTCGAGCCGGGTGCGCAGGGTGCCGCCGTAGACCCCGCCGAGCGACGGGAGCCCGTCGGCGTCGTCGGCGTCGTCGGCGCTGCCGCGCATCGCGCCGGCGCTCTCCGCGCCCTTGGGGGCGGCCCGTTCGGCGGCCCGGCGCGCGATGAGCCCGTCGTCCCAGCGGGAGCGCCCCGGTGCGCGCTCCCCCTCCGTTTCCGCATCCGCATCCGCGGCACGGAGCCCACCACCCGCCCCTTCCACCTCTACGTCTCCACTTCTACCTCCACCTCCACCGCTGTCTCCCACCCCGCCGGGCACCCCATCACCGACTCCACTCGCCGCTCCACTCCCTGCATCGGTCACTGCGTCACTTCTCCTTCTGCAGTACGGAGAGCGCGGCGATCAGCTCGGCCTGCGGCTCGGGGGTCACGTCGAGGGCTTCGAGGGGTGCGAGGCGCCGGTCGCGTTCGGTGTGCAGGGCGCGGTCGAGGTACGTGCGGAGCAGTTCGCCGCCCTTGTCGCGGAGGAGCAGGGCGCCCTGGGCGCCGAGGAGTTCGGCGAGGCGGTCGCCGGCGGCGCGGGTGCGGCGGCCGCCGAGGAGGACGGCGGCGAGGAGGGCGGTGAGGGTCTCGTTGTCGGGCGCCGCGGCGGTGGCGCCGCGCCCCCGGCCGAAGGCCCGTCCCGAGCCGCGCCCGGAGCCGCGCCCCGAGCCCCGTCCGGAGCCGCGGACGGTGGCCGGGCGCTCCATCCCGCGGACCTCCTCCTCGACCGTCTCCTCCAGGACGCGCCGCCAGCGCCGTACGGTCATGGCGATCCGCTCGCCGGCGTCCTTGCCGGGGCCCGTCCGGTCGCAGGGGCCGGTCCGGTCGCCGGGGGCGAGTGCGCCGGCGGCGGGTTCGCGGCGCCAGGTGTCGCGCACCCGTTCGTCGGCGGCGGCGACGGCGCACTGGACGAGGGCGGAGAGGGATTCGGCGAGGGCGTCGAGGAGTTCCTCGGCGGTGCTGTCGCGGGGGTAGCCGCGCCAGCGGGTGCGGGCGTCGCCGGCCAGGACGGCGCCGCGGCGCACCTGTTCGCGGACCCGCTGCCCCTGCTCCCCGTAGGCGCCCTCGACGGCGCCGCCGAGGCGTACGGCCGCCGCGTACTGGGCGGCGACGGCGCCGGCGAGTTCGGGCATGCGGGTGTCGAGGGAGTCGATGACGCCGGCGGCGGTTCGGGCGACGGCCTGCTGGCGGGCGGCCGGGTCCTGGGCGCAGTGGGCGAGCCAGCCGCGCAGCGGGGCGACGGCGGTGTCGGGGAGGAGGCCGCTGCCGCCGCCGGTGGACTCGGGGAGCTCGGGGATGGTGAACCGGGGCAGGTCGCTCAGCCCGGCCTTGTCGAGGAGGGCCCCGTACTGGCGGGCGACCTCGCCGATGACCTGGTGGGGGACGCGGTCGAGGACGGTGACGAGGGTGGCGTCGTACTCCTTCGCCGTACGGAGCAGGTGCCAGGGGACGGCGTCGGCGTAGCGGGAGGCGGTGGTGACCATGACCCAGATGTCGGCGGCGCACATCAACTCGGCGGCCAGGAGCCGGTTCTCGACGACGAGGGAGTCGATGTCGGGGGCGTCGAGGAGGGCGAGGCCGCGGGGCAGGGTGGCGGCGGTCTCGACGCGGAGGGAGTTCTCCTCCTCGGGTTCCTCGCGCTCCTCGATGGGGCGCTCCTCGTCCTGCTGGGGCAGCCAGACGCGGGTCAGCTGGGGCAGTACGCGCATGCCGGCGAACCAGTGGTGGTCCTCGGGGTGGCAGACCAGGACGGGCGTACGGGTGGTCGGCCGCAACACCCCGGCCTCGCTGACGCGGCGCCCCACCAGCGAGTTGACGAGCGTGGACTTGCCGGCCCCGGTGGAGCCGCCGACGACGGCGAGCAGCGGGGCGTCGGGATCTCTGAGACGGGGCACCAGATAGTCGTCGAGCTGGGCGAGCAGCTCGGCACGGGTCTGACGGGCCCGGGGTGCGCCCGGAAGGGGGAGGGGAAGACGCACGGCGGCGACACGGTCGCGCAGGGCGGAGAGTGCGTCGATCAGCTGAGGCCGTTCGTCCAAGGTCACCACATGTGAAGAATGCCCAATTTTGGAGTCTTTTTGAAGCGTATGGGGACCCTACGCGCCGACCGAACGGATGTAGCCGGGAGACCTCAGGCATAACGAGTGCACAACACCCGGCCCGAGTGGCGCGAAAAGCGCTGCGCGAATCGCACCTGCCTGCGATTATCGGACCGCTTCACCGAACCTCCACATCGTGGCACGCAGGTGAAGCAACCGGGCCAGGGGGATCGGAGCCCTATCCTTGTCCCGTCAGGCCACACCCGCCCCACCCGCGGCCCCCGGCCCACCACCGGGCCGCCGTCGGCCCCCGTAGCTCAGCGGATAGAGCAGGTGCCTTCTAAGCACTTGGCCGCAGGTTCGAGTCCTGCCGGGGGCGCATAGTTCAGGACCCTCCTTCGGGAGGGTCTTTTTGCTGGTCGGGGGCGGTTTTCGGTCGGCGGCGAGGAGATCGGGAGGAGCACCCCACTGGCTGGATCCGTCCGGCTGAATCCGGTCAGAGGCGGCCTCTGGCGGCTGGATTTCCCGAAACCTCCCGAAGTTTCGAAAGGTTCGGCCGACGCCTGCCAGCCGAAGCGACCGGGGCGCGGGTCGGCATCGCGAACGAGCGGCGGCACCTCCTCCAGCGAGATGCCGGCGGAAAGCCCGGGGGCAAGAGCGGCGAGGTGCGGGCGGTCGATGTCGCGTACCCACACTTGGCACCGCACAGCCTGTTGGGGCTCGTACATGAGGAGAGCGTCGCGGGCGGGCGGCCACATCCGCCAGCCGGCGGACGAGAGGAACACGTCCACCTGGTCGGCGAGAGACTCGTCGTCACCGGCCAGATGACCACCCACGTGCTGCACGCCATGCTCAGCCGCATCGAAGCCCTCACCGGCCGCGACGCCCTCGACTACCACGACACCGAACGCCGCCTCCTCGAAGAACTCACCACCCTCCTCGGCACCCGCCCCCAGGACGCCCCCGCCACCCTCCGCAAGCGCCTCGACTCCCTCGCCTCCGCCGAACGGGAACTCATCCGCCCCCGCGAGACCGAGCTACGAGACCGCGCCCAGCAGCTCGCCACCACCGCCCGCGTCGTCACCGGCGGCCGAATCGTCACCAAGAAGCTGACCGGCCTCACCCCCGACAACTCCGCACGCTCGCCCAGCACACCGCCGGTCTCCTCGACACCGGCCACGCCGTGGTCGTCCTCGGCACCGAGCACGACGGCAAGGCCCTCCTGGCCGCCGCCATCACCCCCAGCCTCCACGACACCGGCACCGAAGCCAGCCACATCCTCATCCCGGCCGGCCGCACAGTCGGCGGCGGAACCGGCGGCAAGGGCCCCATCGCCAGAGCCGGCGGCCGGCGCGTACAGGCCCTCGACGAAGTCCTCACCATCGCTACCCGGGACGCCGCACGCGTGCTCGGCGAGTAACCACCCGGATGGCCGGTGCCACCACACGTGGCACCGGCCATCCGGTCACCGCCCCTGTCCGCCCGGCGCCAGATCCTTCACGAGCCCACGCTCTCGTAGTTCGTCACGCCCCACCGCCAGGATCCGACCGGCGCATAGCCGCGCCTGCGGTACCAAGCGACCAGTTCCACGGCCTCGACCGACGTATCGATCACCACCTGCGGCGCCCCAAGTGCAGCGATACGTTTCTCCGCCAACGCCATCAATTGCCGCCCGAGCCCCCTGCCTCGCAACGCCGGATCCACCGCGAGCTGCCAGAAGAACCCCGCACCCACCGGAGCGGGACACTCCTCCGGCACCCGGGTCTCAGCTGCCACCGTCACTGACCCCACGAGCTCCGGACCACGGAGCGCGAGCCAGCACTCGCCTCCAGCCACACGGTGCGCCGTGTCTTGCACCGACTGGTACGAGGCAAAGAAGACCCGACCGGCCTCAGCGTGGTCGGCGTACGAGCGATGCAACAAGGTCGTCAGCTGCTCGACCGAATCGCCATCGCCGAGACGCCTCACCACGACATCCCCGATCAGCACGTCGTTGTCCAGAGCTCTCGGGGGCCGTCGGACCACGGTCCGATGCGGCGCTGGCGGGACGATCGGATCGTGCTCCGACGCGGAGAGCACCGCCCGGGCGCCGGGATCGTTCACGCTTCTTCGTTCCCGGAACGGTGACAGGCGGTGTCGGAGGATCGGGCCCGTGCTTCCGAAATGCTGCACTCAGGGTGAGTCGATATCTATGACCGCGGGCCGAGAATTTACCGAGCCCCGCAGGGAGAGTTTTTACCGCAACGCACAGAGAGCGATTGGTCTGCACGCAGAAGCCGCCGCGACCTGCTACTGTCGATATCAGTTGCAGTTTTGGTACCCAAAGACTTCAAGCGTCTCCAGGCGGCCCTCCGCCGCACAGGAGCGCTTTTTATTTCCGGTCATTTTCCGGGCAGGGCATCATCGCGGCGACACGGCATCCGTAAAGTGCGGATGCCGGTGTACTGCCCAAAGGAGATATGACATGGCTGCTGGCACCGTGAAGTGGTTCAACGCGGAAAAGGGCTTCGGCTTCATCGAGCAGGACGGTGGCGGCCCCGACGTGTTCGCCCACTACTCGAACATTGCCGCCCAGGGCTTCCGCGAGCTGCAGGAAGGCCAGAAGGTCACCTTCGACATCGCGCAGGGCCAGAAGGGCCCGACGGCCGAGAACATCGTTCCCGCCTGAAGCTGACGCGTAGTTCGTAGCTGGGGCCCGCATCCCTCGGGGTGCGGGCCCCAGCTACAGGCATTTTCGGCAGCGGTTTCATCCGCGGGACGACCGCCGACCTCCGCCGCCCACGGACCCCTCCAGGGACGCCTGCCGCTTCGGACCTGCTCCCCCCTCCGCCGCCCTGGATCTCGACGTTCGCTCGACGTCGCTCCGTTTCAGATTTCAGCGCCTGCGCCTGCGCCGATACAGATTCCATGCGGGCGAGATTCGCTTTCGCATTCCCTTCGGCCCGTTCTTTCGGTTCCCCGCGCCGCTCCACCGCTGCGGGAATTCCTTGATGACGTGCCGCATCAAGGAAGGTTCTGAATGAACCCCACACGTACGAATGGCCGTTCCTCCCACAGCCGCCGCCGCACCGGCGGCTCCGCTTTCGGCTCCGCTGCCGCTCCCGTCCGGGCCGGTCGCTTCGGTTCGTCCGCCCCCAGCCGTGCGGGAGACCCGAGCCGCTCGGGCGGCCGCGGCCGTCGACCCGCCGCGGTGCAGGGAGAGTTCGCCCTCCCCAAGACGATCACGCCCTCGCTGCCCGCCGTCGAGGCGTTCGGCGAACTCGACATGCCCAGGGAGCTCCTGGCCGCGCTCACCGCGCAGGGCGTGTCCGTGCCGTTCCCGATCCAGGGCGCGACCCTGCCGAACTCCCTCGTGGGCCGTGACGTGCTGGGCCGCGGCCGGACCGGCTCCGGCAAGACCCTCGCCTTCGGCCTGGCCCTCCTGGCCCGCACCGCCGGGCAGCGGGCCGAGCCCCGCCGGCCGATCGCCCTCGTCCTCGTCCCCACCCGCGAGTTGGCCCAGCAGGTGACCGACGCCCTCACGCCGTACGCCCGCGCCGTCAGGCTGCGCCTGGCGACCGTGGTCGGCGGCATGCCCATCGGGCGCCAGGCCGGCGCCCTGCGCGGCGGTGCCGAGGTCGTCGTCGCCACCCCCGGGCGCCTCAAGGACCTCATCGACCGAGGCGACTGCGGGCTGAACCAGGTCGCGATCACGGTCCTGGACGAGGCCGACCAGATGGCCGACATGGGCTTCATGCCCCAGGTCACCGCCCTCCTGGACCAGGTACGCCCCGAGGGCCAGCGGATGCTGTTCTCCGCCACCCTGGACCGCAACGTCGACCTCCTGGTCCGCCGCTACCTCACCGACCCCGTCGTCCACTCCGTCGACCCCTCCCAGGGCGCGGTCACCACGATGGAACACCACCTCCTGCACGTGCACGGCGCCGACAAGCACCGGGTGACGACGGAGATCGCGGCGCGCGAGGGCAGGGTGATCATGTTCCTGGACACCAAGCACGCCGTGGACCGGCTCACCCAGGACCTCCTCGACAGCGGAGTCCGCGCCGCGGGGCTCCACGGCGGCAAGTCCCAGCCCCAGCGCACCCGCGCTCTCGCCCAGTTCAAGACGGGCCACGTCACCGTCCTGGTGGCCACGAACGTCGCCGCCCGTGGCATCCACATCGACAACCTCGACCTCGTCGTCAACGTGGACCCGCCGACCGACCACAAGGACTACCTCCACCGCGGCGGCCGCACCGCCCGCGCGGGCGAGTCCGGCAGCGTCGTCACCCTGGTCACCGCCAACCAGCGGCGCGGCCTGACCCGCCTCATGGCCACCGCCGGCATCGTGCCCCGGACCACCCAGGTCCGCTCCGGCGAGGAAGTGCTCCACCGGATCACCGGCGCCCGGACCCCCTCCGGCGTCCCGGTCACCATCACCGCGCCGGCGGCCGAGCAGCGTAAGCGCGGCCCGGTGTCCCGCGGGCGACGTAGCGCCGCCGCGGCGGCCCGCCGCGTGAGCCCGCGGCGGTCCGGCGCGTGAGCCCGCGGCGGTCCGCACGCCACGTGAACAGGAATCCGACCCATCTCCGCAGGAGGCATTTTGACGCTGGCCCAGACGCAGCCCCGCTCGGCGAACGCCACCCCCGTGGACGGGAAGGTGGCCGACGCCACGGAAACGGCCGCACCGCGAGTCGGTGACGACATGACCGTGGAAGTGGCCCTGTCCGTCGTGATCAGCGCCCGCGCGGGGCATCTGCTCATCTGTGACGACGACGGTGTGTGTACGCGGCTGGTCACCCGGGCCCAGCTCGGCGCCGTCCGTGACAGCAGCACATACACGGACCGCATCCGGCTGCGCGACATCCCTGGCGACCGCGGCCGGAATCCATGAAGAGCCCCTGAGTGCCATGACCCGGATCGGCTTCACCTGCCGCGGGCTTCCCGACGCCGACGCACCCGGCCTCAGCCCGGTCCAGCAGGCATCCGCGCTGCTCGGCACCCCGGTCGCCGTCTGACCGGCGGGACCTGCGCGAGCCGCCACCGAAACAGCCGCGAGGGCCCGACCTGCACACGTGCCGGTCGGGCCCTCCCGCGTCCCGACGGGTTTCCCCGGCGGAGCTGCGACAAAGGACTACCTCCCCTCCCGACACGCAAAAATCTATCTCGGTCAGAGTAGACATTGAGTGGTGGCGTGATTATGGTTTCTCTCGTAGCCCAGAGAGACAAGAGGGCCTGGCAGAGATGAACTGCCGGGCAGTAGCACCCGCAAGTGCAGTTGGCAGGGCGGTGCGGTGGTGGAGTTCCGAAGCCAGGATTGTCAGCAGGACGGCGACGGGACTGACGACCGCACCGGGTGGCCCGCAGTGATCAGGGGCCGCCGTGAACGGGACCGCTGTCATAGCAGTCGTGGTACCCGTATGCGCAGTATCAGCAGTACGCAGTCCCCGTTGGGAAGCAGTTGATCACCGAGGGAAGAACGGAGGGGCCGAGCGCCATCAGGATCGCCCGGGCGGAACTCTTGAGCCCGGGTACCGCAGGACATCGATAGTGAGGTGGTCTCCGGTCAAGCAATCGCGATCCCCGCGTGCCCGACAGCGTCTCGGTCGGGTCGGCGGAAACAGAAGGCCGGTGCAGTATCAGGACCGGCAGATGGTGTAGTAGTTCCTTCGGGGCCCTGGTGCCAGTACGGCGCCAGGGCCCCTCCACGCGTTCACCAGAGAGGTGCAAGTGACAGCAGACGACTCCTTCGACCGTCTCGACGACGACGACTACCCCGCCTACACGATGGGCCGGGCCGCCGAGATGGTCGGCACCACCCAGGGATTCCTGCGCGCCCTCGGTGAAGCGCGCCTCATCACTCCGCTCCGCTCCGGCGGCGGCCACCGCCGCTACTCCCGCTACCAGCTGCGCATCGCCGCCCGCGCCCGGGAGCTGGTCGACCAGGGCACCCCCATCGAGGCCGCCTGCCGCATCATCATCCTCGAAGACCAGCTCGAAGAGGCCCAGCGCATCAACGCCGAGTACCGCCGCGCCGCCGAATCATCCCCGCCGCCGGCCTCGGAGTGAGTCGAGTGAGCCCGTCGATACCGCGCAGCCCTGCTTCGATACGGGTTCCTGCCGTCCTCTCTTGAACGGCGCCCCGGGTCGGCCGCTTGGGGCTCGTCACCGTCCAGCGCGGCTCACCCGGTGGGCCGGTGGCCATGGCCGGCTCATCCGTGCTGGTGTCGACGCAGATCGCCTCCAGCCCACCGATCCTGTGGCCCCGCGTGTCCACGACCACGCGGGTTCGCCACTCACGGATGTCCGCCATCCGGATCATGCCGACTCCTTGCGGTCGGTCACCGCTTCGGGGGTGATGAGGACGGTGGCGTCTCCGACGGGGTATGGAGCCGAGACGCACAACATCGGCGTCGACGACCACACGAGCCGGGACCTCCTCCCAGGCATCCGTGTCCAGGCCGACGCGCGTGAGGGGGCCGAGGTGTGTGGTGAGCGCCCGGACCAGGGCGGGCAGTTCGGTCGCGACGTATTGAAGTGGATCGAGCACGCTCACGTGTGACGATCCGGAAGGGCGGCCTCGGCGGAGTGAATGCGCTGGGGCCGTTGTGACGACCGCCGCCATGAGGTCCCCGGCGGGCGGTGTCATGTCGCCGCCCGGTGCTGGTGACCCACCTCGCGCGCGAGGTCCAGTCCGAGGACACGGTCGAGCAGGGCGAACGTCTCGAACTTGGCACCGGCCGGTACGTCGGCGCGCGTCACCACGGTGGCCAGCATGTCCAGGACGGCGGGAACGCCGAGATCATCGGCAAGCACGTCCCGGGCGTGCCGCAGCACATCGGCAGGGATCGGCCGGGACGGCTCCTGTGCCCAGTCGGCCACCAGCTGCCGCCAGTCCCCCAGCGTCCGCCGGGCCTCTTCGAGCGCCGTACTGGTGACGACGACCGGCGTGCGGTAGGCGTGGCCCAGCATCAACATCCGCACAGCCAGCGGATCGGTCCCCTCCGGAGCGACGGCCTCCAAGAGCCCTGGGGACGGGAGGTGGGCACGGTCCGCGACGCCCCCCTCCCCCGATGCCGGGCCGACCTGGCCCACGTCGATACGGACCCCGCCGACCGCGTCCTGTGCCGCGGTCCCGTACGCGTGGACGTGAACGTCGGCAGCGGCGCAGAGCGCTCCGTTCGGATGGTGAACACCGACGGTATCGGGCGGGTGGACGCCAAGAGCGGACAGGGCGCGATCAAGCGCCTCGGCCTGCTCGGGCGGCAGGCCCGGCACGGTACGAAACGTGCGGGACTGCAGGCCGTGCAGCTCCGCCGTACGCGCCAGCACGTCACCGACCAGGACCGCCCGCAGGTACCCCAGACCGAACCCGACGTCGCCGGCCGGCAGGTGGACGCAGATGCTCAGCAGATGACGGCGTACGGAAGGAATCTCCACGGGACGGCCGGTACGGGTGTCGACGATACGCAGCATGATGCGGAGGCTAGCCGTGGAAACCTCCGACACCCGGGAGGACCTGACCAGGCGCCCGACATCGGCAAGGCATCGGGCAAGAACGTGCCCCCTCCGTGCCCTCAGCGGCGGGAGGGGAGACAGAGGGCGGTTCTAGCGGGCGCCCCAGCCCAGGTCCGTCGGGATGTCGGTGCCCAGGCCGCCGGGGCGGCCCGGGTACAGGCGGGCTGTGCCGTTGTCCCAGAGGGCGAGGGTGTCCGGGAGGCCGTCGGCGGTCAGGTCGCCGACGCCTGTCATGGTCCGCACGATGCCCCAGCCGGTCGAGAGCTGGCTCCGGGCGCCGAGGCCACCGGTGGTTCCCGGGTACAGCCACAGCGTTCCGGCGCCGTCCACGGCGAGGACGTCCGGCCGGGTGTCGCCGGTCAGGTCGCCCGCGCCCGTCACGAGGCGCATCGAGTCCCAGGACGTTCCGATCTGCTTGCTCGCGCCCAGGCCACCGGTCCGGCCCGCGTAGAGGTGGGCCGTGCC
This sequence comes from Streptomyces sp. NPDC093111, assembly GCF_040683955.1. Lineage (NCBI taxonomy): Bacteria > Bacillati > Actinomycetota > Actinomycetes > Kitasatosporales > Streptomycetaceae > Streptomyces > Streptomyces sp. NPDC093111. The sequence continues at coordinate 324,590 of NZ_JBFBNW010000002.1, read as the reverse complement.
GTCGTTCCATACGGCCATGAGGTCGGGGATGCCGTCGCCGGTGAGGTCGCCGACGCCTGTCATCGTGCGCACGATGCCCCAGCCGGTCGAGAGCTGACTCCGGGCGCCCAGGCCACCGGTGGTTCCCGGGTACAGCCACAGCGTTCCGGCGCCGTCCACGGCGAGGACGTCCGGCCGGGTGTCGCCGGTCAGGTCGCCCGCGCCGGCCAGCAGCCGGATCGAGTCCCAGCCGGTCCCGATGGACTTCCGGCCGGCCACACCGCCGGCCGCCCCCGAGTACAGGGCGAGGTTGCCGTTGCCTTCGCCGGCCGTCGGCGAGGCCTTGGGCCGGACCGCGATCACGTCGGGGAGACCGTCGCCCGTCAGGTCGCCGCCGAGGCCCGTGAGCGAGCGCAGCGGGAGTTCGGGGCGGGGCCACGGGATGCTGAAGACGGCGCGGTCCGAGGTCGATTCGTTGAGCGACCAGAGTTCGTCGGTGGCCGGCCAGTAGGCGACGTTCTCGTTGTTGACGCCCGTACGGGTCCACAGGCGCACCGGCTCCCCCGGCCACGCGTGGTAGAGGCAGCTGGGGATGTTCGTGCCCCCTTCGACGAACTCCGGGCAGGGCGCGGAGACGACGAACCTGCCGCGGTTCATGGCCACGCCCTGCGCGCCGCTGACCGTGGAGGTGAACGCGGCGGTCGGGCGGGTGGCGACCTCGGTGCCGATCACGTTCCCGTCGCCGTCCTTGACGGGTTCGGCCGTGGTGCGGGGCAGGCCCGTCGCGGGGTCGAGCGGCCAGCGCACGATCACCGACGGATCGAGGAACTTCTGCTGCTGCCCGCTGCCCACCCCGTTGATCTCGGTCGTGACCAGCGCGGGCTCGCCCCCGCTGAGGTCGAGCGAAGCGCCCGCGAAGCAGGGCGGCTTGGGGCCGCCCCGGTCCGCCGGAGTGGACGTCCCGCAGTCGCCCGGGTCGTCCTCCAGGTACTGGAGCTGGTCGACCTGCGGCAGGGCGTACTCGTACCCCGCCGCGTAGTACTTGCCGCCCGAGGCGCCGACGCCGGTCCCGCTCGGGTCCGTACGCCAGAACCGTTCGAGGTCGAACAGAGCCATGCCGGAGGCCGTGGACACGTAGAGGCGGTTCTTGTACCAGGTCACGGAATCCGCGTGGCCCGTCAGCCCCGTATAGCCCGCCGCCCCGGTCGTGGGGGTGACCAGGAGCACGTGCCGGTAGCGCATCGCCGCCGGATCGGTGACATCGGCGAGGGTGACGCGGATCGGGCCCCCACCGGACTTGTACCAACTCGAGACCACGATCCGCCGGCCGCCCACGAGTTGGGCGTTCTCCGGCGCCTCGCCGGAACCCGTCAGGCCCTGCGGCACGTGGACCAAGGTGCCGCTGTCCTCGCCGGCTTCCCAGCAGAAGCCCTTGGCCCCCGCCGCGCCGACCGGCTGGCACAGCGGGCGCGCGACCCTCGGCATGCCCACGACGACCTGGCCGATGCCGGCCTTCGGGACGCCCCTTCCGGCGTTCTCCACGGCGGCGATGTCCTGCGCGAACCGCGTCCGGCGCTCCGGCCGGACGCCGTCCGCCGATTCGGTCAGGGCCATCTTCCAGGTCGGGTCGACCGGCCTGGGCGTGATCGTCGCGGCGACGACCTCCCCGTTCGGCACGGTCGCCGCCGCGGCCTGCTGCGGCAGCACCGCCACCATCAGCAGAGCCGCCGTCACATATCCCGTGGCACGACCGCCACGCCCCCACCTCGGCATCGGCATGCGACACCCCTCCTTTTTCCCTTGCCCGAACGAGCCCCGCACATTAACCCGGCGCCGGAGTGGGGCTTTCAGCCGACCGGCATGGCCCATCCGCCGCCGCTCGGCCGCCCGGCGCAAGAGCCGTCCCCCGTGCGAAGGCGAGGGAACGTTTCCTTCCTTACGGCGGGGGTGACGGGCCCAGGATGATCGCCGCGCCCCGGTCCGGTCGCCCGGGGGAACGCCCGCACGCCGCCGTGCGCTCCGCGCACCGTCCCCGGAGGTGGCCCCCGTGGCCCTCGTCATCATCGTCGCCGTCGTCGCCTTTCTCGCGGGGCTCGCCGCGAACCGCTGGCTGCGGCCCCGGCTGCTCACCGCCGACGACGACGAGGGGATGGCGGTCAAGGACCTCGTCGGCCCGCTGCTGACGCTGACGGTGCTGCTGCTCGCCTTCGTCCTCGTCACCGCGAACGGCTCGTACGGGAAGGCCGAGGTCGCCTCGCGGGGTGAGGCCCGGGCCCTGGACCAGCTCGTGGAGACCGCCGAGTACGCGCCGGTGCTCCAGCGGTCCAGGATCCAGGCCGACGCGGTCTGTTACGCCCGTGCCGTACGGGTCCAGGAGTGGCCCGCGATGGCCGACGGCAACGGATCGGCCGCCCCCAGCGTGTGGTCGACGGACTTCCGGGTGGCCTTCAAGACCCTGGAGGGCAAGCCCGCCTTCGGGATGCTGATCGCCGCCGACAACAAGCGGTCCGACGAGCGCGAGGAACGCCTCACCCAGGCGAGTCCGAGCATCCCCAGCGCCATCTTCTGGTTCCTGCTGGCCACGCTGACCATCACGGTCGTGGCCCTGGGCATCTGCCTGCCGCGCAAGAACAACCGGGGGCAGATCCTCACCCTCGCGGTCATCACGGCCCTGCTGACGACCACGCTGTGCATCATCCGGGACGTCGACCGCCCCTACGGCGGCATCATCGAGGTGCGGCCGACCGCCATCGCCGAGGCCGAACGCCAGGCCGAACGCGACTTCGAGGCCAACCACCCGACCGACGACCTGCCCTGCGACGCCGCCGGCAACCGCCTCACCGTTTGATGGAATAGATTTACGCTGGCTGGAATATTCATGCATCATCGTCGGCATCGGCATCGCCATCCCCCGCGCCGAATCGATGGAGGAAGCATTCCCATGCCCGCACCCACCTCACCCACCGCACCCCTCGTCCCCCAGGGCTTCCGCGGCCTCACCGCCCGGCTCGGGCTCAAGGACGACGCCGACGACTTCGCCGTCCTCGTCTCCGAGGTCCCCTGCGTCTCCGCCGCCGTCTTCACCCGGTCCCGATTCGCCGGGCCCAGCGTCCTGTTGAGCCGGGGCGACGCGGGCGCCGGGACGAGCCGCGGGGTCGTCGTCCTCTCCAAGAACGCCAACGTCGCCAACGGCCCCGCCGGCGACCGGGACGCGACCGAGGTGCGGGCCCGGGTCGCCGAGGCCGCCGGGATCGGTGTCGGCGAACTCGTCATCGCCTCCACCGGGGTGATCGGGCGCCGCTACCCCATGGACCTCGTCCGCGCCGGGCTCGCGAGGCTCCCCCGGCCCTTCCCCGCCGCCGACTTCGAGGCCGCGGCCCGCGCCGTCATGACCACCGACACCCGCCCCAAGCACGTGGCCGTGCGCTGCGGCGACGCGGTGCTCGTCGGCATCGCCAAGGGCGTCGGCATGATCGAGCCGGACATGGCGACCCTGCTCACCTTCTTCTTCACCGACGCCGAGCTCCCGGCCGGGGAGCTCGACGCCGTGTTCCGCCGGGTCGTGGACCGTACGTTCAACGCGCTCAGCATCGACACCGACACCTCCACCAGCGACACCGCCGCCGTCTTCGCCAACGGGCTCGCGGGGCCCGTGGACCCGGCCGCGTTCGAGACCGCGCTGCACGCGTGCGCGCTGCGGCTCGTCCGCGACATCGCCTCGGACGGCGAGGGGGCCTCCAAGCTGATCGAGGTGCGCGTCACCGGCGCCCGCGACACCGCGCAGGCCAAGGCCGTCGGCAAGAGCGTGGTCAACTCGCCCCTCGTGAAGACGGCCGTGCACGGCGCCGACCCGAACTGGGGACGGGTCGCCATGGCCGTCGGCAAGCTGGACGACCCCGACCTCTCCCCCGAGCGCGTCTCCCTCCGCTTCGGGGACGTCGGCCTCTACCCGGGCGAGGCGACGCAGGAGCTCCTGGCCGCCGCCGCCGCGCACCTCGCGGGCGACGAGGTGGTCCTCGGCGTCGACCTGGGGCTCGGCGACGCGGAGTTCACCGTCTACGGCTGCGACCTCACCGAGGGGTACGTGAAGATCAACGCCGACTACACCACCTGAGCCCGAGGGGCCCACGCCGGACGGACGAGGCCACAGCCCCCGGGAGGGCGCAGCCCGACGGCCCCGACAGGCGTGACCGGCCCATGCACGGCCGGCTGGCCGACCCATGCACGACAGGCGTGACCGGCCCATGCACGACCAGCCGGCCAGCCCAAGGATGGCCGAGACTGGTAGATCCTCCAGGCCCGCCCCCTCCCCGCCCCCCGTATTCCGGGCCCGGCACCAGTCGTTCCGCCCTCTCCGCCCGGCTTCACTGGCGCCATGGACCTGAACACGGTGACCGACGTGCGCGACGCGCGGCTGCGCGGGCCTTGGCGCCCGGGGGACGCCTGGCTCGGCGGCGGCACGTACCTCTTCTCCGAACCGCAGCCGCGGCTGCGGCGGCTGATCGACCTGAGCCGGATGGGCTGGGAGCCGCTCACCCGGCACCCGGACGGTTCGCTGGAGATCGCCGCGACCTGCACCATCGCCACGCTCTCGCGGTTCGGGCGGCGCGGTCTCGACGCGGTCGCGGCGCCGTTGTTCGAGCAGTGCTGCCGGGCCTTCCTCGCCTCGTTCAAGATCTGGAACATGGCCACGGTCGGCGGGAACCTCTGCAACGGGCTGCCCGCCGGCCCGATGATCTCGCTGACCGCCGCCCTCGACGGCACCTGTCTCCTCCAGGCGCAGGACGGCTCGCTGCGCGAGGTGAAGGTCGTCGACTTCGTCACCGGCGCCGGCCGCAAGGACCTCGCGGAGGGCGAGCTGCTGCGGTCCGTCACCCTCCCGGCCCGGGCGCTGGAGTGCCGTACGGCGTTCCGGCAGGCGTCGCTGTACGGGCTCGGCCGCTCGGGCGCCCTGGTCATCGGCACCCTGGACCCGGTAGACGGCTCCCTCGCGGTGACCGTCAGCGCGGCGACCGTACGCCCGTTCCGGTTCTGGTTCCCGCTGCCGCCCTCGCCCGCGCGGCTGCGCGCCGCCATCGAGGCGTCCGTCCGGGACGCCGACTGGTTCGACGACATCCACGGACTTCCCGCGTGGCGGCGGCACATGGGCCTCCGGCTCGCCGAGGAGGTCCGCCGCGCCCTCACCACCGGCCCCGCCGGCCCTCAGGAGCGTGCCCGATGAGCTTCCTCGTCCAGGTCAACGACCGCCCCTTCGAGGACGAGCCGCGGGCTGGCCAGTGCCTGCGCACCTATCTGCGGGAGCGCGGCTGGTTCGGTGTGAAGAAGGGCTGCGACGCCGGGGACTGCGGCGCCTGCACCGTCCATGTCGACGGGGAGCCCGTGCACAGCTGCCTGTACCCGGCGGTCCGGGCGGCCGGCCGGGCCGTCACCACGGTCGAGGGGCTCGCCGCCCCGGACGGCGAACTCCATCCCGTACAGCGGAGGTTCCTCGACGCGCAGGGCTTCCAGTGCGGGTTCTGCACCGCCGGGTTCCTGATGACCACGGCGGCCCTGGAGGCCGAGCGGGGCACCGGGCACGACGACGGCAAGCTGGACGACCTGCCCCGCGCCTTCAAGGGCAACATCTGCCGCTGCACCGGCTACCGGGCCATCGAGGACGCCGTCCGCGGCGTCGCGCACACCGAACGCCCCTGCGCCGGAAAGGCCGTGGGGAGCAACGTCGGCGCCCCGGCCGGACCGCAGGTGGTCACCGGCACCGCCCGCTACACCTTCGACGTCCAGGTCCCCGGCCTGCTCCACATGAAGCTGCTGCGCTCCCCGCACCCGCACGCCCGGATCGTCGCGATCGACACCTCCGCCGCGCTCCGGGTGCCCGGGGTGGTCGCCGTCCTCACCCACGAGGACGCGCCGGACACCCTGTACTCCAGCGCCCGGCACGAGCACCCGACGGAGGACCCCGACGACACCCGGGTGCTCGACGACGTCGTCCGGTACGTGGGCCAGCGGGTCGCCGCCGTCGTCGCCGACAGCGAGCGGGCCGCCGAGGAGGGCTGCCGCCGGGTCGAGGTGACGTACGAGGAACTGCCTTACGTCACCGACCCGGAGGCCGCGATGCGTCCCGGCGCGCCCGTCGTCCACGCCGGCAAGGGGCCCGCGATGCGGATCGCCCGGGTCGAGAACAACGTGGCCGGCGAGGTGCACGGCGAGATCGGCGACGTAGAGGCCGGTTTCGCCGAGGCGGACGTCGTGTACGAGGAGACCTTCCGCACCCAGCGCGTCCAGCACGCCAGCCTGGAGACCCACGGCTGCGTCGCCTTCTTCGAGCCCCGGGAGGACGGCACGGGCGAGCGCCTGACCGTGCGCTCCTCCACCCAGACGCCGTTCCTCACCCGGCGTGCCCTGTGCGCGCTGTACGGGCTGCGCGAGGACGAGGTGCGGGTGGTCGCGGGCCGCGTCGGCGGCGGCTTCGGCGGCAAGCAGGAGATGCTCACCGAGGACGTCGTCACGCTCGCCGCGCTGAAGCTGCGGCGGCCCGTGAAGCTGGAGTACACCCGCGCCGAGCAGTTCTACGGGGCCACCACCCGCCACCCCTTCACCATCGGCATCAAGGTGGGCGCCCGCGCGGACGGCACGCTGACGGCCGTGCAGATGCGGGTCGTGTCCAACACGGGCGCGTACGGCAACCACGGGCCGGCCGTCATGTTCCACAGCGTCGGCGAGTCCTTCGCCGTCTACCGCGCCCCGCACAAGAAGGTCGACGCCTACTCCGTCTACACGAACGCCGTCCCGGCCGGCGCCTTCCGCGGCTACGGCCTGGGCCAGGTCACCTTCGCCGTCGAGTCCGCGATGGACGAACTGGCCCGCCGCCTGGACATGGACCCGCTCGTGCTGCGCGAGCGGAACGTCATCGGGCCCGGCGAGGGCATGCACAGCCCGATCGGCGAGGAGGAGGACCTGCACATCGCCTCGTACGGGCTCGACCAGTGCCTCGCGGTCGTGCGGCAGGCGCTCGCCGAGGACCGCAGCGCCGAGGACGCCCCCGAGGGGTGGCTGGTCGGCCAGGGCGCCGCCCTGGCGATGATCGCCACCGGCCCGCCCGGCGGCCACTACGCCGACGCGCGGGTCTCGCTGCTCGCGGACGGCACGTACGACATCGCCGTCGGCACCGCCGAGTTCGGCAACGGCACCACCACCGTCCACCAGCAGATCACCGCGGGCGCCCTGCACACCACCGAGGACCGGCTCACGGTCCGCCAGTCCGACACCGACGTCGTACGCCACGACACCGGCGCCTTCGGCTCCGCGGGCACCGTCGTCGCGGGCAAGGCCGTCCTGCTGGCCGCGTCCTCGCTCGCCGAGCGGCTGCGCGCCTTCGCCGCCCGGCACACCGGCGTCGCCCGGCACCTGTGCGTGCTCGGCGCCGAGAGCGTCGACTGCGCCGGGCGGACCGTCCCCCTCAAGGAGCTGTACGAGGCGGCGCACGCCCTCGGCGCGGCGGAGGAGCTCGCGGCGGACGGGCACTGGGGCGGCTCGCCGCGCTCGGTGGCCTTCAACGCGCAGTGGTTCCGGCTCGCGGTGGACCCCGGCAGCGGGGAGATCCGGATCCTGCGCAGTGTCCACGCCGCCGACGCCGGCAAGGTCATGAACCCGATGCAGTGCCGCGGGCAGGTCGAGGGCGGCGTCGCCCAGGCCCTCGGCGCGACCCTGTTCGAGAACGTCCGGCTCGACGAGCGGGGCGAGGTGACGACGGCGGCCTTCCGGCGCTACCGGCTCCCGCAGTACGCGGACGTCCCCCGGACGGAGGTCCACTTCACCGAGACGACCGACGCCATCGGGCCGCTCGGCGCCAAGTCCATGAGCGAGAGCCCCTTCAACCCGGTCCCCCCGGCCTTCGCCAACGCCCTGCGCGACGCGACCGGCATCCGCTTCACGGAGGCGCCGTTCACCCGCGACCGGGTGTGGCTGGCGCTGGACCGGCGGGAGCGGGGCGTTGGCGCTTCGGACCGGACAGCACCTCCGGGCCGTTCGTAGCAAGGACACAAATGCAGGGCGAATGGCGGGATTCAGACCGCAGTCGCGGTTCCTCGGACCGGGTTCGGGTATGCAGTCGCGTGAGCGGGGGCGTCCGCCGCCCGGCCCGTCCGAGGACCGTCCGAAGGGGATCGACGATGACCGGAGCCGTCACGGGAGCCTTCGCGCTGTGGGGCGAGCTCGCCCGGCCCGCCCTGCTGACCGTCGCCGACCTGCGGCGGGAGTGGACCGGGCACCGGGCCCGGGTCGTCTTCGACTGCGCCACCGCCGGGCCGCAGCACCACACCTTCGAGGGCCCGCTGCTGCGGGAGGTCGTGGGCCGGGCCCGCCCGGAGTTCGACCCGGCCCGGCGCAAGGAGCGCTCCCGCTTCCTGCTGACGGTGAGCGGCGGCGACGGGCACCACACGGTGCTGTCCTGGGCGGAGATAGACGCCGACTTCGGCGACGCCCCGGTGCTCCTCGCCACCCGCATGGACGGCGAGGACCTCGACACGGCCGGCACCCAACTGGTCGTCCCCTCGGACCGCTGCGGCGCCCGGTACGTGAGCGCCGTGACCGGGATCTGGGTCGGCACCCTGCCGGTGGGCGTGACGGCAGGCGTGTGACGGCAGGCGTGTGACGGCGGGCCGGGGAGCGCGGACGGGCGCCCCGAACGGGGTAGACACCCGGTGTGAACACGACTCCCGGGACTTCCCTCATCGAGCGGCTCCTCCAGGACGGGGTCCGCTCCCTCGCCTTCCCCGGAGCCGTCTGGGCCGTCGGTGACGCCGGCGGGACGACGGCGGGCGGGGCCGTCGGGCTGCTCGATCCCGCCGGGCCCGACGAGCCGGCGCGGACCGACACCCTCTTCGACCTGGCCAGTCTCACGAAGGTGATCGCCGTGTGGCCGGTCGTGGGCACCCTGGTCGAGGCCGGCAAGCTGCACCTGCACACGCCGCTCGGGGCGTTCTGGCCGGAGGTCGCCGGGCACCCGCTGGCCTCGGTGACCCCGCATCAGCTCCTCACGCACACGGCGGGGCTGCCGCTGCGGGCCAACCTGCGCCATCTGTACGGCAGCGACCCCCAGGACGTACGGGACGGGGTACTGCGCGAGGAGCTGCGGCGGCGGCCCGGCGAGGCCGTCGAGTACACGGACCGGGCGGCGCTCGTGCTCGGCTACCTCGCCGAGCACCTGACCGGCCGGCCGCTGCGGGAGCTGGCCGCCGACCGGATCTGGGGGCCGCTCGGCATGACGGAGACGCGGTACGGGCCGCTGCCGGCGCCCGTGGCCGCGCGCTGTGCGCCGACGGAGTACGACGAGGAGACCGGCACTCGCCTGAAGGGCACCGTGCACGACTTCTCCAGCCGGCTGCTGGGAGGTGCGTGCGGGATAGCGGGCACCTTCTCCACCGCGGAGGACCTGGGGCGTTTCCTCGCGCATGTGCTGGGTGCGTCCGTCGAGGCCCCCGGCCCCTTCGGGCCCGGCTGGGTCGCGGAGTCCCTCCGTATCCGCACCGGTGAACTCGCTCCGCCGCGTGGCCTGTTCTGGCACGTCGCGCCGGGTACGGGGGTACGGGAGGACATCTGGACGCACACGGGTTTCACCGGCACCGGGATGTGGGTCAGCCCCGCGCGGGGACGCTGGGCGGTGCTGCTCACCAACAAGCTCTACTTCACCCGGGAGACCGGCCCGGTGACGGCGGTGCGCGACGCGTTCCGGGCGGCGGCCTTTTCGGCCACGTGACCGGAGGCCGGTGGAGTCGTTGCACGCCGTAAACGATCACGTAGGCGAGCGGCAGTGGAGGCGCGACAGTGGGTGACGATCGGACGGTGCTGGTCGGAGAGGTGACCGGGGAACTGACCGGGGAGCCGGCGGGAAAGTCGGCCGGGGAGCGGGCGGGAGAGCCTGCGAGCGAGTCGGCCGGGGAGCGGGCAGGAGAGCCGGCGAGGGAGTCGGCCGGGGGGCCGGTCAGGGCGCTGGTCCTGGGGGATGCCGAGGATGTGCGGCGGGCGGCCGAGGAGGTGGCGGAGGGGCGCGCGGTGGTGCACGGCTTCGCGAACTTCTACGCGGTGACCGCCCGCGCCGACCGGGCCGTCGTGGAGCGGGTCAACCGGCTGAAGGGGCGCCCGGCCGGACAGACCGGCAGCGTCACCACCGTGCCGTCCGCCGTGCCGGGCCTGTTCGACTGGACCCGGCTGCCCGCGGAGCTGCCCCGGCGGCAGGTCCGGTCGCTGCTGGAGGAGCTGTTCGAGCTCGGCCCGTTCGGTTTCCGGGGGCCGGCGGCGGAGCGGGTGCCGGAGTATCTGACGGCGGTCCAGGACGGGTTGCCGACCGTGCAGGTCATCGCGCCCGGCCGGGGCTGCCCGTCGAACGCGTTCTTCGCCGCGGCCCTGGAGCGCACGGGCGCGGAGTTCCTGTTCATCACCTCGGCCAACCGGTCGCGGCAGCCGCCGCACTGGCGCGCCGAGGGGGTCGTCGCGGACTTCGGCCCCGAGCCGGCGATGCGGGTGCTCGCGCACGCGGACGACGCGGCGGCCCGGAGTGGCTATCCGCACCATGAGCCGGTGTCGACGAGTGTGGTCTCGTTCCACCGCCCGGCGGGCCGCGGCCGTTCGGGACTGCCCGCGCTCACCCTGGAACGCCAGGGCTCCCTGTCGGCCGACCACATCCGTTCGGTCGCCGCCAACCACGGCTTCGCCCTGTCCCTCGCCCCTGGGGCGGCACCCCGGCCGCGGGCCCGCGCCTATGTGCCGGTGGCGCGGTAGGCACGCAGGAAGGCGGCCACTCCGCCGGTGAGGAGGCGGTCGGTCTCCTCCTTGGGGAGCGGCACCACGCCGTAGTGGGAGCGCTGGACGATGGTGGACGAGCCGAGGGCCACGTAGTGGACGGCGGCGAGGGCGGCGTCGCCGTGCACGTCGAGCAGCCCGGCGTCGGCCAGAGCCGCGAAGGTCTCGGCGAGAGCCTCGGTGACGGGGGCGGGGCCGGCCTGCTGCCAGGCGCCCATGACGTCCGCGGGCACGTGGCCGGCCTCGGCGTGGATGTGCCGGACGAGCGCGAAGTGGTCCGGGTACTCGGCGATCAGGTCCGTGAAGGCGTAGGCCAGGGCGACCAGATCGCGCTCCAGGAGGTCGGGGTGCGGAGGCCGGCCCGGGTCCAGGAGGGCGTGGAGCCGGGTGAGCTGGGCGTCCCGGACGGTGTTGGCGGTCCAGGTGATGACCGTACGGAAGAGCTCGGCCTTGCCGCCGGGGAAGTGGTTGTAGAGCGTGCGCGTGGAGACGCCCGCGGCGGCGGCGAGCGAGTCGACGGAGGCGCGGGCGTAGCCGTCGCGGCCGAACACGCCGCAGGCCGCACGGACCATCGCGAGCTGCTTCTCCAGTTTGCGGGGCGGGATCTCGCGCCGGGCCCGCTCGATCCAGGCCTCGTTGCCGCTGCCCATGCACTCCTCCTCGTCGACACCGCAGCGTAACCGCCACAGCCAAGTACAACGTGCGTTGCACTTTCTACAACGCTCGTTGTACTTTACCGGAGCGCGCCGACGCACCCCGCGTCCGCACCGCTCCGGGAGGGGACCCGCCATGCCTGAGACCACCACCGAGCCCACCGCCACCGTCGAGGCCGCTGTCACCGAGGCCGCTGACTCCACCGCCACCGCCGCCACCGCCCCGCTGCGCGTCGCCGTCCTCGTCGGCAGCGTCCGGGAGGGGCGCCACGGCGGCGCCGTCGCCGACTGGTTCCTCGGCGTCGCCCGCCGCCACGGCGGCCTGGAGCTGGACGTCGTCGACCTTGCCGAGGTCGACCTGCCGCTCGTCATGCCCGGCTGGGGCGGGCAGCCGAACGCGCGGGCCGCCGCCGCGCTCGCCGAGGTCTCGCCGCGGCTGGCCGCCGCCGACGCGTTCGTGGTCGTCACGCCCGAGTACAACCACAGCTTCCCCGCCGCTCTGAAGAACCTCATCGACTGGCACCACGAGCAGTGGCACGCCAAGCCCGTCGGCTTCGTCTCCTACGGCGGCCTCGGCGGCGGGCTGCGCGCCGTCGAGCAGCTCCGGACGGTCTTCGCCGAGCTGCACGCCACCACGGTCCGCGACTCCGTCAGCCTGCACGGCCCGTGGTCCGGGCTCGGCCCGGACGGCACGCCCCGCGACCCGGCCGTCGCCGAGGGCGCGGCGAAGGGCATGCTCGGCCAGCTCGTCTGGTGGGGCCGGGCCCTGCGTACCGCCCGCGCCGCCCTCCCCTACCAGGCCTGAGGGGAGCGGCTCCCGATGAGCACCACCGCACCCCGCGCCGAGCGGGCCGCCACGGCCGGCGGGTCCGCCCCGGCGTCCGGCACCCCGCTGGGGCGGGTCCTCACCGTCGTCGTCATCGGCTCCGTGATGTCCGTCCTCGACGTGACCATCGTCAACGTCGCCCTGCGCAAGCTGTCAGCGGCCTTCGACGCCCCGCTGGCCACCATCCAGTGGACCGCGACCGCCTACTCGCTCGCCCTGGCCGCCGTCATCCCGACGGCCGCCTGGGCCATGGGCCGGATCGGCGCCCGGCGCACGTACCTCACCGCCCTCGCCCTCTTCACCCTCGGGTCCCTGCTCGCCGCGTTCGCCTGGGACGCGGGCAGCATGATCGCCTTTCGCGCGGTGCAGGGGCTCGGCGGCGGGCTGCTGATGCCGGTGGGCATGGCCATGGTGATGCGGGCGGCCGACCCCGAACGCTTCGGGCGGGCGATGGCCCTGCTCGGACTGCCCATCCTGGTCGGCCCGGTGGCCGGTCCCGCGCTCGGCGGCTGGCTGCTCGACGCCGCCTCCTGGCACTGGATCTTCCTGGTCAACCTGCCCGTCGGCGCCGTCGCCCTGTTCCTCGCCGCCCGGCTCCTCCGCCCCGACGCCCCCCGCCCCGGAACCCCGGCGCCCCGCCTGGACGTCCCCGGCCTGCTGACCCTCTCCCCCGGCCTCGCCCTGCTCCTGTACGGGCTCGCCCGCGGCGCCGAGACCGGCGACCTCACCGCCCTCGGGACCCTGGCCCCCACGCTCGCCGGCGCGCTGCTCATCGCCCTGTTCGTCCGGCGGGCCCTGACGGCCCGGGAGCCGCTCCTCGACCTGCGCCTGCTGCGCGACCGTACGTTCGCGGTCGGCATCGGCACCCTGGCCCTGTTCACCTGCGGCTACTTCGGCTCCATGCTCCTGACGCCCATGTACTGGCAGGGCGTGCGCGGCTTCAGCTCGACCGCCGCCGGTCTGCTCGTCGCCCCCGTCGGGCTCACCGTCGGCGTGAGCATGCAGATCGCCGCCCGCCGCATCGACAGCGCCTCCCCCCGGCGCCTGATCCCCGTCGGCGTCGTCCTCGCCGCCCTCGGCATGGGCCTGACGGCCCTGCAGACCGGTACGGCGGGCGTGGCGCCCTGGCGGGTCGTCGCGGCGGCGATGCTGATGGGCGTGGGCGCGGGCATGGTCCTGATGCCCACGATGACCACGGCGAGCCGCTCCCTCGCGAAGGACCGCATGGCCGCCGCGAGCACCTTCCTCGGCATCAACTCGCAGCTCGGCGCCTCCGTGGGGACGGCCCTGTGCTCGGTCGTGCTCAGCACGGCCGGCACCGACCCGGCCGGCTTCCGCACGGCCTTCGCCGTGGCGGCGGCCCTGCTGGCGGCGGCGGCCCTGCCGGCCCTGCTGCTGCCGGGCCGGGCGACACGTACGCCTTGAGCGGGGACGGATCCCCCCTGACGGATCCCCCCATAGCGGATCCCCCCAAAACACCGCGGCTCCGCGGGTCCGGGAAGTCGTCCCGGATCCGCGGAGCCCGCGGTGCGTGGCGCCGGGTCAGCCCTTGTCCGCCACGAGCGCCTTGAGGGCGATGTTGAGCTGGAGGACGTTGACGCGGGGTTCGCCGACGAAGCCGAGGATGCGGCCGTCGGTGTGGTCGGCGACCAGCCGCTCGACCGTCGCCACGTCCAGCTTGTTGAGTTCGGCGACGCGGTGGACCTGGAGCTTCGCGTACTCCGGGGAGATGTGCGGGTCGAGGCCGGAGCCGGAGGAGGTGACGGCGTCCGCGGGGACGTCGGACGGCTTCACCTGGTAGCCGGCCGTGGAGTTGTCCTTGACCACGGCGGCCTTGGCGTCGGTGACCCACTTGATCAGGTCGGCGTTGTCGCCCGAGCGGTTGGTGGCGCCGGACAGGATCAGCTTGTACTGGGTGTTGACGCTGTTGGAGCCGAGGCCGTTCGACGGGCGCGGCTGGAACCACTTGAGGTCCGGGCTCGCGGTCTCCTCGCCGTCCTTGAGCGGGAGGTTGTAGGTCTGGCCGATGAGTTCGGAGCCGACGACCCTGCCGCTCGCGTCCTTGACCTCGGAGCCGTTCGCCTTGCCGGGGAAGGCGAGTTGGGCGATGCCGGTGACGGCCAGCGGGTAGAGGACGCCGCAGACGACGGTCAGGACGAGGAGGGCGCGCAGGCCCGCCCAGAGCAGGCGGCTCGTGCTTCCTACGGAGGTGTTCATGATCGTCAGCCGATTCCGGGGATGAGGGAGAGGAGCAGGTCGATGATCTTGATGCCGACGAACGGGGCGATCAGGCCGCCGAGTCCGTAGAGGCCGAGGTTGCGGCGGAGCATCCGGTCGGCGCTGGTCGGCCGGTAGCGCACGCCCTTCAGGGCGAGCGGCACGAGCGCGATGATGATCAGCGCGTTGAAGATGACCGCGGACAGGATCGCGGACTCGGGCGAGGCCAGGCCCATGATGTTGAGCTTGTCGAGGCCCGGGTAGGCGACGGCGAACATCGCGGGGATGATGGCGAAGTACTTCGCCACGTCGTTGGCGATCGAGAAGGTCGTCAATGCGCCTCGGGTGATGAGGAGTTGCTTGCCGATCTCGACGATCTCGATGAGCTTGGTCGGGTTGGAGTCGAGGTCGACCATGTTGCCGGCCTCCTTCGCGGCCGACGTGCCCGTGTTCATCGCCACGCCGACGTCGGCCTGCGCGAGGGCGGGGGCGTCGTTGGTGCCGTCACCGGTCATCGCGACCAGCTTCCCGCCGGCCTGCTCCCGCTTGATGAGGGCCATCTTGTCCTCGGGGGTGGCCTCCGCGAGGAAGTCGTCGACACCCGCCTCCTCGGCGATCGCCTTCGCGGTCAGCGGGTTGTCACCCGTGATCATGATGGTCTTGATGCCCATCCGGCGCAGCTCGTCGAACCGCTCCCGCATGCCCTCCTTGACCACGTCCTTCAGGTGGATGACCCCCAGGACACGCGCACCCTCGCCGTCCTGAGCAGCCACCAGGAGCGGCGTGCCACCAGCCTGGGAAATGGCGTCGGTGAGCACCTGCGCGTCCTCGGCGACATGTCCGCCGTTCTCCTTCACCCAGGCCAGGACCGAACCGGTCGCGCCCTTGCGGATCCTCCTGCCGTCCACGTCCACACCCGACATGCGGGTCTGGGCGGTGAACTCGATCCACTCCGCACCGGTCAGCTCGCCCTGGTGCCGCTCGCGCAGCCCGTACTTCTCCTTCGCGAGGACCACGATCGAGCGCCCCTCGGGCGTCTCGTCGGCGAGGGAGGAGAGCTGGGCGGCGTCGGCCAGTTCGGCCTCCGTCGTCCCGGCCACCGGGGCGAACTCGGCGGCCTGGCGGTTGCCGAGGGTGATGGTGCCGGTCTTGTCGAGCAGCAGCGTCGACACGTCGCCGGCGGCCTCGACGGCGCGGCCGGACATCGCGAGGACGTTGCGCTGGACCAGCCGGTCCATGCCGGCGATGCCGATCGCGGACAGCAGGGCGCCGATCGTCGTCGGGATCAGGCAGACGAGCAGCGCCGTGAGGACGATCATCGAGGTCTGCTTGTCGGCGCCCGCGTAGATCGCGAACGGCTTCAGCGTGACGACCGCGAGCAGGAAGACGATCGTGAGGGACGCCAGCAGGATGTTGAGGGCGATCTCGTTGGGCGTCTTCTGCCTGGCCGCGCCCTCGACCAGGTTGATCATGCGGTCGATGAAGGTCTCGCCGGGCTTCGTCGTGATCTTGATGACGATCCGGTCCGACAGCACCTTGGTGCCGCCCGTCACCGCGCACCGGTCGCCACCCGACTCACGGATGACGGGCGCGGACTCACCGGTGATGGCGGACTCGTCGACGCTCGCCACGCCCTCGACGACGTCACCGTCGCCGGGGATGACGTCGCCGGCCTCGCAGACCACCAGGTCGCCGATGCGCAGCTCGGTGCCCGGGACCCGCTCCTCGTTCGTGCCGATGATCCGGCGGGCGACCGTGTCGGTCTTGGCCTTGCGCAGGGTGTCGGCCTGGGCCTTGCCCCGGCCCTCGGCCACCGCCTCCGCGAGGTTGGCGAAGATCGTGGTCAGCCACAGCCAGGCCGTGATCGCCCAGCCGAACCAGTCGCCCGGGTTCTTGATCGCGAGCCCGGTGGTGACCACCGACCCGACCAGCACCACGAACATGACCGGCGACTTGACCATCACCCGGGGGTCGAGCTTCCTGACCGCGTCCGGCAGCGACCTGAGCAGCTGCCCCGGGTCGAAGAGCCCGCCGCCGACCCGGCCCGTCGTCGGCTTGTGGCCGGTGGGGACGTCGCTGTGCGGAGCCGCTGAGGGTGTCGTGGTGAGGGACATGGTGTCCTGCTGCTTCTCTACGTCGGTGTTCATGCCGCGAGCCCTTCGGCGAGCGGGCCCAGCGCGAGGGCCGGGAAGTAGGTCAGACCGGTGATGATCATGATCGTGCCGACCAACAGGCCCGTGAACAGCGGCTTCTCGGTGCGCAGCGTGCCCGCGGTCTCAGGGACGGGCGCCTGCTCGGCGAGGGATCCGGCCAGTGCGAGGACGAACACCATCGGCAGGAAGCGGCCGAGCAGCATCGCGATGCCGATCGTCGTGTTGAACCACTGGGTGTCTGCGTTCAGCCCCGCGAACGCGGAACCGTTGTTGTTCGCGCCGGAGGTGTAGGCGTACAGGATCTCGGAGAAGCCGTGCGCGCCGGTGTTGGTCATCGAGTCGGCGGGGGTCGGCAGGGCCATCGCGAGCGCGGTGAAGGTCAGGACGAGGGCCGGGGTGACGAGGATGTAGCAGGCCGCGTACTTGATCTCGCGGGTGCCGATCTTCTTGCCCAGGTACTCCGGGGTGCGGCCGACCATCAGGCCGGCGAGGAACACCGCGATGATCGCCATGATCAGCATGCCGTACAGGCCGGAGCCGACGCCGCCGGGCGCGATCTCGCCCAGCTGCATCCCCAGCATGGTGATGCCGCCGCCGAAGCCCGTGTACGAGGAGTGGAAGGAGTTCACCGCTCCGGTCGAGGTCAGCGTGGTGGTGACCGCGAAGAGCGACGAGCCGGCGATCCCGAACCGGGTCTCCTTGCCCTCCATCGCGCCGCCCGCCAGGTCGAAGGCGGGGCCCGGGTGGGAGAACTCGGTCCACATCATCAGCGCGACGAAGCCGACCCAGATGGTGGCCATGGTCGCCAGGATCGCGTACCCCTGCTTGACCGAGCCGACCATGCGGCCGAAGGTGCGGGTCAGCGCGAAGGGGATGACGAGGATCAGGTAGATCTCGAAGAGGTTCGACAGCCCGTTGGGGTTCTCGAACGGGTGGGCCGAGTTGGCGTTGAAGTAGCCGCCGCCGTTCGTCCCCAGCTCCTTGATGACCTCCTGCGAGGCCACCGCCCCGCCGTTCCACTGCTGCGAGCCGCCCGTGAACTGGCCGACCTCGTGGATGCCGGCGAAGTTCTGGATCGCGCCGCACGCCACCAGGACGAGCGCGCCGATCACCGAGATCGGCAGCAGGATCCGGACGGTGCCCCGCACCAGATCGGCCCAGAAGTTGCCCAGCTCACCCGTACGGGAGCGGGCGAATCCGCGCACCAGCGCGACCGCCACCGCGATGCCGACCGCCGCCGAGACGAAGTTCTGCACCGCCAGGCCGCCGGTCTGCACCACGTGCCCCATGGCCTGCTCGCCGTAGTACGACTGCCAGTTGGTGTTCGCGACGAACGACGCCGCCGTGTTGAACGCCTGGTCCGGGTCGATGGAGACGAAGCCGAGCGAGCCGGGCAGGGAGCCCTGGACGCGCTGGAGCAGGTAGAGGAAGAGGACGCTCACCGCGGAGAAGGCGAGCACCCCGCGCAGATACGCCGGCCAGCGCATCTCCGTGTCAGGGTTGGCCCCGATCGCCTTGTAGATCCACTTCTCGGGCCGGTAGTGCTTCTCCGAGGAGTAGACACGCGCCATGTGGTCGCCCAGCGGCCGGTACGACAGACCGAGCGCGACGACCAGGGCGAGGAGCTGGAGGACCCCAGCCAGAACAGGAGACATATCCGGCTCAGAACCTCTCCGGCTTGACGAGGGCGAGGACCAGATATCCCAGGAGGGCGACGGCGACGATGAGGCCGACGATGTTCTCGGCAGTCACAGCTTCGCCACCCCCTTGGCGATGAAGGCCACCAGCGCGAAGACCGCGATCGTGGTGGCCACGAAGGCCAGGTCGGCCATCGTGAGCTCCTGACGGAGAGGGCGGATGTTTCTGACCTGCCGAGCAAACCTCTTTTCGGACAGGCCACCGCCGCCGTTGACGGGCCCCTAACGCCGCCGGGGATCCTCTTGACGCATCCTCTACGCGCCCTCCGCCCCGGACGCGGCGCCGGGGCCCGCCGGGGGCCTCTCCCGGGGCCTTACGCGACTCCGGTCAGCGCGCGACGAGCTCCACGCCCAGCCAGGCGGCGCCGAGCCCGGCGGCGATGCTCCCGAGGACGTTGGCCACCGCGTAGAAGCGGGCGCCCGACTCGTACAGCTTCAGCGTCTCGAAGGAGAAGGTCGAGTACGTCGTGAGCGCCCCGCACAGGCCCGCGCCGAGGAGCAGCCCCAGGCGGGCGGACGCGACGCCGGTGAGGAGGCCGAGGACGAAGGAGCCGACCACGTTGACGATGAAGGTGCCCCAGGGGAAGACCGAGTCGTGGCGGGCCTGGACGGCGCGGTCGGTGAGGTAGCGCAGGGGGGCGCCGACCGTGGCGCCCAGGACGACGAGCAGCCAGTTCACCCGGGCGGCTCCTGCGATGCCGAGGGACGGGACCCGCCGCCCGCGTAGTGGACGACCTCGCAGGCCTCCAGGAGGACCAGGTCGTCCGAAACCAGCTCCTCCAGCCGCGGCAGGAAGGCCCGTACCCGCTCCTCGGTGTCCACGATCAGGACCGCGACCGGCAGGTCGTCGCCGAGCGAGAGGAGCCGGGTGGTGTGGACGAGGGAGGCGGCGCCGAAGCCCTCGATGCCGCGGAAGACGGAGGCGCCCGCGAGACCGGCCGCGTGGGCGCGGTGCACGATCTCGGTGTAGAGCGGCCGGTGGTGCCAGGTGTCGCGTTCGCCGACGAGGACGGTCAGGCGCAGGGCGGGGCCCGCGAGCCGGGTCATCGCTGCCTCCTTGCCGGTACGGCCCGGGCCGCCGTGACGCCCGCCCACACCGCGGCGAGCGCGGTCAGCGCGGTCAGCGCCATGTACAGCAGCCCGCGCACGGTGTCCCCGGCGGCGAGCAGCCGCTGGGTGTCGACGGAATAGGTGGAGAAGGTGGTGAAGCCGCCGCAGATCCCGGTGCCGAGGAAGGGGCGCAGGAGCGGGTGCGGCGGGGTGAGGGTCTCGGTGGCGAACACCATGATCACGCCGAGCAGCGCGCAGCCGGCCGCGTTGACGGTGAGGATCGTCCAGGGGAAGGCACCGGCCGGGGTGGGCCAGGCGAGCGTCGCCGCGTACCGGGCGCAGGCACCGATCGCGCCGCCCGCGGCGACCACGCCGACGACCGGAAGCTGCGCGCGGAATCCCATGGAACCAGGTTAGGCGCTCGGGGCGCACGGACCCGCGCGCGGGCGCGTCCGTACAGATCACCGCAGATCAGCGCTGATCACCACAGCTCACCGCAGCTCACAGCGGGTACGCGGGGTGAGCTGAGAAGCGAGGCGCACAGGCACGGTCCCCGGCCTGGGGCATTAACCGGAGCCCGGCCCGTGCAGCCTCGGGAGTGATGCTCCGGGCCAGGCCGCACACGGGTCAAAGCCGGTCCGGCGAGTCTGTCAGATCCCCCCGCGGGGTATGGCGGTGGTCCGGCCACCATCCGGCGGCTCAGACGGGTGCCGGGTACACCTCGTCCTGGCGGCGCCGAACCGCGACCTTTGAGGTGCAGCTGGAGGGAGCTGCGCAACCGTCGGTCAGGAGTGTCGTGAGTACATCCGTCGCAACCAGGTTCAGGACCGTCGCCGCGCCCCGTGACGCGGCGGACGAGGACGTCTACGGCGAGTTGTGCGCCGCGCTCTTCTCCGGCTTCCCGCGCCGCGACCAGCGGATCAAGGCCGAGCAGTATCTGCGCGGTCTGCTGACCGCGCAGGGTCGCAAGTCCATCCGCAACATCGCCGCCCAGATCGGCGGGCCGGCCGCGGAGCAGAGCCTGCACCACTTCATCTCCAGCTCCACGTGGGACTGGCGCCCGATGCGGGCCGAGCTGGCCCGGTACCTGCAGCAGAACAACGGGCCGCAGGCGTGGGTGGTGCGCCCCATGCCGATACCGAAGGCCGGCGACCACTCGGTCGGTGTCGACCGCCGCTTCGATCCGGAGCGCGGCCAGGTCTTCCGCGGACAGCAGGCCTTCGGGGTGTGGTTCGCCTCCGAGGAGCTGAGCGTCCCCGTCAACTGGCGTCTCTTCCTGCCGGACCCCTGGGTCAAGGACCGCACGCGGCGCGACCGTGCGGAGGTACCCGAGGGTGCGGCGGAGGAGACGCTGGAGGAGTGCGCCGTCAACGCGGCGCTCGACACCGCCCGCTGGCCGGAGGTGACCCGCAAGCCGCTGCTGCTCGACATCCGCGGCGGCGCGGGCCGGGCGGCCCTGCACCGGCTCGCCGTCGCCGGCGTGCCGGTGGTGGCCCGGATCGGCACCGGCTGCCGGCTGACCGTCGCGGACCGCTCGCTGCCCGGCTTCGGCGCGGGCCCGCTGACGGCCCAGCAGATCCTGGAGTCCCTCAAGGGGCTGCGGCGCCCGGTGAGCTGGGTGGACTCGGCGGCCGGGGTGCGCACCTCGCGGACCTCGCTCGCCACGGCGGTACGGGTCACCCTGCCCGTACCGGCCGGGGAGCGGCAGCGTCCGCTGCTGCTGCTCGGCGAGTGGGACGACCCGCGGCGGGCCCCGGCCCGGCTGTGGATCACGGACCTGACCGGTTCGGCGGTCGGCCCGCTGCTGCGGCTGACGAAGCTGTCGCGGCGGGTGGAGCGGGACTTCCGCGCGGTCGGCGAGGGCGCGGGCCTGCGGGACTTCGTGGGCCGCTCGTTCCGCGGCTGGCACCGCCACATCACCCTCGCCTCCGCCGCCCACGCGGCGACCGTCCTCGCCCCCGGCTGGAACACGGCGGCGGCACCGACGGCGTACGGGCAGGTGCAGGGCCGCTCGGCGGGCTGACGGCACGGGGCCCGGGCGGACCGCCCGGGCCTTGAGGGCCGGTGGTCACCCGCCTCCCGGACGGGGGGGCGGGCCTCCGGCCTCACGGCCCCGGCCTCACGCCTCCGGCTTCATGCCCCCGCTTCACGCCCCCGGCCTCACGCCCCCGGTCGCTCGCAGGACGGGGGTGTGCCGCGTACGTCGCGGAGGTCGGCGCGCTGGCGGGCCAGGACGTCGCGGGTGCGCTGGAGGCGCAGCGCCAGCTGGACCTCCAGGACGTGGCCGGGCTTCTGCCACTCCGCGCCGAGGAGTTCGCCGATCCGCTCCAGGCGGCGCGAGACGGTGTTGGGGTGCACGTGCAGCGCCTCGGCCGCGTTGGTGGGGCTGCCGCCGGAGGCGAAGTACGCCTCCAGGGTGCGGGTCAGATCGGTGAACCGTTCGGCGTCGTAGTCGAGCACGGGCCCGATCGCCGACTCGATGAACCCGTCCACGTCGTGGTCGTCCGAGAGCAGCAGCCCGAGGAACCCCAGGTCCTGCACGGACGCCGCCGCGCCCGAACCCCCCAGCGCGCCCATCGCGTCCAGGCAGCGCATGGCCTCCAGATAGAGCCGGCTCACGCTGTCCGGGCTCCAGCCGGGACCGGCCGCGCCCACCGAGACGGGGTGACCGAGCAGCGGGGAGAGCTCGCCCGAGACGGCCTTCGCGGCGGCCGAGGCGTCCACGCCGGGCAGCAGCAGCACGATCGCGCCGCCGTGCACGGTCTTCAGACCGGACATGCGGTACGCGTACGAGGAGGCCCACACGACCGCCCGGCCCTGCTCGCCGCCCTCCGGACGGGCCACCACGACGACGTGCGGCTTGCGCAGGTCGAGGCCGAGGCGGCGGGCCCGCTGGGCGATCTGCTGCGGGGCGTGCTGCGGCTCGGACAGCAGGTCGTCGAGGAGCTCGTCACGGACGGGGCCCTCGGCGACGGCGGTGGAGCGCTGCATCAGGAGCAGGAACGCGACCGACTGGGCCGCGAGTTCGAGCAGGCGCTCGTCCTCGCCGGTGAGCGGGGTCGCGGCGCGGACGACGAGGACGCCCAGGTCCTCGGAGCCAGCGAGGACCGGCGCGACCCAGGTCTGGTCGCCGGCGCCGTCGAGGTGGCCGCGGTCCCCCGGCGCACCCGGCCGCCCCGGTTCGCCCGCGGTGAGGACGGGGCGGCGGCCCGCGTGGGCGTCGAGCGAGGCCTTGGCGACGGCGTCCTCGTCGAGGCCGGGCAGCTCCCCGGCCTGGGCGAGGGTGCGGCCACCCGGGTCGCGGACGAGGACGGCCCCGTCGAGGGCGTCGCCGGCGGCGGTGGCGACGTTGCGCAGGTCGCCGCCGGCCAGGATCAGGTTCATGATCCGGCTGTGCGCCTCGCCGATGTAGCGCATGCGGGTGAGCCGGGTGCGGGCGCGGGAGCTGTCCCGTTCGAGCTCGGTGACCTCGGCCCTGGTCTGGTCGAGGAGCCCGGACTTCTCGGTGGCGACGGCGGCCAGGTCGGCGAGCGCGGCGACCAGGGCGATCTCGTCGGCGGTGTACCTGCGGGTGCTGCGGTCGGCGCCGTAGAGCACGCCGAGGGTGCTGTCGCCGGTGCGCAGCGGCACGGCGAGGACGCCCCGCAGGCCCTCGGCCCGTACGAGTTCGTCTATGGCGGCGGAGTGCGCGAACCGCGCGTCGGCGAGGTAGTCCTCGGTCCAGGCGGGCTCGCCGAGCGCCTGCACCAGGCCGCCGAGGCCGTCGCCCTCGAAGAGGGTGGGGCAGCCGGCCGGGTCGAGTGCGGTGAGGGCGCCTTCGGCGCTGTGCAGGAGGCGCCCGCCGTGCGGGCCACGCAGAGTGACGCAGGCCAGGTCGAGGCCGAGGACGCGCTTGGCGCGGCGGGTGACGACCCGCAGCAGGCCGTCCAGGTCGTACGGAAGGGTCAGGTCCCGCGTGGTGTCGAGGAGGGCGGCGAGCCCTTCCTCGCGCTGCTCGCGGCGGGCGAGGGAGCAGCTGACGCCGGTGGCGAGATGAACGGCCCTTTCCAGGGCACCCAGTTCGCTCTCCGGGAGGCCCGCCACCCTTGCCTGGTCGAGGAGTTCGGCGAACCGGCCCGGTGGGGCCTGTCGGGCCAGCAGCTCCAGCACGGTGAGCGCGTCGGCGCCCCCGCCCCCGTCCGTGCTGTCGTAGGACATGCCTCAACTCCCTCCGCTGGCCGAAAATAATTCGGTCGTCGACGTCGGTCAACGGTGAGATCGACCACTTCATTCCCCTTTGGGTCCGACCGCACGTCACAGGCCCGCCGGACACCTGTCGGACATCTGCCCGACTCCTTCGGAGAGGCGCCGGACACCCGTCGGCCCCTTCCGGAGGACCGTCAGACCAGACTCGCCGCCAGACCCGCCATGCCGGCCACGGCCGGTTCGGGCCGCAGCCACAGACCGCTCGCCTGGGTCGGGATGCGGGGCAGCCCGGCGTCCCGCACGGTCAGCACCGAGCGGTGCAGGCGGCGGAGGCGTGCCGAGGGCTCCCGGCCGCCGTCGCGCTGGAGGCCGACGCAGAGCCTGCGGAAGGCTTCCAGGGCGTCGTCGGCGCGCCCGGAGCGCAGCAGGGCGACCATGAACTGGCCGTGCAGCGACTCGTTGACGGGGTGCCGGGCGGCGAGGACGGCGAGCTCGGGGACCATCTCGACGTGCCGGCCGAGCCCGAGCTGCGCCTCGACCCACTGGTCGAGCACGCTGAGCCGGGAGGCTTCGAGCCGTTCGGTCTCCGCGCGGAGCCGGGGGCCCGCGTCGACGCCCGCGTACGGCTCGCCGCGCCACAGGGCGAGGGCCTCGCCGAGGCGGAGCGCGGCGCGCGGGAGGTCGCCGGCCTCCATGGCGCGGTATCCGGCGCCCGCCGCGCGCTCGAACTGCCAGACGTCGTGGGAGCCGCCGCCGGTGTCGAGGCGGTAGCCGCCGGACTGGGCGGCGAGGACGGTCTCGGCGGTGCGCCCGTCGACGTCCTCCTCGACCGCCCGGCCGCCGACGGCGGTCGGGCCCTCGGTGAGCGCTGCGGCGATGAGCCCCCGCAGCCCGAGGACGTGCGAGTGGAGCTCGACCCGGGCGCCTCGCGGCGCGCCGGACGGCCACACCTCCTCCATGAGGACGGTGACGGGAACGACCTGATCGGCACTGGCGGCGAGCAGGGCGAGCAGTTGTCGTGGCGCGGCGGCGGTCGGGGTGATCGACACCCCGTTCTCGCGTACCGACAGCCCTCCCAGGATCCGGACGTCCACTTTGCCCCCTCAGCGTCTGTGCACGGGATGACCCTCGATGATTAGAAAAGAGACCGCGATGCATGTCAATAAGAAACCGGACGGTACGGAATCGCCGACTCCTCGATGAGGTGTTTTCATCCCTTTCGTCCGCATCTACCCTCATCGACTCTGCGCGAACGGGCAACGAAACGTACCCGCGAATCCAGATACTGGACCCACGGGTATGATTTGGGGATCGTTTTCAGGCAGTCGTGCAGGTGTCATCCGGCCAGCATCCCAAAGAAACCGCCACGGCGGTTTGATTTAACCTGCTGAAGGCTCCCCTAGGAGCGCTCGTCCGGCACTCCGAGTGCCCGCGCGCCCCTGCCGGGCTCCAGATCGAGCATGGTCAGCACGGAGGGGACGACGATGCTGGGAAGCAGGTGGTGGTAGAGCGCCGAGGCCCAGCGCTCCATCGACGAGCGGTGTCCTTCGAGCGCGTGCGACATCAGATTCAGCCCCGCGTAGGAGCCGACGACCAGCGGGGCGACCTCCTCGGGATCGGCGTGCGGAAGCAGCTCGCCGCCCTCCTTCGCCGCGTTGAGCAGCCGCAGGTTGATCTCGGTCCACTCCCGGTAGGGACCGCTCCGGTTGAGCTCGTGGCCGCCCTGGTCGAGGGTGAGCCGCACACTGCCGCTCAGCACGCGGTCGCAGGTCAGCCGGTGTGCGAACACCATGCCGACGTCGACGAACTCCTGCACCTTGGAGATCTGCGGCGGCGCCGTGGGCACGACCGACACCTGGGCGTCGATCACCGCGTGCGCGAGGTCTTCCTTGGAGTCGAAGTGGAAGTAGAGCGCACCCTTGGTCACCTGGGCGAGCTGAAGGATGTCGGAGAGCTTGGCTGCCTCGTAGCCCCGCTCGTCGAAGACGGCGGCGGCCGCTTCCAGGATCGCCTGACGGGTGCGGATCGCCCGATCCTGCTTCGCCATGGCAGTCACGTCCCTCTCATCGCCCGAACCGGCATCCCGGTGGCCCGAGAAAACAAACCTGGGGGTACCAATTTTCCGGCAGCAGGAAGATACCCGAAGCCTTGTTCGCAGTGAACCCAACCATCTCACGTATCGGACGGAAACCGCTCCGACCTGCGGGAACGCCGCCCAGCGCAGGACACAGAACGTCAGGTCCCCCCAACCTCCTCACCGTTCGCCGCCCCTGACTCCCCCTCACCGTCACTCAGGGCAACGAAAAAACAGACCTTTCGGTCCGTGAAGGGCTCCCCTACGCCGGCCTCAGCCGATGACGGCGGACCAGGTGAGCGCCCCGAAGGCCCCGAGCACGAGCAGCGTGCGCACCCGATGGAACCCGTTCCAGCGCTGTTCGAAGGCCGCCCGCACCTCACCCGCCGGCGCGCCGCCCGACTCGGAGGCCGCCAGGGCGGAGTTGAGCGGGACGTTGCCGCCGACGGTGACCAGGTGATTGGCCACCGCGCACACGACCCCGGCCAGGACCAGCCACTTCTGGGCGTCGGTCCGCCCGTCGACGGGCACGAACAGGGCGGCCGCGGGAAAGACCACCACGCCCAGGAAGACGAGGAGGAACACCGGCCGCGGCACGTACTCGTTGATCCGCCGCATCGCCGTGACGAACTCCTCGTCGGGGAGCCGGGCGAGGGCGGGCATGACGCCGGTCTGGAAGATCAGCATGAATCCGGCGTAGAGCCCGGTGGAGACGACGGCGAGCGCGAGCAACAGGGCGGCCATGCACTCATGATGACGGATCAACTCCCTTACACCCTGCCGAATGTGACGCCCGAGCAGTCGGAAGGGAGCAGACGAGGGAGTTGCGGATGACCCTCAATGCGGCAACGGCGCCTGAGGCACACCGCAGTGGCAGGGACTCGCCACCTTTGTCAACAGGGGTTGTCACCGTACGCAGTCACGTGCGTACATGGAGTGGCACACCGAACGGGCGGGGGTGGTCAGCGGTGACAGAGACTGCGGGCTCCGTGATGCTCGCCCGCTCGGCGATGGGCCGGGCCGGCCCCGAGCTCCAACGCCCTCCCGGGCGCCCCGTCCGCGGCACCCGACGGGTCAGCGCGGCCCTCGCGGGTCTGGCCGCCTCGGCGCGGCACGAGCTGCTGACCTTCGACGACCCGGCCGCCTCCGCCTCGCGTGCGATCCCCGAGCCGTTCCTGGAACTAGCGGGAGCGTGCATGCGCGCGGCGGCCGAACGGGCCGGCGAGGTCCGGCGGATCGTCCCCCGGCACGCCCTCCCCCAACTCGCGGGCACCTTACGGATGCCCGGCCGGGCCAGGGTCACCGACGCGATCCCCTTCAAGATGATCGTCGTCGACCGCACCGTCGCCGCCATCCCCCTGGACCTGGAGCTCCACTACAACGGCCTCCTCCTGATCCGCGACCCCGTCGTCGTCCAGGCCCTGGTCCGCGCCCACCACACCTCCTGGGACACCGGCCAGGACCTCCACGGCCTCACCGTCCCCACCCACGACCTCCTCCCCCAACTCCGCCCCGTCCTCGAAGCCCTCCTCTCCGGCCTCACCGACGAAGCCGCCGCCACCCGCCTCGGCATGTCCCCCCGCACGTACAGCCGCCGCGTCGGCGAACTGATGGCGGCACTAGGCACGACGAGCCGCTTCCGCGCGGGGGCGGAAGCGGCTCGGAGGGGGTGGGTGTGACGGTGCCGACTCACGGACCAGCCGAGCGGCACCTCGCGTGTTGCGTCATCCCATCCTGGGCCTCGCCAATTCTTGCTGGATCAGGTCGACTTGATGACGGACTCGCCGATTGATCCGCGGCTGACCGCTAGTGTAACCAGCCAGAATAAGCAGGGGGAAGTCTCGCCCACCCTTAGTCTTCACCACGGGCATTTCCGCCTCAAGAACCCCATTTCCGCCCACGTATTCTACCGTTACGGATGCAACCGAGCTCCAGGGCAAACGCTTCCATTTCAGGATGCCGCGATATCGAATTCCTACACCATCGACCCGGACCCCCGCGAAGGGAGCCGCGACTGCCACCCATATACCTACAACCAAGGTGCCGATTACCGTGAGCTCGTTTCCACGGAACTCTCCAAGCAACAGTCCCGAAGCCCCGATTGAGAGAGACGCCAACCCTGCAGCAAAGGCCGCCCAATTCCACGTACCAAGCAGCATTTACAATCCCTTCCTGGGGCTCGGCAAACCTTCAGCCGAGCCCCAGAGCAGATGAGGAATTACACTACCCCATTACCGATTAAAGAAGTTAGCGGTCGCATTGACGATGTTCGGAGCCGAAGTCGCCACTGTATAGAGAGGATGATATGCCTCGCCGCCCCGCCAGGCGGGCCACTTACCCCCGCCCCTCTGATAGAAGCTGGGAGCACGTGCGGGTTCCCGGAGGCCAGAGAGCTTGCCAAACTTCGCGAACCTCAGGGCGCTACTGGCGCCGAAGGTCGCCGCAGTAAGGACACCATCGTAGGTGTTTTCGCGCCATGTGGCCTTCCACCCACCCCCCTCGGCCGCGCGCTGCTGGGCCCGAATCCCGTACGCCGCAGCCTGGAGTCCGGCGCAGGCGGCCCAGCCTACGGCAGGAACAAAGCATGTTACGGTCGCGACCACACTGGCCACGAGCCCACGGTTGTCCCAGACCCACTCCGCTGCGGACTCCATATTACCGAGGGTGTTGTCGATCTGATCAGCTGCAAAGCTGGCGGCCTTATCCCAGAAGCCCCTTTCCGCCTCACGTGTCTGAGCTTCGCTCGCGGCCCGCCGCTTCGCGGCCCGCTCATCCGCAGCTCGTCGCTGAGCCTCCACCTTCTTCTGGTCGTAGTGGTAGACCTTGTAGTGCCGCGGGTTCGAGCGGTACGCCTTGTAGCGCTTCTTCGACTCCGGGTCCGACTTCGGCTTGATGTCGAAGTCGCCCTTGCCGTAGTCGTAGTGGATCGACATGCCACGGTCGTCCGCCCAGCGCTCGTCGTTGTACGACGCGCCGCCGGCCGGGCCGTCGGGGCGGAGGCCCGTCGGGTCGGACTTGGTGACCGGGGAGTTGTGGGCGTAGCTGTAGGCGTTCATCTGGCCCGGGTCCTGGGTGTCCATGATCGGGTCGACCGAGATGAACTTGCCCAGTGAGGCGTCGTACTCGCGGGCGCCGATCGTGGTCAGGCCCGTCTGGGGGTTGATCGTGCCGCCGACGAAGCCCTTCTCGCCCGGCCAGGTGCCGGTCGCCGTGCCCCGGCTGTTGCCGTAGGGGTCCTGGCGGCGGCGGGTGAAGGCGCCGGTCATGGCCGCGATGGCCACGAGCCCGGTGCCCTGCTGGTCAGCGCCCAGGAAGTACAGCTCGTTGGTGTCCTGGCGCACGGCGATCGACTGGCCCGAGAAGCTGTAGTAGCGGGTGGCCTCGACGGCGGTGCCGCCGGTCGCCAGCTTCAGCTCCATGCCGGGGAGGTAGACCGTGGTGCCCGAGGCGTCGGTGCGTACGATCCGGTTGCCGTCGGCGTCGTACACGTTCGACGTGACCTTGTTGTCGGCCTCCGTGGTCGTCGCCAGCTTGCCCTCGGAGTTCCACTCCAGCTTCTGGGTGTCCGTACCGAAGGTCCGGCTGTCGGTGTTGCCGCTCGCGTCGTAGTGGTACGTGGACGTGCGGTCGCCGGCCGCCGAGGTCTCGTCGACCTTGGTGACGGCGTGCGGGCCGGCGCCGTTCTCACCGTAGGTGAAGGTGCGGGTGACGTCCTTCGTGGCGTCGAGACCCGTGTCGTGGGTGACGTCCTGCGTCCGGTTGCCGATGGAATCCGTGGTGTAGGACTTCCAGTAGGCGGCCGGGCCGCCGAGCGGGCTGGTGCCAGGAGCCGCGGCGCAGGCGGTCGGGGACGTGGCGTCCTGCGTGCTGCCGATGGTGCCGGATCCGGTCGCCGCCTCGGGGGTGGCCGCCGGGGTCCACGCCTCCGAGAGGCGCTTGCCGGTGTCGTAGGCGAAGCACTGCACGTCCGGGGTCGCGTCCGCCGCGTCGGCGATGGACAGGACGTTGCCGGACTGGTCGTAGGAGTAGGACGACTTCTTCGCCGGACCGGTGACACCCTCGACGTCCACGGTCGAGGTGAGCAGCCGGTCGGTGCCCTTCTCGTAGTTGAAGGACTGCTGCACCTGGCGTCCGCTGCCCGAGGCCATGATCAGGCCCCGGAGCTGGCCGGTGCCGCTGTAAAGGGTGTCGTTGACGTAGGTCGACGCCGTGCCCTTCATGGTCTCGGGGCGCTGCAGTTCGTCGTAGGTGTAGGAGAACGTCTCGACGGGCAGCTTGCCCGCCGCCGGCATACCGGAGCTGTTGACGGTGCCGTCGAGCGCGTAACCCGTGGTGAACGAGTACGCACCCTGGAGCTTGGCGTCCACGCCCGCGGAGACGTAGTAGTCGGTGCGCTGCGGGCGGTAGAGCGCGTCACGGCTCACGATGTTGCTGGAGTACGTCTCGACGCCTCCGACGTACCGGATGGAGGACCACGGGTAGCCGCGGTATCCGGACCGGTCGTACCGGGTCTCGGTCAGCTTCGGGTCGGTGAGGGCCTCGCCGTCCCACGTGCCGGTCTCGCGGCCGAGGGCGTCGTAGGTGATGGAGATCTTCTGCTTCCGGGCGTTGATCGTCCACTTGGGCCGGTCGAGCTCGTCGTACGCGGTCGTCGTGTCGCCCGCGTCGGGGTCCGATACCGAGGTCTTGCGGCCCAGCTGGTCATACCCGTAGCGCCACACGTTGTTCTTGGAGTTGGTGACCGTCTCCAACTGGCCGCGCTTGTTGTACGTGTACTTGATGCTGTCGTACTGCGTGCCGGGACCGGCCGGCTGCGGGCTCTCGGTGCGGTAGTGACGGACCTCCGTCACCCGCCCCTCGGGATCGGAGATCGTCGTGGTGGGGACACCGCCGGCCGGCGGGTCGACGTGGACCCGGCTGCCGTCGTACACGGTGCTCGTGCGCCACTGCTCGACGCCCGCGATGAGCGAGATCTCCTCGGTGGTCCGGCCGAGGCCGTCGTACTCGTAGGCGGTCTGCGCGCCGACCTGTCCATTGAGCACGGTCATGAGCTCGTCGGTGGGCACGCCCGCCGCGTTGTAGGTGGCGTTGGTCTTCTTCTGCTTGCCGGTGCCGTCGTAGAAGACGTCACTGACGAGCCGCGTGCCGCCGCCTCCCGGTGCCTGGGTCTGCCGCAGGCGCAGCAGGCTGTCGTAGAGCTGGTAGGAGGCCGCGTACGATCCGTCCTTCTTGATCGTCTCGGTCTTGACCACGGACGGCTTGTCGCGGCGGACGTCGTAGGAGTACTTGGTGTTCGGCGTGGAGGTCTTCGCCCGGTTGGGGAGCCACACCGAGGTCAGCCTGCCGAGCGGATCGTACGCCAGGTCCGTGCGCTTGTTGTTGGCGTCGAGGCTGCCGGTCGCCACGCCCCAGGCCGGGGAGTAGTCGGTGGTGGTGACGTGGGTCAGCGCGTTGGTGACCTTGGTCTTGGACAGCAGACCGTTGACGTCCGTGTACTCGGTCGTCGTCTCGTTCTGGAGGCCGTCCTTCACCGACGTCGGACGGCCGTACGCGTCGTACGTGGTGGTGCTGGTGGGGTCGTAGTCGGGGGTGGTCCCGTCGTGGGCCACCAGACGCTCGTTCAGCGTGATGTCACCAGCGGCGTTGTACGTCGCCTTGGTGTCGCTGAGCACCTGCGTCTTGCGGTCCGGCGTGGCGCCGCAGAGGACGCTGACGGTCTCCTTGCGGGAGACCTGGTCGTAGACGTTCTTCGCCGCGACATCGGCGTACTCGATGCTGGTGCACTTGTCGTCGCCGGGCGTGGAGACGTCGCCGTGGTCCTCCGTGCTCTTCAGCCGGGTGCCCGGAACCGTGTCGTCGTAGTTCGAGACCGACTTGGTGGCGCTCCAGGTATTGTCGTGCTGGAGGTTGTACTCGCGCTTCGCCTGCGGCCGGACGACTGTGGCCTTGGTGATGCCCCAGGTCCGCTTCTGCGTCGCCGTCTCCACGAACGACGGCTCGGTGATGGTCTTGGAGACCACCTTGCCGCCGGTGACCGTGTCGTACGCCTGCTGCTCGATCTCGAAGCCGGTGAACTCCTTGGAGCCGGTGTACTCGACGCCCGTCGAGTCCTTCACCTTCTCCGTGCGGGTGGCCGTGCCGGTGCCGGGCAGCTTGTCGCCGTCGAGACCCTGCAGGTACGTGTAGTCGATGCGGGAGGAACGGGTCTGGCCGTTGCCGCCGGTGACGCTGACCTTTCCGTAACCCTGCCACTGGCTCCAGGTCAGGTACTTCGGGTCGGCGATGCCGTTGGGCTCGCCGTACCGCCAGCCCGCGTCGCCCTGGTAGTCGTAGCGGGTGACGAGGTCTTCGCTCTTGCCCGTACGGTCGGTGTCCGTGACCTGCTGGACGACGTACTTGTGGAACCAGTCCGTCTTCGGGTTCGCCTCGCCCGGCGGCGTCCAGACGACCGGGTAGCACCGCTTGGTCGAGGAACCGGGCTGGGGCAGGCTAGCGGCCGTGCACTCGCGGGGAGCGTACGTGATGTCGAGCTGCGCGCCGGTCTCACTCATGACCGTGGTCAGCCGGTAGCGGTAGAACGGATCGGTGTTGTCGGTGTCGCTGTCGACCCGGTTCATGAGGGCCTCACCGCCGAATTCGACGGTCTGCTTGGGGGTGGTGCCCCCGTAGCGGCCCTCGTGGTCGATCTTGGAGAGCCACAGGGACTTCGTGGCGTCACCGTTGTCGGTGAACAGGTGCGTGAGCGTCCACGCGTCCACGTCGTCGTACTCGCCCGCGGTCCCGCTCTTGCTCACCTGGGTGGTGATGCCGACGAGCCGCTTCGTCGTCCAGAACGTCTGGGAGCTCTGGCTCAGCGTGCACTTGGTGTTGGCCGCGCA
Source organism: Streptomyces sp. NPDC093111 (assembly GCF_040683955.1). Classification (NCBI taxonomy): domain Bacteria; kingdom Bacillati; phylum Actinomycetota; class Actinomycetes; order Kitasatosporales; family Streptomycetaceae; genus Streptomyces; species Streptomyces sp. NPDC093111. Next base: position 292,081 of record NZ_JBFBNW010000002.1, on the reverse strand, counting down.
GTTGCGGTCGACCGGGGTGTCCGGCCACTTGGCCGAGTTGGCCATGGTGAACTTCGCCGGAGCACAGTCGAAGGAGGCATCGGCGATGCAGCGCTCGGCGGTGGTGAAGACGACGCGCGCCGGGGCCTTGGTCGTGTAGACGGCGTTGTCGCGCTGACCGTAGTCGATGCGCTTGACGTAGCCGGCGCGGTGGTACGCGGTGCCGTTGACGTCCGTCTTGGCGTTCAGCGCGTAGTAGTTCGTCTCGGGCGTGTAGTAGTACGCCCGCACGTTGCCGTGCCGGTCCTTGACGTAGTCCAGGTTCCAGCGCCATGCCTGCTTGCAGTACGCGCTGGCGAAGGTCGCGTTGTAGCAGGGCTCGCCGGAGTCGTCGCCGAAGACGGGAGCGGTCCAGGTGGAGGCGGTCTCCTCCTTGCCCGTGGTCCAGCCGGGGAGCCGGTTGAGGCCGAAGAAGTACTCCGTGCCGTCCGTGGTGGTGATCTTCCAGTGCTCACCGTCGTTGTCGCCGTTGCCGGTGACGTACGCGGCGTTGGTGAGCTGCTCGATCTTGGCGCCGTTGTCCGACGCGAAGCGCCACTTGCCGTCCGCGTCGCCCTTGAGGAGCGTGGAGGACTGGCCGTTGAGCATCACCGTGGCGTTGTCGAACGCCCAGCACTGCTCGGTCGATCCGGCGTGGCCGTCCTCCGAACAGGGCTTGTAGGAGCGCTCGATGTAGTCCGGCTCGTAGCTGAAGCCCTCGCCGATCCAGGAGCCCTGGTTGTTGGTGGCGCCGGTGCGGCCGTCGGCGGACTGGGACGAGTAGCCCAGCTCGACCTTGGGCGCGATGTCACCCGGCGTCGGCACCGTCCGCAGGGGGTAGTTCCAGGAGAACCCGCCCGCGGAGTTGGACACCGACCAGCTCGCGGAGGGCGCGAGCGAGGTGGCGGTGTAGTTGCCCTTCGCCGAGGACGGCGAGGACGTCAGCGCGTAGACGACCGCGGGGGCGTTCGCCGCGGTCGCCGTGACGTCGGAGCTGACGGTGCGGGCCGACGGGTCGTTGACGGACGCGAGGGTCTTGGGAACGACCGCGCAGTCCTTGCTGCCGGGCGCCTTCGTCACGACACAGCCGGGCAGCTGGACCAGGGTGAGGCGCTCGCCGTAGGCACCGCCGGCACCGTCGGCGAACGCCGAGTAGTCCAGCGAGACGTGCACCGGGGACGCTGTGGTCCCGGCGTCCGCGCGCTCGACGGTGAACAGCGCGGCGCCGCCCCAGCGGGCCGCCTTCTCGTGTCCGAGCGAGCTGATCTTCACCTTGGCCGGGGTGGCTCCGGCGGTGCGGCTCTTCGCGTGGGCCGGTGCGACGGTGACGGGAAGCCCGCCCACTCGCGTCTTCGCCGCGGTGGCCGGTGTGCCGGCCGCCCTGGCCGTGCGCGCGGCGGGAGCCGCAGCCGCGGGCAGGGCGACCTCTGCGCTGCCGGCCGCCGGCCAGGTCACCTTGCCCAGGCTGCGGACGGCGGCCTTCTTGGCGCCGTCCGCGGGGCGCGGCTTGGCCTTGCCCGCGTCCTTGCCGTCGACGGGGTCGGGGTTCTTCGAGAACCCGGGAAGGCCGGGAGGCGCCGGTTCGAGCGGGGTCACCGCCTGGGCGTTGCCTCCGGATACGGCCAGGGTCAGGACGATGGCCGCGCCGGCCAACAGGCTTTTAGGCATGCGCGCGTGCAGCAATCTGCCGCGTTTGGGCATGACGAACTCCGATGCAGGGTCGAAAGGAGAAAGGGAATGTCGTGCGGGCTCACCATGCGGCGGCCCTACCGACTGGGCGGCCCCGTACCTACGTACGGGCCGCCCAGTCGGTCTCATGGGGACTAGATGCCCGAGTCGCCGATCAGGAGGCTCGCCCGCCGGATGGCGTCGGGGCTGAGCGCACCGTCGTACACCCGGACCTCGTCCACGGCTCCGGAGAGATACTGGCCCGCCTTGATCGAGCGGCCCACCTGGAGGCCGCCGGTGGAAGCCCAGGTGCCCGGGCTCTGGAGCGCCACGACCACTGCGTCCCCTGCGTCCCCGTAAAGCCGGATCTCACGGACCACGGCGTCGTAGACGACCGCGAGGTGGTTGCCGCCACCGTCCGCCACGGGCAGCGTGTTGACGTCGACGACCTCGGTCGTCTTGGCGGTCGCGCTGTCGCTGTCCGCCAGGACGACCTTCCAGCGCTTGGCCGCACCGTCATAGCGGACCGCGAGCCGGTCGGTGTTCTGTCCGGGGAGGGACAGAACGGTCTGGGACGTGGTCGAGTCGACGTTCGACAGCTGGACACGTGCGGCCACGGTGAAGCTCTTGTCACCGCCCACGACCGGGGTCGCGGTGGCCGCCCAGTCGCCGGTGCCGTCGAGCATCAGGAATCCGCGATCAGCCAGAACGGGGTCCACGCTCGTGGTTCCCACGAAGACCTTCGCGTCCCCGCTCAGCGCGAGCGGGCCGCCCTTTCCGTCCACCGTGCTCACGGCACCGCCGACCGGTGCGGCCTCGAACTGCCAGTAGGCCTTGCGGACCGGGCTGACCGTCTGGAACTCGGCGATCTCGGCCGTGGTCACGGGGCGGTTGTAGACACGGACCTCGGACATGTCGCCGTTGAACATCGCCTTGTACTCACCCTTGCGGAGCGCCCGCCCGATCTGGAACGCGCCCGTCGCCGCCCAGGAGGTGGTACGTGCGGCCGTGGCCGTGCCGGTGGGCGTGGCCGGGTCGCCGTCGTCGACGTAGAGGCGCAGCTGCGGACCGCCGGTGGCCTTCGCGTCGAACACGCCGGTCAGGTGGACCCACTTGCCGACCGCGTCGGCACCCGCGGGCACTTGAGCGGCGAAGCTGGTGGTCTTCTCGCCGTCCGCGTCGGGGGTGGCGAAGCTCCAGGACTTCATGGCGGCGTCATAGCCGAGTTCGAAGCCGGCCTCGTCCGTTCCGTCCTGGCTGACGACGGTCATGTCCTTGGTCAGGTCCGATGGCTTCACCCATGCGCTGACGGACAGGCTGGACCGCGTATCGACGGTCGCCTTGCCGGCAGTGCCGACCGTCTCGTCGGGGGTGGAGATGTATGCCTGATCCGTCCCGTCGAATCGTGCGACCGGGTCTACGATGCCACCGCGCCCCTCCTTGCCGAAGGTGACGCCGGCGCGGGCCACCATGGCCGAGCCGATCCCGCTGACCTCCTTGGTGTCGGCCGGGTCGGAGAGGTCCCACTGGGCGACCCGTCCGGTCGCGACCAGGAAGGTGTAGTTCGCCTGAGCACTGGTGTGTCCGGCACCGTCGAACGCCTCGACCGAGAGGTAATGGCGTCCCGACCGGGTGGGGGTCCACTTGGTCGTCGCCGTCTTGCCTCCGCTCGTGGGGACCGTCGGGTAGGTAACACCTTCGATGGCGTACCGGTAGCCGATCACATCGTTGTTCGCCCCCGTGCTGTCCGCTGCCGTGAAGCTGAACGTGTCCTCGATGCCGATGCCGTCGTGCCAGATCTCGTCGACCGACTCCGTGTAATGGTCGGCCTTCACCGTCGGCTTCGAGGGAACGGAGGAGTCTCGCCGCACGACGCAGCGCCCCGCTCCGTTGGCCGAGCTCCACGGTCCCCAGGCCTCGCCGTCGTAGGCGCGGGCCTGCCACGTGATCGTCGTGTTCGTGGGGATGCCCGGCGTCCAGGTGCCGGCGAGCGGGATCATTCCATCGTCGCCGTACACGAAGGAGAGGTCCGCGACGTTGTTCGTGTGCTCGTTGTTCAGGTAGAAGGAGTGGTCACTCTCCCGCCACACACCGATGCTGTCCGTCTTGTCGGCGTTCCAGTCACCGATCACGGGCTGGTCGCCGGAGCTGCCGTAGCGCATCTCGTAGCTGTTGCCACCCGCGCTGTTGAAGTTGCGGATGTAGAACGTGGTGTTGGTCGGGTAATACATGCCGATGGTGTCGACACCGTCGCCGTTCCAGTCGCCCACGAGCGGGGTCATGCCGTTGGCGCCGTACACGAACGAGATGTCCGTGATGTTGTTGCTCGTCTCGTTGTTCAAGTAGAAGTAGTGGTTGCTCGGGCGCCAGACACCGATCGTGTCACGGCCGTCGCCGTTCCAGTCCCCCACGACCGGGACGTCACCGGCGCTTCCGTAGGCGATCGGGGGTACCCGCTTGGTGAACGAGTTGTCGTTCCACAGCTCGAACTCGCGCGACGTCGGGTCGTAGGTCCCCAGCGTGTCGATGCCATCGGCGTCCCAGTCACCGACGAGGATCTTCCGCCCCTTGGCGTCGAACGGGATGTCGGCCGTGTTCGGGCCCGCGTCCGGCGTGGTGCGCTGGTAGACCCTCGGCGTCGCCGTCGGGTAGTACATCCCGATGCCGGACTTCGCCGTCGGCGACGTCACCTGGTGGCTGAAGAGCGTGCCTTGATTGGGCGACTTGTAGCCGGTCTCGGCGAAGTAGCTCTGCTCGATGTCCTTGGTGTCCCGGTAGAACACCTGGTACTGCATCTTCACCGGGTCGCTGGAGGCGGCCGTGTGATCGGGGTCCCTGGCCTCGCCGCGCAGCATCGGCAGGCCGTCCACGAGAGGCGCCTTGGCCGGGTCGGTGACGCACTGGCCGCCGGGGTCCGAGGTCATGGACGCGTTCGCGACCTGCAGCGGCGGCGTGTTGTACGTGATGGACAGGTAGGCGTTGCCGCAGATGCGCTTCCAGCCGGCGTAGGCCGACTCGTCCTTGGCCTTCAGACCGAAGGACATGGTGTTCCAGCTACCCGCCGCGGCGGCCCTCGTGTCCGTCAGGAGGTCGCCGTTGCTGAAGTGCAGGTTGGCCTGGCTCTTGCAGCTGGTCGGCGTGATCGCCTTGTCCACCGTCAGGAGGTAGTTGGTCCAGCTGCCCGAGGTGTTGGACCAGTTGCCGGCCGAGGTGACCGCGTAGTCCTTGCCGCCGACCCGGTACAGGTCGATCGGCTCGGCCTTGTTGTCGTTCCAGTAGTTCTTCACGAGGCGCGCGGAGAACGTGCTGCTCAGGATCTGCTTGCCCTTGTAGAAGCTCATCGGGAAGCTGAACAGCGTGCGCCGGACACCGATGCCCGAGCACGAGGCCGGGGTCTGGTCGGAGGGGCAGCGACCCACGCCCGCGTCGTCCGCGAACTTCCAGTCCTGCTCGCCCGGCATGCCCGACATGACCGAGGTCCAGGCACTCACGTTCTGGGTGCGCGGCGTCGGGTCGATGACCACCGGGTAGGTGGTGCCCTGGCCCCGCAGCAGCTTCAGGTCGGGCTTGAGGGTGAGCTTGCCCTTCGCCACGTCGATGTCGACGGGAGCCTTGCGGCCGCCGTCGGCCGCGTCGAGTGCCGGCTTCGGGAGCTCCGCGTTCGACGTCACGGCCTTCGCGGTGCGCGCGGCGGCCGTACCGGCCGTACCAGCGGCGACGGACGAGTCCCACATGGAGGCGCCGCCCGACTCGAAGACGGTGCCGCCGACAGCGGAGTCGACGATCTTGAGTGCGCCGCCGGGCGTCTCCGTGACGGTCAGGCCCTTGGTCGAGAGGCCGAGCTCGAGCGAGTCCAGCCGCGGGTCGGCCGCGGCTTCGGCCGTCTTGACGACGAAGTAGTGCGAGAAGCCCTCGACGCCCGCGCGGACCGTCAGGTCGACGCCGGGAAGGACCTCCGCGTAGCGGGCGGTGCTGCCCTCGACCGTGGGCTTCGACAGCGCGCCGCCGGGCCAGGACAGGGCATACTCACGGCCGACCCGGCTCATCCGGGCGAACGGGCCCTGCCCGCCGTCGGAGAACTCCAGTTCCACGGTGGCCGCCTTGGGAGCCCACGTACCGTCGCTCCGCTTGACGAGCGTGTCGTCGACCGGCACCCAGTCGGAACCCTGTCGGGTCCGCACCGGCTCGGTGTACTCGCGGGCCGTGAAGGACCCGTCCTCGTTGGCGAACACGTCACGGCGCTCGGCCCGGAGGTTGGTCGCCTCGACGGGCTGGCCGCTCTCCTTGGCGGCGGCCTTCGCCAGTTCCTCGTTGGGCGCTTCGCCCGATTCCGCGGCAGTGGCTACCGCACTGCCGGGAAGCGCGGTGTTCGCGCTCTGGGCGGCGGCCGGTACGACGGCCGCACCCCCTGCCAGCATGGCCGTCAGTGTCGCGACGACGGCTCCGTGCGTCGTTTTGGAACGACGTCTAGCCCACCCCATTGGCCCCCCAGCCATTCAAATGAACGCAAAGATTGCGTAATCAGACCGAGAACGCTACCTCCGGGACACACATTCGACACAGGGGATTTAGTTTCCACATACACCGGAATCATCCGTTCCGGACATTCCGTCACGTGATTCATCTCACGATCCTCTCCGGCGTGGAACTTTGCTTCTTTCGCGGCCATCCGCACGGCACCCCGAAGCGCCACCTCATCGCGTGGCGATATTTTGCGCGGTCATGTCAAATTCCGAGGGCCGCCTCATTACCTGACGGACTTCGAAAAGAAATTCGGGCCGCTCGAATATGTCAAGTCGCCTAGGACACGATGTCCTTCCGCGCGAACCCCCGGAAGGCCAGGGCGAAGAGGATCACCGCGTATGTCACCGAGATCGCGGTGCCCTTCAGCATGCCCGACCATTCCAGTTGGGGCTGGAGGGCGTCCGCCCAGGCGAACTGCCAGTGGGCCGGGAGGAAGGCGCGCCAGTCGCCGAGGGCGGTGACGGCGTCGAGGACGTTGCCGATGATGGTGAGGCCGACGGCGCCGCCGACCGCGCCCAGGGGGGCGTCGGTGCGGGTGGAGAGCCAGAAGGCGAGGGCGGCCGTGACCAGTTGGGAGACGTACACGAAGGCCGTCGCCAGGGCCAGGCGGACGAGGGCGTCGCCGGCGGGGAGGGCGCCGCCGGTGGGGAGCTTCAGGGGGCCCCAGCCGTAGGCGACCGTGCCGGCGACCAGGGCCACCAACGGCAGCAGGACCATGGCCGCCGCGCTGAAGGCCAGGGCGACGGTGAGTTTCGACCAGAGGAGACGGGCCCGGGGAACGGGGGCCGCCAGGAGGTAGCGGAGGGACGACCAGCCCGCCTCCGACGCGACCGTGTCGCCGCAGAACAGGGCGACCGGGATGACGAGGAGGAAGCCGGCCGAGACGAACAGGCAGGTCGCGGCGAAGTTGGCGCCCGAGGCCGTCGCCGTGTCCATCAGGGTGATCCGGTTGTTCTCCGAGCCGTCCGGCCCGCCGCCGATCGCGAACGCCGCGATCAGGATGAACGGGAGGGCCGCCAGGATCAGCCCCATCACCAGCGTGCGGCGGCGCTTCAGCTGCCGCAGGGCCTCCACGCGCAGGGGCAGGGTGCGGCCGGGCGCGTAGCCGAGAGCGGCGGCGGTCATGCGGTCTCTCCGATCAGGGTCAGGAACGCGTCCTCCAGGCGCCGGTGCGGCCCCACGCCCGTCACCGGCACCTCCAGGCGCACGAGTTCGGCGATCAGCGCGGTGGCGGTCGTGGCGGCGTCGAGGCGGACCAGGAGGCCGGCGTCGGTGCGTACCGCGCCCAGCTTCTCCACCACCGCGTCCGGCACCGGGCCGCCCAGCGTCACCAGGAGCGTGTCGTCGGAGCCGGTGATCTCCCGCACCGGGCCCGCCTGCACCAGACCGCCCCGGTCCATCACCACGAGGTGGGTGCAGGACTGTTCGACCTCGGCGAGGAGGTGGCTGGAGACGATCACGGTCCGGCCGCCGGCCGCGTACCGGATCATCACCTCCCGCATCTCCCGGATCTGCGGCGGGTCGAGGCCGTTCGTCGGCTCGTCCAGGATCAGCAGGTCGGGCAGGCCCAGCATGGCCTGCGCGATCGCGAGGCGCTGCCGCATGCCCTGCGAGTAGGTGCGGACGGCGCGTTCGAGGGCGCCGCCCAGGTTGGCGATGCGCAGCGCCTCGTCCAGGTGCGCGTCCTCGGCGGGACGGCCGGTGGCCTGCCAGTACAGCTCCAGGTTCTCGCGTCCCGACAGGTGCGGCAGGAAGCCCGCGCCCTCCACGAACGCGCCGACCCGCGAGAGCACCGGCGCGCCCGGCCGGATCGCCTGGCCGAAGACCCGGATCTCGCCCTCGTCGGGCGTGATCAGGCCCATCAGCATGCGCAGGGTCGTCGTCTTGCCCGCGCCGTTGGGGCCCAGCAGGCCCAGGACCTGGCCCTGTTCCACCCTGAAGGACAGGTCGCGGACGCTGTACCGGTCGCCGCCCTTGTACTTCTTGGAGAGGCCGGTGATCTGGAGCGGGACCTCGGCGAGCGCCGGGTCCGGGGCGGGCGGCACGACCTTGCGGCGGGCCGTCAGGAGCAGCGCCGCCGCGACCAGGACGCCCACCGGCGGCAGGCCCCACACCCACCACGGCAGACCCGCCGCCTGCGTCGTCACGCCCGGCGCCGTCGGCACCGTCAGGGCGCTCTCCACCCCGACCGTGTACGTGGCGGGGGTGGCGGGCGAGGCGTAGCCGAGGTCCGTCGCGGCGAGCACCAGGCGCAGCCGGTGGCCGGCCGCCACCTCGTGGTCGACGGCGGGCAGCGTCAGGTCGACGGTGCGCCCGCGCCCCGCGTCCGCCACCCGTACCGGGGTCACGAGCTGGGCGGGCAGCACCTGCTGCCGCCCGTCCGGCCCCACGTCGTACACCTTGACGAAGAGGACCGCCGAGCCGTCGGGTGCGGTCGACGTCACCCGTACCCTGACCGTCGGCGAGCCCGTGATCCGCACCGGGGCGGTCTGCGGCCGGGCGTCGAAGGCCGCGAACTGGCCCGGGAAGTCCAGGGACAGGCCCACGCCGAGCGAGGAGAGCTGCGAGAGCCCCCCGCCGAGGCCCGGGACCGCCGAGATCGCGGGCGGATTCGCGCCCGCCGGGTTGGCGAAGGACCGCGCCGGCCCCGAGAGCGCGACCGGGACCTGCCCCGCCGCGAGCCCCGGATACGTGTCGGCCGTCGCGCCGCGCAGGGTCGCGCGCCCGTCGGTGGAGTCGACGCCCCCGGTGCGGCTCACCCGGAACGCGGGGCCGGTCGCGGCCGACGTGTCCCGCTTGAGGTGGCGGTCGAACCAGGCCGAGATCCGCGCCTCGACGCGGTCCGTCTCCCGGTCGCCGCCGTCGTGGCCGCCCGCCGTCCAGTCCACCGCGACCGGCGCGCCGTTCGCGGCGATGGTCCGGGCCATGGCGTCGGACTGGGCGAGGGTGAACAGGGAGTCGGACTGGCCCTGGACGATCAGCGCGGGCACCTTGATGCGGGCGCCGACGGCGGACGGGCTGCGCGCCTCCAGGAGGGCGCGGGCCGCCGCGTCGGGCTTCCCGGCGACGGCGACGCGCTGGTACAGGGCGCACACCTCGGGGCTGAACCGCCCGCAGGCCACGTCCGGAGCCCCTGGCCCGCTCGCGTCCCCCTTCGCGTGCGCGCCCGCCTTCCCGTTCCCGGCCGCGCCCGCCTTCCCGCTCTCGGCCGCATTCGGGCTCCCGTCCCCGTTCGCGCTCCCGTTCCCGGTCGCGTTCGGGCTCCCGTTCGCGCTCCCGTTCGCAGGAGCGCCTGCCGGACTCTCCCCCGCTCCGCCGGCGAAGAAGATGCCGGCCCACAGCTTCTTGAACACGCCGTTCGGGAAGAGGGCGTCCGCCAGGTTCCAGTACGTGATCTGCGGTGCGATCGCGTCCACGCGCGGGTCGTACCCGGCGGCCAGCAGCGAGATCGCCCCGCCGTAGGAGGCGCCGGTGACGCCGACGCGCGGGTCGCCCGCCTTGTCGAGCAGCACCTCGGGGCGGCCGGCCAGCCAGTCGACCAGCCCCCGCACGTCCTTGACCTCGCGCTCCGGGTCGTTCAGGCCGATCTGCCCGGTGGACCTGCCGAAGCCGCGCGCGGACCAGGTCAGCACCGCGTACCCGTCGCGGGCGAGCCCTTCGGCCTGCTCGCGGACGTCGTCCTTGGAGCCGCCGAAGCCGTGCCCGAGCAGGACGGCGGGGCGCCGGCCGGAACCGCCGCCGGTGAAGTACGAGGTGTCGATCCGTACCCCGTCGAGGTCGAGCATCCGGTCCGCGCGGTGCACGGGCGGCGGGTCGTCGGAGGCGACGGCGGTCCAGGTGCCGGCGCCGCCCACGAGCACGGCGAGGACGGTGGCGACCGCCGCCCACCTCGGCAGACCGGGTCGAGGGAGGCCCCTCCGGGGAAGTCGCAGCTGCATGGTGTCGAGCCTAGGCGGCCGGACGACTCCGGCTCGGCTGCCCCGGGGCGGAACTCGGCCGCCTCCTCAGGTCGTACACGGTGCCGTCCTCGTACACCAACCGCGGTATGCGGGGGCGCCCGCGCCGGCGCGGGCGCCCCCTACACGACGACGCGCGCGAGCAGCCCGTCCTCCGTCGGGTACGGCGTGGCCTCGGGCAGCAGGCGTTCCGCCTGTTCCAGGTGGCCTTCCCGGACCAGCGCGTGGATCTCGTGGGCGAGCGGGGTGACGTCGCGGATGCCGACCGTCCACTCGTCGGCGTACCGGCGGGATGCCTCCCCGGCGAGGCCGAGCTGGAGGGAGCGGTACGGGAGGGGCGCCAGCCGCAGGTCGCGTTCGGGGTCCCACTGGACGCGGGCCGGAGAGCTCTTCAGCTCGCGCCGCCAGGTGTCGTGGTCGGGGTGGAGCTCGCGCTCGTAGTGCGAGAGGCAGGCGTGGCGCAGGGCCCAGTCGAAGCCCTCGCGGGTGATCTCGACGGCGAGGACGGTCTCCTGGCTGTCCTTCAGGCCCCAGCCGCAGCGGTACATCATCCACAGGAACGAGGGCTTGATCCAGGTCATCCGCTCGCGCTTCCAGGCGGCGGGGAAGCGCCCGTCACGGGCGGCCGGCAGGCCGAGGGACGGGCGGTAGGCCTGGTAGACGGTCACCGTGGTGGCGGTGTGGAGGGCGCGGATCTGGTGCTTCGGCGGAAGCGGGGGAGGAACGGACATGGCCCCAGGATGCGTGGGAACGCACCCTGGGGCCAATGGTTTCCGCGTACGTCAGTGGTTGCGCGGGAAGCCCAGGTCGACGCCGGACGGGCCCTCGGACGGGTCCGGCCAGCGGGTCGTGACGACCTTGCCGCGGGTGTAGAAGTGGATGCCGTCGTTGCCGTAGATGTGGTGGTCGCCGAAGAGCGAGTCCTTCCAGCCACCGAAGGAGTGGTAGCCCACCGGCACCGGGATCGGCACGTTCACGCCGACCATGCCGGCCTCGACCTCCAGCTGGAAGCGGCGGGCGGCGCCGCCGTCGCGGGTGAAGATCGCGGTGCCGTTGCCGAACGGCGAGGCGTTGATGAGGGCCAGGCCCTCCTCGTACGTGTCGGCGCGCAGCACGCACAGGACCGGGCCGAAGATCTCGTCCTGGTACGCCTTGGCCGTGGTCGGCACGTGGTCCAGGAGGGACAGGCCGATCCAGTGGCCGTCCTCGAAGCCCTCGACGGTGTAGCCGGTGCCGTCGAGGACGACCTCGCAGCCCTCGGCCGCCGCGCCGTGCACGTAGGAGGCGACCTTGTCGCGGTGGACGGCCGTGATGAGCGGGCCCATCTCGGAGGCCGGGTCGTTGCCGGGGCCGATCTTGATCTTCTCGGCGCGCTCGCGGATCTTCTCCACGAGCTCGTCGCCGACCGCGCCGACCGCGACGACCGCGGAGATCGCCATGCAGCGCTCGCCGGCGGAGCCGTACGCCGCCGAGACCGCCGCGTCGGCCGCCGCGTCGAGGTCGGCGTCGGGCAGCACCAGCATGTGGTTCTTGGCGCCGCCGAGCGCCTGGACGCGCTTGCCGTTGGCGGCGGCGGTGGTGTGGATGTGGCGGGCGATCGGGGTCGAGCCGACGAAGGAGATCGCGGCGACGTCCGGGTGCTCCAGGAGACGGTCCACGGCGACCTTGTCACCGTGCAGGACGTTGAAGACGCCGTCCGGCAGGCCGGCCTCGGCGAGCAGCTCGGCGATCTTCATGGCCGCCGACGGGTCCTTCTCGCTCGGCTTGAGCACGAAGGTGTTGCCGCAGGCGATGGCGAGCGGGAACATCCACATCGGCACCATGGCCGGGAAGTTGAACGGGGTGATGCCGGCCACGACGCCGACGGCCTGGCGGATCGAGGCGACGTCCACGCGGCTGGAGACCTGGGTGGACAGCTCGCCCTTGAGCTGGGTGGTGATGCCGCAGGCCAGGTCGACGATCTCCAGGCCGCGGGCGACCTCGCCGAGCGCGTCGGAGTGCACCTTGCCGTGCTCGGCGACGATCCGCTCGGCGATCGCGTCGCGGTTGGCGTCGAGCAGGGCGCGGAAGCGGAAGAGGATCGTGGTGCGCTGCGCGAGCGAGGAGGTGCCCCAGGTCGCGAAGGCGTCCTTCGCGGCGGCGACGGCCGCGTCGACCTCCTCCACCGAGGCGAGGGCGACCTGGGTGGTCACGGCGCCGGTGGCCGGGTCGGTGACCGGGCCCCAGTTGCCCGACGTGCCCTCGACGCTCTTGCCACCGATCCAGTGGTTGACGGTCTTCGTCATGACGGAATGCTCCTTCTGGCTGCTACAGGTGGCGGCGTCGGGCGGTGACGTGCCGGTCGTACTCCTCGCGGGCCCAGGCCGCCGACGGGCGGGTCGACGTCTCGGCCACGGGCACATCCCACCACGCCTGGGCGGGGGGCGGGCCCGACACACTGTCTGCCGTTTCGGTCTCGACGTAGACACATGTGGGAACCGTCGCCTCCCGTGCGTCCGCGAGGGCTTCTCGCAGGTCACGCATGGTGTGGGGGCGCAGGACCCGCATGCCGAGGGAGGCGGCGTTGGCCGCCAGGTCGATCGGGAGGGGCGGCCCGGTGAAGCGCCCGTCGGGGGCCCGCAGCCGGTAGTCGGTGCCGAAGCGCTCGGCTCCGACGGCCTCCGACAGGCCGCCGATCGAGGCGTAGCCGTGGTTCTGCAGGACGACCACCTTGATGGGCAGTCCTTCCTGGACGGCGGTGACGATCTCGGTGGGATTCATCAGGTACGTACCGTCTCCGACGAGCGCCCAGACGGGCCGGCCGGGCGCGGCGAGGGCGACGCCGAGGGCGGCGGGGATCTCGTAGCCCATGCACGAGTAGCCGTATTCGACGTGGTACTGGTCGGCCGAGCGGGCCCGCCACAGCTTGTGGAGGTCGCCGGGGAGCGAGCCGGCGGCGTTGATCAGGATGTCGTCCCCGGTGACCAAGGTGTCGAGTGCGCCGAGGACCTGCGCCTGGGTGGGGCGGGCGTCCTCGCTGTCCGGGGTGTACGCGGCGTCGGTGCGGGCCTGCCAGGCGCGCTTGGACTCCGCCCAGGGGGCGGGGTCGCGGCGGGGGCGGACGGCGAGGGCCTCGGTGAGGGCGGTGAGGCCCTCGCGGGCGTCGGCGACGAGCGGCAGGGCGGCCTGCTTGTGGGCGTCGAAGCCGGTGATGTTGAGGTTGAGGAAGCGGGCCTCGGGGTGGAAGAGGGTGCCGGAGGCGGTGGTGAAGTCGGTGTGGCGGGTGCCGACGCCGATGATCAGGTCGCTGGCCCGGGCCAGCTCGTTGGCGGTGGCGGTGCCGGTGTGGCCGATGCCGCCGACCTCGCAGGGGTGGCTGTACGGCAGGACGCCCTTGCCCGCCTGGGTGGTGGCGACGGGCAGCCCGGCCCGTTCGGCGAGGGTGCGCAGGGCGTCCTCGGCGCCGCTGTACTTCACCCCGCCGCCCGCGACGATCAGCGGCCGCTCGGCGTCGGCGACCGCCCGGACGGCGGCGTCGAGCTCGTCCCGGTCGGGGCGTGGGCGGCGCACGGTCCAGGTCCGTTCGGCGAGGAACTCCTCCGGCCAGTCGTACGCCTCGGCCTGTACGTCCTGGGGCAGGGCGAGGGTGACGGCGCCGGTCTCGGCGGGGTCGGTGAGGACCCGTACGGCGGCGAGGGCGGCCGGGATCAGCGCCTCGGGGCGGGTGATCCGGTCGAAGTACCTCGACACCGGGCGCAGGCAGTCGTTGACGGACACCTCGCCCGCGTAGGGGACTTCGAGCTGCTGGAGGACGGGGTCGGCGGGGCGGGTGGCGAAGGTGTCGCCCGGGAGCAGGAGCACGGGCAGCCGGTTGACCGTGGCGAGGGCGGCGCCGGTGACGAGGTTGGTGGCGCCGGGGCCGATGGAGGTGGTGACCGCGTGCGCCTGGAGCCGGCGGGACTGACGGGCGTAGCCGACGGCGGCGTGCACCATGGCCTGCTCGTTGCGGCCCTGGTGGAACGGCATGAGCCCGGGGTACTCGACGAGCGCCTGCCCGACGCCGGCGACGTTGCCGTGGCCGAAGATGCCCCAGGTGGCGGTGATCAGGCGCCGGCGCACGCCGTCGCGCGCGGTGTGCTGGGCGGCGAGGAAGCGCACCAGGGCCTGGGCGACGGTGAGCCGGACGCTCATGCGTATCCCTCCGTGTGGTCGGGGTGGAAGCAGATCTTCCATTCCCGTTCGGGGCCGGGTCCCGCCATGACGTTCAGGTAGTAGAGCGGATGGCCGGGCTGGGCGATGGACGGGCCGTGCCATCCGTCGGGTACGAGGACGGCGTCACCGCCGCGGACCTCGGCGAGGAGAGCGGCGCCGCCGGGCCGGGAGGGGCTGATCCGCTGGTAGCCGTAGGCCCGGCCGGGGGCGCCGGAGGCTCGGCCGGGAGTGCCGGGAGTCCGGCCGGGAGTCCGGCCTGAGGGCTCCGCCGCCGTGTGGACCTCGCCCACATCGTCCGCCCCGTCGGCCTCGTCCGCCTCGTCGACCTCGTAGTAGTAGATCTCCTCCAGGACGGACTCCTCCCCCGGGCGGTGCTCGTCGTGCTTGTGGGGCGGGTAGGAGGACCAGTTGCCGCCGGGGGTGATCACCTCGACGGCGATCAGCCGGTCGCAGTCGAAGGCGTCCGCGGCGGCGAAGTTGCGCACCTCGCGGCTGCGGTTGCCGCTGCCGCGGGTCTCGACGGGAACCTCCGGCGCGGGGCCGTAGCGGGCGGGGAGTCGTCGCTCGCACCTCGCTCCTGCCAAAGCGAAGCGGCCTCCCGCACCGGAGGCGATCTGGACGTGGGCGTCCCTGGGCACATAGGCGAAGTCCGAGACCCCGTCGAACACACTGGCGCGGCCTACGAGTTCGAGGATTTCCCCGTCGACGCGCACCGTACCGCCACCGGACAGCGGAAGCACCACCCATTCGCTTTTCCCTGTCTCGAACCGGTGGGTCCCGCCGGGCGGGAGGTCGAGGACGCGGAGCGCGCTGTGGGTCCAGCCGGCCCGCGCGGGGTCGATGTCGACGGCGTACGGGCCGCGGGCGGCGGTGCCCGCGGGCAGGTGGAGGGAGCGCGGGCCGGGCGTGGTTTCCATGGTCAGCTCCCTACCCGTCGCGCGGGTCCGGGATCCCGGTCGGTGCGCCGTACGGGCGGCGGGCCGGGCCGCCGTACGGGACGGTGGGCGCCGGAACGGCGGGTACCGGGCCCGCCCGGCCCGGCGGCGGACTGTCCGAAAGGGCCGCCGCGCGTCACGGTGTCCGCTCCGGGACCGAGCCGGTGCCGGTGGCCAGGGCGAGGGCGATCTCGTCCTCGTACGGCATCGCGGGCGAGCAGGCGAGCCGCCCGGCGACGATGGCGCCCGCCGCGTTGGCCCGGCGCAGGACGTCCTCCAGGTCCCGGCCGGCGAGCAGCCCGTGGGCGAGCGCCCCGCCGAACGCGTCGCCCGCGCCGAGGCCGTTGACCACCTCCACCGGCAGCGGCGGCACCTCGGCGGCGGTGCCGTCGGCGGCCAGCGCCAGCACGCCCTTGGGGCCCTGCTTGACGACGGCGAGCCGCACGCCCGCGGCCAGCAGCGCGCGGGCGGCGGCGTGCGGTTCGCGCTCCCCGGTGGCGACCTCGCACTCGTCGAGGTTCCCGACGGCGACCGTGGCGTGCCGCAGGGCCTCCCGGTAGTACGGCGGCGCCTCGTCGGGCGCCTCCCACAGGGCGGGCCGCCAGTCCAGGTCGAGGACGGTGAGCGCGTCGGCGGGGTCGAGGTGGCCGGACCGCTCCCGCAGGGCGGCGAGGGTGGCGGTCCGGCTGGGCTCGGCGCTCAGTCCGGTCCCCGTCACCCACAGCGCGCGGGCGGCGCGGAGCGCGGGCAGGTCCAGCTCGTGGGGGTGGATCTCCAGGTCGGGGGCCCGGGGGCGGCGGTAGAAGTGGATCGGGAAGTGGTCGGGCGGGAAGATCTCGCAGAAGGTGACCGGGGTCGGGTACGCGGCGACGTCCGTGACCCACCGGTCGTCCACGCCGAAGGCCCGCAGCTCGCGGTGGAGGTACGTGCCGAAGGGGTCCGCTCCGGTACGGCTGACCAGCGCGGTCCGGCTGCCCAGGCGGGCGGCGGCGACGGCCACGTTCGCCGGGGAGCCGCCGAGGAACTTGCCGAAGCTCTCGACGCGGGCCAGTTCCACCCCGCTCTGCAGCGGATAGAGGTCCACTCCGATCCGGCCCATCGCGATCAGGTCGTACGGCTCCGACGTCATGCCACGTCACCTCTCGCCTCGGCGCCCCCGCCCGCACCCAGGTCTAGTCGCCGCTCCGGAGGGCTGTCAACGGCATGTCCTTACATTCGGACGTGTGTCATCGTGGCGGTCATGACGAAGCCGTCGCAGCCGTCGAGTCCGTCTCCGTCCGGTCCGCCGAGCCCGGCACCGCTGTCCCGCATCCGGGTCGGCTCGGCCCCGGACTCCTGGGGCGTCTGGTTCCCCGACGATCCGCGGCAGGTGCCCTGGCAGCGCTTCCTCGACGAGGTGGCGGGCGCCGGCTACGAGTGGATCGAGCTCGGCCCGTACGGCTATCTGCCGACCGATCCGGCCGTCCTCGCCGAGGAGACCTCCCGCCGGGGGCTGAGGGTGTCCGCGGCGACCGTCTTCACCGGGCTCCACCACGGCCCGGAGGTCTGGGAGCGCACCTGGGCGCACGTGGCCGAGAACGCGGCCCTCGCCCAGGCGATGGGCGCCCGGCATCTGGTGGTCATCCCCTCCTTCTGGCGCGACGACAAGACGGGCGAGGTCCTGGAGGACCGCACGCTCACCCCGGCCCAGTGGCGGCACCTGACCTCGCTGACCGAGCGGCTCGGCCACGAGGTCCGGGAGCGGTACGGGCTGCGGGTGGTGGTCCATCCGCACGCGGACACCCATGTCGACACCGAGGAGAACGTCGCCCGCTTCCTCGACGGCACCGATCCGGACCTGGTCGCGCTCTGTCTGGACACCGGCCACTACGCCTACTGCGGCGGTGACAGCGTCAAGCTGATCGAGACCTACGGCGAGCGGATCGGCTATCTGCACCTGAAGCAGGTCGACCCCGCGGTCCTGGCCCGGGTGGTCGCCGAGGAGCTGCCGTTCGGTCCGGCGGTGGCCCGGGGCGTGATGTGCGAGCCGCCCACCGGGGTGCCGGCCCTCGAACCGGTCCTGGCGGCGGCGCAGGCGCTGGACGTGGACCTGTTCGCCATCGTGGAGCAGGACATGTACCCGTGCGAGCCGGACCGGCCCTACCCCGTCGCGCTGCGCACGCGCCGTTTTCTGCGCTCCTGCGGCGCCTGACCCCTGTGCGTCACTTACGTCACATCCGTCGCACCTTCGTCACACATGTCACCGTTACGCGGGTTTTCCGTCACAGCCAGTCGACAGGCGATCCCCTCCCGTCAGAAGGCGTCGTTCACCGGGCACAGGCTCAGTGATCGCCAGTGCACACACCCGGCAGCTCACCCGACGGCACCCCCGCCGCCGCTGCCGGGCACGCAGGGAGGTGCCACGCATGACGGACAAACGACTCTGGTCGTACAAGGACATCGCCGCCCACATCAAGGTGCAGCCGGACACGGTCCGCTCCTACCGGAAGCACGGACTGCTCCCGGCCCCCGACCACGTCGAGTCGGGGAAGCCGTACTGGTACGCGGACACCATCCGTGCCTGGGTCGCGAACCGTCCCGGCAACCGGAGCCGCCGGGACTGACCTCCCGCTCCCCGATCTCCGGGGCCCCTCGGGCCCCTTCTCCCCCGTGCTCCCGGGCCCCGCACCCCCCGAACCGTGGTGCGGGGCCCTGGCTCATCCGACGCGCTCCTTCTCCCGGGCGGCGTCCGGCGCCGCCTCCGGCGTCCCGGGGGCACCGCCCTCGCTGATCCCGAAGCGGTCGTGGAAGCGGCGCAGCGGTCCCGGCGCCCACCAGGTGAGGCGGCCGGTCAGCTTCATCACCGAGGGGACGAGCAGGCTGCGCACCACCATGGCGTCCATGAGGACGGCCAGGGCGACGCCGAGGCCCAGCATCTTGGTGTTGGTGACCCGGGAGGTGCCGATGGCGACCATCACCACCGCGAGGATGACGGCGGCCGCGGTGATCAGCCCGCCGGTGCGCCGCAGCCCGAACCGGACCGCGTGCTCGTGGTCGCCGGTGGCGTCGTACTCCTCCTTGATCCGGGAGAGCAGGAACACCCCGTAGTCCATGGAGAGTCCGAAGGCCACGCAGAACATCAGCACCGGCAGGGTGGTCTCGATGTCCCCGGTGGAGGTGAAGCCGAGGAGTCCGGAGAGGTGCCCGTCCTGGAAGACCCAGACGACCGCGCCGAACATGGCGGTGAGGCTGAGCGCGTTGAGCACGACGGCCTGGATCGGGATGAGCAGGCTGCCGGTGAGCAGGAAGACCAGGAGGAGGGTGACGACGACGATGACGGCCGCGGCCCAGGGCAGGCGGTCTCCTATGGCGTCCTTGGAGTCGACGAGGACGGCGGCGGCGCCGGTCACGGAGGTGTCGAACGGGGCCTTCTGCGCGCGCAGTTCGCCGACGACCCGCTGGGCGTCGGTGCCGACGGTCTCGCCCTCGGGGACGACGGTGTAGTAGGCGTGGCCGCGCCCGGCGGCCGGGGAGGTCACCGGTCCCTCGACCCGCGCGACCCCGTCGAGGACCTCGATCCGCTCGCGGTACCCCGCGTACTGCCCGGGGGTGGCGGCGCCCTCGGCGAGGACGGTGATCCCGCCGCCGGGGTTGCCGGGGAAGGCGTCCCGCAGCTGGTCCTGGACCACACGGGACTCGGCGCTCGCCGGGAGCTGGCGGTCGTCGGCGGTGCCGAAGCTCACCCCGAGGAAGGGCAGTCCGAGGAGCACGAGCCCGGTGGCGGTGGCCACGGCGAAGAGCGGCGCCCGCCGCATCACCAGGGCCGCCGTGCGCGCCCAGCCGGCCCCGGTCTCCCGCTCGACGGCCCCGGCCCCGTCCCCGGCCCCGTCCCCGGGCCCGGCCGCGGACCGGCGGCGGAAGAGGCGCCGCAGGTCCAGGGCGTTGACCCGGTCGCCGAGGAGGACGAGCGCGGCCGGCAGCAGGATCAGGGCGGCAGCGGCGGCGAGCAGGACGACCGCGATGCCCGCGTAGGCGAAGGAGCGCAGGAAGTACTGCGGGAAGACCAGCATCGCGGCGAGCGAGACGGCGACGGTCAGAGCGGAGAAGAGCACGGTCCGCCCGGCGGTGCGCAGGGTGGTGGCGACGGCGGTCCTGGTGTCGGCGCCGCCGGCCAGCTCCTCGCGGAAGCGGCGGACCACGAACAGGGCGTAGTCGATGGCGAGGCCGAGCCCGAGGGCGGTGGTGAGGTTCTGGGCGAAGACGGAAACGTCGGTGAGCTCGGTGATGCCGCGCAGCACGGCGTTGGTGCCGAGGATGGCGACGATGCCGATGCCGAGCGGGAGCAGGGCGGCGACGGCGCTGCCGAAGACCATGACGAGCAGGACGAGGGTGATCGGCAGGGCGATCATCTCGGCCCTGAGCAGGTCCTCCTGGATGGTCGTCTGCATCTCGTGGCGCACGGCGAGCGGGCCGCCGACGGAGACCTTCACGGGTCCGTGGGTGCCCCGGAACTCGGGGGCGAGACGCTCCAGGATCTCGCCGGCGGCCTTCTCCTCGCCGTCGATCCGGGCGGCGATCACGGCCTGGCGCCCGTCCTCGGAGCGCAGGGCCGGGGAGCCGGTCTGCCAGTAGGAGCCGACCCCGCCGACGCCGGGCTCGGCGTCGAGCCGCTCGGCGAGGCGGCGGGCCTCGGCGGCGACGGCCGGCGAGTCGACCCCGGCGGCGCCGGCGTCGACGAGCAGCAGCAGATTGGGCTGGGAGGCGGGGAACTCGCGCTCCAGGACCTCCAGCGCGTAGGTGGACTCGGCGTCCGGGTCCTCCCAGCCGCCGCTGCCCATCCGGTCGCCGACGCCGCTGCCCGCGAGGACGGCGAGCGCGGTGATCACGAGGGCTACGAGGAGCGAGAGGCGTGGCCGGGCCGTCACGAACCGGGTCCACCCCCCGCCGGTGGACGGTTTCTTGACTTCGGCCATGACGCGGTGTCCCCTTCACCGTGACCCAGGCGCTCGCTTCCCGGCAGGTCGCATGGGTCGCCCCTTGCCATAGACTGGCAAACACGAGTGATCACTCGTGTTTCACAAGAATGCGAGTGACCTCTCGTATTTGTCAAACGGGTCGAGAGAGCTGGGGACAGTCATGTCCGAAGAAGGGTCCGCACCGAAGCCGCGCCGCCGCCAGGCACGCGGCGAGCGCCGCATCGCGCAGCTGCTCCAGGCCGCCGCCGACGTCTTCTGCGCCAACGGCTACACGGCCGCCAGCACCAACGCGATCGCCCGCGAGGCCAGCGTCTCCCCCGGCACGCTCTACCAGTACTTCCCCAACAAGGAAGCCATCGCCATCGAGCTCGGCGAGCGGCTCCTCACCGAGATGCGGGAGGCCCACGGACAGGCCTTCACCCCGGAGAACCTGGCGCTGCCGCTGCCGCTGATGCTCGACGCCGTGCTCGACCCGATGATCGAGTTCAACTGCCAGAACCCGGCCTTCCTCGCCCTCATGCACGGCTCGGACGTCCCCGGCCGGATCGCCGAGGAGCACGACGCCCTGCACGCCTCGCTGCTCGCGCGGGTCGGCGACCTGCTCGGCCACTACCTGCCGGACAGCGGGCCCGCCGAGCGCGCCCGGATAGCCGACATGACCTTCGCCGTCGTCAAGGCGGGCCTCGCCCTGGTGCTCGCGGCACCCGAGGGCCCCGAGCGGGACGCGGTGATCGTCGAGATGAAGAAGGCCGTGCTGCGCTACCTGGACCCGGTCGTCGGGGAGGCGCTCACCACGATTCCGAGCCCGTGACCTGTTCGGCGGGCAGCACCTTCCCGCCCGCCCGGGCGCGCAGCCGCAGGGCGAGCAGCGGGAAGACGAGGACCGAGAGCATCCCGGCCCCGACCAGGGCCGCCGCCTCGCCCGCCGTCAGCGCCTCGTCGTCCACGCCGATGGTGGTGATGGCGACGACGAGCGGCAGCGCCGTGGAGCTGTAGAGGACCAGCGCGCCCCGGTCGCGCCGGGCGAGGTCGCGCGGGGCCAGGAGGGCCACCGGACCGCCCCGCACCACCAGGAACAGCACGAGGAAGAGCGGCAGGAGCAGCAGCGTACGGCCGCCGGCGAGCAGCGAGTCCAGGTCGAACTCGATGCCGGTGACGACGAAGAAGACGGGGACGAGGAAGCCGAAGCCGACCGCCTCGACCTTCTCCAGGATCTGCGGCCCGGATTCGGGGGCGGCCCCGGTCAGGACCAGACGGGTGATCAGTCCGGCCGCGAACGCGCCGAGCAGGACGTCGAGTCCGAGCGCCGTGGAGGCGCCCAGCATCAGCGCGAGCAGCAGGAAGACGAAGCGGACCGCGAACTGTCCGCTGCTGTGCAGGGTCTTGGCGATGATCCGGGAGAACCACGGCGGGCGCGGCTTCAGCGCCCAGTAGACGGCGCCCGCGGTGAGCGCGGCGAAGGCGGCGAGCAGCGCGGTCGACTGGGCGGCGCTGCGGCCGCTCAGCAGCAGCGCCATGGCGATGATCGGCCCGAACTCGCCGACCGCGCCGAAGGCCATGACCACCGACCCGAACCGGCCGTGCAGGTCGCCCGCGTCGCGCAGCACCGGCAGCACCGTGCCGAGTGCGGTGCTGGTCAGGGCGACGCCGATGAAGACGCCCTTGTCGTAGCCGTCGCCGAGCAGGACGCCGGCGCCGAGGCCGAGCGCGAGGGCGGCCGCCCAGGCCCACACCGAGCGCCTCAGGGTGTCACCGCGGACCTTGCCGAACTCGATCTCGTACCCGGCCAGGAAGATCAGCATGGCGAGGCCGAGCTGGGAGAGGCCGTTGATCAGCGCGTCCGGCCGGGCCCAGTCCAGGGCGTCGGGGCCGATGAGGATGCCCAGCAGGATCTCGAAGATGACGAGCGGCACGGGGAGCCAGCGCCCGGCTCCGTAGGCGAGCAACGGCGCCAGGACGGCGATCGTCATGATCAGGATCAGCGTGGTCCCCGAATGCGACATATCGGGTATCTACCATAAGCTCCGGTCAGACGGCCTGTCGGCGGAGGGACTTGGAGGTCTCGCTGTGCACGACCAGCACCCCCGGACGCGGACACCGCCCCCGCCCGCGCGCCCGCCCGTCGAGACACCCCGCCCGGGGCTGTGGCGGCGCTGCCTGTGGGGCGGGCTCGCGCTGTGGGCGCTGACCGCGGTCGTCACGTACACGACGGAGAACACGACCCTGCTGCCGACGCTGATCCTGCTGGGCAGCTTCCTGGCGCCCTCGGTCTTCGCGCTGTGGGCCTACGAGCGGCACGGGCAGGACTTCGGGGTGCCGGTGATCCTCGGCTGCTTCGTCACCGGCGGGGTACTCGGGGTGCTGGGCGCCTCCGTCATGGAGTACTACCTGCTGAACCCCTCCCTGTGGATGTTCGTCGGCGTCGGGCTCATCGAGGAGGCGGTGAAGCTGGCGGCGCTGATGTTCGTGGTGCGCCACCGGCCGTGGCTGCGCGGGGTGCGGGCCGGACTGGTGCTGGGCGGCACGGTCGGCTTCGGCTTCGCCGCGTTCGAGAGCGCGGGGTACGCGTTCAACGCGGCCGTGACGATGGACGGCATCGACCTGCGCTCGCTCCTGGAGACCGAGATCCTGCGCGGGGTGCTCGCCCCCTTCGGGCACGGCCTGTGGACGGCGATCGCGGGCGGGGTGCTGCTCGCGTACCGGCGGCCGGACGGGCGGTTCCGGTTCGCCGGGCCGGTCCTCGGCGCGTACCTCGGGGTGGCCGTGCTGCACGCCCTGTGGGACTCGATGCACGGCATCGCGCTGTGGCTGGTGCTCCAGCTGACGACGACGTCCCTGGACCGCTCGCTCTTCGCGCAGGGATACATCCCCCAGCCGAGCACCCAGCAGGAGCACCTGTTCACCCTCTTCTCGGTCGGCGGCCTGGTGCTGGTGACGGCGGTGGGACTGGTGTGGCTGAGGTCGCTCGCGAGACCCGGGCGGGGCACTTCGCCAATTCATACCCCCTAGGGGTATAATATGTGCTAGTACGGCACAGGCGCCCCGAAGCGCACCACCCCTGAACGAGGAGAACGTCATGGCCGAACTCACCACCGTCTACCAGGTCAAGGGCATGACCTGCGGGCACTGCGAGGGCGCGGTCTCCAGCGAGATCTCCGAGATCTCCGGGGTCTCCTCCGTCAAGGCCGTCGCCGCCACCGGCGAGGTCACCGTGACCTCCGCCGGCCCGCTCGACCCGGAGGCCGTCCGCGCCGCCGTGGACGAGGCCGGCTACGAGCTGGTGGGCCCCGCCGCCTGACCCCCGCGCCACCGTGCAGGGCCGTACCGTTGCGGTACGGCCCTGCACTCGTTCCACAAAAGCCCCGGGACCCCACATGACCTCCACGACCACCGAGCTGACGATCGGCGGGATGACCTGCGCCTCCTGCGCGGCCCGCGTCGAGAAGAAGCTCAACCGGATGGACGGCGTGACCGCCACGGTCAACTACGCCACGGAGAAGGCGCGCGTCGAGCATCCCGCCGAGGTCACGGTCGACGAGCTGATCGCCACCGTCGTCAGGACCGGCTACACCGCCGAGGAACCCCCGCCGCCCGAGCCGGAGCCCGAACCCGACGCCGGGCCGGGGACCCCCGCCGCGGCCTGGGGCCCCGCGCTCGACGCGCTGCGCGAGCGGCTGACCGTCTCCGCGGTGCTGTCCCTGCCGGTCGTCCTGCTCGCGATGGTCCCGGCCCTCCAGTTCGACAACTGGCAGTGGCTCTCGCTCACCCTCGCCGCCCCCGTCGTCGTCTGGGGCGGGCTGCCCTTCCACCGCGCCGCCTGGACCAACCTCCGGCACGGCGCCGCCACCATGGACACCCTCGTCTCGGTCGGCACCCTCGCCGCCTTCGGCTGGTCGCTGTGGGCGCTCTTCCTTGGCGACGCCGGCACGCCCGGCATGCGGCACGGCTTCGACCTCACCGTCACCCGGGACCACGCCTCCTCCACGATCTACCTGGAGGTCGCCGCCGGGGTCGTCACCTTCATCCTGCTCGGCCGCTACCTGGAGGCCCGCGCCAAGCGGAAGGCCGGCGCCGCGCTGCACGCCCTGATGCGCCTCGGCGCCAAGGACGTCGGCGTCCTGCGCGGCGGGACGGAGGTACGGGTCCCGGTCGGCGCGCTGCGGACCGGCGACCGCTTCGTCGTGCGCCCCGGGGAGAAGATCGCCACCGACGGCACCGTCACCGAGGGCGCCTCGGCCGTCGACGCCTCGATGCTCACCGGCGAGTCCCTGCCCGTCGACGTCTCCGCCGGCGACCCCGTCACCGGCGGCTGCGTCAACGTCTCGGGCCGCCTGGTCGTCGAGGCCACCCGGGTCGGCGCCGACACCCGGCTCGCCCGGATGGCCAAGATGGTCGAGGACGCGCAGAACGGCAAGGCGGAGGTGCAGCGGCTCGCCGACCGGATCTCCGCCGTCTTCGTCCCCGTGGTGCTCCTGATCGCCCTGGGCACCCTGGTCGGCTGGCTGCTCGTCACCAGCGACACGACCGCCGCCTTCACCGCCGCCGTCGCCGTCCTGATCATCGCCTGCCCCTGCGCCCTCGGCCTCGCGACCCCGACCGCCCTCATGGTCGGCACCGGCCGCGGCGCCCAGCTCGGCATCCTCATCAAGGGCCCCGAGGTCCTGGAGTCCACCCGCCGGGTCGACACCGTCGTCCTCGACAAGACCGGCACCGTCACCACCGGCGTGATGCGCCTGACCGGGGTGTACGCGTACGAGGGCGTCGACGAGGCCGAGTTGCTGCGGCTCGCGGGCGCCCTGGAGCACTCCTCCGAGCACCCGGTGGCCCGCGCCGTGGCGGCCGGCGCCGCCGAGAAGGTGGGTGAGCTCCCCGTACCGAAGTCCTTCGAGAACGTGCCCGGCCTCGGCGTGCGCGGCTCGGTCGACGGGCACCTGGTGCTCGTCGGGCGCGCCGCCCTGCTGGCGGCCGAGGAGATCGAGGTGCCGGACGGGGTGGGCGGGCCGGGGGTCGCGCACGTCGCCTGGGACGGGCGGGCCCGCGGGACACTGACGGTCGCCGACACGGTCAAGGAGACCAGCGCGGAGGCCGTCGCGCTGCTGCGCGGGCTCGGGCTGCGGCCGGTGCTGCTGACCGGGGACGGCGAGGAGGCGGCCCGGCGGGTGGCGGCGGAGGTCGGCATCGACGAGGTGATCGCCGAGGTGCTGCCGCGGGACAAGGTCGACGTGGTGCGCGCACTCCAGGAGCGGGGCCGCACGGTGGCGATGGTCGGCGACGGGGTGAACGACGCCGCCGCCCTGGCGACGGCCGATCTGGGCCTGGCCATGGGCACCGGCACGGACGCGGCGATCGAGGCGAGCGACCTCACGCTGGTCCGAGGGGACCTGCGGGTCGCGGCGGACGCCATCCGGCTCTCCCGGCGCACGCTGGCGACGATCAAGGGAAACCTGGGCTGGGCCTTCGGCTACAACGTGGCCGCGCTGCCGCTCGCCGCGGCCGGACTGCTCAACCCGATGATCGCCGGACTGGCCATGGCATTTTCGTCCGTTTTCGTCGTGAGCAACAGTCTGCGGCTCCGTCGCTTCACGTGAATTCACCTACACGTGACGCACAGGACCTTCACAAAGAGATCTAGATCACAGATATTTGGGGGTAACCATCTGGGCTGTTCGCGAGTCTAAGTGGGCGATGCCGAGAACGTCTTGGGGGACGTTCATGGGATGTCTTGGGGGACGTCCCAGGCAAGCGCGGCCGGGGCACGTGCACGGGGAGCTTTGAGCGGCCCTCCCGTACGTACCCCGGCAGACCGCGCGAGCAGACGCCCGGCCCGGATCCCGTGGGGGGAATCCGCACCGGGATATGGAAAGCGCCCCGACCGCCGACCCGTGGGGGGATCGGCGGCGGGGCGCTTTTCGCTCCGCCGGACGCGCCGTCGCGAGGACGCGCGTCAGCGGGCCGGAGTCGACGCGCTCAGCGGGACTCGACCGGGACGAAGTCGCGCTCGACGACGCCCGTGTAGATCTGGCGCGGGCGGCCGATGCGGGAGCCCGGCTCCTTGATCATCTCGTGCCACTGGGCGATCCAGCCGGGGAGCCGGCCGAGCGCGAAGAGCACGGTGAACATCTCGGTCGGGAAGCCCATCGCGCGGTAGATGAGGCCCGTGTAGAAGTCCACGTTCGGGTAGAGGTTGCGCGAGACGAAGTACTCGTCGGAGAGCGCGTGCTCCTCCAGCTTGAGCGCGATGTCCAGGAGCGCGTCGTCCTTGCCGAGCGCGGAGAGGACGTCGTGCGCCGCCGCCTTGATGATCTTCGCGCGGGGGTCGAAGGACTTGTACACCCGGTGGCCGAAGCCCATCAGGCGGACGCCGTCCTCCTTGTTCTTCACCTTGCGGATGAAGGCGTCGACATCGCCGCCGTTGGCCTGGATGCCTTCCAGCATCTCCAGGACCGACTGGTTGGCGCCACCGTGCAGCGGGCCCCACAGGGCCGAGATGCCGGCGGAGATCGAGGCGAACATGTTCGCCTGCGAGGAGCCGACCAGGCGGACGGTGGAGGTCGAACAGTTCTGCTCGTGGTCCGCGTGGAGGATCAGCAGCTTGTCGAGCGCCGCGACCACGACCGGGTCGAGCTCGTACTCCTGCGCCGGGACCGAGAAGGTCATGCGCAGGAAGTTCTCGACGTACCCGAGGTCGTTACGCGGGTAGACGAACGGGTGACCGATCGACTTCTTGTACGCGTACGCGGCGATCGTCGGCAGCTTGGCGAGGAGCCGGATCGTGGAGAGGTGACGCTGCTTCTCGTCGAACGGGTTGTGGCTGTCCTGGTAGAAGGTGGACAGCGCCGAGACCACGGAGGACAGCATGGCCATCGGGTGGGCGTCACGCGGGAAGCCCTGGAAGAAGCGCTTGACGTCCTCGTGCAGCAGCGTGTGCTGGGTGATCTCGTTCTGGAAGGCCGCGAGCTCGTCGGCCTTCGGAAGCTCGCCGTTGATCAGCAGGGAGGCCACCTCAAGGAAGGTGGACTGCTCGGCCAGCTGCTCGATGGGGTAGCCGCGGTACCGCAGAATGCCCTGCTCACCATCGAGATAGGTGATGGCGGATTTATAGGCGGCGGTGTTGCCGTATCCGCTGTCGAGGGTGACCAGACCGGTCTGGGCTCGGAGCTTCCCGATGTCGAAGCCCTTGTCGCCGACGGTGCTCTCGACCACCGGGTAGGTGTATTCACCGTCCGCGTACCGCAGTACTACAGAGTTGTCGCTCACGTCATCCCTCACCGACGTAGTGCCTCTTCTTCGAGGTGCCCTGACTGTCTCTACCATCCCCCATTTGGCTCAGGAGAGTGCACTCGGGGTCGACCATTGGGCCAATCGGCGGCACTCAGTGCCGCCAACCTGCTTATCCTGCCCCCTTCGCCCCGGTTCCGGAAGTCCTCCGTGATCTTTCACACCAGACTGCCCCCTGTGAGCCGATGTGCGAGTGCGGTAAAGCGCCGTCCGGCCGAAACCGTACGCACCGCCTGGGCGATCGCCCGGCGCGAGCCGACCAGCACCACCAGCTTCCGGGCGCGGGTGACGGCCGTGTAGAGCAGGTTCCGCTGGAGCATGGTCCAGGCGCTCATGGTGACCGGGATCACCACCGCCGGGTACTCGCTGCCCTGGGAACGGTGGATGGTCACAGCGTAGGCATGGGCCAGCTCGTCCAGCTCGTCGAAGTCGTACGGCACCTCCTCGTCCTCGTCCGTGCGCACCACGAGCCGCTGCTCCACGGCGTCGAGGGAGGTCACCACGCCGACCGTGCCGTTGAAGACGCCGTTGGCCCCCTTCTCGTAGTTGTTGCGGATCTGGGTGACCTTGTCGCCGACCCGGAACACCCGGCCGCCGAAGCGCTTCTCGGCCAGATCGGGGCGGGCCGGGGTGAGGGCCTGCTGGAGCAGCCCGTTGAGCGAGCCGGCCCCGGCGGGGCCCCGGTGCATGGGGGCGAGGACCTGCACGTCCCGGCGCGGGTCGAGGCCGAACTTGGCGGGAATCCGGCGGGCCGCGACCTCCACGGCCACCCGGGCGGCGTCCTCGGTATCCTCCTCGGCGAACAGGAAGAAGTCCGGCAGGCCGGTCGTCACGGGCGGCAGGCCCTCGTTGATCCGGTGCGCGTTGGTGACCACGCCGGACTGCTGGGCCTGGCGGAAGATCCGGGTCAGCCGGACGGAGGGGACCGGGCTGCCCGGGGCGAGCAGATCGCCGAGGACCTCGCCCGCGCCGACCGAGGGCAGCTGGTCCACGTCGCCGACCAGGAGCAGATGGGCACCCGGTGCCACCGCCTTGACCAGCTTGTTCGCCAGGAGGAGGTCGAGCATGGAGGCCTCGTCGACCACCACCAGGTCGGCGTCGATCGGCCGGTCCCGGTCGTAGGCCGCGTCGCCGCCCGGCTTCAGCTCCAGGAGCCGGTGGACCGTGGACGCCTCGGCGCCGGTCAGCTCGGCGAGCCGCTTGGCGGCCCGCCCGGTGGGCGCGGCGAGCACCACCTTGGCCCGCTTGGCGCGGGCCAGCTCCACGATCGAGCGGACCGTGAAGGACTTGCCGCAGCCGGGGCCGCCGGTGAGCACGGCGACCTTGCGGGTCAGGGCGAGCCGCACGGCCTCCTCCTGCTCGGGCGCCAGCGACGCCCCCGTACGGTCCGCGAGCCAGGCCAGCGCCTTGTCCCAGGCCACGTCCCGGAAGGCCGGCAGCCGGTCCTCGCCCGCCCCGAGCAGCCGCCGGAGCTGCCCGGCCAGGGAGAGCTCGGCGCGGTGGAACGGGACCAGGAACACGGCGGTCACCGGCAGCCCCTCGGGCCCCGGCACCGTCTCGCGGACGACGCCCTCCGGGTCCTCGGCGAGCTCGGCCAGGCACTCGATGACCAGGCCCGTGTCGACCTGGAGCAGCTTCACCGCGTCGGCGATGAGCCGCTCCTCGGGCAGATAGCAGTGGCCCTGGTCGGTGGACTGCGACAGCGCGTACTGGAGCCCGGCGCGGACCCGGTCGGGGCTGTCGTGCGGGATGCCGACGGCCTGGGCGATGCGGTCGGCGGTGAGGAAGCCGATGCCCCAGACGTCGGCGGCGAGCCGGTAGGGCAGGTTCCGCACGACGGAGATCGAGGAGTCGCCGTACTTCTTGTAGATCCGCACGGCGATGGAGGTCGAGACGCCGACGCCCTGGAGGAAGACCATCACCTCCTTGATCGCCTTCTGCTCCTCCCAGGCCGCCGCGATGTTCTTCGTGCGCTTCGGGCCGAGGCCGGGGACCTCGATCAGGCGCTTGGGCGCCTCTTCCAGGATCTGGAGGGTGTCCAGGCCGAAGTGGGTCGTGATGCGGTCGGCGAAGACCGGTCCGATGCCCTTGACGAGGCCGGAGCCGAGATAGCGCCGGATGCCCTGGACTGTGGCCGGCAGGACGGTCGAGTAGTTCTCCACGGTGAACTGGCGTCCGTACTGCGGGTGGGAGCCCCAGCGGCCCTCCATCCGCAGCGACTCCCCCGGCTGGGCGCCGAGCAGCGCGCCGACGACGGTGAGCAGGTCGCCGGAGCCTCGGCCGGTGTCGACCCGGGCGACCGTGTAGCCGCTCTCCTCGTTCGCGTAGGTGATCCGCTCCAGGACCCCTTCGAGGACTGCCAGATGGGACATGACCCGAAGGTAGCGAAGACCTCGGACATCCCGCCGGGCCTGTGGACAACGGGGGCCGAGGGAGGACGGGGGCCGAGGGGGAGCCGGCGGGGACGGCTCCCGCCCGGCAGGGGGTTCCGGGGATGCCGGGCCGGGGGAGGAACCGTAGCGTTTCCGGCATGAGCGACGAATCATTCCAGGACGATGTCCTGAACGAGCTCGGCGACGACCGGCTCCAGGAGATCGCCGGCCTGCTCGGCACGGACCCCGCCGAGGCGCGGCAGCTCGTGGGCAGCTCGGTGACGGAGCTCTCCGGCGAGCTGCGCTCGGCCGCGGCGGAACCGGCCAGCGCCGACGAGGTCCGGGCCGCCGTCACCGAGGTGTCCACCGCCGAGCCGCCGCTCCAGGGCGTCGCCGCCTTCGGCGGCCTGGTGGGCGGCGGCCTGATGGCCGGCGTCCTCGGCAAACTGGCCAGGCCGGCGGCCGACGCGGTCGCCAGGAAGACCGGCATCCCGGCCCCGACCGTGCACCGCGCGGTCGAGCTCCTGGTGCCGGTGGTCCTGGCCGTGATCACCAAGCGGGCGGCCACCAAGAAGGGCGGCGGGCTCGGGGACATCCTGGGCGGCACCCAGAAGAGGTAGCGGGCGCGGGCGGACGCCGGGGAGCCCGCCCGCAGAGCCCCGGCCCCGCCCCCTCACACCGCCAGGAACGCCTCCAGGGTCTCCTCCAGGACCTCGGCCCCGTCCCTCGCCCACAGTGCGTCGTTGAAGAGTTCGACCTCGACCGGTCCGGTGTAGCCGGCCTCCTCGACGAGGGCGGTCCACCCGGGCAGGTCGATCGCGCCGGTGCCCAACTGGCCCCGTCCGTGGAGCACTCCGGCCGGCAGCGGGGTGGTCCAGTCGGCGAGCTGGAAGGAGTGGACGCGGCCCGCCGCTCCCGCGCGGGCCACCGCCGCCGGGGCACGGTCGTCCCACCACAGGTGGTAGGTGTCGACGGTGACGCCGACCTGTGCGGCGGGGAAACGCTCGGCGATCTCCAGGGCCTGGTCCAGGGTGGAGACGGCGCAGCGGTCGGAGGCGAACATCGGGTGCAGCGGCTCGATGGCCAGGCGTACGCCCCGCTCCCCCGCGTACGGGACGAGGGCGCCGATCGCGTCGGCGATGCGCGCGCGGGCCCCGGGCAGGTCGCGGCTGCCCTCGGGGAGGCCGCCCGAGACGAGGACGAGGGTGTCGGTGCCGAGCGCCGCCGCCTCGTCGATCGCCGCGCGGTTGTCCGCCTCCCAGCCGTCGGTGGTGAAGAAGCCGCCCCGGCACAGGGTGGTGACGGCGAGCCCCGCGTCCCGTACGAGTGCGGCGGCGTCCTCGACGCCGTACTCCCGGACCGGCTCGCGCCACAGGCCGACGCCCGGGATGCCCAGCCGGACGCAGTGGGCGACGAGTTCGGGCAGTGGGAGCTGCTTGACCGTCATCTGGTTGACGGAGAGGCGGTCGAGGTTCATCGGGGGACTCCGTACACCGTGAGCAGGGAGCGCATCCGGTCGGCGGCGAGCTCCGGGTCGGGGAACAGGCCGAGGCCGTCGGCGAGTTCGTAGGCGCGGGCGAGGTGCGGCAGGGAGCGGGCCGACTGGAGGCCGCCGACCATCGCGAAGTGGTCCTGGTGGCCGGCCAGCCAGGCGAGGAGGACGACGCCCGTCTTGTAGAAGCGGGTCGGCGCCTCGAAGAGGTGGCGGGAGAGCGCGACGGTGGGGTCCAGGAGGGCGCGGAAGCCCTCGGGGTCCCCGGTGTCGAGGATCCGGACCGCCTCGGCGGCCAGCGGGCCCAGCGGGTCGAAGACGCCGAGCAGGGCGTGGCTGAAGCCGTGCGCGTCGCCCTCGATGAGCTCCGGGTAGTGGAAGTCGTCCCCGGTGTAGCAGCGCACGCCCCGCGGCAGGCGGCGGCGCAGCTCGACCTCGCGGCGGGCGTCGAGGAGGGAGACCTTGATGCCGTCGACCTTGTCGGGGTGGGCCGCGATGACCGCGAGGAAGGTCTCGGTGGCGGTGTCGAGGTCGGCGGAGCCCCAGTACCCGTCGAGGGCGGGGTCGAACATCGGGCCGAGCCAGTGCAGGATCACCGGCTCGCGCGCCTGCCGCAGCAGCTGCCCGTACACGTCGAGGTAGTCCTCGGCGGACCGGGCGGCGCCGGCGAGCGCGCGGGAGGCCATGAGGACGGCCCGCGCGCCGGCGTCCTCGACCAGGGCGAGCTGCTCCTCGTACGCCGCGCGGACCGCGGGGAGGGCGGCGGGGCCGGTGAGCTGGTCGGTGCCGACGCCGCAGGCGATGCGACCGCCGACGGCCCTGGCCTCGGCGGCGGAGCGGCGGATCAGCTCGGCCGCGCCGGCCCAGTCGAGGCCCATGCCGCGCTGGGCGGTGTCCATCGCCTCGGCGACGCCGAGACCGTGCGCCCACAGGTGGCGGCGGAAGGCGAGGGTGGCGTCCCAGTCGACGGCGGCGGGGGAATCGGGGGTGGTGTCGGCGTACGGGTCGGCGACGACGTGCGCGGCGGCCAGGACGGTACGGGAGACGAGGGCGCCGCCGGTGGTGCCCGGGCGCGCGGGCTCGGCGCGCGGCCGGTACTCCTCCACGCCGCCGCCCGCCCGGGGCAGCCGGATCGGGGCCGGGCTCACAGGGTCACCTCCGGGACGTCGAGGCGGCGGCCCTCGGCGGCCGAGCGCAGGCCGAGTTCGGCGAGCTGGACGCCTCGGGCGCCCGCGAGCAGGTCCCACCGGTAGGGCTCGCCGAGGACGACATGGCGCAGGAACAGCTCCCACTGGGCCTTGAAGCCGTTGTCGAACTCGGCGTTGTCGGGGACCTCGCTCCACTGCGAGCGGAAGGAGTCCCCGGCGCCGAGCGGGAGGTCGGGGTTCCAGACCGGCTTGGGGGTGCCCGAGCGGTGCTGGACGCGGCAGCCGCGCAGTCCGGCGACGGCGGAGCCGTGGGTCCCGTCGACCTGGAACTCGACGAGTTCGTCGCGGTGGACGCGGACCGCCCAGGAGGAGTTGATCTGGGCGACGGCGCCGCCCTCCAGCTGGAAGATGCCGTACGCGGCGTCGTCGGCGGTGGCCTCGTACGGCTTGCCCCGCTCGTCCCAGCGGCGCGGGACGTGGGTGGCGACGTGGGCGGTGACGGTGGTGACCCGGCCGAAGAGCTCGTGGAGCACGTACTCCCAGTGCGGGAACATGTCGACGACGATGCCGCCGCCGTCCTCGGCGCGGTAGTTCCAGCTGGGGCGCTGGGCCTCCTGCCAGTCGCCCTCGAAGACCCAGTAGCCGAACTCGCCGCGCACGGAGAGGATCTCGCCGAAGAAGCCGCCGTCGATCAGGCGCTTCAGCTTGCGCAGTCCGGGGAGGAACAGCTTGTCCTGGACGACGCCGTGGCGGATGCCGGCGTCGCGGGCGAGGCGGGCGAGTTCCAGGGCTCCGTCGAGGCCGGTGGCGGTGGGCTTCTCGGTGTAGACGTGCTTGCCGGCGGCGATGGCCTTCTTGATCGCCTCGACGCGGGCGGAGGTGACCTGGGCGTCGAAGTAGACGTCGACGGTGGGGTCGGCGAGGACCGCGTCGAGGTCGGTGGACCACTCGGTGAGGCCGTGCCGCTCGGCGAGGGCGCGCAGGGCGGGCTCGCGGCGGCCGACGAGGACGGGCTCGGGCCACAGGGTCTCGCCGTCGCCGAGGTCGAGGCCGCCCTGCTCGCGCAGGGCGAGGATCGAGCGGACGAGGTGCTGGCGGTAGCCCATGCGCCCGGTGACGCCGTTCATGGCGATGCGGACCGTTCTGCGTGTCACGAAGCTCTTCCTCTCACCGGCCGGTGCCGCGCCCTCGGTACGGGAGGGGCGGCGCGGGATGGAAAGCGCTCGATAGAAAGCGCTTTCTACAGGCGGTGACGCTAGCCTGCCGACATCACCGCCGACAAGGCCCTGGAGGTACGTACGCGATGACCGTCACCCTGGCGGACGTGGCCACGCGCGCGGGGGTCTCCCCGGCGACCGTCTCGCGCGTCCTCAACGGCAACTACCCGGTCGCCGCGGCCACCCGGGAACGGGTGCTGCGCGCGGTCGGCGAGCTCGACTACGTCCCCAACGGCCCCGCGAGCTCGCTCGCCGCCGCCACGTCCGACCTGGTCGGGATCCTCGTCAACGACATCGCCGACCCCTTCTTCGGGATCATGGCGGGGGCCGCGCAGAGCGCGATCGGCGAGGGCGGACCGGGCCGCGCCGGGGGCGGCGAGAAACTGGCCGTCGTCTGCAACACGGGCGGCTCGCCCGCGCGCGAACTCACCTACCTCACCCTGCTCCAGCGGCAGCGCGCCGCCGCCGTGATCCTCACCGGCGGCTCCCTGGAGGACCCGGAGCACCTCGCGGCGACCGCGGCCAAACTGACCCGGCTCGCCGACGGCGGCACCCGGGTGGTGCTGTGCGGGCGGCCCCCGGTCCCCGGGGACGCGACGGCGGCCACGCTCGCCTTCGACA
This sequence comes from Streptomyces sp. NPDC093111, assembly GCF_040683955.1. Classification (NCBI taxonomy): domain Bacteria; kingdom Bacillati; phylum Actinomycetota; class Actinomycetes; order Kitasatosporales; family Streptomycetaceae; genus Streptomyces; species Streptomyces sp. NPDC093111. Next base: position 257,706 of record NZ_JBFBNW010000002.1, on the reverse strand, counting down.
ACCGGACGGGTGCGCGCCGCCTCACCGAACACCTGCTGGCCCTCGGCCACCGGCGGATCGGCTACGTGGCGGGCCCGGCCGACCGCACGACGACCCGGCACCGCCTGGAGGGCCACCGCGCGGCGCTCGCCGCCGCGGGAGTCCCCGAGGGCCCCGCCGTGCACGGCCGCTACGACCGCCCGTCCGGCTACGAGGCGACCGGCGAACTCCTGCGCCTGGACCCGGGGCTGACCGCCGTGGTCGCCGCCAACGACACGGTCGCCCTCGGCGTCTGCGCGGCCCTGCGGGACCGCGGCCTGAGCATCCCGGGCGACGTCTCCGTCGCCGGCTTCGACGACCTGCCCTTCTCCATCGACGCGGTCCCCGCGCTCACCACCGTCCGGCTCCCCCTGCACGAGGCGGGCCTCCGCGCGGGCCGCCTGGCCCTCGGCGCGGAGGAACCCCCGCCGGGCGGCCTCGCGACGATCCCGGCGGAGCTGGTGGTGCGGGGGTCGACGGGGGCGCCGCGGGGGTGAGGCCGGGGGCGGCCGGGGGCGCCCGTCCGGCGCACGCTCGCGGACCTCGTCAACTCCGGGGCGACCGCCGAAGCCCCGTCGCCGCCAGGACCGCGTCCACGGTCTCCTCGACCGTCTGGTCCGCGTTGTCGATCCAGACGCCCTCGCCCGTCAGCTCCTCGCGCATGGCCTCGTCGAGGAAGGCCCAGTTGGTCGTGAGCTTCTTGTGGCGCGCGTTGTTGCGCTCCCACGCCTTGTCCGGGCCGGGGGCCAGGACCACCACGTGGAGCGGGCCGGCCGTCACGTGGGCGCGGTAGAAGTCCAGGTGGGAGCGGCGCACGACCACGTCGTCCAGGACGGGCAGGAAGCCCGCGGCGACGAAACTGTCCGCCAGGAGGCAGCCGTTGCGGGCGCGCAGCAGGATCTGCCGGTCCGCCTCCGGGTCGCCGTCCGGGGTGGGCCAGTGGCAGCCCTGGACGATCAGCTCCTGGAGGTGGTCGACCTCGATGTGCGCGGACCGCTCGAACCGGGCCGCGAGGGCCGCCGCGACGGTGCTCTTGCCGCTGCCCGGGATGCCGACGAGGAGGAGGGCGCCGGGGGCGGGGACGGGGCTGTCGACGGTGACGTTCTCGAAGGTCATGCACGCTCTTTCGGTACGGAGACGGCGAGGCTCTCGGCCGGGGCCACGGACTCGGCCGAGGGCACGGCCACGGGCACGGGCACTCCCGGGGCCACGGACTCGCCCGGGGCCACGGGCACGTTACGTTCCGAAGTCCCCGCCGCACCAGCGGTTTCCGTGCCCGGGCGCTTCCCGGGGGTCAGCGAGGCAACGGCCACCCCGCCGACCAGGAGCGCCGCCGCGCACCACCGCAGCGGGCTCACCGACTCGCCCAGGAAGAGGGCGGCGGAGCTCATCCCGAAGACCGGGACCAGGAGCGAGAAGGGCGCCACCGAGGACGCCGGGTAGCGGCGCAGGAGCCAGCCCCAGGCGCCGAAGCCGAAGACGGTCGTGATCCAGGCGACGTAGACGATCACACCCGCGCCGGCCGGGTCCAGCGCGCGGAGGGCCGCCAGGTCCCGGTCCGGGCCTTCGAGGAGGAGGGAGAGGGCGAGCAGCGGCAGGACGGGCACGGTGCTGACCCAGACCATGAAGTTGAGGGCGTCGGGCGGGGCGGCCCTGCGGGTGAGGACGTTGGAGACGCCCCAGCACGCGGCGGCGACGATGATCAGGGCGAAGCCGGTGAGGGAGGCGCCCGAGGCGCCCTCGTCGACGGCGGCGACGCCGATGCCGGCCAGGGCGACGCCCATGCCCAGCAGCTTGACCCGGCCCGGGCGTTCGCCGAGCGCGAGGAAGGCGAACAGGGCGGTGAAGACGGCCTGCACCTGGAGGACCAGGGAGGACAGGCCGGCCGGCGCGCCGAGGTCCATGCCGGTGAAGAGCAGTCCGAACTTGGCCACGCCGAGGACCAGTCCCACGCCCACGATCCACTTCCACGCCACCTTGGGGCGCCCGACGAAGAAGACCGCGGGGAGGGCGGCGACGAGGAAGCGGAGGGCGGAGAAGAGCAGCGGCGGGAAGTGGTCGAGGCCGATCTCGATGACGACGAAGTTGACTCCCCAGACGGCGGCGACCAGGGCGGCGAGGGCGAGGTGGGCAGGGCGCATACGGACGAGGATCACCCGGCCGGACCGTGTAGCACCAGCACGGATTCCTTCATGGTTGGATGAAGCATCGCTACATCCGGATGCGGGGTTCCGCCCCACGCCCACACCCCGGGAGGCTCCCGTGCTCGATCTCGGACGTCTGCGCGCCCTGCACGCCGTCGCGGTCCACGGCAGCGTCGGCGCCGCCGCCACGGCCCTCGGCTACACGCCCTCGGCCGTCTCGCAGCAGATCGCCAAGCTGGAGCGGGAGACCCGCACGACCCTGCTCGAACGCAGCGGCCGGGGCGTCCGGCTCACCGACGAGGCACGGCAGCTCTCGGACACCGCACAGCAGTTGATGTCCCTGGTGGAGGAGGCCGAGGTCCGCCTGGAGGAGCGCCGGGGGCTGCCCGCCGGGCGCCTCACCATCGGCTGCTTCCCGAGCGCGGCGCGCGGTCTGATGCCCCGGGCGCTGGCCGGTCTGGCCCGCCGCCACCCGGAGCTCGACGCGCGCCTGTCGGAGGTGGACCCGCACCTCTCCGTCGACCTGGTCGCGCGCGGCGTGATCGACCTGGCCGTCGCGCACGACTGGGACATCGCCCCGCTGCCCGTACCGCCCGGCGTGGAGCAGGCGGTGATCGGCGACGACCGGTGCGACGTCCTCGTACCGCGGGAGCATCCGCTGGCGGCGCGGGAGTCGGTGCGGCGGGAGGACCTGACCCGGGAGCGGTGGATCACCCAGCCGCCGGGAACGGTGTGCCACGACTGGCTGATGCGGACGCTGCGGGCGACCGGCTGCGAGCCCCTGATCGCGCATCAAGCGGAGGAGAACCACACCCAGGTCGCCCTGGTCGCGGCCGGGCTCGGGGTCGCCCTCGTGCCGCGCCTGGGCCGCGGGGCGCTGCCGCCGGAGGTGACGCCGGTGCGCCTCGACCCGGTGCCGACGCGGCGGCTGCGGGCGCTGTGGCGGACCGGGGCGGCGCGGCGGCCCGCGATCACCGAGACCGTCCGCACGCTCCAGGAGCTCTGGCCCGAGGTGGCCTCGGTGGCCTGAGCACGTCGGGAGGGGCGGGTCCGGGGCACGAAGGGTGGCATAAGCACTACAACCCCACGCGTTTCTTGTGCGGGTCCTTGACCTGGCAGTTACTTTCCGGCTATCCGTGGCTCCTTGGAAGTTTCCTTCACTCTTCCTCCCACCACCCCGCACGGCCGGAAGGAGCATCAGTTGCACCACCGCGCCCCCTCGCCCGAGCCCTCCCCCACCCCGTCCCGCCGGACCCTCCTCACGGTGACCGCCGCGGCCGCGGCCGCCGCCGTCACGGGAGTGACGGTCCCGGTCGCCCACGCCGGCCCACGGCGCCACGGCGACCGCGCCCTCCAGGCCCTGATCTCCCGGATGTCCCTGGAGGAGAAGGTCGGCCAGCTCTTCGTCATGCGGGTGTACGGGCACTCCGCCACCGCACCCGACCAGGCCGACGTCGACGCCAACCTCAAGGAGATCGGCGTCCGCACCGCCGCCGAGCTCGTCGAGCGCTACCACGTCGGCGGCATCATCTACTTCGCCTGGGCGCACAACACCCGCGACCCGCACCAGATCGCCGAGCTCTCCAACGGCATCCAGCGGGCCGCCCTCGCCCAGGCCACCCCGGTCCCGCTGCTCCTGTCGACCGACCAGGAGCACGGGGTCGTCGCCCGGATCGGCAAGCCCGCCACCCTGCTGCCCGGCGCCATGGCGATCGGCGCGGGCGGCTCGCACGAGGACGCGGGCGCGGCCGGCCGGATCGCGGGCGCCGAACTCGCCGCCCTCGGCATCCGGCAGGACTACGCGCCGGTCGCCGACGTCAACGTCAACCCGGCCAACCCGGTGATCGGCGTCCGCTCCTTCGGCGCCGACCCCGAGGCCGTCGCGGGCCTGGTCGCCGCCCAGGTCAAGGGCTACCAGCGGGCCGGGATCGCGGCGACCTCCAAGCACTTCCCGGGCCACGGCGACACGGCCGTCGACAGTCACAACGGGCTGCCCGTCATCACCCACACCGCCGAGCAGTGGGCGGCCATAGACGCACCGCCGTTCCGGGCCGCGATCCGCGCCGGCATCGAGTCGATCATGACCGCGCACATCGTGGTCCCCGCGCTCGACCCGAGCGGCGACCCGGCGACCCTGTCCCGGCCGATCCTCACCGGCATCCTGCGCGAGCGGCTCGGCTTCGACGGCGTGGTGGTCACCGACTCGCTCAGCATGGAGGGCGTGCGCACCAAGTACGGCGACGACCGCGTCCCCGTCCTCGCCCTCAAGGCGGGCGCCGACCAGCTGCTCAACCCGCCGAAGCTGGACGTGGCCTGGAACGCGGTCCTGAAGGCCGTACGGGACGGTGAGCTGACCGAGGCGCGGCTCGACGAATCGATCCTGCGGATCCTGCGGCTGAAGGCCCGGGTGGGGCTGCTCGACGACCCGTACGTCACCTCCGCCGGGGTGGACCGCACCGTCGGCATCCGGGCCCACCTGGCCCGCGCGGACCGGATCGCGGAGCGCACCACGACCCTGGTGGTCAACGAGGAGGGCTTCCTCCCGCTGAGCCGGCGCACCCATCCGAAGGTGCTGGTCGTCGGGGCCGACCCGGCCTCGCCGTCCGCCACCACCGGTCCGCCGACCACCGTCCTCGCCGCCGCCTTCACCGAACTCGGCTTCACGGCACGGGCGTTGTCCACCGGCAGCGTGCCGACCCCGGCGCTGATCGAGCAGGCGGTGGCGGCGGCGGCCGGACAGGACGTCATCGTCGTCGGCACGTACAACCTCACCCCGACCACCAGCCAGCTCACCCTGCTGGCGCGGCTCACGGCGACCGGGGTGCCGGTGGTGACGATCGCGCTCCGCAACCCGTACGACGTCGCCCGGATCACCGGGCAGCGGGCGAGCCTCGCCACGTACTCCTGGACGGACGTCGAACTGCGCGCCGCGGTACGGGTGATCACGGGCCGGGCGAAGCCGCGCGGGCGGCTGCCCGTCGCCGTGCAGAGCGCCCAGGATCCGGCCCGGGTGCTCTACCCGATCGGCCACGGGCTCACCTACTAGCGGCGGCGGACACCGCCCGCCCGCGGGCCCGGAACGGCCCCGAGCCGGCACCCCCTCCATACGGCGGGGTGCCGGCTCGGGCCGTACGGCACGGGACTACGGGCGCAGACCGTGCTCGCGGGTGGCGTCCTCGTCGACCGTCCGGTCGATGCGGGCGTCGAAGCGGGCCAGCGGCTTGGCCGCCTTCACGGCCGGGGCGTCGACACCGGCCCAGGCGAGGATGCGGGCGGTCGCGTTGGTCCGCTCGGCCTCGACCAGACCGGCCACGTTGGCACCGTGGTTGGCGCCCGGCGCGACGTACACGTAGCTGTCGCGCGCACCCTTGCCGAGGTGGAAGGGCTCGGAGCCCCACGGGTCGTTGCCGCCGTAGACGAACAGCATCTTGTTCGCGTTCTTGCGGACCCACTGGTCCACGTCCCGCATGACCCACGGCTTGAACTTCATCGGGATCTCGCGCGGCACGAAGTTGCGGGCGGGCTGGTAGCCGTAGCGGCTCAGACCGGCCAGGTGCGGCTGCTTGATGCTGGGCGAGCCGAGCTCGGTCGCCGCCTGGTAGTAGTACGGGGTGTACGTCTCCAGGCCCTGGTCGGTGTAGGCGGACCAGCCGGAGTAGGCGTCGATCGTCTCGTAGACGGTGTCGTCGCTCGCGGTCGCCGCGTCCGGGATCTGGTCGCAGACGTCCTGGCCGTAGTACTGCCAGAAGCCCCACACGAAGTCGAGGACGACGGCCTCGTAGGCCTTGTCGAGCGAGCCGATCGTGTTGAAGGTGGCGCCCTCGGACTTCGCCCAGGCCTCGTACTTCTTCTCCAGCGGCTCGCGGCGCACCAGCGCCTCGCGCTGCAGGTTGTTGAGGCGGTCGCGGCAGTCCTTGGTGCCGACCCGCTCGAAGAACCGGTCGTACGCCGAGTCCTCCCTGTCGACGACGTCGTTCGGGGCCACGTAGGCCACGACGCCGTCCATGTCACGCGGGTAGAAGCGCTCGTAGTAGGTGGCCGTCATGCCGCCCTTGGAGGCGCCGGTGGAGAGCCACTTCTTGCCGTAGACCGACTTCAGCGCACTGAAGATGCGGTGCTGGTCGCTGGCGGCCTGCCAGATGTCCAGCTTCGACCAGTCGGCGGGCTGCGGCCGGGACGGCGTGAAGAACCGGTACTCCATGGAGACCTGGTTGCCGTCGATGATCCGGGTCGGCTCGGCCCGGCTCGGGGTGGTGCTCAGCCCGTAACCGCTGGTGCGGAAGACGGTGGGGCGGTCCGTGTCCTTGTGCAGGACCGAGATCCGCTGCTGGAACGTGCCCGCCCAGGGGCGCCGGTGGTCGACCGGCTGCTCGTAGTTCAGGACGAAGAAGCGGTAGCCGGCGTACGGCTTCTCCTCGATCAGGCTCATCCCGGGTATCGCCAGGAGGCGGTCCTTGATGTCCGTGCTCTGCGCGTCGGCGACGGCGGTGCGGCCGGTCTCCGTGTCCGCGGCGGTGGCCACGCCCGTGGATCCGACGGTGCCTATGAGCACCGAAAGCGACACCAGCCATCTGAGCGACTTACGCATTCACCCTCCCCTTGGTTCACAACGGTGTCGTGAACCTAGCCGGGTCAACGTGCGGACCGCCAGACCTGGTTGGGCATTACATGCGGTTCAGCACAGGATCCAGCCGGTCGCGGTGGACCGGCCGTCGATGGTGGCGGCGGCCTGCACGCAGCGGTTGAGGGCGTACACCGTGACCGGCCCGGCCTGCCGGGTGAAGCGGCCCGAGTTCACCGCGGCCCGGCCGCCGCGCGGCCGGAGCGACACCGTCATGGTCCGCGGGCCGCCGGGCCGCTTCGCCACCGCGACGGCGCAGACGTACTGCCGGGTCCGGTAGAGGCGGAGCTCGCCGGTCGCGAACGCGACCGTACGGGTGGCGCGCCCGTGGCAGACGGAGGCGGCGTCCGCCGGACTGGCGGCGGGCCCGGCGAACACCAGGCCGCCGGTGGCGAGCAGCAGGGCGAGGACGTACCCGACGTACCTGGGAGGCGGGGACGGTCGCCCCCTCGTCCCGGTCTTCCGGACCCCACCGCGCATGCGCATCCCTTCCCCTGCTCCGGCCGTACGTGCATACGACGTGGCGGGCGCCCGTTCGGTTGCCTACGCGAAGGTGGTGACGACCATCAGGAGGAAGACCAGCTCGGCGACGACCTGGGTGCCGAGGGCGGCCCGGCGGACCCGCTCCCGGGACGCGGCGAGCGCCACGACCAGGGCGACGACGGCGAGACCGAGGCTTCCGGCGTACATCCAGCCGGGGTGGGAGCCGCACTCCTCGGCGTAGCCGACGCAACGGCCGGCCTGGTCCGAGCTGAGCGCGAGGATCCCGGCGAGCACGGTGGCGGGCACCAGCAGGCCGGCCGAGACCAGGGCCCAGACGCGGACGCGACGGCCGGGGGCGGGGACGGGAGCGGCGGGGACGGAGTTGCTCATACCCCGCATCACACCGCGTCCCGGGTGCGGGCGCATGGGCGCGGGTACTCATCTTGGGCCCCCGGAGGGGGGACCCAGCCCGGGGCGCGAGGCGCGGGTGGCGCGGGGGACGGCGGGGCCGGCGGTCGACCGGCGACCCGGCCCCCGCCGCCCCCGCCCCCGCGCCTACACCCGCTCCGGCTCGGCCTCGTCCGTGCCCTCGGCGGGCTCGGTGTCCTCGCCGATGAAGGTGCGCCACAGTGCGGCGTACACCCCGTCGAGGGCCAGCAGCTCCTCGTGGGTGCCGTCCTCGGCGACCCGGCCGTGGTCCATCACGATCACCCGGTCGGCGCGGGCCGCCGTGGTGAGCCGGTGGGCGACCACGAGGGTGGTCCGGCGGCCGGCCAGGCGGTCGGTGGCCGCGTTGACCTGCGCCTCGGTGGCGAGGTCCAGGGCGGCGGTGGCCTCGTCGAGGAGCAGCACGTCGGGGTCGACCAGCTCGGCGCGGGCCAGGGCGATCAGCTGGCGCTGGCCCGCCGACAGGTTGCGGCCACGCTCGGCGACCTCGTGGAGGTAGCCGCCGTCGAGCGTGGCGATCATGTCGTGGGCGCCGACCGCGCGGGCCGCCGCCTCCACCTGGGCGTCGGTGGCGTCCGGGCGGCCGTACGCGATGGCGTCGCGGACCGTTCCGGCGAACAGGTACGCCTCCTGCGGCACGACACCGAGCCGGTGCCGGTACGCGGTGAGGTCGAGCTCGCGCAGGTCGGTGCCGTCGGCGGTGACCCGGCCGCCCGTCGGGTCGTAGAAGCGGGCGACCAGTTTGACCAGCGTGGACTTGCCCGCGCCGGTCTCGCCGACGAAGGCGACCGTCTGGCCGGCCGGTATCCGCAGGTCGATGCCGGTGAGGGCCTCCTCCTCCGCCCCGTAGGCGAAGGACACGTCCTCGAAGGCGATCTCCCCGCGCAGCGACAGCACGTCGAGCGGGGCGGGCGCGGCGGCGGTGGAGGTCGGCTCCTGGAGCAGTTCCTGCATCCGCTTCAGCGAGACGGCGGCCTGCTGGTAGCCGTCGAAGACCTGGGAGAGCTGCTGCACGGGCGCGAAGAACAGGTCGATGTAGAGCAGGTAGGCGACCAGGGCGCCGGTGGTCAGGGACCCGGCCTCGATCCGGTTCGCCCCGACGATCAGGACGGCGGCGGCGGCCACCGAGGAGAGCAGGGTGACGAACGGGAAGTAGACCGAGATCAGCCACTGGCCGTGCACCCGGGCCTCGCGGTACTCCTCGCTGCGGGCCGCGAAGCGCTCGGCGCCGGCCCGCTCGCGCCGGAAGGCCTGCACGATCCGCAGCCCGGCGACCGACTCCTGGAGGTCGGCGTTGACCCCGCTGATCCGCTCGCGGGCCAGCTCGTACGCCTTCACGCTGGCGCGGCGGAAGTAGTAGGTGGCGACGGCGAGCACCGGCAGGGTCGCGAAGACGACCAGCGCGAGTTCGACGTCGAGGACGAGCAGGGCGCCCATGATGCCGAAGAAGGTGACGACGGAGACGAAGGCGGTGACCAGGCCGGTCTGGAGGAAGGTCGACAGGGCGTCGACGTCCGTGGTCATCCGGGTCATGATCCGGCCGGTGAGCTCGCGCTCGTAGTAGTCGAGGCCGAGCCGCTGGAGCTGGGCGAAGATCTTCAGCCGCAGCGCGTACAGGATCCGCTCGCCGGTGCGGCCGGTCATGCGGGTCTCGGCGGTCTGCGCGACCCACTGGACGAGGACGGTCAGCAGGGCGAGCGCGGAGGCCGCCCAGACGGCGCCGATGGCGAGCTCGTTGACGCCCTTGTCGATGCCGTGCCGGATGAGCACCGGCAGCAGCAGGCCGGCGCCCGCGTCGAGGGCGACCAGGCCGAGGCTGATCATCAGGGGCGCGCCGAAACCGCGCAGCAGGCGCCGCAGGCCGTACGACTCCTCGGGGGAGACGGCGCGGGCCTCGTCGATGTCGGGGGTGTCGGAGGCGGGCGGCAGGGCCTCGACGGCGGCCAGCAGCTCGGGGGTCGCGCCGGGGGCGGCGCTCTCCCGGTCGTCGGTCTCCTCGCGCACCCACAGGGTGGGCGTGATGCCCCGCTCGGCGTCGAACTCGGCGTCCAGCTCGGCCCGCAGCGTGCGGTCCTCCGGGACGGCGGCGGGCAGGGTGTGCCCGGGTGAGACGGCGCCCAGTTCGTCGGGGTCGGTGAGCAGGCGCCGGTAGAGCGCGGAGCGCTCCTCCAGCTCCTCGTGGGTGCCGATGTCGGCGAGCCGGCCCTCGTCGAGGACGGCGATCCGGTCGGCGAGGCCGAGGGTGGAGCGGCGGTGGGCGATGAGCAGGGTGGTGCGGCCCGCCATGACGGACCGCAGGGCCTCGTGGATCTCGTGCTCGACCTTGGCGTCGACGGCGGAGGTGGCGTCGTCGAGGAGGAGCAGCCGGGGGTCGGTGAGGATCGCGCGGGCCAGGGCGAGGCGCTGGCGCTGGCCGCCGGAGAGGGTGAGGCCGTGCTCGCCGACCTTGGTGTCGTAGCCCTTGGGCAGCTCGGCGATGAAACGGTCCGCCTGGGCGGCGCGGGCGGCCGTCTCGATCTGCTCCTGGGTGGCGTCGGGCGCGCCGTACGCGATGTTGGCGCGGACCGTGTCGGAGAACAGGAAGCTGTCCTCGGGGACCAGGCCGACGGCGGCGCGCAGCGAGTCGAGGGTGAGTTCGCGGACGTCGAGGCCGCCGACGAGGACGGCGCCGTGCGTCACGTCGTAGAAGCGGGGCAGCAGCAGCGAGACGGTGGACTTGCCGGAGCCGGAGGCGCCGACGACGGCGACGGTCTCGCCGGGCCGGATCTCCAGCGAGAAGCCCTCCAGGACGGGGCTGACCTTGCCGTTGGCGCCTTCGTACGCGAAGGAGACGTCGTCGAACTCGACGCTGGCGGGCGCGTCGGCCGGGAGCTCCTTGGTGCCGTCCCGCAGGCTCGGCTCGGTGTCGATGAGCTCCAGGACCCGCTCGACGCCGGCGCGGGCCTGCTGGCCGACGGTGAGCACCATGGCGAGCATGCGGACCGGGCCGACGAGCGAGGCGAGGTACGAGGAGAAGGCGACGAAGGTGCCGAGGGTGATCTGGCCCTTGTAGGCCAGCCAGCCGCCGAGGGCGAGCACGGCGACCTGGCCGAGGGCGGGGACGGCCTGGAGGGCGGGGGTGTACTTCGCGTTGAGCCGGACGGTGCGGAGCCGGCCGGCGAACAGCCTGCGTCCGGCCTCGCGGATCTTGCCGGTCTCCTGGTCCTCCTGCCCGAAGCCCTTCACGACCCGGACGCCGGTGACGGCCCCGTCGACGACGCCGGCGACCGTCGCGGCCTGCGCCTGCGCGTACCAGGTGGCGGGGTGGAGGCGGCTGCGGCTGCGGCGGGCTATCCACCACAGGGCGGGGGCGACGGCGAGGGCGACCAGGGTCAGGGGCAGCGAGAGCACCGCCATCACGGCGAGCGATATGAGGAACAGCAGGACGTTCCCGATGGTCATCGGGAGCATGAAGAGCAGGCCCTGGATGAGCTGGAGGTCGCTGGTGGCGCGGCCGACGACCTGCCCGGTGGACAGCTCGTCCTGGCGGCGCCCGTCGAGCCGGGTGATGGTCCCGAACATCTCGGTGCGCAGATCGTGCTGGACGTCGAGCGCGAGCCGGCCGCCGTAGTAGCGGCGCACGTAGGTGAGGCCGTAGACGACCACGGCCGAGGCGACGAGCAGACCGGTCCACAGGCCCAGGGATCCGGTCTTCGCGCCGATGACGTCGTCGATGACCACCTTGGTGATCAGGGGGACGAGCGCGAGCACGGCCATGCCGGCCAGGGAGGACCCCAGCGCGAGCACGACGTTCGCCTTGTACCGCCACGCGTACCCGGCGAGCCGGCGCGCCCAGCCCCGTTTCCCCGCCTGTTCCTGCCCCACCGCCGCCACGTGGCGCCTCCCGTCCGTGCTGGTCTACCGGAAGGGCCAACGCGGGCGACGTGCGATTTCATCCCGCCGCAACAAAGCGGGCGGGCCGGGCCGCCGCCCGCGACGGGGCCGCCTACAGGTGCGTCGGCTCGAACATGCGCAGCAGGGCCGGCAGGACCACCACGGAGGGCCCCGGCGTCCTCAGGGCCGCCGCGAGGTCCTCGGTGAGGGTGTCCGGGGAGGTCAGCGTGGCCGGGACGCCGAAGGATCCGGCGAGGGCGACGAAGTCCGGGCGGGCCAGCTCGGTCGCGGTGGCCTCGCCGAACGCGTCCGTCATGTACTCGCGCAGGATGCCGTAGCCGCCGTCGTCGACGATCAGCCAGGTGACGTCGAAGCCGTACTGCTTCGCGGTGGCCAGCTCCGCGATCGAGTACATCGCGCCGCCGTCGCCCGAGACCGCGAGCACCGGCCGGGTCGGGTCGGCGGCGGCGGCGCCGAGCGCCGCCGGGAAGCCGTAGCCGAGGCCGCCGGCGCCCTGGGCGGAGTGCATGGTGTTGGGGCGGCGGGCGTCGAAGGCGGACCAGGCCCAGTAGGCCAGGATCGTCATGTCCCAGAAGCTGGGCGCCGCGTCCGGCAGCGCCGCCCGGACGGCGTCCACGATGCGCCGCTCCAGGCCCAGGTCCTGGGCGTCGAGCCGGTCGCGGACCTTCGCGAGGACCGTGCGCACCCGCTCGGGCGCCGTCGGGTCGGGCCGCTCGGGCACCGTCTCCAGGAGGGCCTGGAGGGCGAGCCGGGCGTCGGCGTGGATGCCGAGGGCCGGGTGGTTGGACTCCAGCTTCCCGGGGTCGGCCTCGATCTGGATCACCCGGCCGCGCGGGGCGAAGGTGTGGTAGTTCGAGGACAGCTCGCCGAGGCCGGAGCCGACCACGAGGAGGACGTCGGCGTCCTCCAGGAAGTCGGTGGTGTGCCGGTCCTCCAGCCAGGACTGGAGCGACAGCGGGTGTTCCCAGGGGAAGGCGCCCTTGCCGCCGAAGGTGGTGACCACGGGGGCGTTCAGGCGCTCCGCGAGGGCGAGCAGTTTGCCGGAGGCGTCGGCGCGGACGACCCCGCCGCCCGCGATGACGGCGGGCCGCTCGGCCCGGGCCAGCAGGTCGGCCGCGACCGCCGTCAGCTCGGGGCGCGGGACGACCTCCTCGGGCGTGGCGTCCATCGCGGTGACGACCGGCAGGGTGGTCTCCGCGAGGAGGACGTCCTGCGGGATCTCCACCCACACCGGCCCGTGCGGGGCGGTGAGCGCCGACTCCCACGCGGCGGCGAGGGCGGACGGGATCTGGGACTGCGTGCGGACCGTGTGCACGGACTTCACGACGTCCCGGAAGGACGCCTGCTGGTCGCGCAGCTCGTGGAGGTAGCCGTGCCGGCCGCCGCCGAGCCCGGCCACCGGGACCTGGCTGCCGATGGCGAGCACCGGCGCGGAGGCGGCCGCCGCCTCCTGGAGGGCGGCGAGCGACATCAGGGCGCCGGGCCCGGTGGAGAGCAGCAGCGGGGCCGCCTCGCCGGTGACCCGCCCGTACGCGTCGGCGGCGAAGCCCGCGTTGTTCTCGACGCGCAGGCCGACGTAGCGCAGCGAGGAGCGGCGCAGGGCGTCGAACATGCCGAGGGCGTGCTGGCCGGGGAGGCCGAAGACGGTGGTGGCGCCGAGGCCGGCCAGGGTCTCGACGACGAGGTCGCCGCCGTTGCGGCCCTTGGGCGGGTTGAGGGCGGCCTCGGTCTGGGCGGCGGTGGGGCGCAGGACCAGGTCGTGGTCGTGGGTCATGGAGGTCCCTTGGCGTGGCTCGGTGGTCGGGTGCGGCCCGGTGGGCACAACCCGGCGACGGCGGCGGTCGGCGGCCCGGCGGGGGCGGCGGCCCGCCCCCGCCGACGGGGGCGGCTCCGGAGGTTACTGGGCGGTCCGGCTCGCGGCGATCTGGCGGGACATGATCGTGGTCAGCTCGTACGCCGTGTGGGAGGCGGCGACGGCGGTGATCTCGGCGTGGTCGTACGCGGGGGCGACCTCGACGACGTCGGCGGAGACCAGGTTGCAGGAGGACAGGCCGCGCAGGATCTCCAGGAGCTCGCGGGAGGTCATGCCGCCGGCCTCGGGGGTGCCGGTGCCGGGGGCGTGGGCCGGGTCGAGGCAGTCGATGTCGATGGAGATGTACAGCGGGCGGTCGCCGATGCGCTGGCGGAGCTGGTCGGCGACCTCGTCGGCGCCGCGGCGGTAGATGTCCGCCGAGGTGACGATGCCGAAGCCCATCTTCTCGTCGTCGGTGAGGTCCTGCTTGCCGTACAGCGGGCCGCGGGTGCCGACGTGGGAGAGGGCGGAGGTGTCGAGGATGCCCTCCTCGACGGCCCGGCGGAACGGGGTGCCGTGGGTGTACTCGGCGCCGAAGTAGGTGTCCCAGGTGTCGAGGTGGGCGTCGAAGTGGAGCAGGGCGACGGGGCCGTGCTTCTTGGCGACCGAGCGCAGCAGCGGCAGCGCGACGGTGTGGTCGCCGCCCAGGGTCATCATGCGGGCGCCGGTGGCGAGCAGGTCGTCGGCGGCGGCCTCGATGGTCTCGACGGCCTCGTTGATGTTGAACGGGTTGGCCGCGATGTCACCGGCGTCGGCGACCTGGGCCAGCGCGAACGGGGAGGCGTCCTGCGCCGGGTTGTAGGGGCGCAGCAGGCGGGAGGCCTCGCGGATGGCGTTGCCGCCGAAGCGGGCGCCGGGGCGGTAGGAGACGCCGCTGTCGAAGGGGATGCCGACCACGGCGACGTCGGTGGTGCCGACCTCGTCGAGCCGCGGCAGCCGGGCGAACGTCGCGGGACCGGCGTACCGCGGGATGCGGGACGAGTCGGTCGGGCCGCGGAAGGCGTTCTGGTCGCTGCTGCTCATGGTCGGGTCCTCCTGGGGTGTATCGGTGGTTCCGGGCGGCCCCGGGTCTCGGGGCCGCCCGGACGTCTGCGGTGCGGCCGCCGTCAGGCGGTCGCGGGTGCCGGGACCGAGGGGTCGGGCTCGGCGGGGGTGTCCTGGCCCGCCAGCCGGGCGCGCCAGTTCGCGAGCACGGCGGCGTCCGTCGGGCGGGTCGCCAGGGAAACGATCACATAGACAGCGAACGAGGCCAACAAACCATAGTAAACAGGCTCATTTGCCAAGATTCCGTAAGTCCACATCAGGCCGATCACGGCCAGGCCGCCGACGCCGACCGCGGCGAGCGCGCCCTGGGCGGTGCCGCGGCGCCAGAGGAGCCCGCCGAGGATCGGCACGAGCAGCCCGGCGACCAGCAGGTTGTAGGCGACGGTGAGGGCCTGGACGACGTCGTTGAGGGCGATGGCGATGCCGATGACGGCGACGCCCATGATCAGGATGAAGAACCGGTTCCCCTTCACCTCGTCGTGCTCACCCTCGTCCTTCCTCGCCACGGCGCCGCGCAGACGTGACCAGATGTCGTTGTTGGCGACGGTGGCGCAGGCGATGAGGGCGCCGGAGGAGGTGGACATCACGGCGGCGAGCGCGGCGGCGAGGACCAGGCCCCGCACGCCCATCGGCAGCTCGTCCTTGACGATGGTGGCGAAGGCGTCGTCGGCGCTGGGCAGCGTGGGGTACATGACCTTGGCGGCGGTGCCGATGACGGCGCCGGCCAGCGCGTACACCAGACAGTAGGTGCCGGCGACGGTGCCGCCCCACTTGGCGACCTTGTCGGTGCGGGCGGTGAAGACCCGCTGCCAGATGTCCTGGCCGATCAGCATGCCGAAGGTGTAGATCAGCACGTAGGTGAAGATCGTCTCGCCGCCGATACCGAGGGGCTCGAAGTACGAGGTGGGCAGCGCGGCCTTCATCTCGGCGAAGCCGCCCGCCTTGACGACGGCGATCGGCAGCAGCAGGAGCAGCACGCCGATGGTCTTCACGACGAACTGCACCATGTCGGTGATGGTGATGGACCACATGCCGCCGAGCGTCGAGTAGGCGACGACGATGGTGCCGCCGAGGACGATCGCGAGCGTGCGGGGCAGATCGAAGAGAACGTCGAAGATGGTCGCGTAGGCGATGGTCGAGGTAACGGCGAGCATCAACGTGTAAGCCCACATCACCACACCCGAGATCACACCCGCCCTGCCGCCGTAACGCAGGTCGAGCATCTCGGAGACGGTGTAGACCTTCAGGCGCGCGATCCGCGCGGAGAAGAACACGGACAGGGCGAGCAGCCCGAGCCCGATGGTGAAGACCATCCAGGCGCCGGAGAGCCCGTACTTGTAGCCGAGGCCGACGCCACCGATGGTGGAGGCGCCGCCGAGGACGATCGCGGCCATGGTGCCGGAGTACATCCAGGGCCCGAGGCGACGGCCCGCGACCAGGAACTCGCTCTTGGACTTGGCGCGGCGCATGCCCCACCAGCCCATCGCGAGCATGCCGGCCAGATACAGGACGATCACTGTGTAGTCGACGGCCATGCGGGCCCTCCTTCGTTCACCTCGGTGGCGTGTCGTGCAGGGGAAGTGACCGGAGGCTGGTCGCGGGGACATCCGCCCGTACCCGCGGCCTCCGGATGGCACGACAGTAGGTGGCCGGAATGCGACGCTGAAGTGTACGTTTCCTCCACTGCTCACCCGGCGGATGTACGAAGGGTCCACTCCCATGCCCGCACCGGAGCCCGCCTCCACCCCGCCCGCGCCGCCCGTCCCGCTGGCCGCGCTGCTCGCCCGCACCGAACTCGGCCTGCGGCTGCTCGCGGGCCCCCGGGACGTCTCGCTGCACTGGGTGCACACCTCCGAGATGGCCGACCCGTACCCGTACCTGCTGGGCGGCGAGCTGCTCATGACGGCGGGCGTGCAGCTGACGGACCCCGCCCACTACGTGGCGCGGGTCGTGGCGGCGGGGGCGGCGGCGCTCGGCTTCGGCGTGACACCGGTGTACGACACGGTGCCGGCGGCGCTCGTCGAGGCATGCGAGCGGCACGGCCTGCCGCTGCTCGAAGTGCCGCCGCGGACCCCGTTCACCGCGGTCGCGCGGGCCCTGTGGCGTCTGATGGCGGAGGCCCGGCTGCACGAGCTGCGCCGGGTGAGCGAGGCCCAGCAGTCGCTAGCCGCGGCCGCCGCCCGGCCGGCCCCGGTCCCGGCGGTGCTGGGCGCGCTCGCCGCGCGGCTCGGCGGGCGGGCGGTGCTCTTCGGGCCGGACGGTACGGAACCGACGGCGGCCGGCCGCGCGATCCCGGCCGAGGCGGCCCGGGCGCTCACGGAGCTGGCCGGTGTGCTGGGTCCCCGCCCCGGCGGCCCGGCCACGGCGAGCGGCGACGGGGGCGGGCTGCGCCTCGCGGCGTACGCGCTGGGCGGCGGCGAGGGCCTGACCCTGGGCGTGGCGACGGAGACCCGCGAACCGGGCGACCACACCATCGCGGGCGTCGCGGTCGTCCTCCTCTCCCTCCTCACGGCCCCGCACCGGGCGGCCGACGTGACGCCCCGCGACACGGCCCTGGTCCGCCTGCTCCTGGGCGCCTCCCCGGCGGACGCGCTCGGCCCGGGCCCCTGGACTGTGGTCCACGCGCGGGGCGGCGACGGCACCCCGTTCGCGGCGGCGAGCCTGGCCGCCGCCCTGGGCACGGCCCTGCTGGACCCGGGCACCGCACCCGACGACGGCGGGGAGGGGTCCGGGGGCGGAGCGGGGGTAGGGGTGTCCGGACGTGGCGGCGCCCGTAACGAGCGCAGCGAAGTGAAGGTCGCAGTCCGGACACCCCTACCCCCGCGGAGCCCCCGGACCCCGCCGGACCACGCGACCCCCGTCCGCCTGGTCCTCCCCACCTCCACCCCCCTCACCGCCCAGCCCGGCTGGACCCTGGGCGCCAGCGCCCCCGCCGAGCCCGACGCCCTCGCCGCCGCCGACGCCCAGGCGGCCCGCGCCCTGCGCCGGGCGGAAGCCACCAGGACCCCCCTGGTCCGCCACCGGGCGTCCGGCCTGGCCGGACTGGTCGACGAGGACGAGGCCGCCGCGTACGCCCGCGAACTGCTCGCCCCGCTCACCGAGCCCCTCGCCGAGACCCTGCGCACCTGGCTGTCGCTGCACGGCAGCTGGGACCGGACGGCGGCGGCGACGGACATCCACCGCAACACGGTCCGCCAGCGGATCGCCCGCTGCGCGACCCTGCTCGGCAGGGACCTGGACGATCCAGACGTACGGATGGAGCTGTGGTTCGCGCTCAGGTGAGCCCGGGGTTCACCAGAGCTTGTTGACGGCCGTCGTGGTCGTCTTCCGGAAGGCGGCCAGCGGGGCATCCTTCAGGTCGCCCATCTGCCCCCACCGGACGAAGGTGACCGTCCTGCCGTCACGCCCCACCGCGAACAGGTGGATGTCGGTGTTGCCGACCTGCGGGTCGGCGGTGTCGAGGCTGTACACCCAGGCGCCCTCCTCGACGCCGAGCTTGCCGTGGAAGGCGCTGACGGCCTTCAGGCCGGGGTTCTGCCGCTCAAGCAGCGGCCCGCAACCCGCGAGCGAGGAACGGAGGGTGTCGACGAGCTTCACGGCGTCGGCCTCGGTGCGGGCGACGGTGGTGATCTGGACGCCGTTGGTGTCGAGCTCGGTGCGGAACTCGCGGTAGCGGCTGTTCTGCGCCGGGATCTTGTACGGGGCGCAGAGGGCGCCGCCGTTCTCCGGGACGCCGGTGAAGACCTGGGTGGCGGTCCACGGCGTCGACGAGGCCGGCATCTGGGCGGCGGCGAGGAAAGCGGGCTGGGCGGCGGCCTGCGCCGGGGCCGAGGCGAGGGCCGCGAGGCCCAGGGCGGCAGCGAGTGCGGTACGGAACTTGTTCATGCTGGTGGGTCCCCCGTCGGGTCGTTCGTTCGGCGTTTCGTTCGATGCTCCACCAGCGTCGACCAGCCACTCCCCACCCCACAACGGCGCCGGCCCAGTCCCCCGTCCCGGAACCATTCCACCCCCGCTGACGTGCAAGAACGTGAGGGGTGGGACGAGGAGCCGAGGGGGATGGGATGCCGAAGGACGCCGCCGTCGAGGAGTTCGCGCGGCTCGTGCGCGCGCTGAAGGCGCGGGACGGCAGGAGCTACGAGGCGCTGGGCCGCCGCCTGAGCGTCAGCGCTTCCACCCTCCACCGCTACTGCTCGGGCGCGACGGTCCCGGAGGAGTTCGCCGTGGTCGACCGCCTCGCCGTGCTGTGCGGAGCGGACGAGCAGGAACGGCGGACCCTGGAACGGGCATGGACCCACGCGGACACCACCCGCCGCCCACCGACCCCCGAGCCTGAGCCGACCCCCGAGCCCGAGCCGACCCCCGAGCCCACCCCCGCCCCCACCCTCCCGTCCGAGCGGCGGAGGCGCCGATGGGGCCGGGCGGGCGTGATCGCCGGGACGCTGGCGGTCGCCGTGACGGTGACCCTCGGAGCCGTACTCCTGCCCGGAAGGACCAGGGAGCGGCCCGCCGAACCCCCGGCGCCGCTGACGTGGACGGCCGCCTCGCACCTCTGGAAGAACGGGTGCGGGCACACCTATCTCGTGGAGCGGACGCCTCCTCCCCCGCCGGAGGCGGCCGACGCGCGGGGCTGGGCGGCGGCGCGGCGGGCGGTGGACGGCGGGGAGACGCTGGTGCGGGTGTCGGTGCAGGGCAAGGGCGCGGCGGCGGTGGTGCTCCAGGCGCTGCACGTGCGGGTGGTGGAGCGGGGCGCGGCGCTGCCGTGGGCGGCGTACCGGATGGACGGGGGCTGCGGCGGGGCGGTCACGCCACGCCTCCTCACGATCGACCTGGACCGGCCGCGACCGGTGGCGCGGCCGGTGGCCGGCTACGACGCGTCCGGGCAGGAGGGCAGGACGATCCCGGCGGTCTCCTTCCCGTACGCGGTCAGCGCCACGGAGCCGGAGGAGCTGCTGGTCTCGGCGGGGGCGGCGGCCTGCGACTGCCGCTGGTACCTGGAGCTGGAGTGGAGCTCGGAGGGCCGCCGGGGCACGGTCCGGATCGGGGACGAGAACGGGCGCCCCTTCCGGACCAGCGGAACGAAGGGACGGCTCCACGTGTACGACTCCACGGCCCGGGCCTGGATCACAGACCCAGAGTCTGGACAGGCCGGGTGACCGCTGGGTAACTTCGAGGGAGACAGACTGAGCAAGCGCTTAGACAGCTGGCCGCCCGCACACCGGAGGAGACGCACCGTGCGCCGTACCGTATTCAACGAGGACCACGAGGCGTTCCGGGAGACCATCCGCGCCTTCATCGAGGCCGAGGTCGTCCCGGTCTACGACGAGTGGTTCCAGGCCGGCCAGGCACCCCGCGACTTCTACGACAAGCTGGGCGAGCTCGGCATCTTCGGCATCAACGTGCCCGAGGAGTTCGGCGGCGCCGGCCTGGACACCCACAAGTTCGAGGCCGTCCTCTACGAGGAGACCTCCCGCGCCGGCGTGCAGTTCGGCGGCTCCGGCGTGCACGTGCTGCTCGCCCTCCCGTACATCAAGATGCTCTCCACCGACGAGCAGAAGAAGCGCTACCTGCCGAAGTTCGTCACCGGCGAGGAGATGTGGGCGCTCGCCATGACCGAGCCGGGCACCGGCTCCGACGTCGCGGGCATGAAGACCACCGCCAAGCTCTCCGAGGACGGCACCCACTACGTCCTCAACGGCGCCAAGACCTTCATCACCGGCGGCGTCCACGCCGACCGCGTGATCGTCTGCGCCCGCACCTCCGCCCCGTCGGCCGAGGACCGCCGCTTCGGTATCTCCCTCTTCGCCGTCGACACCAAGTCCGAGGGCTACTCCATCGGCCGCAAGCTGGACAAGCTGGGCCTGCGCACCTCCGACACCGCCGAGCTGGCCTTCGTCGACGTGAAGGTCCCGGTCGAGGACCTGCTCGGCGAGGAGGGCAAGGGCTTCTACTACCTCGGCCACAACCTGGCCTCCGAGCGCTGGGGCATCGCCTTCGGCGCCTACGCCCAGGCCAAGGCCGCGGTCCGCTTCGCGCAGCAGTACGTCACGGACCGCACGGTCTTCGGCAAGACGGTGGCCTCCTTCCAGAACACCAAGTTCGAGCTGGCCGCCTGCCAGGCCGAGGTCGACGCCGCCGAGGCCGTCGCCGACCGCGCCCTGGAGGCCCTGGACGCGGGCGAGCTGTCCCCCGCCGAGGCCGCCAGCGCCAAGCTGTTCTGCACCGAGGTCGCGCACCGCGTCATCGACCGCTGCCTCCAGCTGCACGGCGGCTACGGCTACATGAACGAGTACCCGATCGCCCGCCTGTACGCCGACAACCGCGTCAACCGCATCTACGGCGGCACCAGCGAGATCATGAAGTCGATCATCGCCAAGTCGATGGGCCTGTAAGTGCCCGAAGCGCACACGGCACTGGATGACCTGCTCGATCTGCTCGACCTGGAGCGGATCGAGCGGGACATCTTCCGGGGCGAGTCCCGCCCCTCCATCGTCCCCCGCGTCTTCGGCGGCCAGGTGGCCGCCCAGGCGCTGGTGGCGGCCGGGCGCACGGTCCCCGAGGACCGTCTCGCCCACTCGCTCCACGCGTACTTCCTGCGCGCCGGTGACCCGGGCGCCCCGATCGTCTACACGGTCGACCGCATCCGCGACGGGCGCTCCTTCACCACCCGCCGGGTGGTGGCCGTCCAGCACGGGCAGCCGATCTTCCACCTCTCCGCGTCGTTCCAGACGTACGAGGAGGGCCTGGACCACCAGGCGGACATGCCGCCCGCCCCGGACCCGGAGTCCCTGCCGACCCCGGCCGAGATGCTCCCCCGCCACCTCCCCCGTGAGGTCGCGGACCGCCTCGTCGAGGCCCGCGCCGCCGTGGACCTCCGCTACGCCGAGGTCCCCCCGTGGGGCACCGTGGGACAGCCGCGCGAGCCCCGGTCCCAGGTCTGGTTCCGCACCAACGGCAAACTCGCGGACGACCCCCTCCTCCACATCGCCCTGGCGACCTACGTCTCGGACATGACGCTCCTGGACTCGATCCTCCTGGCCCACGGCCGGGGCGGCTGGGCGGTGGGCGACGTGGTCGGGGCGTCGCTGGACCACGCCATGTGGTTCCACCGCCCCTTCCGGGCCGACGAGTGGCTCCTGTACGACCAGGAGTCGCCGACCGCCTCGGGCGGACGCGGCCTCGGCCAGGCACGGATCTTCACCCAGGACGGCCGGCTGGCGATCTCGGTCATCCAGGAGGGTGTCGTACGCGTCCCGCGCCGATGACCGGACATACCGTCCGATCATGGCGGAGAACGGCGAGAGCACCTTCACAGTGATCGTGGCGGCGATGGC
Organism: Streptomyces sp. NPDC093111; assembly: GCF_040683955.1. Lineage (NCBI taxonomy): Bacteria > Bacillati > Actinomycetota > Actinomycetes > Kitasatosporales > Streptomycetaceae > Streptomyces > Streptomyces sp. NPDC093111. Next base: position 235,872 of record NZ_JBFBNW010000002.1, on the reverse strand, counting down.
CAACCTGGGCATCGCCGCCGCCAAGGCCGTGGCGGGCGTGATCAGCGGATCCAGCGCGATGCTCTCGGAGGCCGCCCACTCCTTCGCCGACACGGTCACCGAGTTCATGCTGCTCACGGCCCTCAAGCGCAGCGAGAAGCCGGCCGACGAGGACCACCCCCTGGGCTACGCGAACGAGCGCTACGTCTGGGCGATGCTGGCCGCGGTGGCCACCTTCGTGGGCGGCGCGGTCTTCTCCCTCTACGACGGCATCCACACCCTCGTGGAGGGCGAGGAACTGGGCGACCCGCTGATCTCGTACATCGTCCTGGGCGTCGCCTTCCTCCTGGAGGGCTTCAGCCTCCGCACGGCCGTCAAGCAGGTCCGCGCCGAGGCGGACCGCATGAAGGCCCCCTTCAGCCGCTACCTCCGCCTGACCCCCGACACCACGGTCAAAGCGGTGGTGATGGAGGACTCGGCGGCCCTGGCGGGCCTGATGCTGGCGGCCGGCGGCCTGCTGGGCGTCGAGATCACCGGGGACAGCGTCTGGGACGGGGTGGCGTCGATCCTCATCGGCCTCCTCCTCGTCTACGTGGCCTGGGTCCTGGGCCGCTCCAACGCGGAGCTCCTCATCGGCCGCCCGCTCCCCCACAGCATGCGGCAGGCCGTCCGCGAGGAACTCCTCGCCCTGGACCACGTGGTCGGCGTCCTGGACCTGACGACGCTGATCCAGGGCCCGGACGAGGTGATGGTGGCGGCGAAGGTCGACTTCAGGGACATGTCGACGGCGGCACAGGTCGAACAGGCCTGCGAAACGGCAGAAGCCCGCCTCCGCACCCGCTTCCCGGCCATCCGCCGCGTCTACCTGGACCCGACCCCGGGCCGCGCCCGGCAGGCGGACGCGAGGGGGCCGGAGCCGGAGCGGGGGTAGGGGTGTCCGGACGTGGCGGCGCCCGTAACGAGCGAAGCGAAGTGAAGGTCGCAGTCCGGACACCCCTACCCCCGCGGAGGTTCCGGCCCCCGTGGAACGACGGGTCAGCCGCCCAACCCGGCCGCGTCCAGCAGATACGCCGTCAACGGCTCGTAGAACCGGGGATCCACCACGTGGTCGTCCAGCGGCACGGTGACCTGCATGGTCCCCTCCGCCTCCGCGAGGAACAGCGCCGGGTCGTTGCAGTCCGCGTACCCCACCGAGTCGACGCCCCGCTGGGCCGCCCGCCCCGCCCACCCGTGGTCGGCGACGACGAGATCGGGCGCGGCCTCGCCGGCCGCCGCCAGCCCGTCCAGGATGGCGTTCATGGGCTCCGGGGAGTGCGTGTGCCACAGGCTGGCGCCCCGCTCGAAGACGGCGACGTCGGCGAACTGCACGACGTACCCCTCGTCGGCGGTCAGCCCGCCGGGGATCCGCACGATGTCGCAGCCCCGGGCCCGCAGCGCGGCGGCGACCCGGCTGTGCGCGTCGATCAGCGCGCCGGGGTGCCCGGTGGCGAACAGCACCCGCTCCTTGCCGGCGGCGGCCTTGGCGAGCCGGGCCGCCATGCGGTCCAGGGCGCCGACGGTCAGCTCGGGGTCGATGGTGTCCTGCCCGGCCCGGTGCGCGGGGTCGTCGACGACCCCGCACCGCTCGGCCATGACCGCGAGCACGTCCTGCTCGTCGGTCCACCGGTCGCCGAACTCCAGGCCGAACCAGTAGTGCCGGTCGCCGTTGGCCAGCCGGCGGTAGTGCGCGAGGTTGTTGTCGCGCGGGGTGGCGACGTCACCCGCGATACGGGTCCGGACGAGGTGCTCGACGAGGGCGGGGCGGCTGAGTATCGGCATGGGGGCCATTCTGCCCGTTGGGTCCGGACCCCGGAGGCGGACCCCGGCGGTGTCGCCCCGGGGCTCAGCCCCCGGTCGACCCCAGTGCCCCGAAGGCCCCGTGGGCCAGGCTGCGCAGCAGGTTCTCCATGCCGGTCCGCCCCAGCGGCGCCCCCAGGTGCGGGGTCGAGTTGAGGAGGCCGAAGACGGCGTGGACGGAGGCGCGGGCCTCGGGTTCGGCGGCGGCGGGGTACAGGTCGCGGACGACGGTGACCCACAGTTCGACGTATTGGCGCTGGAGCTGCCGGACCCGCTTGCGGTCCTCGTCCTTGAGCCGGTCGAGCTCGCGGTCGTGGAGGGTGATGAGCGGCCGGTCGTCGAGGGCGAAGTCGATGTGCCCGTCGATGAGGGAGCCGAGCAGGACGCGCGGGTCGCCGTCGGCCTCGGCGACCCGTAGCCGGCCGCCGTCGAGGAGCCGTTCGCTGATGCCGACGAGCAGTTCGGCGAGCATCGCGTCCTTGCCGGGGAAGTGGCGGTAGAGCCCGGGCCCGCTGATGCCGACGGCGGCCCCTATCTCGTCCACCCCCACCCCGTGGAAGCCGCGCTCGGCGAAGAGGCGGGCGGCTTCCTTGAGGATCTGCTGGCGTCGCGTCGGGGCGTCGGTCCGTCCGGTCGGAGTCGGCGTCGTGGTCATGGATTCGATTCTAGACAACCCCGTTAGCGGTCGTTAACCTGAAGCCCATACGTTAACGCTCATTAACCGAGTGGACGAGTGAACCGAGCAAGGGAGCTCGACGGATGCAGCAGGCACCTGTGCTGACGAGCGCGGCGGACCCCGCCTCGCCGGCCTGGCAGGCCAACGAGGCGGCCCACCACGAGCTGGCCGCGACCCTCCGCGCCAAGCTGGCCGCCGCCGCGCTCGGCGGCGGGGAGAAGTCCCGCGCCCGGCACGTCGCGCGCGGCAAGCTGCTGCCACGGGACCGCGTGGACACGCTGCTCGACCCGGGCTCGCCGTTCCTGGAGCTGGCCCCGCTCGCGGCGAACGGGATGTACGGCGACCAGGCCCCCGCGGCCGGCGTGATCGCGGGCATCGGCCGGGTGAGCGGCCGGGAGTGCGTGATCGTCGCCAACGACGCGACCGTCAAGGGCGGCACGTACTACCCGATGACGGTGAAGAAGCACCTGCGGGCGCAGGAGGTGGCGCTGGAGAATCGTCTCCCCTGCCTCTACCTGGTCGACTCGGGCGGCGCCTTCCTGCCGATGCAGGACGAGGTCTTCCCGGACCGCGAGCACTTCGGGCGGATCTTCTACAACCAGGCCCGGATGTCGGGCGCGGGCATCCCGCAGATCGCGGCGGTCATGGGCTCGTGCACGGCCGGCGGGGCGTACGTCCCGGCGATGAGCGACGAGGCCGTGATCGTCCGGAACCAGGGCACGATCTTCCTCGGCGGCCCCCCGCTGGTGAAGGCGGCGACCGGCGAGGTCGTGACGGCGGAGGAGCTGGGCGGCGGCGAGACGCACTCGCGGATCTCCGGCGTCACCGACCACCTGGCGGAGGACGACGCGCACGCGCTGCGGATCGTCCGGAACATCGTCGCGACCCTCCCCGAGCGCGGCCCGCTGCCCTGGTCGGTGGAGCCGGCCGAGGAGCCGAAGGTCGACCCGGCGGGGCTGTACGGGGCGGTGCCGGTCGACTCGCGGACGCCGTACGACGTGCGCGAGGTGATCGCCCGGGTCGTGGACGCCTCCCGCTTCCAGGAGTTCAAGGCGGAGTACGGGCAGACGCTGATCACCGGCTTCGCCCGGATCCACGGGCACCCGGTCGGCATCGTCGCCAACAACGGCATCCTGTTCGCCGAGTCCGCCCAGAAGGGCGCGCACTTCATCGAGCTGTGCGACCAGCGCGGGATCCCGCTGGTCTTCCTGCAGAACATCACCGGCTTCATGGTCGGCAAGGCGTACGAGCACGGCGGCATCGCCAAGCACGGCGCCAAGATGGTGACGGCGGTGGCGACCACCCGGGTGCCGAAGCTGACGGTGGTCGTCGGCGGATCCTTCGGCGCGGGCAACTACTCGATGTGCGGCCGGGCGTACTCGCCGCGCTTCCTGTGGATGTGGCCGAACGCCAAGATCTCCGTGATGGGCGGCGAGCAGGCCGCGTCCGTCCTGGCGACGGTCAAGCGCGACCAGCTCGGCGACGCGTGGAGCGCGGACGAGGAAGAGGCGTTCAAGGCCCCCATCCGCGAGCAGTACGAGACGCAGGGCAGCGCCTACTACGCGAGCGCCCGGCTCTGGGACGACGGGGTCATCGACCCCATGGAGACCCGGCAGGTCCTCGGCCTCGCCCTGACCGCCTGTGCCAACGCGCCCCTGGGTGACCCCCAGTTCGGCGTCTTCCGGATGTGAGGGGCCCCCAGGAGATGCAGCACATGTTCGACACCGTCCTCGTGGCCAACCGGGGCGAGATCGCCGTCCGCGTCATCCGCACCCTGCGGGAGATGGGCGTCCGCTCGGTGGCCGTGTACAGCGACGCGGACGCCGACGCCCGGCACGTACGGGAGGCGGACACGGCGGTACGGATCGGTCCGCCGCCGGCCGCCGAGTCGTACCTGTCCGTGCCGGCGCTGCTCGACGCCGCCCGGCGCACCGGCGCGCAGGCCGTGCACCCCGGCTACGGATTCCTCGCGGAGAACGCCGGGTTCGCGCAGGCGTGCGCGGACGCGGGCCTGGTCTTCATCGGCCCGTCCGCCTCGGCGATCTCCCTGATGGGCGACAAGATCCGGGCGAAGGAGACCGTGAAGGCGGCGGGCGTCCCGGTGGTGCCGGGCGCCGCCGACCCCGACATCGTCGAGGCCGCCCGCGAGCTGGGCGCGCCCGTGCTGCTGAAGCCGAGCGCGGGCGGCGGCGGCAAGGGCATGCGGCTGGTGCGGGACCTGACGGTCCTGGAGGAGGAGATCGCGGCGGCGCGGCGCGAGGCCCGGTCCTCGTTCGGCGACGACACGCTCCTCGTGGAGCGCTGGATCGACCGGCCGCGGCACATCGAGATCCAGGTCCTCGCGGACGCGCACGGAAACGTCGTGCACCTGGGCGAGCGCGAGTGCTCGCTCCAGCGGCGCCACCAGAAGATCATCGAGGAGGCACCTTCGGTCCTCCTCACCCCGGAGCTGCGGGCGTCGATGGGCGCGGCGGCGGTCGAGGCGGCGCGCTCCTGCGGGTACGTGGGCGCGGGCACGGTCGAGTTCATCGTGCCGGGCGGCGACCCGTCCGCGTACTGCTTCATGGAGATGAACACCCGCCTCCAGGTCGAGCACCCGGTGACCGAGCTGATCACCGGCCTGGACCTGGTGGAGTGGCAGCTGCGGGTCGCGGCGGGCGAGCCGCTGGGCTTCGCGCAGGAGGACGTGCGCCTGGACGGCTGGGCGATCGAGGCGCGGATCTGCGCCGAGGACCCGGCCCGCGGCTTCCTGCCCTCGGGCGGCACGGTCCTGGCGCTGCACGAGCCGCAGGGCGGAGGGGCGCGTACGGACTCGGGGCTGAGCGAGGGCTCGGAGGTCTCGTCCCTGTACGACCCGATGCTGTCGAAGGTCATCGTGCACGCGCCGGACCGTCCGACGGCCCTGCGCCGGCTCCGCGCGGCCCTCGCGCAGACGGTTACCCTCGGCGTCCCCACCAACGCGGGCTTCCTGCGCCGCCTCCTCGCCCACCCGGACGTGGTCGCGGGCGACCTGGACACGGGTCTGGTGGAGCGGGACGCGGAGTCGCTGGTCGACGCGACGGTCCCGGCCGAGGTGTACGCGGCGGCGGCGCTGCTGCGGCACTTCCCGGACGCCGGGCCCGCCGGGGGCTGGGTCGATCCGTTCGGCGTCGTCGACGGCTGGCGTCTGGGCGGCAGCCCGGCCTGGACCCCGCACCACTTCCGCGTCCCCGGCCACGAGCCGGTGAGCGTGGGCGTCCGCGGCACGGCCGCGAGCGCCGAGCTGCTGCTCGGCGGCGACTCCCCCGCCCCCGGCAGGGTCTCGGGACGGGACGGGGTGGGGGAGCTCGTCGTGTACCTCGACGGCGTCACCCACCGGTTCACCCTGGCCGACTCGCCGGACGGCCGCTGGCTCGGCCGCGACGGCGACTCCTGGCACGTCCTGGACCACGACCCCGTCGCCGCCGCGCTCGCCGGCGCCCGGCACGCCGGGGCCGACACGCTGGCCGCGCCGATGCCCGGCACCGTGACGGTCGTGAAGGTGGCCGTCGGGGACGAGGTGGAGGCCGGGCAGAGCCTGCTGGTCGTCGAGGCGATGAAGATGGAGCACGTCATCTCCGCCCCGCACGCCGGCACCGTCACCGAGCTGGACGTCACCCCCGGCACGACCGTCGCCATGGACCAGGTCCTGGCCGTCGTCGCCCCGCGCGAGGAGAAGGAGGAGGCATGAGCGGTCTGCCGATGACCGTGTCCGATCCGGCGCTCCCGGCGCGGGTCAGGATCCACGAGGTGGGGCCCCGGGACGGGCTGCAGAACGAGAAGACGGTCGTGCCGACCGCCGTGAAGGCCGAGTTCGTGCGGCGGCTGGCGGCGGCGGGTCTGTCGACCGTCGAGGCGACCAGTTTCGTGCACCCCAAGTGGGTCCCCCAACTGGCGGACGCCGAGGAGCTGTTCCCCCTGGTCGCCGGTCTCCCGGCGCGGCTGCCGGTGCTGGTGCCGAACGAGCGCGGCCTGGACCGGGCGCTCGCGCTGGGCGCCCGGCACGTCGCCGTGTTCGCCTCGGCCACCGAGTCCTTCGCCAAGGCCAACCTGAACCGGACCGTGGACGAGGCCCTCGCCATGTTCGAGCCGGTGGTGACCCGGGCGATAGAGCAGGGCCTGACGATCCGCGGCTATCTGTCGATGTGCTTCGGCGACCCGTGGGAGGGCGCCGTGCCGATCGAGCAGGTCGTCCGGGTCACCAAGGCGCTCGCCGACATGGGCTGCGACGAGCTGAGCCTCGGCGACACGATCGGCGTGGCCACCCCGGGGCACGTCCAGGCGCTGCTGTCGGCGCTGAACGAGGCCGGGGTGCCCACCTCCCGTATCGCCGTGCACTTCCACGACACCTACGGGCAGGCCCTGTCCAACACGCTCGCCGCGCTCCGGCACGGCGTGACCACGGTCGACGCCTCCGCGGGCGGCCTCGGCGGCTGCCCGTACGCGAAGAGCGCGACCGGCAACCTGGCCACCGAGGACCTCGTGTGGATGCTCGACGGCCTCGGCATCGAGACCGGGGTCGACCTGGCCGCCCTCACCGCCACCAGCGGGTGGATGGCCGAACAACTGGGCCGGCCGAGCCCGTCCCGTACCGTCCGCGCGCTCTCCCACAAGGAGTCCTGAGCATGTCCCTCGACCACCGGCTCTCCGAAGAGCACGAGCAACTCCGCCGCACTGTCGAGGAGTTCGCCCACGACGTCGTCGCCCCGAAGATCGGCGACCTCTACGAGCGTCACGAGTTCCCCTACGAGATCGTCCGCGAGATGGGCCGCATGGGCCTGTTCGGGCTGCCCTTCCCCGAGGAGTACGGCGGGATGGGCGGCGACTACCTGGCGCTGGGCATCGCCCTGGAGGAGCTCGCCCGGGTGGACTCCTCGGTGGCGATCACCCTGGAGGCGGGCGTCTCGCTGGGCGCGATGCCGGTCTTCCGTTTCGGCACCGAGGAGCAGAAGCGGGAGTGGCTGCCGAAGCTGTGCTCCGGCGAGGTGCTCGGCGCGTTCGGCCTGACCGAGCCGGGCGCCGGCTCGGACGCGGGCGGCACGCGCACGACGGCCGTCCGGGACGGCGACGACTGGGTCATCAACGGCTCGAAGTGCTTCATCACCAACTCCGGTACGGACATCACGGGTCTGGTCACGGTCACCGCGGTGACCGGCCGGAAGGCGGACGGCCGCCCGCTGATCTCCTCGATCATCGTGCCCTCGGGCACGCCCGGCTTCACGGTCGCGGCGCCGTACTCGAAGGTCGGCTGGAACTCCTCGGACACCCGTGAGCTGTCCTTCCAGGACGTGCGGGTGCCGGCGGCGAACCTGCTGGGCGAGGAGGGCCGCGGCTACGCGCAGTTCCTGCGCATCCTGGACGAGGGCCGGGTGGCGATCTCGGCGCTGGCGACGGGTCTGGCGCAGGGCTGTGTCGACGAGTCGGTGAAGTACGCGAAGGAACGTCACGCCTTCGGCCGCCCGATCGGCGACAACCAGGCCATCCAGTTCAAGATCGCCGACATGGAGATGCGGGCGCACATGGCCCGGGTCGGCTGGCGGGACGCGGCCTCCCGGCTGGTCCTGGGCGAGCCGTTCAAGAAGGAGGCGGCGCTGGCGAAGCTGTACTCCTCGACGGTCGCGGTGGACAACGCGCGCGAGGCGACCCAGATCCACGGCGGCTACGGCTTCATGAACGAGTACCCGGTGGCGCGGATGTGGCGCGACTCGAAGATCCTGGAGATCGGCGAGGGCACCAGCGAGGTCCAGCGCATGCTGATCGCGCGGGAGTTGGGCCTGTCCGGCTGACCCGGGCCCGCATTCCCGAAGCCCGTCGTCCCCATGCGGGGCGGCGGGCTTCTTCGTGCGCCCGGGGCTCCTGCGGGCCCCCTGCGGGCCCCCTCCGGACCCGCGTACGCCCCTGACCCCACCCCTGTTGATCCTGATGAGGTTAGGCTAACCTACCTTCGACTAGCCCAGGCCGACCCCGGCTCGTACCGAAAGCGACTTCGCCATGCCCAGCACCGCCCGAGCCACCTTCCTCACCCGCCGGGGCCTCCTCGCCGCCGGCGGCGCCCTCGGGCTCGTCGCCACCCTCACCGCCTGCGGCGGCGGCGACGGCAAGGCCGGCGACGCGCCCGCCAAGGCCGCCGAGAAGGCCGGCCCGTGGAAGTTCACCGACGACCGCGGCACCGTCGTCGAGGCGAAGACCACCCCGAAGAACATCGTGGCCTTCACCGGAACGGCCGCCGCCCTCAAGGACTTCGGCGTCGAGGTCAAGGGCGTCTTCGGCCCGACCACCGTCAAGGACCCGAAGACCGGCGCCGTGACGGCCGACGTCCAGGCCGGCGACCTGGACATCAACAAGGTCGAGGTCATCGGCAACGTCTGGGGCGAGTTCAAGATCGAGGAGTACCTCAAGCTCCAGCCCGAGCTCCTCGTCACGGACATGTGGGAGAAGAACGACCTCTGGTACGTGCCGGCGGAGCAGAAGGACAAGATCACCAAGATCGCGCCGAGCGTCGCCCTGTGGGCCGCCGACCAGTCCATGCCGGCCGTCATCCAGCGCCACGCCGACCTCGCCGCCTCGCTCGGCGCCGACGTGAACACCCCGCAGATCAAGGCCGACAAGGCCCGCTTCGAGGCCGCCGCCGAGCGCGTCCGCAAGGCCGCCCAGAGCAAGAAGGACATCAAGGTCCTCATCGGCTCCGGCGCCCCGGACCTCTTCTACGCCTCCACCCCGGCCCGCCCGACCGACACGCTCTTCTTCAAGGAGCTCGGCGTCAACATCGTGACGCCCACCAAGCTGGACCAGGCCGGCTGGTTCGAGGGTCTGAGCTGGGAGAACGCCGACAAGTACAAGGCGGACATCATCATGCTCGACAACCGCACCTCGGCGCTCCAGCCCGAGGCCCTGAAGGCGAAGCCCACCTGGGCGGCGCTGCCCGCCGTCAAGGCCGGCCAGGTCATCCCCCGCGTGACCGAGCCGATCTACTCGTACGCCAAGTGCGCCCCGCTCCTGGAGGACCTGGCCAAGGCCCTCGAGAACGCCAAGAAGGTGTCCTGACCCATGACGAACGCCGAGACCGCCCCGTTCCAGTTCTTCAGCCTCCAGGTCGACCGGACGCGGCGGCTCGGCCCGACCCTGGTCCGCGTCACCTTCACCGGTGAGGACCTGAAGGGCTTCGCCGCCGGGGGCCGCGACCAGTCGCTCTCCCTCTTCCTGCCGCACCCGGGACAGCCCGCCCCCGTCCTGCCGCCGCTGGACCAGCCGGACATGTACGCGATCCTGGGCGCCTGGCGGGCCATGCCCGACGACGAGCGGGCCGTGATGCGCTCGTACACCGTCCGCGAGCAGCGGCACTCCCCCGTGCCCGAGGTGGACATCGACTTCGCGGTGCACGAGGACGGCGGCCCCGCCTGCCGCTGGGCCCAGCACGCCCGGCCCGGCGACCGGGTGGTCGTGCTCGGCCCGGCGGTCGCGGAGAACACCGGGGTGCGCTTCCGGCTCCCGGAGGACGCCGACTCCGTGCTGATCTGGGGCGACGAGACGGCCCTGCCGGCCGCCTCCGCGATCCTGGAGTGGCTGCCGGCCGAGACCCGCGCCCACGTCTACCTCGAAGTCCCGTACTCCGGCGACCGGATGGAGCTGCCGACCCAGGCCGACGCCACCATCACCTGGCTGGTGCGGGAGGAGGGCGCGCCGTCCGCCGTCGAGGCCGTCGCGGGCGCCGAACTCCCGGGCGAGGCACCGTACGTCTGGATCGCGGGCGAGTCCGGCGCGGTGAAGGCGCTGCGCCGGCACTTCGTGCGCGAGCGCGGTCTCGACCGGCGCCGGGTCACCTTCGTCGGCTACTGGCGCAAGGGCCTCTCGGAGGACGCCCTGCGCGAGGTGCCGGACGAGACGACCCAGGACGCTTCCCAGGACGCTTCCCAGGACGCGCAGGCGGTCGCCTAGCGCGGACCTGCGGACCCGCGGACCCACGCACCCTCGGACCCGCGGACCCTCAGACCCCCCACAGGGCCGACGGCCCCTCAACCCTTCCGGGTTGGGGGGCCGTTGTTGTGCATGGAGATTAGGTTAGGCTAACCTTACTGAGCCTTGACCGACCGCGTCCCCCACACCCGGAAGGGCCCCCACATGCGTTCCCACCTGCTCAACGACACGACGGCGGAGTCGTACCGACGCTCCGTCACCGAAGGAGTGGAGCGGGTGGCGAGGAAACTCGCCACGACGCGCGGCCCGTTCACCGGGGTCACGCCCGCCGAACTCGCCCCCGTCGTCGACGCCGTGGACCTCGACCGGCCGCTCGGTGACGCCTCCGCCGCCCTCGACGAGCTGGAGGACGTCTACCTGCGCGACGCGGTCTACTTCCACCACCCGCGCTACCTGGGGCACCTCAACTGCCCGGTGGTCATCCCCGCCGTCCTCGGCGAGGCCGTCCTCTCCGCCGTCAACTCCTCCCTCGACACCTGGGACCAGAGCGCCGGCGGCACCCTGATCGAACGCAGGCTGATCGACTGGACCACCGGCCGGATCGGCCTCGGCCCCTCCGCCGACGGCGTGTTCACCAGCGGCGGCACCCAGTCCAACCTCCAGGCGCTGCTGCTCGCCCGCGAGGAGGCGAAGACGCCTGGCGGCTCGTCCGCCCCCGCCGACCTGGCGAAACTGCGCATCTTCTCCTCCGAGTGCAGCCACTTCAGCGTCCAGAAGTCGGCCACCCTCCTCGGCCTCGGCGCCGACGCCGTCATCTCCATCCCGGTCGACCGCGACAAGCGCATGCAGTCCGTCGTCCTCGCCGCCGAGCTGGAGGCGTGCCGCGCCGAGGGCCTGGTCCCGATGGCGATCGTCGCCACCGCCGGCACCACCGACTTCGGCTCCATCGACCCGCTGCCCGAGGTCGCCGCCCTGGCCGCCGAGTACGGCGCCTGGATGCACGTCGACGCCGCCTACGGCTGCGGACTGCTCGCCTCGCGCACCCGCCGGGACCTCCTGGACGGCATCGAGCTGGCCGACTCGGTCACCGTCGACTTCCACAAGTCCTTCTTCCAGCCGGTCAGTTCCTCGGCCCTGCTGGTCCGCGACGGCGCCACCCTGCGCCACGCGACCTACCACGCCGACTACCTGAACCCGCGCCGCGCCGTCACCGAGCTGATCCCCAACCAGGTCGACAAGTCCCTCCAGACCACCCGCCGCTTCGACGCGCTCAAGCTGTGGATGACCCTGCGCGTCATGGGCGCCGACGGTGTCGGCGAGCTCTTCGACGAGGTCTGCGACCTGGCCCGGGCCGGCTTCGAGCTGCTCGCCGCCGACCCCCGCTACGACGTGGTCGTCGAGCCGCAGCTGTCGACCCTCGTCTACCGCTACATCCCCGAGGCCGTCACCTCGCCGACCGAGATCGACCGCGCCAACCTCTACGCCCGCAAGGCCCTGTTCGCCTCCGGCGAGGCCGTGGTCGCGGGCACCAAGGTCGACGGGCGCCAGTACCTGAAGTTCACCCTGCTCAACCCCGAGACGACCGTGGCCGACATCGCCGCCGTCCTCGACCTGATAGCCGGCCACGCCGAGCAGTACCTGGGAGAGAACCTTGTCCACGCCTGAGACCCACGACTTCATCGGCATCGGGCTCGGTCCGTTCAACCTGGGCCTCGCCTGCCTGACCGAGCCGATCGCCGAACTGAACGGCGTCTTCCTGGAGTCCAAGCCGGACTTCGAGTGGCACTCGGGGATGTTCCTCGAAGGCGCCCACCTCCAGACCCCGTTCATGTCGGACCTGGTCACGATGGCCGACCCGACCTCCCCGTACTCCTTCCTGAACTACCTGAAGGAGAAGGGCCGGCTCTACTCCTTCTACATCCGCGAGAACTTCTATCCGCTGCGGACGGAGTACAACGACTACTGCCGCTGGGCCGCCGGGAAGCTCTCCAGCGTCCGCTTCTCCACCACCGTCACGGCCGTCGCCTTCGACGAGGCGGCCGAGGAGTACGTGGTGACCACCGAGGCCGGAGAAACGTTCCGCTCGCGGCGGCTCGTGCTCGGCACCGGCACCCCGCCGCACATCCCCGAGTCCTGCGCGGACCTCGGCGGCGACTTCCTCCACAACTCGCGCTACCTCCCCCACAAGGAGGCGCTCCAGAAGAAGAAGTCGATCACCCTGGTCGGCAGCGGCCAGAGCGCCGCCGAGATCTACTACGACCTGCTCTCGGAGATCGACGTCCACGGTTACCGCCTGAACTGGGTGACCCGCTCCCCGCGCTTCTTCCCGCTGGAGTACACCAAGCTCACCCTGGAGATGACCTCCCCCGAGTACGTGGACTACTTCCACGCGCTCCCCGAGGCGACCCGCTCCCGCCTGGAGACCGCGCAGAAGGGCCTGTTCAAGGGCATCGACGGCGAACTGGTCGACGCGATCTTCGACCTGCTCTACCAGAAGAACCTGGCCGGCCCGGTCCCCACCCGCCTGCTCACCAACTCCGCGCTGCTCTCCGCCGCGTACGACGAGACCGCCGGCAGCTACACGCTCGGCTTCCGCCAGGAGGAGCAGGAGAAGGACTTCACCGTCGAGACCGAGGGCCTGATCCTCGCGACCGGCTACAAGTACGCCGTCCCCGCCTTCCTGGAGCCGGTCCACGACCGCCTCCGCTGGGACTCCCAGGGCCGCTTCGACGTGGCCCGCAACTACTCGATCGACACGACGGGCCACGGCGTCTTCCTCCAGAACGCCGCCGTGCACGCCCACTCCGTCACCTCGCCCGACCTGGGCATGGGCGCGTACCGCAACGCGTTCATCATCGGCGAGATGCTGGGTGCCGAGTACTACCCCGTCGAGAAGACCATCGCTTTCCAGGAGTTCGCGGTTTGACCTGCCCCGGGCCCCGCGGGGCCCGGGATTCCCGCCATCACCGGCTGGGATTTCTGTTTCGTCGACCGCAGCCCGCCCGGAGAGTTCCGTTGAGGTCTTCCACCGTCTCCACAGACTGTCACCGCCAGTCCGGCGGCCAGGATATTGCGTGCCGCGTTCACGTCCCGGTCCAGGACCAGGCCGCACACGGGGTCGTCACACCGAAAGGTGCGTTCGTTCAGGGCGAGGTGCGCTTTCACCGAACCGCAGGCCGAGCAGGTCTTGCTGCTCGGATGCCATCGGTCGACAACGACGAGCACGCGCCCGTACCACTGGCACTTGTACTCCAGCAGAGCGCGGAGCTCGGCCCAGGACGCATCGAAGACGGCCCGCGCGAGCGAGTGATTCCGCGACATGTTCCGTACGGCCAGATCCTCGATCACGATCGTTTGGTTGTCACGAACGAGTCGGGTGGTGAGTCGGTGCAGGAAGTCACGCCTCCGATCGGCGATCCGGGCATGCACCCGTGCGACACGACGACGTGCCTTGGCACGGTTCTTCGACCCCTCGGCCTTCTTGGCGAGCCGGCGCTGAACCTTGGCCAGCCGGTCCCGGTCCCTCTCCCCATGCCTCGGGTTGGGCACCTTGCCCTGGGCGTCGGTCAGCCCCGGGACGGGGTGCGTCAGGGTGAGAAGCGAGGAGATTCCCAGATCGATGCCGACCGCCGTTCCCACGGCGGGCAGCGCCCTCACCGAGGCATCCTCACAGAGCAACGACACGAACCAGCGACCGGCTCCGTCCTGGGAAACGGTCACCGTGGAGGGCTCCGCCCCGGCAGGCAGGGGACGCGACCAGACGATGTCCAGCGGCTCGGCCATCTTCGCCAACGACAGCCGGCCGTCGCGGTACACGAACGCCGAGCGGGTGTACTCGGCGGAGGCCCGCGACCTCTTCCTCGACTTGAACCGCGGGTGCTTCGACCGCTTGGCGAAGAAGCCGGTGAACGCGGCCTGCAAGTGGCGCAACGCCTGTTGCAACGGAACGCAGGACACCTCTCGGAGGTACGCGTACTCCTCGGTGCGCTTCCACCGCGTCAGCAGGGCGGAGGTGTCTCCATACGTCAGTCGCCGCTGCTCATCACCCCACACGCGGGCGCGTTCCGCCAGGCCGAGGTTGTAGACCTTCCGGACGCAACCGAAGGTGCGCGAGAGCTGCGCAGCCTGCTCGTCGGTCGGCCGGAAGCGGTACTTGAACGCCCGCTTCACCACCCCCTGTGCCATGTGTCCCAGGCTGACTCCCCAGCCCGCCCGACTTCAAGCCTCGGACACCATGGGACGCATGTGCGACACGATCCCCGTGGCGCATGTCCGCCCCTTGGCTCCCTGCCCTCACCCAGGCCCGAACCCCGCCTGCCCTCGAAGGAAGATCGCATGTCCCGCACGAACACGTCCCCGGATGACGTCCGCATACGCCCGCTCGACCCGCTCAAGGACGCGGAGCTGATCCATCCCTGGGTCACCCATCCCAAGGCCGCCTTCTGGATGATGCAGGACGCGAAGCTCCAGGACGTCGAGCGCGCCTACATGGAGATCGCCGCCCACTCGCACCACGACGCCTTCATCGGCCTCGTGGACGGCGCGCCCGCCTTCCTCATGGAGCGCTACGACCCGGCGGAGGCCGAGCTGGTCGGGCTCTACGAGGCGCAGCCCGGTGACGTCGGCATGCACTTCCTCGTCGCGCCCACCGACACCCCCGTGCACGGCTTCACCCGCCTGGTGATCACCGCCGTCATGCGCGAGCTGTTCGCCGACCCGGCGACCGCCCGCGTGGTCGTCGAGCCGGACGTGCGCAACACGGCCGTGCACGCGCTCAACGCCGCCGTCGGGTTCGTTCCGGAGCGGGAGATTCAGAAGCCCGAGAAGGCGGCGCTGCTCAGCTTCTGCACCCGCGCCCAGTTCGAGGCCGCCACGGCCGCCACGGGAGCCACCGCATGAGCACCTTCACCGACCCCGTCGCCCACCTCACCCCCGAGCGCTGGGCCGACGCCAACCGGGCCCTGATCCGCAAGGGCCTCGCCGAGTTCGCCCACGAGCGGCTGCTCGACCCGCAGGAGCTGGGCGAGGGCCGCTACCGGGTGCTCAGCGACGACGGGCGCACCGAGTACCGCTTCACCGCCGACCGCTTCGCGCTCGACCACTGGCAGATCTACCCGGACTCGCTCAGCTGCCACCGGGCCAGCGAGCAGCTCCCGCTCGACGCGCTGCGGTTCATCACCGAGCTGCGCGGCTCCCTCGGCCTGAGCGACGAGATCCTGCCGGTCTACCTGGAGGAGATCTCCTCCACCCTGGCCGGCACGGCGTACAAGTCGACCAAGCCGCGCGTGACGGCCTCGGAGCTGGCCCGCTCCGGCTTCCAGGCGATCGAGACCGGGATGACCGAGGGTCACCCCTGCTTCGTCGCCAACAACGGGCGGCTCGGCTTCGGCGTGGACGAGTACCGCGCGTACGCCCCCGAGGCGGCGGCCCCGATCCACCTGGTGTGGCTGGCCGCCCACCGCGACCGCACCACGTTCACCGCGGGCGCGGGCATCGACTACGACTCCTTCGTCCGGGCCGAGCTCGGCGACCGGGCCGTCGACGCCTTCGCCGCCACCCTCGCGGCCCGCGGCCTGGACCTCGCCGACTACCTCCTGATGCCGGTGCACCCCTGGCAGTGGTGGAACAAGCTGTCCGTCACCTTCGCCGCCGAAGTCGCCCAGCAGCGCCTCGTGTACCTCGGCGAGGGCGACGACGCCTACCTGGCCCAGCAGTCCATCCGCACCTTCTTCAACAGCTCCGACCCGGCCAAGCACTACGTGAAGACGGCCCTGTCGGTCCTCAACATGGGCTTCATGCGCGGCCTCTCCGCCGCCTACATGGAGGCCACCCCGGCCATCAACGACTGGCTGGCCGGCCTCATCGAGTCCGACTCGGTCCTGAAGGCCGCCCGCTTCTCGATCATCCGCGAGCGCGCGGCGGTCGGCTACCGGCACCTGGAGTACGAGGCGGCCACCGACCGCTACTCGCCCTACCGCAAGATGCTCGCCGCGCTGTGGCGCGAGTCCCCGGTGCCGACCCTGGCCGAGGGCGAGCGCCTGGCGACCATGGCCTCGCTCCTCCACGTCGACCACGCGGGCGCGTCCTTCGCGGGCGCCCTGGTCAAGGAGTCGGGCCTCACCCCGGCCGACTGGCTGCGCGGCTACCTCGACGCGTACCTCCTCCCGGTCCTGCACTGCTTCTACGCGTACGACCTGGTCTACATGCCGCACGGCGAGAACGTGATCCTCGTCCTCGACGAGCGGGGCGCGGTCTCCCGCGCGATCTTCAAGGACATCGCCGAGGAGATCTGCGTCATGGACCCGGACGCGGTCCTGCCGCCGGCCGTGGAGCGCGTGCGCGCGGAGGTCCCCGAGGACATGAAGCTCCTCTCGGTCTTCACCGACGTCTTCGACTGCTTCTTCCGCTTCCTCGGCGCCACGCTGGCCGCCGAGGGCACGGTGCCGGAGGACGAGTTCTGGCGCGCGGTCGCCGACTGCGTGAAGCGCTACCAGGCCGCCAACCCGGCGCTCGCGGACCGCTTCGCCCAGTACGACGCGTTCGCGGAGACCTTCGCCCTCTCCGCCCTCAATCGCCTCCAGCTGCGCAACAACCGCCAGATGGTCGACCTGGCGGACCCGTCGGCGGCCCTCCAGCTGGTCGGGGACCTGGTGAACCCGATCGCGCGGTTCGCCTGACCTTCCCCTGAACCGATGTGGCCCCGCCGGAGTACGGTCCTCCGGCGGGGCCACATCCGTCACGTCACGCGTCGCCCCTGCGGGGCGCGTTCCCGGTGGTCATCTTCGGCGGGTCACTCAGCCGCCCACGGCACCTGCGGCGAGCGGTAGTAGTCGATGCCGAGGGCGGTCAGGCGGGGGCCCTGCTGGGCGAGCCGGAGTCTGTACGTGGCCCAGTCGTGGGTGGTGGCCGGGGACCAGCCGAGTTCGGCGATGCCGGGCAGGCGGGGGAAGGCCATGCGGTCGATGTGGACGCTCTGGGAGATCGTCTCGGTCCACAGCGGGGCCTCGACGCCCGCTACGGCGGTCGCGGGCAGGCCGGGCAGGAGGGTGGCCGGGTCCCAGTCGTAGGACCGCTGGGCCTCCACGTAGCCGGCCCAGGACAGGCCGAGTTCGGTGTCCTTGGTGTACTTCATGTCGAGGTAGGCGCGGTCGGCGGGCGACAGGATGATGCCGGTGCCGGCCCGCGCAGCAGCCGCGACCTGTTCCTTCTCCGCCGCCGAGCTGCGGTCCAGGCCCCAGTACTGGGCGAGGGCGCCCTCGGCGGGCCGGGCGCCGGTCAGCTGGTGCCAGCCGATGACGGTCTTGCCGTACTTGGCGACGATCGGCTGGACCCGGTCCATGAAGGCGACGTAGTCGGCGTGGCTGGTGGAGTGCGCCTCGTCGCCGCCGATGTGGAGGTAGCGGCCCGGGGTGAGCGCGGCGAGCTCGCGGATGACGTCGTCGACGAAGTCGTACGTGATCTCCTTCGGCACGCACAGGGAGCTGAAGCCGACGGCGGTGCCGGTGTAGAGGGGCGGGGCGACGCCGTCGCAGTTGAGTTCGGCGTAGGAGGCGAGGGCCGCGTTGGTGTGGCCGGGGAGGTCGATCTCGGGGACGACCTCCTGGTAGCGGGAGGCGGCGTAGCGGACGATCTCGCGGTAGTCGTCCTTGGTGTAGAAGCCGCCGGGGCCGCCGCCGACCTGGGTGGAGCCGCCGTAGGTGGCGAGGCGGGGCCAGGAGTCGATCGCGATGCGCCAGCCCTGGTCGTCGCTGAGGTGCAGGTGGAGTTTGTTGATCTTGTAGAGGGCGAGCTGGTCGATGTAGCGCTTGACCTGGTCGACGGTGAAGAAGTGGCGGGAGACGTCGAGCATGGCGCCCCGGTAGGCGTAGCGCGGGGTGTCGGTGACGGTGCCGCCGGCGATCCGCCAGGGGCCGGGCTGGACGGTCCGCTTCTCGACGGCGGCGGGGAGCTGCTGGCGGAGGGTCTGGACGGCGCGGAAGAGCCCGGCGGGGCGGTACGCGGTGAGGGTGACGCCGGTGCGGCCGGAGCGCAGCTCGTAGCCCTCCTCGCCGAGCGCGGTGGCGCCCGGGGAGAGGCGGAGCAGGATGCCGCCGCGGGCCTCGTCGGCGTCGACGACGGGCAGCGGGTAGCCGGTGGAGGGGCGGAGCAGGTCGGCGAGGTAGCGGCCGATGTCGCGGGTCGCGCGGCCGTCGGTGTCGCCTGTGCCGTCGGCGTCCACGCGGACGGCGGTGGCGCGGGTGAGGGTGTACGGGGCTCCGCCGGGGGTGACGGAGGCGGGCGCGGGCACGATCGCGCCGAGCGGGCGTAACGCCTCGGCGCGCGGGGCTCCGGTCGCGCCGGTGGCTCCGGTCAGGCCGAGCCCGGCGAGGCCGGCGGCGAGGAGGAGTGATCCGAGGAGTCGCGGAAACGTGCGGCGCTGTCTCACGGGCGGGTCCCTTTCGACGGGGGGTTCGATGAGGGCGTGCGGTGAGCGATGCGTGTCCGAACAGTCACCATGCGTACCCCGACACCTCAGGAGCGGTCAAGGTGTAGACCAATTAGCCCATCTGGAGGCGTGATCATGACGCCCGCTGCCCGATATCGGGCAGGATTCTTGCATTGCCCCTCGGGTACCCCTCAGTATTCACGGGTGCTCGAACGCCGCCCGTCGCACGACGACCTCATCGACCATCTGGTCCGCAGCACCGCGCTCCAGCGCGGTGAGGCCGCCCGGGTGGTGCTCGACGTGCTCGCGTACTTCGACGAGTCGACCGAGGACTTCGTCCGGCGCCGCCACCGCGAGCTGCAGTCCGGCGGTTCCGTCAACGCCGAGATCTTCGAGCGGATCGCGGGCGAACTCCCGCACCGCGCGGTGGCGCCCCCGGAGCTCTCCCTCCGGCAGCTGCGCCGCATCGTCTACGGCTGAGTCGGCCGAGCACCCCCACTGACCTTGGAGGATCAACGCCCGTGTGTGGAATCGTCGGTTACATCGGCAAGCGTGACGTCGCCCCGCTGCTGCTCGAAGGACTCCAGCGCCTGGAGTACCGCGGTTACGACTCCGCCGGCATCGTCATCACCAGCCCGAAGGCCGCCGGCCTGAAGATGGTGAAGGCCAAGGGCCGGGTCCGTGACCTGGAGGCCCGCGTCCCCAAGCGCTTCACCGGCACCACCGGCATCGCCCACACCCGCTGGGCCACCCACGGCGCGCCGAGCGACATCAACTCGCACCCGCACCTGGACCCCGAGAACAAGGTCGCCGTCGTCCACAACGGCATCGTCGACAACGCCCAGGAGCTCCGCGCCAAGCTGGAGGCCGACGGCGTCGTCTTCGCCTCGGAGACGGACACCGAGGTCATCACCCACCTCATCGCCCGCTCCCAGGCCGACACGCTTGAGGAGAAGGTCCGCGAGGCGCTCAAGCACATCGAGGGCACCTACGGCATCGCCGTGATGCACGCCGAGTTCAACGACCGCATCGTGGTGGCCCGCAACGGCTCCCCGGTCGTCCTCGGCATCGGCGAGAAGGAGATGTTCGTCGCCTCCGACGTCGCCGCCCTGATCGCCCACACCCGCCAGGTCGTCACCCTCGACGACGGCGAGATGGCCACCCTCAAGGCCGACGACTTCCGCACGTACACGACGACGGGCGCGTCCACCACCGCCACCCCGGAGACCGTGGAGTGGGAGGCCGCCTCGTACGACATGGGCGGCCACGACACGTACATGCACAAGGAGATCTCCGAGCAGCCCGACGCGGTCGACCGCGTGCTGCGCGGCCGGATCGACGACCGCTTCTCCACCGTGCACCTCGGCGGCCTCAACCTGGACGCCCGCGAGGCCCGCTCCATCCGCCGGATCAAGATCCTCGGCTGCGGCACCTCGTACCACGCCGGCCTGATCGGCGCGGGCCTCATCGAGTCGATGGCCCGCATCCCCGCCGACGCCGAGCCGGCCTCCGAGTTCCGCTACCGCAACCCGGTCGTGGACCCCGACACCCTGTACATCGCCGTCTCCCAGTCCGGTGAGACCTATGACGTGCTGGCCGCCGTCCAGGAGCTCAAGCGCAAGGGCGCCCGCGTCCTCGGCGTCGTCAACGTGGTCGGCTCCGCCATCGCCCGCGAGGCCGACGGCGGCGTGTACGTGCACGCCGGCCCCGAGGTCTGCGTCGTCTCCACCAAGTGCTTCACCAACACGGTGGTCGCCTTCGCGCTGCTCGCCCTGCACCTCGGCCGGATCCGCGACCTGTCCGTCACCGACGGCAAGCGGATCATCGAGGGCCTGCGCAGGCTGCCCGGCCAGATCGAGGAGATCCTCAAGACCGAGGACGAGATCAAGAAGCTGGCCAAGGTGTACGCCGGCGCCCAGTCGATGATGTTCATCGGCCGCGTCCGGGGCTACCCGGTCGCCCTGGAGGCCTCCCTCAAGCTGAAGGAGATCTCCTACATCCACGCCGAGGCGTACCCCGCCTCCGAGCTGAAGCACGGCCCGCTCGCCCTCATCGAGCCGGCCCTGCCGACGGTCGCCATCGTCCCCGACGACGACCTCCTGGAGAAGAACCGCGCCGCCCTGGAGGAGATCAAGGCCCGCAGCGGCCGCATCCTCGCGGTCGCGCACCAGGTCCAGGAGAAGGCCGACCACACCATCGTCGTGCCGAAGAACGAGGACGAGCTCGACCCCATCCTGATGGGCATCCCGCTCCAGCTCCTCGCCTACCACACGGCGCTCGCCATGGGCCGCGACATCGACAAGCCGCGCAACCTGGCCAAGTCCGTCACGGTCGAGTAGCGGCGCCCCGGGCCTGTCACCCGGAGCCCCGCACCTCGTGGGCCTGTCCCCCGCGAGGCTCGGCCGGACACCACAGCGGTCCCCGTGCATCCCAGGTGCACGGGGACCGCTGCTTTCGTACGTCCTGTTCGCGTACGTCGTGCCGGGTGCTCAGCTCGCGGCGGCCGCCCCGCGGCCCGCGCGGGCCACCGAGGTCGGCCAGCCCGCGACCGCGGCCGTGGCGCCGTACCAGGCGGCGAGTCCGGCGACCGCGGCCACCCAGCCGCCCGCCTTGCCGAGGCCCGCGTTGTCGGCGAGGGCGCCGATGCCGAGGAGCAGCAGGGCGACGAACAGGAGCCCGTACACGCCCTGCCCGAAGAGTCCGCTGCCGCCGGCGGCGAGGGTCAGGGTGAGCGCGAGCAGCGCCCACAGCAGGAGGAAGAGCCCGGCGGCCTCGGACGAGCCGTCGCCGCCGACACCGGTGCCCCAGGTGAACCAGAAGGCGCCGAGCGCCGCGTACGCCGTGCCCGTACCGCTGTCGCCGGCGCGCAGGGCGAGCAGGCCGACGAGGAACAGGGCGACGCCGCCGACGAAGGTGGCGAGACCGGCGGCGTCGGCGGGGCCGACGTGGTCGATCACGCCGGTGGAGCCGATGCCGAAGGCGAGCAGGGTCAGTCCGAGGGCGAGGTTTCCGAGCGTGGAGGTGGTGTTTCCCGCGGCGGCTTCATTGGACACGGCGGGCTCCCTTCGAGTGCGCAGTTGTACTGCTTGGGCCACTTTGTTCCGGTGACCTTTATCTACCCTTCACAAGCGCACAATTCACCTGAGGAAGGCCGAAATATTGGCCGGATCAAGGGAGTTGAGGGAGCGACAGGTGGTACGGGACGCCTACGGAATCACGATGACCGGGCGCTGGGCCCGGCGCGCGAGCCGCCCCGCGACCGAGCCGAAGATCCGCCCGACGATGCCGTGCGTCGAGCCGACCACGATCGCGTCGGCCGAATACTCCCGGCCGACCTCCTCCAGCTCGTGGCAGATGTCCCCGCCGCGCTCGACCAGGATCCAGGGCACCTCGGAGAGGTGCTCGGCGCAGGCCAGCTCCAGGCCGAGGACCTCGGTGCGATGGTCCGGCACGTCGACGAAGACCGGCGGTTCGCAGCCGGCCCACACGGTGGTGGGCAGCCGGTTGGCCACGTGCACGATGATCAGGCCCGACGCCGAGCGGCGCGCCATGCCGATCGCGTAGGCGAGGGCGCGCTCACTGGACGTGGAGCCGTCGAAGCCGACGACGACGCCGTGCCGGAAGGCCGGATCGCAGGCGTGACGTGGCTGTTCCACCGCGAGGGGGTCGACCGTGGAGTCGGCGACGCGCTTGCGGTCCGCGGGTTCGGGGAATTCGTGACCGGCCATCGGTGTCTCGGCGAAGAGAGTCCTCTTGGGAGGGACGGAAGGGGAGAGCGGAACAACGGTTGGCGGCGGAGCTGTGTCCGGGAATCATCTTCCCAAGCCCATACCCCCAAGGGTACGGCGGCACTCCTCCTGTGCACAGGGGTGCCACCGGGCGCCCGCAGGCGTTCCAGGGAGCATGCACGAGCCCCGCGCCGTAGCGCAATGCCGCTTGTGCCCTACAGGCGTCGGCACGGGGGCCAAACGGACGCCCCCCGCAGTGACCGGAACGTTCCGTTCCTCGTTCCCACAGGTCACGCCACCGTCGCAGGGAGTCCGCCCGTGCCCGCACCCTCAGCCGCCCTCACCGACACCCCCGCCGACACCCCTGCCGACACCCCCGCCGAGCCCCCCTCCCGGGCCGCCCGGACCCCCGCCCCGCGCGGGCCCCGGCGGGCGCCGGAGGAGCTGGGCACCTCGGGGCCGGACGCGGCGAGCGACGTGATGCGCTGGGCGGTCTTCTGCTGCGCCCTCGTCCCGGTCGTGCTGGTGGTCTACGGGAGCTCGCTCGGCGGCGCCGCCGGCGCGGCCCTGGGGCTCGCCGCCGTGACGGCGGCCTGCCGGGTGCTGCTCCGACGCTCGGAAAATGGGTTGCGCGCCGAGCGCGTGAGCCCGCGTACTGACCCTGGACACCCTCGGAGTTGACAGGGTCGTACGGCGATTCCCATATGTTTTCGGCCAAGTTCCGAGTACCGGTGAATCTCTGGCCGAAGACCGCTCAACCCGCGTAGTGCTTGGCTGCACCGCTCTGGACTGGGTCGACCGATCGAATGCTTCACGCCAAGTGCCCATGTCGACAATCCACCGGGCGGAGAACTTGTCACCCCGGCGCCACGGGACGCAGTAGATTCGATCATGGGTACCGAAGACTGGGGTCTCGTGCAAAACCGAGGGGAAACGTGGCACAGCGACACGACCAGGGAGACGCCAACACCGAGGGGGGCTTAGCGTCATGAGCCAGGACCACTCCGTCGCACCGGAGGCGGTACGGAAGCTGTCCGGGCGCCGCCGTCGCGAAGTCGTCGCGGTACTGCTGTTCAGCGGTGGGCCCATCTTCGAGAGCTCCATCCCGCTCTCCGTGTTCGGCATCGACCGCCAGGACGCGGGGGTGCCACGCTACCGGCTCCTCGTGTGCGCCGGCGAGGACGGCCCCCTGCGGACCACAGGGGGACTCGAACTCACCGCGCCGTACGGCCTGGAGGCCATCAGCCGCGCCGGCACCGTCGTCGTGCCGGCCTGGCGCTCGATCACCTCGCCGCCGCCCCCGGAAGCGCTCGAAGCGCTCCGCCGGGCGCACGAGGAGGGCGCGCGCATCGTCGGCCTGTGCACGGGGGCGTTCGTCCTCGCCGCGGCCGGCCTGCTCGACGGCCGCCCGGCGACCACGCACTGGATGTACGCGCCGACGCTCGCCAAGCGCTACCCGTCGGTCCACGTGGACCCGCGGGAGCTCTTCGTCGACGACGGGGACGTGCTGACCTCCGCGGGCACGGCGGCCGGCATCGACCTCTGCCTGCACATCGTGCGGACCGACCACGGCACGGAGGCCGCGGGCGCCCTGGCGCGCCGGCTGGTCGTCCCGCCGCGGCGCAGCGGCGGTCAGGAGCGCTACCTCGACAGGTCTTTACCCGAGGAGATCGGCGCCGACCCGCTGGCCGAGGTCGTCGCCTGGGCGCTGGAGCACCTCCACGAGCAGTTCGACGTGGAGACCCTGGCGGCCCGCGCGTACATGTCACGGCGGACCTTCGACCGCCGGTTCCGCTCGCTGACGGGCTCCGCCCCGCTGCAGTGGCTGATCACCCAGCGGGTGCTCCAGGCACAGCGGCTCCTGGAGACCTCCGACTACTCCGTCGACGAGGTCGCGGGCCGCTGCGGCTTCCGCTCCCCGGTGGCGCTGCGCGGCCACTTCCGGCGCCAGCTCGGCTCCTCGCCGGCCGCCTACCGGGCCGCGTACCGGGCCAGGCGTCCGCAGGGCGACGGCGGGACCTCGGTCCTCGACCCGGTCGTGCCGGCGCAGGTCGCCGCCGGACAGCGGCGCCCGGTGAGCCCGCTGGAGCCGGGCAAGCTGCCGACGGACGCCTTCGCCCACGGCCGCCCGGCCCTGCCGGGTCAGCGCACCGCGCCGTAGGCCACCCCGTACCGCGCCGCCACAAGCCGCGCACCGAGAAACCGACGGGCCCCCGGGACACCTCCCCGGGGGCCCGTCGGGCATGCCCCGGCCGCCCCCCGGGCATCCCCCTGATCCCCAGGACACCCCCTAAGGTAGGACGCATGAACGATCGCATGGTGTGGATCGACTGCGAGATGACCGGGCTCTCGCTGACGGACGACGCACTCATCGAGGTGGCCGCACTGGTCACCGACTCGGAACTGAACGTGCTCGGCGAAGGTGTGGACATCGTGATCCGCCCGCCGGACGCCGCCCTGGAGACGATGCCGGACATCGTGCGCGAGATGCACACGTCCTCCGGCCTCCTCGACGCGCTCGCCGGGGGCACCACCCTCGCCGACGCCGAGGCCCAGGTGCTCGCCTACATCCGCGAGCACGTGAAGGAGCCCGGCAAGGCTCCGCTGTGCGGGAACTCGGTCTCCACCGACCGCGGCTTCCTCGCCCGCGACATGCCGGCCCTGGAGAAGCACCTCCACTACCGGATCGTCGACGTCTCCTCGGTGAAGGAGCTGGCGCGCCGCTGGTACCCGAGGGCGTACTTCAACAGCCCGGAGAAGAACGGCAACCACCGGGCGCTCGCGGACATCCGCGAGTCCATCGCCGAGCTGCGCTACTACCGCGAGGCGGTCTTCGTCCCGCAGCCCGGCCCGGACTCGGAGACCGCGAAGCAGATCGCGGCCAAGCACGTCGTCCCCGCGGAATGAGCCCCGCTCGCGCCCCTCGAACAATGCGGGCGCGAGCACCCTCAAACACCCTGTAGACTTCTTCTCGGCCGGTCGGGGAAACCTTCGGGAAAACCGCCGGTCATGGTGGGTATAGCTCAGCTGGTAGAGCACCTGGTTGTGGTCCAGGATGTCGCGGGTTCGAGTCCCGTTACTCACCCTGATGGCGAAGGCCCCGGTTCGAAAGAACCGGGGCCTTCGGCGTTCCCGGCCTTCCTGGCGCTCCCGGCGTTCCCGCCCCCTCACTCCCCTCGCGGCCGCGCGGGCGCCCTTCTCGGCGTACGACGCCCGGCCGGAAGTCGATCACTCTTTCGGGCGAGGCGACGAGCTCCCGCGCCACCCCCACTGTTAGCTTCCCCTTATGTCCGATATCTTCGCATTTCTTCACCCGCGGGCGAGGTGAGGCCGGATGGGAGTCCTCCGTGACCATCCCGAACTGGCCCTCTTCCTCTGCCTCGCCCTCGGCTACCTCGTCGGCAAGCTACGCGTCGGACCCATCACCCTCGGCGGCATCTGCGGCACGCTGATCGTCTCGCTGCTGATCGGCGCCTGGGCGAAGGTCACCATCTCCGACGACGTGAAGACGATCTTCTTCGCGCTCTTCATCTTCTCGCTCGGGTACATGGCCGGACCGCAGTTCTTCGCCAACCTCAACAAGAGGAGCCTGCGCTACTTCGCCCTCTGCGCCATCGAGGTCGTGAGCGTCGTCGGCATCGCCCTCGGCCTGGCCAAGGCCTTCGACCTGGACGTCGGCACCGCCGCCGGCATCCTGGCCGGCGCCGCCACCGAATCGGCCGTCGTCGGCACGGCCACCGAGTCCATCGCCAAGCTGAGCAACCTGACGCAGGCACAGATCACCGAGTACCAGGGGCACGTGGCCACCGCGTACACGGTCTGCTACCTCTTCGGCCTCATCACCATCGTGATCTACACCAGCCAGATCATGCCGATGCTGCTGCGGATCAACCTGCGCGACGCCTCCCGCGAACTGTGGCAGAAGATGCGCGGCGGCTCGGGCGGCCTGGAGGCCGACGAGCGCGAGGCGCTGCCCGGCATGGTCGGGCGCACCTTCCTGGTCACCCACGCCGACGGCACCCTCATCTCGCAGCTGGAGCGGTCGAACGGCAGCCGGGTCACGGTGGAGGCGGTGAAGCGGGGCAGCACGGTCCTGACCCCTCCCCCGCCCGACTTCGAGCTGACCCTGTCCGACCTGGTGCTCATGGTCGGCCGCCGGTCCAACATCATCGACGCCGGGCGGCACGTCGGCCCCGAGACCCCGGCCATCCCGGGCCTGGACACCCCGCTCGCCACCACCCAGGTCTCCCTCACCGACAAGGCGGCGGTCGGCAAGTCCCTCGACACGCTCACCAAGGAGCACCCGGAGATCGCCGGCGGCGGGGTCTACGTGACCGACGTCCTGCGCAACGAGCAGCACCTGCCCGCCACTCCGGAGACCATCGTGCACCGCGGTGACGTCCTCACCCTGGTGGGCTCCCGCTCGGGCCTGGGGAAGCTGGCCTCGAAGGTCGGCGCGGTCGTCAAGAACGACGCCACCGACTTCATCTACCTGGGCTTCGGCATCGTCGTCGGCTCGCTCATCGGCCAGATCGTGGTCCGCTTCGGCGACGTCCCCATGTCGCTGGGCACCGGCGGCGGCTGCCTGATCTCCGGGCTGCTCTTCGGCTGGTTCCGCTCCCGCAAGCAGACCTTCGGCGCCTTCCCCCCGCAGGCCGCCACCACCATCAAGGACCTCGGCCTGGCGGTCTTCATCGCCTGCACCGGCCTGGTCTCGGGCCCGCAGGCCGGGCCGCTGCTCAAGGAGTACGGGGCGCTGCTGCCGTTCGCGGGCATCGCCATGGTGCTGATTCCGGCGACGCTCTCGCTGATCGTCGGACGCAAGCTGCTGAACATCGAGAAGCCGCTGCTCATCGGCGCCATCGCGGGCCAGCAGTGCTCGACCCCGGCGATCACCTCGATCACCCAGGTGGCCCAGAGCTCGGTGCCGATGCTCGGCTACACGATCACGTACACGCTCTCGAACTTCCTGCTCCCCCTGACCGGCCCGCTGCTCGTCGGCGTTCTCGGCGCGTGAGAGGACACACGGTGACACCTCGCCCGGCGGGAGGACGCACCTCCCGATGATCGACTTCCTCAACCGGAACATCTTCCAGCCCCACCCCGAGCTGCTCGTCTTCATCACCGTGGCGCTCGGCTTCCTCTTCGGCAAACTGCGCTACAAGGCCATCGCGCTCGGCGCGGTGACGGGCTGTCTGGTGGCGGGACTGCTGCTCGGCGCCCAGTTCAAGATCACCATCGACGGCACGGTGAAGAACCTCTTCTTCACGATGTTCCTCTTCGCCCTCGGCTACAAGGTCGGCCCCCAGTTCTTCCGGGGTCTGAAGAAGGACGGCATGCCGCAGGTGCTCAACGCGGTCGTCGTCTGCGTCACCGGCCTGCTGGTCTCCTGGGGCTTCGCCGTCATGCTCGGCTACGGCCCCGGCCTCTCGGCCGGTCTGCTCGGCGGCGCGCTGACGCAGTCCGCCGTGATCGGTGTCGCCCAGGACGCCATCGGCAACCTGCCGGGCCTGTCCGCCGCCCAGATGAAGAACGAGGAGAACCTGGTCGCGATCGGCTACGCGGTCACCTACCCGCTCGGCACGATCCTCTGCGCCATGCTCCTCGCCAACTTCCTGCCCAAGCTCTACAAGCGGGACCTGGCCGCCGAGTCGGCCCAGCTCGCCAAGGAGCTGGACGCCCCCGGCGACAACCCCGACCTGGCCGAGGGCTACTACGAGGTCGTCCTGCGCGCGTACGAGATGGACCACTCCCCGCTGGTCGGGCGGACCATCGACGACTTCGAACAGCAGCAGAAGGAGCTCGGGCACCGGATCTACATCACCCGGGTCCGCCGCGAGGGACAGATCCTCGAACACGACCAGCAGACCGTGCTGCGCTCGGGCGACGTGGTCGCCGTCAGCGCCCTGCGCGGCTCCCTCATCGACTTCGACGCCCGCACCCACATCGGCCCCGAGACGGACGACGTGGAGCTGCTCGGCTACCAGACCGAGAGCCTGCACGTGGTGGCCTCGGACAAGGCGCAGCTGGGCAAGACGGTCGCGGAGCTGCGGCGCGAGCCGTTCATGGTCGGCGTCTACATCGACAAGATCTACCGCTCCGGGGCGGAGTTCCCGTACCGGCTGGGCACACAGCTGGAGCGCGGCGACACCGTGGTCCTGACCGGTCCGAAGCGGCTGGTCGACCCGGCGGGCAAGGCGATCGGCAAGCCCGTCCCGACCTCCTTCGCGACCGACATGCTCTGGGTCGGCCTCGGCATCTTCCTCGGCGGCTGCATCGGCATCCCGGCCCTGACCGTGTCGGGCGTCCCGATCTCGCTGTCGACGTCCGGCGGCGCGCTGATCATGGGTCTGGTCTTCGGCTGGATCCGCGGCAAGTACCCGACGTACGGCAACGTGCCGCCCGGCGCCCAGTGGTTCATGGACACCCTCGGCCTGTGCCTGTTCGTCGCCGTCGTCGGCATCAACGCCGGCCCCAGCTTCACCAGCGGCCTCTCGACGGCCGGCTGGGGGCTGCTCATCTGGGGCGCGGTGGCCACCCTGATCCCGCTGATCGTGGGCTTCCTGGTCGGCCACTACGTCCAGAAGATCCGCTTCCCGATCCTCATGGGCGTCCTGGCCGGCGGCCAGACCACCACGGCCGCGATCGGCGCGATCAACGAACAGTCCAAGTCGCAGATCCCCACGCTCGGTTACACGATCCCCTACGCGGTGGGCAACGTGCTGCTCACCATCTGGGGCGCCGTGATCGTCATCCTCAACCACTGACCCCACCGACCCCACTGACCCCGTCCCGGAAGGAAGCGCCGTGCCCAAGACCACGTTCACCCGCGAGGAGATCAAGTCCTTCGGGCAGCTCTCGCCGTTCGAGCTGAAGGACAAGTTCATCACCATCGCGAAGGCCGCCCAGGCGGACAAGCCGGGCCAGAAGGGCAAGTCCCAGGTCCAGATGCTCAACGCGGGCCGCGGCAACCCGAACTGGACGGCGACCAGCCCGCGCGAGGCGTTCTACGCGCTCGGCTACTTCTCGCTCGCCGAGTCGCGCCGGGTGTGGACCGCCGACGACCTGGGCGGCATGCCCGAACTCACCGGGTCCGGCACCCGCTTCGACACCTTCGTGCGCCAGCACCCGGACCTGCCGGGGATCGAGCTGCTCCAGAAGAGCGTGGAGTACGCGGTCGAGCGCTTCGGCTTCGACAAGGACGCGTTCGTCCACGAGCTCACCGACAGCTCGATCGGCGACAACTACCCCGTGCCGGACCGGATCCTCGCCCACACGGAGCAGGTGGTCCGCGGCTACGTCGAGGACGAGCTGTTCGGCGGGAAGCCGCCGAAGGGGAACGTCTCGTACTTCGCGACCGAGGGCGGCACGGCCGCCATGTGCTACGTCTTCGACTCCCTGATGAAGAACGGGATCCTGAAGAAAGGCGACCGGATCGCCCTCATGGTGCCGGTCTTCACCCCGTACATCGAGATCCCCGAGCTCGACACGTACGAGTTCGACGTCGTCAACGTCGAGGCGTCGAACTTCGCGGAGACGGGCGTGCGCGAATGGCGCTACCCGGAGGAGGAGGTCGCCAAGCTGGCGGACCCCTCGATCAAGATGCTCTGCCTGGTCAACCCCTCCAACCCGCCGTCGCTGGCGCTCAGTCAGCGGGTCGCGAACCAGATCAAGGACATCGTCGCGACGAAGAACCCGAACCTGGTGATCGTCACCGACGACGTCTACGGCACCTTCGTGCCGGGCTTCCGCTCGATCGCCGCCGACCTCCCGCAGAACACGCTGCTCGTCTACTCGTACTCCAAGCACTACGGGGCGACGGGCTGGCGGCTCGGGGTGATCGGCCTCAACGACGACAACGTCATCGACAAGATGATCGCGAAGCTGCCGGCCGCGGAGAAGGACCGCCTGAACAAGCGGTACGGGACGCTGACCCTGGAGCCGGAGAAGATCCGCTTCATCGACCGCCTGGTCGCCGACTCCCGCCAGGTCGCCCTCAACCACACCGCCGGGCTCTCGCTGCCGCAGCAGGTCATGATGACCCTCTTCTCGCTCTTCGACATGCTGGAGGAGGGCCAGGCGTACAAGGAGCGGCTGCGGTCGATCGTCAACCAGCGGCTCGACCTGCTCCTCGAAGGCGCCCAGATGAAGATCGCCGACGATCCGAAGCGCGCGGCGTACTACATCGAGCTCGACCTCCTCGCCGAGGCCGAGCGGGTCCACGGCAAGGACTTCGCCGACTTCCTGGAGAAGAACTACGAGCCCGTCGACCCGCTGTTCCGGCTCGCCGAGCAGACCAGCGTCGTCCTCCTCAACGGCGGCGGCTTCGACGGGCCGGAGTGGTCGGTGCGGGTGTCGCTGGCGAACCTGGACGACCTCGACTACCTGAAGATCGGCCACCACCTGCGGGGCATCTTCAACGACTACGCGGAGGAGTGGAAGACCTCGCGGGCGGGGTAGGGGGCGGGAAGCGGGGCGGTCGTTCGGAGGGCGGTTGTCCGCGGGGCGGCTGCCCGGGGGCCGGTTGTCCACAGGGCGGTTGTCCACAGGGTGAAGATGGTTCTGTAGCGGGCGTTAGGGAATCTGATACGGTGAGGTCGTCGCTGATTCCATAGCGTTCGCTACAAATATGCGGGCCCCGACCCGGCCCGCGCGGCTCACCCACGGGGGACTTCCATGACCACGCACGCGCTGCTCCTGGCCCACGGATCCGGCAGCGGCATCGACTCCCACTTCGGCCCGATCCGCGCCGCCCTGGCCTCCGGCGGACGCCGGGTCGTCGGCTTCGACCTGCCCGGCACCGGCGACGCGCCGCGCGCCACCGCCCCGCTCGACCTGGACGCGCTCGCCGACGGCCTGGTGGCGGAGGCGGACGCGGCGGGCGTCGAGCGCTTCGCCGTCGCCGGGTATTCGCTGGGCACGACCCTCGCCGTGCGCGCCGCCACGCGCCACCCGGAGCGGGTGACCGGACTGGTGCTCACCGCCCCCTTCGCCCGGGCCGACCACACGCTGCGCCAGGCCTCCTACCTGTGGCGGGACCTCGCCGAGAGCGGTCAGCACGAGCTGGTGGCCCGTCTGCTGGTGCCGCTCGTGTTCAGCCCGGCCATGCTCGACCCGATGAGCCCCGAGGTGGTCGAGGGCATCGTGCGGCTCACCGCCGACTCCATCCCGGCGGGCACACCGGACCACGCCGACCTGGTGACCCGGGCGGACGTGCGCGGGGACCTGCCCCGGGTGGGCGTGCCGACCCTCGTCATATCCACCACCCAGGACCGCCTCGTCTCCCCCGCCCTGCACCGCGCGGTCGCCGCCGGCGTCCCCGGCGCCCGCCTGGTCGAACTGGCCACGGGCCACGCACCGTTCGCGGAGAACCCGGCGGCGTGGGGGAAGCTGACGGTGGAGTTCCTGGAGGCGCTGGAGGGCTGATTTTTCGACGTCCCCCGGGAAGGGGGGCGCGCCCCGGCCGGTGGTGGGGGTGGGAACCGGCCGGAGCGCGCGGTGTGGGGGGTGTGGGGGGACTCTGGAGCTCGGGGGACTCGGAGGTTCGGGAGCCGGGGAGGTCGGGGCTACTTGTACGCGCCGAGGGCCTTCGTGAAGGCGAAGGGCTGCTGGAGGATCGAGGAACAGGTGGGGTCGGCGTAGCCGACGGCGCCGGACGCGCACTGCTTGTCGCGGGTCGCGGACCACATCGACAGCCGGCCGATGCCCTTGGACTTCGCGAAGTCCACCAGCTGGGTGGCGTCGTCGACCCGGAACACCTCGGAAGCGACGTCGTTGACGCCGATCATCGGGGTGACGGCGACGGCCTTCCAGGCGGCCGCGTCCGACAGGCCGAGGACGCCCTTGATCTGGGCCTGGGTGGCGGTGGCCGCCGAGACCGCGTACTGGCCCATGTCGCCGCTGTAGGCCGGGCCGTAGTCCATCGCCATGATGTTGACGGCGTCGACGCGGACCCCGTTGCGCTTGGCGTCGGCCAGCAGGTCCACGCCGGGCTGGGTGAGGCCCTCGGGCATGACGGGCAGCGTGAAGGAGACGTTCAGGCCCGGGTGGGACTTCTGGAGCTGGGCGATCGCCTGCGAGCGGCGGGTGTTGGCGGCGGTGTCGGGGAGGGCCGCGCCCTCGATGTCGAAGTCGACCTTGGTGAGCTTGTACTGGTCGACGACCTTGCCGTAGGCGGCGGCCAGCGCGGTGGACGAGGAGCAGTTCAGGGCGAGTTCGTGGCCGGCCGCGCCGCCGAAGGAGACCCGGACGTCGCCGCCCTTGGCCCGCAGGGCGCCGATCTGGGCGGCGACCTTGTCGGAGGCCAGGTCGGTGACCCCGCCCCACAGCGGCGCGCAGGCGCCGCCCGAGGTGAC
This sequence comes from Streptomyces sp. NPDC093111, assembly GCF_040683955.1. Lineage (NCBI taxonomy): Bacteria > Bacillati > Actinomycetota > Actinomycetes > Kitasatosporales > Streptomycetaceae > Streptomyces > Streptomyces sp. NPDC093111. Next base: position 202,941 of record NZ_JBFBNW010000002.1, on the reverse strand, counting down.
GAAGGCGAGATTGAACTCCTTGACGCCGGTCTGGGCGACGGTGGAGAGCAGGTCGTACGAGGGGTAGAGGGAGGTGTCGACGTAGGGGGCGAACCGGGCGGCGCCCGGGCCGCCGGGGGTGGTGGCCGTCGCGGTGGGCGTCGGGGTGACGGTCGCCGGCGCCGTGGGGGTGGCGCTCTGAGTGGGCGTGGCGGTCCTGGTGGGGGTCGCCGTGGCCGTGGGGGCGGCGGTGGCGGTGGGCTGCTCGGTGGGGCGGCCGCTCGGGGTGGGGGTGGCTCCTCCGGCGGAGCAGGCGGCCTTGTTGATGAGGCAGCCGACCGGGTCGCCGGCCGTGCCGGCGGCGGAGGTGACGAAGCCGACGGTGACGGACCCGCCGGGGGCGAGCTGCCGGTTCCAGCTCGCGGGCTTCACGGTGACGTGGCGGCCGGAGACGGTGTGCTCGCCGTTCCAGAGGGAGCCGATGACGGTCCCGGCGGGCAGGTCGAACTCCAGGGTCCAGTCGGACTGCGGGGCGGCGGTCTCGTTGGTGATGACGTACTGGCCGGTGTAGCCGCCGGTCCAGGCGCTGGTCCTGGTGTAGGCGGCGCCGACGGCGGCGGCCTGGGCGGTTCCCGTGAGCGCGAAGGCGGCACCGCCGATCACCGCGGCGGCGACGACCACGCCGACGGCCCGGGTCCTGCCGCTCGTCCTGCGCCGGTGCGAACTGGTGCCCATCGCGTGCCTGCCTCTGTGTGCCGGGGGGTGGGGGTGTGGCGGGGGGTGCGGCAGCACGCTAGCGACAGGGAAACGGACAAAGGGCCACAAGGAGGCCAGGGTTGGGGATTCTTAGGCTCCGCTTAAGGGAGGCATCGGGACGCCGAAAGGTTGGGGTCCCGCACGCCCTCCGTCAGACCTTCTGGCGCCGTCCGCGGCGCCCCGCGCCCGACTCGGCGCGGCGGCCGCGGCGGCCCCGGGCGCCGGCGGGGCGGCGTCCGTCGAGGGCGATCCAGATGCGCACCTCGGTGCCGCCGAGCACCGAGTGCCCGATGCGCACGTCGCCGCCGGTGGACTCCGCCATGCGGCGCACGATGTCGAGACCGAGCCCGGTGGAGCCGTCCCGGCCACCGCTGTTGCCGCGGGCGAGCGCGGCGGCCGGGTCGGCGATGCCGGAACCGGCGTCGGAGACCAGGATGATGACGGCGTCGTCGCCGTTGTGGACATCGACCGAGAAGGCGGTGCCCACCCCGGTGTGCCGGAAGACGTTGCCGAGCAGCGCGTCGAGCGCGGCGACGAGTTCGGGCCGGGCGACCGGGATGCGGACGGGCCGCTCGATGCCCGCGACCCGCACCTTGCGGTCCTCGTCCTCGGCCAGCGCCGACCAGAAGTCCATGCGCTCGCGCACCACTTCGGAGGCGTCGCAGCCGGCCAGGGGCGCGCTCGGCTGGGTCTGCGGCTTGGCCTCGCGGGCGGTGCGGATGATCGTGTCGACCTCGCGCTCCAGCTGTTCGACGGCGGCCCGGGTCTGCTCGGCGGCGGGGCCCGAGCCCAGCGAGGCCGCGTTGAGCCGGAGCACGGTCAGCGGGGTGCGCAGTCGGTGGGACAGGTCGGCGGCGAGTTCGCGCTCGTTGGCGAGGAGTTGCACGACCTGGTCGGCCATCGAGTTGAAGGCGGTGGCGGCGGACTTGAGCTCCGGCGGCCCCTCCTCGGGGACCCGGGCGCCCAGCCTGCCCTCGCCCAGCTGGTGGGCGGCGCGCGCGAGACGCTGGGCGGGCTCGACCATGCGCACGCCGAGCCGGTCGGCGACCGCGACGGAGCCGACGATGAGGGCGACCCCGACGACGGCCAGGACCAGCCAGGCGGTGGCGACGCCGTTGGTGACCTCGCCCTCGGGGACGAAGAGTTCGACGATGGCGACCTGTCCGGAGCTGACCGCGGTGGGCTGGAGCAGCACGGAGCCGCCCGGCACCTCGGCGATGGTGGCCCGGCCCAGCGCCCGGGTGGTGGCCAGGCTCTCGTCGGTGGCGCGCCGGGTGCCGATCTCGACGCCCTCGGTGCCGGGCGCGCCGAGCGGGGGGAGGTGGACGGCGAGCCGGCCCTCGGCCCCGTCGTCGGTGGTGGCGACGGCCCGGTCGAGCTGTTCACGGTCGGCGGTGATCGCGAGGACCGGCGCGAGTCCGGCGGCGCGGCGCTCGGCGTTGGAGAACGCCCGGTCCCTGGCCATCTCCTTGACGACCAGTCCGAGCGGTACGGCGAACGCGACGACGACCATGGCGGTGACGGCGAGCGACACCTTGACCAGTGCCCATCTCACGGCAGCGGCTCCAGTGGCGGTTCCAGCTTCACGCCCACCCCGCGCAGGGTGTGCAGATAGCGGGGCCGGGCGGCCGTTTCGCCCAGTTTGCGTCGCAGCCATGACAAATGTACGTCAATGGTCTGATCGTCCCCGTAGGACTGCTGCCACACCTCGGCGAGTAGTTCCTTGCGCGGCACGACCACCCCCGGCCGGCCGGCCAGGAAGGCGAGCAGGTCGAACTCCCGCCGGGTCAGGTCGAGCGGGGTGCCGTCGAGGGCCGCCTGGCGGCGCAGCGGGTCGATGGCGAGCCCGCCGACCCGGATCTCCCGCGGCGGCGGCACCTCGCCCGCCGAGGACCGGGCCCGCCGCAGCACCGCCGCCATCCGGGCGGACAGGTGCTCCACGGAGAAGGGCTTGGTCAGGTAGTCGTCCGCGCCGTCGTTGAGCAGCCGGACGATCTCCGCCTCGTCGTCGCGCGCGGTCGCGATGATCACCGGTACGTCGGTGATGCCGCGCAGCATCTTCAGCGCCTCGGACCCGTCCAGATCGGGCAGTCCGAGGTCGAGGATGACCACGTCGAAACGGAAATGGGCGACCTCGCGCAGCGCCTCCAGGGCAGTGCCGACGCTGCGCACCAGGTGCGACGCCTCGGTCAGATGCCGGATGAGGGCGGAGCGCACGAACTGGTCGTCCTCGACCACGAGCACACTTGCCATGGCCCGCACCGTACGCCATTCGGGGGATGGCAGTATGAGCCGGATGCGAAGAGGTCTGGTTCACGCGCTGGCGTGGTCGCTCGCCACGGGCGGAGCGGTCACGCTTTCCTGGTGGGGTGTGCACACGGTGCTCGCCGGCACGGTCTACGACCCGCCGCGCGCGCTGCCGATCCCGACCGGCGTCACCAGCGCCGGCGGCTCCGACCCGCTCGCCTCCTCGCCCCAGGCCACCGGCTCCCCCACCCCGCCGCCGACGACACCTCCGGCCACCTCCCGGCCGCCGACCGCCCCGGCCACGCCCCCGTCGCACCGCCCCAGCAGCCCGAGGACCGCGACGAGCGCCCCCGGCGGCACGGGCGGGACGGGCACCGCGTCCGGCTCGGGCGGCGGCTCCGGAAGCACGGGGAACGTGAAGAGCTACGGCACCGACGGCGGCCGGGCCGTCTTCACCATCGGCGCGTCCTCGGCCGAACTGGTCAACGCGACCCCCGAGTCGGGCTGGCAGATGCAGGTGTGGAAGCAGTCGACGTGGATCCGGGTCACCTTCACCAAGGACGGCCGGGAGATCTCGGTCTTCTGCATGTGGCACGACACCGCGCCCCGCGTGGAGATCGACGAGCGCGCCGTCTAGGGCCTGCCCGGTGGATCAGCGGAAGACGGACGCGGGCGGTACGGGCGAGGGCTTGGCGCTCGCGTCGGTGACCGGTGCCGCGCCGCCCGCGAAGTCGACGAGCGCCCGCCCGTGTTCGACCCGCCCGGCGTGCGGGTCGGTCGCGACCCGCCGGGTCAGCTCGGCCACCGGCAGCTCCCGGTCGGAGGCCAGCAGCACGGCGTTGCCGAAGCGGCGGCCGCGCAGCACGGTCGGGTCCGCGGTGAGCGCCAGCTCCGGGAAGACGGTGGCGGCGGTGGCGACCTGGCCGCGCAGATGGGCCAGCGGCGGGCCGTCGGCGAGGTTGGCCGCGTAGAAGCCGCCGGGCCGCAGCACCCGCCGTACCTCGGCCAGGAACTCCGTACTGGTCAGATGCGCGGGCGTACGGGCCCCGCTGAACACGTCGGCGATGATCAGGTCCGCCCAGCCGTCCTGCACCTTGCCGAGCCCGGCCCGGGCGTCGGTGGAGCGGACCCGTATCCGGGCGGTGGTGTCGAGCGGCAGTTCACGGCGGACGAGCTGCACGAGGGGCCCGTCGAGCTCCACTATCTGCTGGGTGGAGCGGGGCCGGGTGGCCGCGACGTACCGGGCGAGGGTGAAGGCGCCGCCGCCGAGGTGCACGACCTGGACCGGCCGGCCCGGCGGGGCGACGAGGTCGGCGATGTGCCCGAGGCGCCGCTGGTACTCGAAGGTGAGGTGCGCGGGATCGTCGAGGTCGACGTGCGACTGCGGGGCGCCGTCTATCAGCAGCGTCCAGCCGCGCGGTCGCTCCCGGTCGGGTATGAGTTCGGCGAGCCCGCCGTCGACGGTCTCGACGACGGCGACGGCCGCTGCCGCCCGTTCCCGCTGTTTGTTCCTGGCCACGTGCCCCATTATCGACGCAGCCGGCCGGGCACCGCCCGACGAGCCCCGAGGCCCCGCGGTGCCTCAGTGGCAGCCGTCCGCCGCCTCGATCATCCGCGCCGCCTGGCCGAGCGCCTCGCGGAGCATCGCCGGGTCGGTGACCACCCCGCTGTCGCCGGGCGGCAGCAGCCAGTCCGCGGGGCGGGGGGTGACGCCGTCCGGGCCGGGCAGCTCCGGCAGCTCCGGCAGGCGCAGCCCCCGGCCCAGGGTCTCGGTGCAGGCGCTGCCCGGCATGTCCCAGCCCGCCGCCGTCCCCGGCGGCACCAGGAAGCCGAGCGTGTCGCAGGCGCCGTCGTGCAACACCGGCCCGACGGCGGGGGCGCCGCCGCGGCGCAGGATGTCCACGGCCTCCAATCCCTGCCGGGCCGGCACCGTCACCAGGTCGCAGGGCTCGGCCGGGGACGCGCTCGCGTCGGGCGTGGGCGCGTGCATCGCCGTGGACTGTGATGCGGTCTCCGCCATGGGACCCCTCCTCACTCCATGTGGAGACACGTTCCGTCTCTCCACATGGTTCAACGCCCGTGGGCGTCAACGGCTACGGCGGCGCGCCGCCGCAAAGGGTGGCAGTTCATGGCAGATCGCAGGCGAGATATCCGATTTGTTTGCAAACCCTGCGTGCGCGACCGGTGACAGCCGGTACGTTCTAGCCGCGCCGGAACACCGGCAGCTCCAGGAGAGGGCTCGGCCATGGCGTTGTCACGGGCAGTTCCCAATCTCGCCTTCCGCAGACTCCGCGGCCGGCACTCGCCGGGGGAGTTCGCCGCGACGGTCCGCCGGGCCGCGCGGGAGATCGGCGAGCAGGTCGCATGCGACGCCCGCTACATCGGGCGCGTGGAGGCGGGCGAGATCCGCTGCCCCAACTACGCGTACGAGCGGGTGTTCCTGCACATGTTCCCCGGTCTGAGCCTGGCGGACCTGGGGTTCTCGGCGAGGGAGGCCGTTCGCGGCCGGCGGCCGGCCGTCCCGGCCGGGGCACCGCCGCCCCTCGCCATCACCACCCGGAACGATGAGGAGAGCGACGTGCTGCGTCGCGCATTCATGACCGGCGGCACCGCCACCGTGGCGGCCGCCTCGCTGGGACTCGGCGGCTCCGCCGTCGCCATCCCCGCCCCCCGTGGCGTCCACCGTGTCGGCGACGCCGAGGTACGCGCCGTCGAGGACGCCGTACGCCAGATCCGCCTGCTCGACGACCGGCACGGCGCCGACGGCCTCTACCAGCGGGCCACCCAGCCGCTCCGTACCGCCTACGCCCTGCTCGACGCGGGCGTCAGCGCCCGCCGCTCCACCGCCGACCGGCTGCACAACGGCGCCGGTGAGCTGGCCATCTCCGTCGGCTGGCTCGCCCACGACTCCGGCCGGCTCGACGACGCCCGCTCCCACTACGCCGAGGCCCTCGCCACCGCCCGGGTCGCCGGGGACTCCGCCCTGGAGGCGCACGCCTTCTGCAACACCTCGTTCCTGGCCAGGGACGCCGGACGGTACCGGGAGGCGGTGCGGGCCGCCCAGGCCGGGATGCGGGCCGCGCAGCCGCTGGCCTCCGCCCGGCTGCTCACCCTGCTGACCCTGCGGGAGGCCGGGGCGTGGGCCGGGCTCGGCGAGCGCGCCGCCTGCGTCCAGGCCCTCGGCCGCGCCCACGACCTGTTCGCGCGGGGCCCGGGCGACAGCGACCCCGAGTGGATGTCCTTCTTCGGCGAGCCCGAGCTGGAGGCCCTGGAGGCCCAGTGCTGGTCGATGCTGGGCGACTGGGCGCGCGCGGCCCGGCACGCCCACCGGGCGACCGTGCTGCAGAACCCGCACTTCGCCCGCAACCTCGCCCTCTACCGGGCCCAGCTCGCCGGCAACCTCGCCCGCGCGGGCCGCCCCGAGGAGGCCGCGGCCCAGGTGCAGCGGGTGATGGACTCCCTGGACGGCGTCGACTCCGCCCGGATCCGCACGCTGCTCGCGGAGACCCGCCGGGTCCTCGCCGCCTACTGACCCCCGCCGGGCGCGGTGGGCACCGGCGTCATCTCCAGGTGCCCGGTGTCGTTCCAGCGCTCGACCGCGGGTGCCCCGTACGCCCAGCCGAGGACGGACAGGCTGGTCGGGTCGAGGCGGATGCGCGAGGCGAAGGAGACGTCCTCGCCCAGCCAGCGCGCGCCGATCGACCGCAGGATGTGCCCGTGCGCGAAGACCAGCACGTCACGGTCGGCCGAACGGGCCCACTCCACGACCTGGTCGGCCCGCGCGGACAGCTGCGCCAGCGTCTCGCCGTCCGGGACCCCGTCGCGCCAGATGAACCAGCCCGGCCGGACCGCCTGGATCTCGGCCGGGGTCATCCCCTCGTACGCGCCGTAGTCCCACTCCATGAGCGCGTCCCAGTTCTCCGCGCGCTCGCCGAACCCGGCGAGCTCGCAGGTCTCCCGCGCCCGCACCAGCGGGCTGGTGCGCACCTCGACCCCGCCGAGCCCGGCCCACGGGCCGCGGCCCAGCCGCTCGCCGAGCAGCTTCGCCCCGCGCCGGCCCTCGTCGAGCAGGGGGATGTCGGTCCTGCCGGTGTGCCGTCCCAGCAGCGACCATTCGGTCTGGCCGTGCCGGGCGAGCAGGATGCGCGGTGCCATGGGTTTCTCTCCGGTGGTGTCACGGAACGGGACGCCCTCCATCATCCTCCACGTGAATTCCGGATGGCCTCCGGGCAACCCCGCACGGCCCCCGGGCGTCCTCCCACGATCGGAGCACAAGCGGGGGAACGCGGGGGAACGGGGACTCGGATGCGCAGACCACGGTGGTGGGCGGAGCTCGCGCTGATCGGCGCGGTGTACGCCGCGTACTCCTGCGGGCGGCTGCTGGCCCGGGGCGACGTGGACACCGCCGTCGCCCACGGGCTCGCCCTCCTGCGGATCGAGCGGAGCCTGGGCATCGACGCCGAGCATCCGCTCAACCGGCTGTTCACGGCGACGCCCGCGCTCGGCATCCCCGCCGACTTCGCCTACGCCTCGCTGCACTACCTGGTCACGCCGGCCGTGCTGGTCTGGCTGTTCCGGCGCCGGCCCGCGCACTACCGGGCGGCCCGGACCTGGCTGATGGTCTCCACCCTGCTCGGTCTGGTCGGCTTCACCCTGCTGCCGACCTGCCCGCCCCGGCTGCTGGACGCGGGCCACGGCTTCGTCGACACCATGGCCCGGTTCAGCGCGTACGGCTGGTGGGGCGGGGAGGCGAGCGCGCCGCGCGGGATGGGCGCGCTCACCAACCAGTACGCGGCGATGCCCAGCCTGCACGTGGGGTGGGCCCTGTGGTGCGGCGTGATGCTGTGGCGGTACGGGCGGACGCCGCTGTTCAAGGCGCTCGGCGTGGCCTACCCGCTGCTGACGACGCTGGTCGTCATGGGCACGGCCAACCACTACCTCCTGGACGCGGTCGCCGGGGCTGCGGTGATGGGGGCGGGGCTGCTGCTCGCGCCGTACGCGACGCGGCTCGCGGACCGGGTCGCGGACCGGGTCGGCCGGCGGGTCCCGGGCCGGGCCGCGGGCCGGGCGCCGGGTGGGGTGATCGGGGTCGAATCCTCCCGAAACCCCCCGCGTGTCAGTGGCGGATGGGAGACTTCCGCGGGTGAGCACCTCCCTCGGCAACGGTCCGGAGCGACCGGGGCAGACGACCGTTCGACATCAGCTCGCTGAGCTGCGCGGGCCGGCCACCGTGCCGCGCCCGCTCGACGCGCGGGCGCTGGCGGCGCTGGCCGCCAACCCGGGCTGCCGGCGGCGCGCGCTGCTCGACGGCGCCGGGGTCGACAAGACGGCGCTGGCCGAGAAGCTGGGCTCCCCCTCGGGCTTCGGCCAGTCGCAGTTCGCGATAGCGCGGGGCAACGCGTTCGAGGCGAAGGTCAAGGCGGACGGCGGGCGGGAGCTGCTGCGGCTGCTCGGCATCGAGGACCCGGCGGCCGTGGACCTGCCGGACCTGGCGGCGGCCGGGCCGCAGGGCCGGGCGGCGCGGACCGCGCTCGCGCTGCGGGAGGCGACCGGGGCGGGCCGCTGGGCCCTGCTCGACCACCCGATGCTGGCCGTGGAGGTGGCGGGCGCCCCCGTCTACCTGGAGCCGGACGTGGTGGTGGTGCACCCCGACGGGCGGTGGACGGTCGTCGAGATCAAGTCCTTCCCGATGATCGACGGTTCGGCCGACGCCGCGAAGGTGGGCGCCGCGGCCCGCCAGGCCGCGGTCTACGTGCTGGCCCTGGGCCGGATCGCCGCCGTCACCGAGGGCGCGCGGGTGGCGCACTCGGTGCTGCTGGTCTGCCCGAAGGACTTCTCCAACCTGCCGACGGCCTCCGCCGTCGACGTGCGCAAGCAGCTGTCGGTGACCCGGCGCCAGTTGGAGCGGCTGACCCGGATCGAGGAGATCGTGGCGGCCCTGCCCGAGGGCCTCTCCTTCGACGTGGCGGAGTGCTCGGCCGAGCAGCTGGCCGGCGCGGTGGAGGCGGTGCCGCACGCGTACGCGCCGGAGTGCCTGGCCGCCTGCGAGCTGGCCTTCCACTGCCGGGAGCGGGCGCGGGCCGCGGACGTGGTGGAGGCCCTGGGCCGTTCCGTGCGCGGCGAGCTGGGCGGTCTGACGACGATCGGCGAGGTCCTGGCGGCGGCGCGCGGCGAGCAGGGCGACCCGGACGATCCGGCGGTGGCGGCGCTGCGGCGGGCGCAGGCGCTGCGGACGGAGGCGCTGGCATGCCGCTGATCTCCACGCTGGCCCGGATGGAGGCCGTCGAGTCGGGCCGGGCCCGCCCGTTGGCCACGGTCCGCCACCGGCACCTGTCCGGACGGCCCCTCGTCCTCGTGCCGCTGACGACCGCCGGTGAGGCGGGGGCGCCGCTCGGCGCCCTGGTCGGCACCGACCCGGCGGAGCCGCGGCTGCTGGTCGTGCCGCAGCCGCGCGACCGGGATCTGCGCTTCGCGTTCCTGGCCGAGCTGGCCGACGCCGTCCTGCCGTACGTCGACTCGTTCACGGACCTCGTGGAGGCGGTCGAGCGCAACGAGACCGATCCGGAGACCGGCCGGAAGGTCAAGGTCGAGGTCGACCTGTGCGCGGACGCCCCGCAGCTGGTGGTGCCGGGCCGGGCGGCCGTCGAGTACGTACGGCTGCTCGGGCGCTCGACGCGGTTCCGGCGGACGGCCGAGCAGGACCCGGAGACGCCGTTCCCGGCGCCGCCGCGGGTGCCGCTGCTCGGCCGCTGGCTGACGCACTACGGGGAGCGGGCCCGAGTGCCGGGCTCCTCGCTGCTGGTCGCGGCGACGGACCTGCTGAACCGGCACTGGGCGACGGGCCAGTCCTCCCTGGAGGACCAGCATCTGGGCGCGCTGCTGGCGTGGATCGATCCGCCGGAGGGCTCGTCGGGGGCCGAGGCGGCGCTGCGGGCGGAGCTCGGGCGGGACGCGCGGGGGCAGTTGCTGTGCCCGCCGGCCGGTCCGGCGACCGACCCGGCCTTCGACAACCGGCTGCTCGCCCCCGCGATCGAGCGCTACGACCGGGCCCGGCAGGCGCTGGGCGCCGCCGAGGACGGCGAGGCGGCCGAGGCGGGGCTGGGCGAACTGCACGGCGCCGAGCGGGAGATCCGCCGGCTGCTCGCCGGCCACCTGAAGCCGACCTGGGACGCGGTGTGGCAGGCCCTCGGCCTGCTGCGGGAGCTTCCGGCGGGGGCGCGGGTCGCCGACCGCTGGACCCGCGACCGCTGGTCGTTCACGGGCCAGCGGGACCGGATCGCGGCGGGCGAGCCGCCGCAGCCGCGCCGGGACGACGCCGTGACCGCGGCGCGGAAGCTGGCGGCGCGCGAGCAGGCGCAGGGACAGCTGGAGGCGCAGGAGGCGCTGGACGACCCGCTGGTCCTGGCGGGGCGGCGGCTGGCGGGCGAGGCGTTCGTCGGGGAGGTGGTGGAGGTGACGATGACGCGCACGGAGAAGGGCCGGCCGCGTCCGCTGCTCACCGTCCGCACCGAGGACCTGCCCCAGCTGGACGAGGGCGTGAAGGTGTACCGCTCGCTCGACGGCAGGCCGCAGACGGCGGAGTGCGTCCGGCGGGAGCCCGACGGCGCCGTGGTGCTGCGGGTGACGGACCGGATGGGCCGGGCGAAGGAGCCCGCGGAGGGTTCGGTGCCGGAGAAGGGCGAGCGGATCGCCTGGACGCTGTTCGAGCACGAGGCGCGGGTGGGCGCCACGCTGCCGGACCCGGAGGAGACCCCGTGGACGCACGGCGGACCCCCGCGCGCGGACGCCGTGGAACTGCCCGATGCCGTGACGCCGGAGGATGTGCTGTGACCGTGGCCCCGGAGCGCTTCGACCCCTCCGCGGAGGCCGCGCGAGCGACCCGCGAGATCCTGGCCGACACGCTGAGCGGGCAGTCCCGCGGCGTCGTCGTGGACTCCCCGCCGGGCGCGGGGAAGTCGACGCTCGTGGTGCGCGCCGCCCTCGAACTGGCCGAGGCGGGGCGCCCCTTGATGGTCGTCGCGCAGACCAACGCGCAGGTGGACGACCTGGTCCTGCGGATCGCGGAGAAGCAGCCCGAGCTGGCCGTGGGCCGGCTGCACTCCAACGACACCGACCCGTACGACAAGGCCCTCGACGAGCTCGAACAGGTGCGGAAGTCGGCGAAGGCCGGGGACCTGGTCGGGCTTCCGGTGGTCGTGTCGACGGCCGCGAAGTGGGCGCACGTGAAGAACGTCGAGCCGTGGGCGCACGCGATCGTGGACGAGGCGTACCAGATGCGTTCGGACGCGCTGCTCGCGGTGGCGGGGCTGTTCGAGCGGGCGCTGTTCGTGGGCGACCCGGGGCAGCTGGACCCGTTCTCGGTGGTGGGCGCGGAGCAGTGGGCGGGACTCTCGTACGACCCGTCGGCGAGCGCGGTCTCCACCCTGCTCGCGCACAACCCCGAGCTCCCCCAGCACCGCCTGCCGGTCTCCTGGCGCCTGCCCGCCTCGGCGGCGCCCCTCGTGTCGGACGCGTTCTACCCGTACACGCGGTTCCGCAGCGGCACGGACCACGGGGACCGGCGGCTCTCCTTCGGGGTGCCCTCGGACGGCTCCGGCCCGGACCGGGTCCTCGACGAGGCGGCGGAGTCCGGCTGGGGCCTGCTCGAACTCCCGGCCCGGCACACCCCGCGCACCGACCCGGAGGCGGTCCACGCGATCGGCGCGGTGGTCCGCCGCCTCCTGGAGCGCGGCGGCACCGCGGTCTCGGAGCGCTCCCCGGCCCCCTCGCCCGTCACCCCCGACCGCGTCGCCGTGGGCACCGCCCACCGCGACCAGGCCGCGGCGGTACGGGCGGAGCTCGCGCGCCTCGGCGTGACGGGCGTGACGGTGGACACGGCCAACCGCCTCCAGGGCCGGGAGTACGACGTGACGGTCGTCCTCCACCCGCTCTCCGGCCGCCCCGACGCGACCGCCTTCCACCTGGAGACCGGCCGCCTGTGCGTCCTGGCCTCCCGGCACCGCCACGCCTGCATCGTCGTCTGCCGCGCGGGCGTCACCGACCTCCTGGACGAGCATCCGTCGACGGAGCCGGTCCAGCTGGGCGTGACGGTGAAGTTCCCGGACGGGTGGGAGGCGAATCACGCGGTGCTGTCCCATCTGGCGGAGCACCGGGTGAGCTGGGCGCCCTGAGCCGGGACGGCGTCCCGTGGCGTGGTGCGCGGCTCGCGCGGTGGGCGCGTTCGCGCGTCGCGCGCCGGTGGGTGCGCCCTGGGGTGGTCTTGCCAGGCGCGGGAGAATGGATGGTGGCCCGGGTGTCCGGGCCGCCTGTGTGCGAGGAGGAGACGGACGATGGCGGAACCCGCGGAACGGAGCGGACAGCGAAGGGTCAGGCCGGCCGCGCTGATCTTCGAGCCTGCCGAGGCGACCGCCGATCCGGAGCACTTCTTCGACCTGGAGTCGATCGAGGACCCTCGGGAGCTGCTCGCCCGGGCGACGGAGCTGACCCTGGCGTTCCGGGCGGCGACGGACCGGGCGATCGAGTTCCAGGCGATCGCGGCGGCGCAGCTGGCCGATCCGCGCCGGTTCGACCGGCTCACGGCGGCGGCCGTCGCGGAGCGCGCGGAGTGGACCGAGGACTACGCCCGGAAGATGATCGAGTTCGGCGAGGGCCTGCTCCGGACGAGCGGGCGCGACCCGGAGGAGTGAGCCGCCCGCGGGGTGTCGCCCGGACGGGTGAACGCGGCCCCGGGCCTGGCCGTCTGGCATATGCCGGAGCGCAAGATACTCCCCTCGGCCCCACCGTGTCCGGGTTTTCGGCAACCCGCTGAAACCGGTCCGTCACGCCCGGTACATCTTCCGTATGACCACTTGGCTGCGCGAAGAGACGACCCCCTACGAGATCCTCCACGCCCTGCGGGGCCTGGACGAGGGACGGCACCAGCCCGCGCGGGTCACCGAGGAGGGGGCCGACTGGCTCGCCTCGGCCATCGCCGAGCCCCGCTCGCTGCTCGCGCTCTGGGAGGAGCGCCCCGCCACCCCGGCCGTCCTGCCCTGCGGCACCGCCTTCGACGTGGTGAACGTGGAGCCGACCTTCGGGCGCCGGATGCTGGACCGGCTCTGGGCCGAGGGGCCCGGTTCCGGGCCGGTCGCCATCCACCGGGGCCGCATGCTGCTCTTCGCCGCGCCCGGCACCGCCCAGCGGCTGCCGTCGCTGCTCGACTGGGAGGAGTGGGGGCAGGCCGTGCCCCGGCCGCTCTGTCACGGAACCGGGGACGCCGTGACCATCCCGCCGCTCACCCCGCACGACACCGCCGGCCCCCGCTGGCTGGTCGCCCCCGACACCCGCTCCCCGTGGCTGCCGGGGCCCGAGGTGCTGCTCTGGGCCTGCGTGCGGGCGGCCAGGGCGGCCTCCGCCGCCGACGTGCGCGTATCGATTTTTCCTTCCACGGATCCGGGTGCTAATGTCTACGACGTCAGCAGGCGCCGCTAGCTCAGTTGGTTAGAGCAGCTGACTCTTAATCAGCGGGTCCGGGGTTCGAGTCCCTGGCGGCGCACCGACAGAAGAAGCCCCTCGCGCAAGCGGGGGGCTTCTTCGTCGTGCACGGTGGGCGGGCGCGGCGGGTGCGGTGGGCGGCTAGCGGCCGGCCTGGCGGCCCGTGACGCGGACCGTCCACACGCCCGCCTTCGTCCGGTCGGCGACCTCCACCCGTACCCCCGTCCCCGGCACCGTGTACGACTCCCCCTCCTCCAGCGGCGCGTCCGCGAGCGGCGGGTAGACCGAGCGGTCCCAGCAGGCCTCGGTGCCCGGATGGGCGTCGACGACCTCGACCGGCCCGTCGCCGGAGGCCGCCTCGTTGCGGACCCGGTAGACGAGCACGCCCTCGGTGCAGGTGTCCCGGTCGTTGCCGGTCGCCGCGCGGGCCTCGATCGCCAGGACGCTGTCCTCGCCCGTGCGGACGACCGCGAGCCGGGTCCCGACCGTGCCGCCGGCCACCGGCGCCGCGGCCACCGGCTCCAGGCTCACCGTGCGGGTGCCGGGACCGGTGACGCAGACCACCTGGGAGCGGTCCAGCCAGCCCAGCTTCCACTTGTGCCAGGCGAAGAGGTCCGGGGCCAGGCCGAACTGGCTGCCCATGACGTCCCAGTCGCCCACATAGGTGTCCCAGTCGCCCTTGCCGTCCACCGGCCGGTGGTACAGGTCGGGCAGGTCGAAGACGTGACCCGTCTCGTGCGCGAGCACGTTCCGGTCCGGCGGGTGCCGCTCGAAGACCGTGACGACCCGCTTGATCTCCGTGCCGTCCGCCTCCAGCGGATGCTCCAGATTGACCACCTTGGTGGCGTCCGAGTCCACCCCCGGCGCGTCGGGGTCGGCGACCAGGTAGACGACGTCGTAGCGGGAGAAGTCGACGGAGGCGTCCGCCGCCTTGATCGCGTCGCGCAGATAGGCCGCGCGGTGCTCGGCGTCCCAGTCCCGCCGTATCCGGTACGCGGCCGAGTCCCGCGGCATCCGGGTCCAGGCCGTCTGCGCGTCGGTGCGCAGCCTGAAGCGCCCGTACGAGGCCCGCTCGAAGAACGCGGCCGTGCCCGGGAAATGGTCGGCGGTCAGCTCGGCGGGCCGGGTCAGCGGCTCGGAGTCCGGGAAGGACAGGAAGATCATGACCGCGTCGAGGGTCCGGGTGGGCCGCGGATAGGCCCCGTTCCAGGAGTCGAGGCCGAGCGAGTGATGCGCGGCGGTACGGGGCAGGGCGCACGGCCCGGCCGAGGGCGCGGCGACGGCCGGACCCGCCACCAGGCCGGTCGCGGCGAGCGCCGCCAGCGAGGTGAAGGCCGCCGCACCGGCCCGCAGGCGGGAGCGGGGCGGCCCTCCGGGCACTCCGTCGGGTACTCGCCCGGGTGGCTGCTGACCCCTCACGTGGACCTCCGGCTCCGGAATGCGGGACACCTCACCCACCTTGTGATGGTTTGCAAGGTTTCGCACCTTTCCGCTGCCCCGGTCGGGTGAGCGGGGCCCGCCGGGTCGACGCGACACGGACGCGCATCGACTCACGGAAAGTCACATTCGTTCAGAGTCCTGTCGAGCCATGTCAGACCCGCGCAGAATCGATCGAGCGGGGACAGCGGGTGGGCGAACTCACCGGCCGCGCGGGCCCCGCGCCGGGCCCAGGAGCTGGAACGGCGCCCCGGCCAGCCTCTATGATCGGCACACTTTCCTCGGCCGACCATGGCGACCAGATCTGAACGGCCCGAACGCACTACGGGAGCGAGCGGTGAGCGGATCCCCCGAAGAACCGGTGCCCCCGTCGGCCGAGGCCGCGCTCACGGAGCGTCACGCGTCCGAACTCCGGGACTGCTCCGCCGCCTTCCGCGCCGCCCGGCTCGCGATGGCCCTGGTCGACCAGGACGGCACCGTCGTCGCCGCCAACGACTCGCTCGGCACCCTCCTCGGCACCGAACCCGCCGCGCTCCGCGAGCAGGCCGCCGCCGACCTCGTCGACCTCTCCTCCGACGGGCGCACCTGGCAGGCGTACCGCGAGGTGCTGCGCGGCGGCCGGTCCCGCTTCCGCTGCACCCGCAGGCTCAAGCACCCCGACGGGCGCTCCCTGTGGGCCGAGGTGACCGTCGCCCCGGTCCCGGACAGCCCGCGGGTCCTCCTCTCGGTCGCCGACATCAGCGACCGCCGCGAGCTCCAGGCACGGCTGCGCCACCTCCAGATGCACGACCCGGTCACCCGGCTGCCCAACCGCGCCCTGTTCTTCGAACGCCTCACCGCCGCGCTGGAGACCGCCGCCCTGGACGCCCACGAGGAGGGCCCGCGGGACCGCCCGTACGCGACGCCCCCCGCGTACCGGTCACATCAGTCGTACGGGCATGGCGGAACAGGGCGGATCGGCATCTGCTACCTGGACCTGGACGGCTTCAAGGCGGTCAACGACACCCTCGGGCACCGGGTCGGCGACCGGCTGCTCGCCGCCGTCGCCGCCCGGCTCACCGAGTGCGCCGACCACTACGGCTACACCCGCAACGGCGGCCATCTCGTCGCCCGGCTCGGCGGCGACGAGTTCGCCATCCTGGTGGAGGAGTCCACCGGCACCGAGCAACTGGCCGACCTGGCGCAGTCCGTACTGGCCTCGCTCCAGCGCCCCTTCGACCTGTCCGGGCAGCGCCTCTCGGTCTCCGCGTCCATCGGCGTCGTGGAGCGGGCCGCCCACGGCTCGACCGCGACCTGCCTGATGCAGGCCGCCGACACCACGCTGTACTGGGCCAAGGCCGACGGCAAGAGCCGCTGGACGCTCTTCGACCCCGAGCGCAACGCGCACCGGATGACCCGGCAGGCGCTCAGCTCCACCCTGCGCCCGGCCGTGGAACGCGGGGAGTTCGCGCTGGAGTACCAGCCGCTCGTGGACCTCTCCGACGGGGCGGTGCGCGGGGTCGAGGCCCTGGTGCGCTGGAACCACCCGCAGTTCGGCACGCTGGCGCCGAATCGGTTCGTCGGCATCGCCGAGGAGGACGGCTCCATCGTCGAGCTGGGGCGCTGGGTGCTGCACACCGCCTGCCGCCAGGCCCGGCAGTGGCAGAAGGACCACCCCGGCGACCGGCCGCTCTTCGTCAGCGTCAACGTGGCGGTGCGCCAGGTGTGGGACTCGGACCTGGTCGCCGACGTCGCCGGCATCCTCGCCGAGACCGGGCTCGCGCCCCATCTGCTCCAGCTGGAGCTCACCGAGTCCGCGGTGATGGGCTCGGCGGGCCGGCCGCTCCAGGCGCTCCAGGCGCTGAGCGACATGGGGGTGCGGATCGCCATCGACGACTTCGGCACCGGCTACTCGAACCTGGCCTATCTGAGCCGGCTGCCCGTCTCGGTGCTGAAGCTGGACGGCTCGTTCGTCCGCGGCTTCCAGGACGAGGAGCACGCCAACCCGGCGGACGAGCTGATCGTGGAGGCGCTGGTCCAGCTCGCCCACCGGCTGGGGCTCACGGTCACCGCCGAGTGCGTGGAGACCTCGGGGCAGGCCACCCGGCTGCGCCGGATCGGCTGCGACACCGGGCAGGGCTGGCTGTACTCGCGGCCGGTGGCCCCGGACCGCATCGGCGAACTGATCGGGGTCGCGCCGCTGCCCGTCTGAGCGGGCGCGCGCCGGGGCGCGGGCGCCCCCCCCTACCGGGTCCGGGCATGGAACTGCCCCCGGCCGGAGGGACATTCCGGGCGGGGGCAGTGGTTCATGCGGTGGAGCGAGGGGTCGGTGAGGGGTCCCGCTGGATCAGCGGGGCCCGGTCAGCAGGCGCCCTGGTCCTTCCAGACGCCCCAGTCGCCGGTCGTGCCCGGCTCCTCGTTCTGCGTCCACCACTGGGCCTTCCAGCTGCGGCCCTTGTGGGAGACGACCGAGCCACCGGTGTAGACCGAGCCGGCCACGTACGCCGTGGCGGTGCAGCCGGTCGGCGGGGTGGTGGTGGGCGGCGTGGTCGGCGGGGTGGTCGGAGGCGTGGTGGGCGGGGTGGTCGGCGGCGTCGTGGGCGGCGTCGTCGGGCCGGTCGGCGAGGAGCCGACAGCCGTCACGATCTGGTTGAAGAGCGTGGCGTTGGCGTCGAGGCCGAGCAGCGAGTACATCATCGCGCCGCCGAGACCGCGCTGGTGGGCGTAGTCGGCGCGGGCCTGGATGGTGCGCTGGTCGAGGCCGGTGAAGAACTCGCCGTCCTTGTAGAAGTAGGCGGACTTGGCCTGGTCGTCCCAGAAGGTCGTGGCCGGGTTGTCGACGATGCCGCCGAGCTCCTTGTAGTGCGCGATGCCGGGCTGCTGGCTCAGCGGGCGGGCACCGGAGGCGCCGGTGGCGGGCTGGGCGAGGCCGTTGGCGGTGCCGGCGGGGACGCCCTTCCAGCCGCGGTAGTAGAACTCGTAGCCGAGGGTCAGCTTGCCGGCCGGGAAGCCGCCGGCGATGCCGTAGGCGGGCTTGCCGTCGATCCAGGAGTCGATGGCGTTGTCGATCGAGTACTTCTCGGTGCCCGGCTTGATCGCGTCGGTCGGGTCGTTGGTGCCGGAGTAGAGCGGGGACTGGTGGTACGTCGGCCCGTCGCCGTCCCAGGCGCCGTGCATGTCGTACGTCATGATGTTCGCGTAGTCGAGGTACGCGCCGATCTTGTCCGTCTCGATGTTCTTGATCTTGTCCTGGCCGGCCGGCATGGCGGCGGTCAGCAGGTACTTCTTGCCGCCGTGGGCGGCGCCGTACTCGTCGAGCTGCTTGCGGAACTCGGCGAGCAGGAGGGTGAAGTTCTGCTTGTCCTCGGGCGCGTAGTGGTTGCCGAGGTGCCCGTCGGCCGAGCCCGGGTACTCCCAGTCGATGTCGATGCCGTCGAAGATGCCGGCCGCGGTGCCGGGGCCGCCGAAGCCGCCCTCCACCGGGAGGTCGCCCTGGATGTACTGCTTGATGCAGGAGGCGACCAGCTTCTTGCGGCTGGCGTCGGTCTTGGCCGCGTCCGAGAAGTACTTGGAGTAGGTCCAGCCGCCCAGCGAGATGTTGATCTTCAGCTTGGGGTGCTTCGCCTTCAGTTCCTTGAACTGGTTGAAGACGCCCACGATCGGCTGGTCCCACTTGTCGGCCACGCCGTCGACGCTGTCCGCGGCCGAGAAGGACTTCTGGTAGTCGGCGTACGAGTCGCCCGCGCCGTCACCGGCGTTGGGGTTGTTGTCGTCGCCCGCGGCCTTGTTGGCCTCGAAACAGGTGAGCTCGGTCGGGTGGATGTTCCCGAACGAGTAGTTGATGATGTCCAGTTTGTCCGCGATACCACGGGTGTCGAGGTGCTTGGGGTAGAAGGCGTTCCCGTACACGCTCCACTGGTCGTAGTAGGCGATCTTGACGCCGCCCGTGGACGGGGCGGCGGCGGTGTCGGCTGCCTGGGCGGAGCCGATGCCGACGGTGGCGGCGAGCGCGCCGGCGGCGAGGGCGGAGCTGAGAAGAGCGGCGATCAGTGGTTTGCGGGGGTGCACGTGCGGCCTCCGGAAGGGGTGGCGGTACGGAAGTTGGAGCAGTGATATCCGGCGCACGAACAGCGCGTCAATGGTCTGAACCAGATTGAGGACTAGACCAATTGGCGCGAGAAAGCCCTCGTCAGGAGCGTCCGGAGCGGCCGCAGCACAAAACGGAACCGCTCGCCACCACAAGTGACGAGCGGTTTAAGGTTCACTTAGGGAACGCCCGCCGGTTCGTTCGGGAGTGAACCAACGGCCCGGCGAGATCCAGGTTTTACTCCCCGGGCAGCTCGGGGAGGCCGTACGCGTCGGCGATCAGCTCGTAGCTGCGGAGCCGCGCGTCGCCGCCGTGGGCGTTGCCCGTGATCATCAGTTCGTCCGCGCCGGTCCGCTTCCGGAGCCCGTCGAGCCCCTCCCGCACCTCGTCCGCCGAGCCGTACACGACGTTCGCCAGCCAGGACTCGACGAACTCCCGCTCGGCCGCGCTGTACGGGTACGCCTCGGCCTCCTCCGGCGTCGGGACGAGCCCGGCCCGGCCGGTGCGCAGCCGCAGCATCGACAGCGCGCCGGTCAGCACCTGCCGGCGGGCCTCCTTCGGGTCGTCGGCGGCCAGCGCGGCGACGCCGATCAGCGCGTACGGCGCGTCGAGCACCGCCGAGGGCCGGAAGGAGTCCCGGTAGAGGTCGAGCGCGGGGATCGTGTTCTGCGCGGAGAAGTGGTGGGCGAAGGCGAAGGGCAGACCGAGCATTCCGGCCAGTCGCGCGCTGAAGCCGGAGGAGCCCAGCAGCCAGACCGGCGGCCGGCCCTTCGGCCCCTGCACCGGCCCGGGCACGGCGTGGATGCGGGCGTACGGGTGCCCGTCGGGGAAGTCGTCGTCCAGGAACCGGGTCAGCTCGCTCAGCTGCTGCGGGAAGTCGTCGGCCGCCTCGTTCAGCCGGTCGCTGCGGCGCAGGGCGGCGGCGGTGGCGCCGTCCGTGCCGGGCGCGCGGCCCAGACCGAGGTCGACCCGGCCCGGGGCCAGCGCCTCCAGGGTGCCGAACTGCTCGGCGATCACCAGCGGCGCGTGGTTGGGCAGCATCACGCCGCCGGAGCCGAGCCGGATGCGGCGGGTGTGGGCGGCCAGGTGGGCCAGGATCACGGCCGGCGAGGAGGAGGCGACCCCGGGCATGGAGTGGTGTTCGGCCACCCAGTGCCGGTGGTAGCCGCGCCGCTCGGCCAGCCGGCTGATCTCGACGCTGGTCGCCAGGGCCTGGCTCGCGGTGCGCCCGCTGCCGACGGTCACGAGATCCAGTACGGACAGCGGTACGGGCGCGGTCCCCCGCGCCTCTCCTCGAATCGCGTCGCTCACCGTGGGCGGCCTTCCTGCGCAGTGACATGGGTACGAAGGGCGACAACAGGAGGCAGGCTCCGGTTATTCCGTCCGCGCCCGGCGGCCGGCCGGCGCCCGCCGGAGGTCGCGGACCGAAAAAATCTTCACGTCCGGAGGGCACCGAACGCCCGTGCGGGAAGGTTCCCGCACGGCCCTGACCTCAGCCTCTGTCACAGGGCTGTGCCTCTGGCATATGCCAGAGTGGCGCGCCCCAGCGTACGGCCCCTGAGGACCGCATCAATCTCGCCAACAGCCGCCCCGTATCGGGCCCTTGGCGGCTATCGTGGTACGGAAGCTAGCGGTCACAACCTGGTAGGGGGAAACCGTGGCGCTGAAGCCCGAGCCCACCGCGCCGTTCCACTCGGTGCAATACGCGCTGCGCGTGCTGGAGACCGTCTCACGGCACGGCGGCGGCGTGACGGACGTGCAGATCGCACGGGAGACCGGCCTGCCCGTCGCCCATCTGTCGTCCATGCTCCTGATGCTCAGGCGCGAGGGATACGTGGAGCAGGTCTCCGACGGCGCCTATGTGATCGGCGACTCCCTCGTCCTCCTCGGCTCCGGCATGACCCGCCGCGAGGCCCTGGAGCTCAAGCTGCAGGAGACCCTGACCGAACTGCGCGACTCGGTCGGCGCGGCGGTCTACATCAGCCGGTACATCGACGGCGAGGTGAAGATCACCCAGTTCGCCGACGGCCCGCGCACCCCCAAGGTCAACGAGTGGGTGGACTTCCGCTCCGCCGCGCACGCCAGCGCGGTCGGCAAGTGCCTGCTCACCCAGCTCGACCAGAACGGGCGCCGCGACCACCTCTCCCGCCACAAGATCGCCCGGCTGACCTCCCGGACGATCACCAACGAGAAGGTGCTGTTCTCCAAGCTGGACAGCCAGCCGCCGACCGTCCCGGTGCTCGACCTCCAGGAGTACGCGGTGGGCACGGTCTGCGCCGCCGTACCGCTGACGGCGGGCTCCGCCGTGGGCTGCCTCGCGCTCTCGCTGCCGATCGAACACGCGCACCGGCTGCGCTCGGCGGCCGACACGCTGAACCGGCGGGCCGCGCCGGTGGTGCTGTCGCTGGCGATCTGAGGCGGTCCGGCCGGTGCCGGACGGGGCGGGTCCCGAGGGTGGTCGGAAGCACCCCTCGGGACCAGGTAGTATTTTCTTCGTCAGCAAGCGCCGCTAGCTCAGTTGGTTAGAGCAGCTGACTCTTAATCAGCGGGTCCGGGGTTCGAGTCCCTGGCGGCGCACAGACAGAGGAAGCCCCTCGCGGAAGCGAGGGGCTTCCTTGTTTTACGTGACCGGCCCCCCGGCCCCCGCCCGGTCGCGGGCCCTACGCCCGCAGATAGGCCAGCACCGCCAGGACCCGGCGGTGGGTGTCCTCCGCCGGCGGCAGGTCCAGCTTGGCCAGGATGTTGCCGATGTGCTTCCCGACCGCCGCCTCCGTGACGACCAGCCGGCGCGCGACGGCCCCGTTGGAATGCCCCTCCGCGACCAGCCCCAGGACCTCCCGCTCCCTCGGCGTCAGCGCCGCCAGCGGATCGCGGTGCCGGCGGAGCAGCTGCCGTACGACCTCCGGATCGACGACCGTGCCGCCGTCCGCGACCCGGACGAGCGCGTCCAGGAACTCCTCGACCTGGCCCACCCGGTCCTTCAGCAGGTACCCGACGCCCGACCCGTCGCCCGAGTCCAGCAGATCGGCGGCGTAGCTGCGCTGCACGTACTGGCTGAGCACCAGCACCGGCAGCCCCGGGTGCTCCGCCCGCAGCGCGACGGCCGCGCGCAGCCCCTCGTCCCGGAAGTCCGGCGGCATCCGGACGTCCGTGACCACGATGTCCGGCGCGTGCGCGGCGACCGCCGCCGGCAGCGCCCCGGCGTCGCCGACCGCGGCGACCACCTCGTGGCCGAAACGCGCCAGGAGCCCGATCAGTCCCTCGCGGAGGAGGACGCTGTCCTCGGCGAGGACGACACGGAGCGAACGCCGCACGGGATCTCCACTCGTAGCGCGGTCGGCCCGCCGGGCGGGCTGGTGATCGAAAGTGTGCCATCGAGGACGGCGAGCCGGTCGGCGAGCCCGGTCAGCCCGCTCCCCCGGGCCGGATCGGCCCCGCCCCGCCCGTCGTCCTCGACCGTGAGCCTGAGCAGCCCGTCGGCATGGCGGGCGGTCACCCGGGCCCGGGTGGCACCACTGTGCCGGGCGAGGTTGGCGAGCGCCTCGCGGGCGGCGAAGTAGGCGGCGCTCTCCACGGCGGCGGGCAGCCGGGGCAGGCCACCGCCACCACGCCCACCCTCACCCGCGTCCACCCCCGCTCTCTCGTCCACGTCCACGTCGACCGGGACCGTCGAGCGGTCCGCCGCGTCGGTCAGGGCCGCGGTGAGTCCGTAGTCGGCGAGGACCTGCGGGTGGATGCCGTGGATCAGTTCGCGCAGCTCGGTCAGCACCCGGCCGGCCTCCTCGTGCGCCTTCGCCAGCTGGTCGGCGAGCGGGCCCGGAGGGACGTCGTACCGGGCGAGGCCGAGGGTCATCGTGAGCGCCACGAGGCGCTGCTGCGCCCCGTCGTGGAGGTCCCGCTCGATCCGGCGCCGCTCGGCCTCGAAGGCGGCGGCGAGCCGGGCGCGGGAGGCGGTGACCTCGCCGATCCGGTCCCGCAGTTCGGCCTCGCGCGGGGCGAGCAGCGCCCGGGCGAGGGCGGCTCGGGCACCGGCGAGCGCGGTGAGGGGGTAGAGCAGCAGCGGCAGCAGGGCCAGGCCGAGGAGGGCGGCGGCGAGGGCCTGCGGATAGGAGGTGACCAGGTACGCCTTCACCACCTTCGCCTCCTCGCCGCCGGACGCCGCGAGCTGGACGGGCGCGCTCAGCAGCGCGGCGGGCAGACCGAGCCCGACGGCGAGCACGATCAGGTCGAGCGGCCACAGCACCGTGGCGAGCAGCACGGCGTACCCGAGCTCCCGCCAGGTGGCCTGTTCCCGCACGCGGACCCGCAGCCAGGCGGCGAGGCCCGGTGCTCCGGGAACGCGGTGCGGGTCGGCGGCCGGGTCCCGGTCGACGAGGCGGAGCCGCCGGCGTTCCAGCCCGCCGAGGGCGACACCGGCGAGCGGCAACAGCGGCAGGCCGACCAGGAAGACGGAGAACCCGACGAGCACGAGGAGGACGAGCAGGGCGAACGCCCCGACCGCCGCCCCGGACACCAGGTAGACGACGGCCCGCCAGGGCCAGGCGGTGCGCGGAAAGCGGCGGGGCCGGGCCAGCGCCTGCCAAGGGGTACGGGGCTCCATGGGCGATCACGCTATGCGGGGGTACGGGGGCGGGGCCATGGGTGCAGGGGGTGTGCGGGGGGTGGGGCGAGCCCTACCGCCTCCCCTCCCCGCCTCCCCCTCCCTCCCCGGCTACCCGGGAAACTCCCGCCCCCGTTCCGCGTACGCCGCGCGCAAGGTCGCGCGGGCGGTCGGGGTCAGGGGCTCGTAGGGGGCGGTGGGGGTCGGGCGCCACCAGGTGGGGTCGGTGGAGGCGAGGGCGGTGCGGCGGAGGGCCACGCGGTGGATCTTGTTGGTGGCGGTGAGGGGGAGCTCGGGCATGACGCGGACGAAGCGGGGCGGCATCTTGGTGCCCAGGTCCGACTGGGCGGCGAGGAAGGCGGCGAAGGCGGCCGGGTCGAAGGTGGCGCCGGGGCGCAGGGCCAGCGCGGCCATCACCTGGTCGCCGGCGGCGGGGTCGGGGACCGCGTACACGGCGACGCCGGCGGCGCGCTCCCAGCGGGCCAGGATGTTCTCGATCATCGCCGCGGCGAGGTTCTCGCTGTCGACGCGGAGCCGGTCGTCGGTGCGGCCGGCGAAGTAGAGGAAGCCGTCCGCGTCGCGGTAGAAGAGGTCGCCGGTCCAGTACCAGCCGTCACGCAGCCGGGCGGCCTGCGCCTCGGGGTTGCGCCAGTAGCCCTCGAAGGGGCTGCGGCCCCGGTTGACGAGCTCGCCGACGGCCTCGTCGGCGTTGAGCAGGACCCCGGTCGGGGAGAACCGGGCCGGCGGGCATTCGCGGCGGGTCGTCCGGTCGACCACGGCCAGGTCGTCGGCGGGGGCGGCGCGGCCGATCGCGCCGGGCGGGGTGCCGGGGCTCCGCTGGATGGCGGCGCCGCCCTCGGAGGATCCGTACCCCTCGACGAGCCGGGCCCCGAACCGTTCCTGGAAGCGGGCCGCGTCCACCGTGCCGGCCTCGGTGCCGAAGCCGAGCCGGAGGCTGTGGTCGCGGTCGTGCGGGGTCTCGGGGGTGGCGAGGAGGTACTGGACGGCCCGGCCGACGTAGGTGAAGTAGGTGGCGCCGAAGCCGCGTACGTCGGGGAGGAAGCGGGAGGCCGAGAAGCGGTCGCGCAGGGCGATCCCGGCGCCGGCGACGAGGGCGGGGGCCCAGTCGGCGATCACGGCGTTGCCGTGGAACATCGGCATGCAGATGTAGTGGGTGTCCTCGGCGCGTATCCCGAAGTGGGAGACGAGCGAGGCGCCGGCGGCGGCGAGCCGGCCCTGGGAGCAGACGGCGGCCTTGGGCGCCCCGGTGGAGCCGGAGGTGAAGGAGAGCAGGAGGCGGCTGTCGGGGCCCACGGGTCGGACGGGGACGAGTTCGTCCGGGGCGGTGTCCGCGTACGGGGCGAGGAGGGCCCGGTAGGCATCGGTGTCGGTGACCAGGATGCGCAGGCCGGGGAGCGGGAGGCCGTCGAGGAGGGGGAGGTGGGCGCGCTGGGTGATCAGGACCCGGCAGTCGGTGTGCCGGATGTCGCGGGCGAGTTCGGCGCCGCGCCGGGTGGGGTTGATCCCGGCGACGGCGGCCCCCGCGAGGGCCGCCGCGCCGAGCCAGAGCGGGTACTCCGGTGTGTTGTCGAGCAGGAGGCCGAGGTGCGGCTCGCTCCCCGGCCGGTCGGGCATCAGCTCCGTGAGCAGTGCGGCGCGCGCGGCGGCGCCCGCGGCGACCTGGTGGTGGGTGAGGGTGGTGTGCTCGTCCCTCAGTCCGGTCCGGTGGTCGCCCCATTGGCGTCGTACGAGCTCCGCGACGGTCCCCATGGGCGCGGATGCTAACTGACGTTACGTCAGAACTGAACGTCCGAGCACGCGTAGAAGGCGTTCCCGGTGTCGGCGACCGTCCACACGGCCAGGACGACGGCCTTGCCGCTCTTGCCCGCCGGGAAGGTCCCGGAGTGCGAGAGCGTGGACGGCGGCTGCTGGTTGTTGTAGGGGACGACCAGGAAGGGCTGGCTGTCGAGGTCGGCCCTGGTGAGGGCCTTGGTCCCGGTCCAGCCGTTCTTGGTGATGTAGTAGCGGAAGTCCGTGGTCGCGTGGCGGGCCGTGAACTGCCAGCGGAAGGTGTAGCTCTGGCCCGCGGTGACCTTGGTGGTGGGCCAGGCGCCGCCGCGGGGGTCGTCGAGCTGCGAGAAGCGGGAGTTCCCGCCGGCGCAGATCTTCCCGTCGGCGGGGCCCGCGGCCGGGAAGCCCTTGAGCCCCTCGACCGACTGCGGCTCCCACTGGATGTCGCCGCAGTTCTTCACGGTGCCGTTGGCACAGAGCTTCTGGCGGCTGATCGGCGAGTCGGTGTAGCCGTGGCTGCTCGCACTGGTGGTGGCGAGGAGGGAGGCGGCTGCGACGCCGAGCGCCACGGCCGCCACTCCTGTCTTTTTGCGCATGCTGTCGCTCCAGGAGAACGTGGGGGAGTTCTGTGGGTCCTGCTGCACGCGTGTGGTGACACTGATTCCGGTCTAGACCAAGCACCAAGGTATGGCCGGAAGTTGAGCATGTCCATACCAATGGGAGAAGGTCACGCGCCCTCCCCGGAGCTCGTCCGGCCCGTGTAGAACGCCACCGTCAGGTCCTTCACCAGCGCCTTGCGCTCGTAGTCGTCCAGCTCCACGAGACCACGGGAGGTCAGCCGGTGGACCACGTCGTCCACCGCGTCCACGACCGAGTTCAGCACGCTCTCACGGTGCTTCGCGTCGATCGCGGCGATCCGGCGGCGGCGCATCGCGGCGGCCACCTCGGGGGCGTACTCGATCCGCGTCGGCTGCGCCGAGAACACGTCGACGCCCACCGGCGCGCACTCCGCCGACAGCAGCCGGGTCAGCGCCTCGCCGACCGCCTCCGCGTCCCGCAGGGTCGGCGCGTCCTCGTGGAACGCGTCCGCCGGGAGCTGGCTGAGCACCCGGGCCATCGCCGCCTCCACCTGCTCCCGCAGGTACTCCTCGTGCCGGGCCACGCCCAGCGCGGCGCGGACCGTGTCCCGGATCCGCCACACGACCAGGACGACGACGTCCAGCGCCGTGCCCTTCGCGTCGACCGCGGGCAGCGGCTCGCTGCGCCAGTGCCGCAGCCGCACGTCGACGCGGCGGCGCTTGAGCAGCGGGCTCACCCAGAGCAGGCCGGTCCGGCGGACGGTCCCCCGGTAGTCGCCGAACAGCGTCAGGACCAGGGCGTAGCCGACCCGGCCGCGGCCGAGACCGCCCAGGAAGAACAGGGCCGCGAGGACCCCGAGCGCGAGCAGGGCCCACTGGCCGAGCGGGATCCCGTGGTACGGGCGCGGCGGCAGCCGCAGCATCCGCGCGGCCTCCTCGGGCACGGCCCCGGCCCACCACACGCCCGCCGCGCACCCCAGCAGCGCCAGCACCCCGCCGGCCACACCGACCCACCCCGGCAGCACCGGACCCGGCCGCTCCACCAGCTTCGGATCGGCGGTCGGCGCGGGCCGCGCGGACGTCCGGGCGGGAACCGGGACCGCGCCCCTCCGCTTCTTCCGCACCGGCACGTCGGTCTTCGGTACGGGCACGGTGGCGGGCCCGCCGTCGTCGGCCCCGTCCGGCTCCTCCCGGAACAGCAGATGCACCGGGATGGACCCGGTCGTCTCGGCCCCGATGACGTTGCGACGCCGAGCACCCGGCGCACGGGCCGGAACGGCGTCCGCCACGACGGGGGCCTGCACCGGAGCCGCCGCCACGGACGCGGCGACCGGCACGGCGACGGACTTCACCCGCGCCCCGGCGATCCAGCCGAAGTCCACGGAGCTGTTGACGGGAGAGCCGCCGTCCTTGACGGACGGGTCAGGAGCGCCGACCGGATCCACCACCGGCCCGGCAGACACCCCGAGCACCGAACTGCCCACATCGGACCGCCGCTCCGACACCGCCGCACCACCGGACTCGGCGTCGGCAGCCACCACGGCCGCCACCGACGCGGGCTGCGCCTGCGGCGCGACGGAGGACGGCGCGCCGTTCCGGTCACCGGGCGGGGCAGCGGGTGCGGGAGCGACGGACCGGGCGGACGAGGGTGCCGGGGCCGACTGCGTCGACCGGGCGGACGCGGCCGCCTGCGACGAAGCGGAGCCTGCGGGAGCGGCGGGGCTGGGGGCGAGGGGCGCCTCCGTCGGCCCGACGCGGGGGGCGGGCTCGGGGGCCTCTGGCTGCGGCGTCGAAGACCCGGCGCCGGGCGCGGATGACGGAGACGCCGTCGCGAACCCGGCACCGGGCGCGGGAGGGGGAGCCGCCTGCGGCGAGGGGGCGGGTGCGGGAGCGGGGGCCGCCTGCGGCGAGCGGGCGGGTGCCGGAGCGGCGGGCTGCGGCGCCGAAGTACCTGCCCTGGGCCCGGCTGACGTGGGCGCCGTCGCGTCCCCGGCGCCAGGCGCGGGCGCCGGGGACGCCTGCGGCGAGCGGGCGGGAGCGGCGGGCTGCGGCGCTGCCGACTGCCCGGCGCCAGGCGCGGGCGCCGGGGACGCCTGCGGCGAGTCGGCGAGTGCGGGAGCCGTGGACTGCGCCGCCGAAGCCCCGGCGCCGGGCCCGGACGGCGCCTGCGGCGAGCGGGCAGACGCGAGAGCGGCGGGCTCCGCCGCCGAGGGCGCCTCAACGTGCCGGACCGCCGGGGGCGCTGCTGCCGCGACAGGCACCGCCGGTGCCGACTGTGGCGCACCCGCGCTTGCCGGAGCGGCGGGCTGGGCCGCCGAGAGTCCGATGCTGGGCAGGCTTCCGCGGGTGCCCGCCGCGCCGGACGGGGTCGACGGGGTTGCGGGCACCCCTGCCCCCCGGGCGGTCCCGGCGCTCTGGTCCTGCCTGACCGACTGCGTCGAACCGGAGCCGTAGGGCGCGGACGCCGCCGGAGCGGTGGAGCGCGTGAGACCCGGTGCGGCCGGGGTGGCCGGTACGCCCGGTGCGGCCGGTACGCCCGGTGCGGCCGGTACGCCCGGTGCGGCCGGTGCGGCCGGTGCGGCCGGTGCGGCCGGTACGCCCGGTCCGCCCGGGCCACCCGGAGCACCCGGTGCGCTCGATGCGGCGGGCCGGGGCTCCGACGGAGACGTCGGGCGGGTGAGGCCCGGGGCCGCCGGTCCGGCGGCCGACTGCGCGGGCGCGGGAGCGGCGACCCCGGCCGCCGTGGCGGGCGTGCCCGCACCGGCCGTGGAGGCGGCACCCCCGGGGGTACCCACAGCCGGGGTCACCGAGCGCGGGAGGCCGGGCCCGCCGGCCTCCCGCTCCAGCCGGACGGGCTTCGGCTCGGCGAGGGGACTGGCCTGCCGCTCCTCACCCGTCCTCGACACCTCATCGCGTGCCACCGGCCTCACACCCACGGGCTGAGCGTCCCGAACCTGAGCGACGCCCGCCGCCTCGACCACCGGGCCCGCCGTCCCGGCCCGGTCCTCCAGCACCGGGCCCGCAGGCCAACCGTCCCGAACCCGGGCGGCACCGGCCCCCTCGACAAACGAGGCCGCCGGCCTGGAACCGTCCTCCACCACCGGTCCCGCACCCGCAGGCCGACCGTCCCGCCCGGAGGAAAGGCCCGCCGCCTCGACAACCGAGCCCGCAGACCGGGCCCCGTCCCGAACCTGGGCGGCACCAGCCCCCTCGACAAACGAGGCCGCCGTCCCGACCCGGTCGTCCAACACCGATCCCGCACCCGCAGGCCGGCCGTCCCGCCCGGAGGAAGGGCTCGCCACCTCGCCCACCGAGCCCGCAGACCGAGCCCCGTCCCCGGCCACCGGGCCCGTGCCCGCGCCCGTCGACTGACCCTCCCGGACCGGGGCGACACCCGCCGCCTCGGTCGCCGCGCCCGCCACCTGCCCCTCCCGGACCGGCCCCGTACTCGCCGTCTCCGTCGTCGCCGGGCGCCCCGGCCGGGCCCCCTCCCCCGGCACCGGTCCGGCGCCCGCGGCGAGGCTGACCCGCCCGGCATCGGGCCGCCCGGCCGTGGCTCGGTCGGTCGGGGCTTCGCCGGGCGGCGGGGCGTCTGCTTCTGGCGGGCCCGTGGGGCGTAGGCGGCCGTCGGTGAGGCGGCGGGCCGTGCGGGCCGCGTCTCGGGTGGCGGCCGGGCCGGAGTCCGGGGGGGTCGGGGTCGATGCCGTCATTCGGTCCACCTCATGCTCTCGGGGTCATCGGAACAAGCGCCGCCAGGTCTCCGGGCCCGGGTAGCCGTCGGCCGCGCCGCCGCGCCAGCCCTGGGCCTTCTGGAAGGCCTCGACATTGCGACGGTCGGCTTCCGTCCACCGCGGACCGGGGCCCGACGCGTAGTGCTTGCCGTAGCCCCGCTTCATCAGTTGTTTGCCCAGCTTCTCCACATATGCGTTGGATTGGCCTGGACGGAAGTAGCCACGCCCGGGGAACCCGCTCGCAGTTGCGCTCGACCCGCCCGAACCACTCGAACCGCCGATGTCCTTGCCGAGTCCGGACACGAGCAGCGTCCAGGTCTGCGGGCCCGGCAGGCCGTCCGCCGCGCCGCCCTTCCAGCCCTGGGCCTGCTGGAAGGCCTGGGTCGCCCGGCGGTCGGCCTCGCCCCAGCGGGGGCCGGGGCCCTGGGCGTAGTACTTCTTGCCGCCGCGCTCGACGAGCAGCTTGCCGAGCTGCGTGACGTACGCGTTGTTCGCGCCCGGGCCGAAGCTGGCGGAGCCGGGGTAGGGCGTGGCCGTGGCGCCGGAGCCGGCGTTCCCGCTGCCGCCGCTGACCACACCCTTGTAGCGATAGGCGAGGTAGCGGTCGGAGTTCTCCCAGTACGCGAGGGGGGTGGCCTGCTTGCGGGTGCGCGGCTTGGTCTGCTCGTACGCGATGTAGGAGGTGTGGGTGTAGTCCGTCCACCCGCCGAAGATCGTCACGTGCGAGCCGCGCGTCGGGTCGGCGGGATTGTGGAAGAGGAGGATGTCGCCGGGCTGGAGTTCCGTGCGGTCGATGCGGTCGGCGAAGCGGTCGAGGCTGCCGGTCCACTCGTTGCTGCGCAGGTTCCAGGCCATGGAGATGTAGCCGGAGCAGTCCTGGCGGTAGCCGTCGCTCCAGTACCGCTCCATCGAGTACGGGACCTGGGCCGTCACCCAGGTCTTGGCGCGGTTGATGATGTCGGCCCTGGTGGTCTTCCGCAGGGTGGTGGTGGAGATCTGACTGGTCGTCGGGGTCGCGTCCGGGGACGGCGCCGAGCCGGGGCCGGGGGCGCCGTGCAGCGGCCCGGCGCCGCCCTGCGGGGTCTCGGGGCCGGGGCCCGCCGCGCGGTCGAGGACGGCCGGGTCCGCCGCCACGGTCCCGGCGCCGGACGCGTCGGAGGACTCCGTCATCGCGTCCGCCACGCCCGTGCCCGCTCCGCCCAGGACCACCCCCGCCGCCGTCACCAGGACCAGCGCGCGGCGGGCGCCGTGCGCGGCCGGGTGGCCGCCCGCCCGTACCGGGAGCCCCAGGGCGAGATCCCGCCGCTGCCGGGCGCAGCCCGCGCAGCCGCAGTCCGACGCGGGTTCGATTTCTTCGAAGACCGGCACACTCATGCGTTCCCCTCCACACTCGTCAAGATCTTTTGGCGCTCTTGCACGGGCGCCAGTTTCTCAACTGTCTGGACAAATCGCATTTTGACGGATCGACGGCTGAATACGACCATCCGACAGGCCGGTCGGGGGTCGTTCGTGGTCAGGAGCAGGGTCAGCGGTCCTGTAGAGTTCTCGATGTCAGCAGGCGCCGCTAGCTCAGTTGGTTAGAGCAGCTGACTCTTAATCAGCGGGTCCGGGGTTC
Organism: Streptomyces sp. NPDC093111; assembly: GCF_040683955.1. Lineage (NCBI taxonomy): Bacteria > Bacillati > Actinomycetota > Actinomycetes > Kitasatosporales > Streptomycetaceae > Streptomyces > Streptomyces sp. NPDC093111. Next base: position 171,668 of record NZ_JBFBNW010000002.1, on the reverse strand, counting down.
GAGTCCCTGGCGGCGCACGCGAAGACTGAGGCCCTTCACCGCATGGTGAAGGGCCTCAGTCGTATGTGCGGGCCGTGCGGACTCTGGGCTCCGGGCGGACGGGCCCCTACAGTGAGCGGACCTCCGACCTCCCGCGGTGGCGCCGGGCTCCTCCCGCGGCCCGTGAGCCCGCGGTCGAGGACCGGTCCGGCCGGCGGCCGGCGGGACCTGGTCCGCCGGCCGGTGCCCGGTCGGCGTCACCCACGGGCGTCCCGTACCGCCGTCAGGTACGCCGAGACGACGACGTTCGCGGTGTACGCGCCCGCCTCCCGGTCGAAGGTCCCGCCGCAGGTGATCAGGCGCAGCTCGGCCCGGTCCGCCCGGCGCTGCCCGTACGCCTTTCGGGGGTCGAAGCCCTCCCGGTCGAGGACCTGGACGTCCTCGACGGTGAATTCCGCGACGCTGCCGTCCGAACGGGTCACGTCGACGACGGCGCCGGGGCGGGCGGCGCTCAGGCCGTAGAAGACGGCGGGGCGGGTCTCGGTGTCGACGTGGCCGACGAGGAGCGCGGCGCCCGAGGCGCCGGGCCGGGTGCCCGCCCCGTACCAGCCGACCGTGTGCGGCATCTCGAACGGCGGCGGGTCGATCGCCCCCGCGGCGTCGAGCCCGCGGGCCACGACGGGGGCGGTGATCCCGACCGAGGGGATCTCGACCCGGCGCGGCTCGGCGGGCTCCATCGGGGTGTGCGCCGGGGGCAGCGGCAGCCCGAGGGGGCGCCCGACGGCGGCGATGTCGCCGGTGGCGGGCGCCGGGACGGCGGGCCCGTCGGCGGCGTCCCGGCCCCAGAGCCACAGGCCGCACAGCAGCAGCGCCCAGGCCGCCCCGGTCAGCGCCCGCCCGGACGACACGCGGTCAGTCCGCGCCCGGGCCCGCGCCCGCGCCGCGGCGGCGGGCGCTGCGGAAGGCGACGGACACGGCGGCGACGGCGGCCAGGCCGAGGCCCAGGAGGGTGTACGGGGTCCCCAGGCCCTCCTCGGTGACGGTCTGCGCCACGCCGGGTGCCGCGGGGGCGGCGAAGACGGCCGCGCCACCGCCGCCGGCCCGGACCGGGGCGATCGGGGACGGGTGGTGGGTGGGCTCGCGGGTCGGCTCGTGGGTCGGCTGCTCGTGCGGCTTGACCCGCACGGTGCCGACGTCGCGGTGCTCGTGGCCGTCGCAGGTCACGCTGACCTGGTACGTGCCCTCGTCGAGACGCGTCTTGAGGGTGGTGTCGCCGAACAGCGGGTTCTTCCCGCCGTCCCGGCCGGTGAGCTCCGCCTCCGCGACGAACGCCTGGGACCTGGCGGCGCCGGTGGTGCCCTTGCAGCCGGTGACGCGGATGTCGACGTCGGCTCCGGGGCGCGCGCTGGAGGGGGTGACGGTGGCCTTGACCCCGTCGTGGGCCAGAGCGGTGCCCGCCGTGGGCGCGAGCACCAGAACCAGAGCCGCCCCTGCGGCACGGAGAGCGATGGGACCTGAACGCATGGTGACCTCCTGATACTGGCAGGGTCACCCGGTTCGGGCCGTTCCGCATCCGCAGGGGGCGGACAGGGGGACGCGGGACCGGGCGGTCAGATGCGCTCGACGAGGTCCGCGATCGACTTGACGACCTTGGACGGGCGGAACGGGAAGCGGTCGATCTCCGCCTGCGTGGTCAGACCGGTCAGCACCAGGAAGGTCTGCATGCCCGCCTCCAGACCGGCCAGGATGTCGGTGTCCATCCGGTCGCCGATCATCGCGCTGGACTCGGAGTGGGCGCCGATGGCGTTCAGGCCGGTGCGCATCATCAGCGGGTTCGGCTTGCCCGCGAAGTACGGCTCCTTGCCCGTCGCCTTGGTGATCAGCGCGGCGACCGAGCCGGTGGCGGGCAGCGGGCCCTCCAGGGACGGTCCGGTCTCGTCCGGGTTGGTGCAGATGAAGCGGGCGCCGGCGTTGATCAGCCGGACCGCCTTCGTCATCGCCTCGAAGGAGTACGTACGGGTCTCGCCGAGGACCACGTAGTCCGGGTCGTGGTCGGTGAGCACGTAGCCGATGTCGTGCAGCGCCGTGGTCAGGCCGGCCTCGCCGATGACGTACGCGGTGCCGCCGGGGCGCTGGTCGTCGAGGAACTTCGCGGTGGCGAGCGCCGAGGTCCAGATGTTCTCGACCGGGACCTCCAGGCCCATCCGGGCCAGGCGGGCGTGCAGGTCGCGGGCGGTGTAGATCGAGTTGTTGGTGAGCACCAGGAAGGGCTTGCCGGTGTCCCGCAGCTTCGTGATGAACGCGTCGGCGCCGGGGATGGGCACGCCCTCGTGGATGAGGACGCCGTCCATGTCGGTGAGCCAGGACTCGATCGGCTTGCGTTCTGCCATGGGTGCGGTACTCCTGCCGTACAAGACTTTCCGGTGTACTGGGGGCGACGCGACAGCGCTGTGGCGACGCCCCCAGCCTAGGTCAGGAAGTGGTCACCCTGACCCCGTCGATCACCCAGTACCAGTTGTTGGACCCGGTGTAGCGGAAGCGGAAGCTCACGCTGCTCGCGCCGGCGGGCACGGCGACCGTGACCGACTGGGGCTGCGAGATCACGTCCGCCGTGTAGCTCTTCACGACGGTCGGCGTGCCGCCGTTGAACGAGGCCAGGATCTGGGCGGTCTGCGCGCCCTCCTGCCGGTAGAGGGTCGTGAAGTCCAGGGTCGCCCGGCTCGCGCCGGAGACCGGGTACGCCGGGGTGACCAGGGTCGAGTCGTACGTCCCCGAGAAGGACTTGTCGGCCCACTCGTCGGAGTCGGCGACCGCGAAGACGCCCCGGGCCCGCACGTTGAGCTCGCGGGACTGGTCACGCTGGGAGCGGGACCAGAACTCGTCGGTGGCGAAGGACCAGCCGCGCCACTCGGTGACGCCGCCGGTGCCCATGGCGTTGTTGACGACGGACCAGCCGCTGGGCGCGGTGCGGGTGAAGCCGAGGACGCCGGCGGGGATGCCGGTCTCGTCGACGCGGCCGGTGAGGGACGGGTAGAGGGTGTCGAAGGGGTCGGCGGAGCGGTCCTGGACCGGCTTGCCGTCGAGGCCCCAGGAGGGGTCGGGGACGATGCCGAGCTGACGGAAGACGGTGGCGGCGACGTCGACGAGCCGGGTGTCGACGGGGCGGGCGCCGGCCGCGATGCCGGGGCCCTGGGCGAGGACGAAGGTGCGCCGCTCCTCGATGCTGGAGCCGCCGTGGCCGCCGGCGTCGGTGTGGCCGTGGTCGGTGGCGACGATGACGGTCCAGCGTTCGGTGGCGTACGACGGGCGGGCCCGGATCGCGGTGAGGAGGCGCCCGAGGTAGGCGTCCTGGACGTCGATGGCGTCGGTGTACCTGGGGCTGGCGGCGCCGTGGTTGTGCCCGATCTCGTCGGTCTCGCCGAAGTAGACGAAGAGCACGTCGGGGTTCTGGTTGCGCAGCACGTCCTCGGTGATGTCGGTGATCACGAGGTCGTTGACGGCGTAGTCGTTGTCGTACACGACCTTGGCGTCGGCGCCGGGGGTGACCGTGCCGTAGGTGTCGAGCTCGGGCCAGTCGACGGCGGCGAAGAGCGAGAGCTCGGGGCGGACCTGGTGCAGCCGGGCGAGGAAGCCGGGGTAGGCGCCGTAGTCGCGGCCGGTGAAGGTGTTGTCCTTCACGCCGTGCTTGTCGGGCCACACGCCGGTGGAGATGGTCGACCAGCCGGGGCCGGAGGAGGTCGCGGCCATCGGGTTGGCGTAGAGCAGGGAACGGCCGTAGGTGCCGTTCGCCATCAGGGACTTGAGGTTCGGGGCCTTGGCGGCGTCGATGCGGTCGTGCCGCAGGCCGTCCATGCCGACGAACAGCACCTTGTCCTTGCTGGTGCCGTTCGGGAGCGTGGGGGCGGCCGAGGTCGCGGCCTGGGCGGCGGGGGCGAGGGCGAGGCCCGTGGCGGCGACGGCGGCGGTGGCACCGGCGGCGGCGAGCACGGCGCGGCGGGACGGGCGGGAGATGCCGGTGATCGGCATGTCGGGAGTCCTCCATGGTCGGGGGTGACTGGCGGCACACCAACGCCCCTGATTCCTCAGGGGCGTTGCGCGATCTGGCTTTGGTCCGTACCCGTTATCTTTCCGCGATACTTCTACGGGACGGAAGAGACGTGCGGTGAACTCTCAGCTGCCCGTGGCGGTCTTCCACGCGTCCACGTACGCGGTGAGGTTCTTGTCGATGTCGGCCCAGTCCGGCTCGAAGACCTCGACGCCGTTCATCAGCTTGGCCAGTTCGATGGCGTTGGCGTCGGTGGGCTTGACGTCGGTGCGGGCCGGGAAGCCGCCGCCGATGGCGCTGACCTCGCGCTGGGCCTGCTCGCCGAGCATGAAGTCGAGCAGCTTCTTGCCGTTCTCGCTGTGCGGGCCCTTGGCGACCAGGCCGGCGGCGTACGGCAGGGCGAAGGTGGTCGGCTTGCCGCCGGCCTTGGCGGGGAACCAGATGTCGAGGTTCGGCATGGTCCTGGCCTGGGCGAAGTTCATCTGGACGTCGCCGTTGGCGACCAGGATCTCGCCCTTGTCGACCTTCGGCGCCAGCTTGGAGGTGGAGGAGGACGGGCCGACGTTGTTGGCCTGCAGCTTCTTCAGGTACGCCATGGCGGGCTCCTGGCCGCCGAAGTCGTGCAGGGCCTTGATGAGCACGGCGGTGCCGTCGCCCGCGACGCCCGGGGTCGAGTACTGGACCTTGTCCTTGAACTTCGGGTCCAGCAGCTCCTCCCAGGTCTTCGGGGCGGGGTTCGCCTGCTTCTTGTTGCGGATGAAGCCGAAGTAGTTGTTGACGACGGAGGTCCACTTGCCGTCGTCTGCCTTGTCGGCGCCGCTGACCTGGTCGGAGCCCTTCGGCGCGTACGCCGCGAGCAGCCCCTTGGAGTCGGCCTGCTGGATGAAGGGCGGGAGGGTGACGAGGACGTCGGCCTGGGTGTTGCTCTTCTCGCGGGCGGCGCGCTGCACCATCTCGCCGGAGCCGCCCTCGACGTACTTCACCTTGATGCCGGTCTGCTTCTCGAAGTCCTTGAAGACCTTGTCGTACCAGCCGTCGCCCGCCTCGCCCTTGAGGCCGTCGGCGCTGTAGACGGTGACGACCTTCTCGTCGGCGGCGGCGGACGAGCCGCCGCAGGCGGTGAGGGTGGCGGCGAGGGCCAGGCAGCCGGTGACGGCGGCGATCGGCTTGACGTACGGGAAGGGGGTAAGCATGACGTCGTTCTCTCCTAGCGGTACGAGGCTTTGGTGCGGATACGGGAGACGGCGAGCAGGACCAGCAGGGTCGCCGCCATGAGGACCACCGCGAGCGCGGAGCCCGTGAAGAGCGAACCGCGGTCGGTGGCCGTGAAGATGAGCACCGGGAGCGGCATCCAGTCCGGCGGGTAGAGCATCATCGTGGCGCTCAGCTCGCCCATGGAGAGGGCGAAACAGAGCCCCGCCGCCGCGGTCAGCGACGGCAGCAGGAGCGGCAGCCGGACCCGGAGCAGCACGTACGAGGGGCGGGCGCCGAGGCTGGCCGCCGCCTGCTCGTACATCGGGTCGAGCCGCAGGATGGCAGCCGAAACCGACTGGTAGGCGAACGCCGTGACAAGAACGGTGTGCGCGAGGATCACGATCCAGCGCGTGCCGTTCAGGAGCAGCGGCGGCCGCGAGAACGCGACCAGGACCGCGAGCCCGACCACCACCGACGGCACGGCCACCGGCAGCACGAACAGGGCGTCGACGATCCGGCGCCCGCGCTTGCGGAGCGCGGCGGCGGCGAGCGCGGCCCAGGTGCCGGCGGTCAGCGCGAACGCACTGGCCGCGAGGGCCGTCACCAGGCTGGTGGTGAGCGCCGTCAGCGACTCGCCGCGCACGGCGGCGTCGTAGTGCGCGGTGGTCGGCCCGGAGGGGAAGGCGCCGGACCAGTGGGTGGAGAAGGAGGCCGCGAGGATGACGAGGAGGGGCAGGGCGAAGAGCGGGACGAAGAGGACCGCGAAGAGGATCCAGACCGCCCATCTCCCGCTTCGGCTATGCACCAGCACGACGGCTCACCACCCGGTAGACGGCGTAGAGACCCACGGAGATCGCCACGTTGACGACGGCGACGACGCAGGCCGCCGCGTAGTCGGATTCGAGGATGGCCTTGCCGTAGACCAGCATGGGGAGGGTCGTGACGCCCTTGGCCCCGGTGAACAGCACGATCCCGAACTCGTTGAGGCACATCACCAGGACGAGGCTGCCGCCGGCGGCGAGCGCGGGAAGCGCCTCGGGCAGGATCACCCGCCGCACGATCCGCAGGGGCCGGGCCCCGAGCGAGGAGGCCACCTCCAGCTGCGCGGTGTCCAGTTGGGAGAAGGCGGCGAGCAGGGGGCGCATCACGAAGGGCGTGAAGTACGTGATCTCGGCGAGCAGCACGCCCCACGGGGTGAACAGGAAGTGGAAGGGCCCGGTGGCGGCCCCGGTGACGTCCGTCCACACCCCGTTCGCCATGCCGACGGTCCCGTAGAGGAACAGCAGGGCCAGGGTGATCAGGAAGGACGGGAAGGACAGGAACACGTCGATGAACCGCGCCACCGCCCGCCCGCCCGGGAACGGCACGAACGCGACGACCAGCGCCAGCACGAACCCGAGGACCAGACACCCCACGGTGGCGGCGACGGCCAGCCACACGGTGGTGACCAGCGCGTCCTGGAACGACGTGGACGCGAAGACCTGGGCGTACGCCCCGGGGGCCAGGGACTCCCGGACGACGAGGGCGAGGGGGTAGAGGAAGACGACGGCCAGGGCCAGGACGGGGGGTGCGGCCCAGAGCCAGGAGGGTGGGGTACGGCGGGGGGCGCGCGGTCCGGAACCCGATGCGGGGATGCGTTCCGCGGGGGCGGAACCGGTGGGCACGACGCCGGCCGCGCGCCGCTCCTCCACGACGCCCCCGCCCCGGCTAGCCATCGTTCACCCCCGCCGCCAGCAGCACCGCGTCCTCCGCGGCGAAGTGCAGCGTCACCTCGGTGCCGAGCGCCGGCGTCTCGCGCAGCTCGCGCACGTCCGCCTTGACCCGTTCGCCGCCCACGTCGACGTACAGCCGGTGGGTGGAACCGCGCCACTGGACCTCGGTGATCCGCCCCCGGAGCGCGTTCGGACCGTCGCCGAGACCGACGAGGTGGGGGCGGACGCAGAGCGTCGCGGCCGAGCCGGGGGCCGCGTCGGAGACCGGGACCCGCAGGTCGACGCCGGCGAAGGCGACCCCGTCGGTGCCGACCCGTACCGGCAACAGGTTCGCGTTCCCCACGAACGAGGCCGTGAACTCCGTCCGAGGGCGCCGGTACAGCTCCTGCGGCGTGCCGCAGTCCCGCAGCCGGGCCCGGTCCATGACGGCGATCCGGTCGGCGAGGGTCAGCGCCTCGACCTGGTCGTGGGTGACGTACAGGATGGAGACGTCCGGCAACTCGCGGTGCAGCCGGGCCAGTTCGGCGAGCATGCCGGAGCGCAGCTGGGCGTCGAGCGCGGACAGCGGCTCGTCGAGGAGGAGGACGTTGGGGCGGATGGCGAGGGCGCGGGCGATGGCGACGCGCTGCTGCTGCCCGCCGGAGAGCTCGCGCGGGTAGCGCTTGGCGTACGCCCCCATGCCGGTCATCTCCAGGGCCTCGGCGACCCGGCCGGGGATCTCGCCCTTGGGCGCCTTCCGCGCCTTCAGGCCGAAGGCCACGTTGTCCTCGACGCGCAGGTGTGGGAAGAGGGCGTACTGCTGGACGACCATGCCGATGCCGCGCTTGTGCGGGGGCAGCGCGGTGACGTCCCGGTCGCCGATGAACACCCGCCCGGAGGCGGGCCGGACGAAGCCCGCGACGGCCCGCAGGGCGGTGGTCTTGCCGGAGCCGGAGGGCCCGAGCAGGGCCATCACCTCGCCGGGTTCGACGGTGAGGTCGAGCTCGTCGAGGACGGTGTGGTCGCCGTACCGCACGGAGACCCCGTCGAAGCGTATGCCGCTGGTCATGCCTCGTACTCCCGCAGCAGCTCGGGGAGTTCGGCGACGGAGGCGAGGACGTGGGTGGCGCCGTGCTCCGTGAGCGCGGCCTCGCCGTGCGCCCCGGTGAGCACTCCCGCGACGATCCCCGCGCCGGAGCGCACGCCGCTGAGCATGTCGTACGAGGTGTCGCCGGCGACCACGATCCGGCGGACGTCGTCGACGGCGCCGGTGCGCAGGAAGGCGGCGAGCACCATGTCCGGGTAGGGGCGGCCGCGGCCGCCCGCGTCGGCGGGGCAGAGGGTGAGGGAGACGAGCTCGCGCCAGCCGAGGGCGTCGAGGATGGCGTCCTGCGTGACACGGGCGAAACCGGTGGTCAGGACGACGGTCCTGCCCTGCTCGCGGAGGGCGGCGACGGCCTCGGCGGCGCCGGGCAGGGGGGCGATCCGGCCGTCGGCGACGAGCTCTCCGTACGCCTCCTCGAAGGCGAGGTTGGCCTGCCGGGCGCGCTGCTCGTCGCCGCCGAAGAGGTGGCGGAAGACGGAGATCTTGGACTCGCCCATGGTGGCCCGGACGTAGTCGATCATCGTGGCGGGGTCCTCGCCGAGGCGTTCGGCGGCGGCCGTGAAGGCCCGCTCGACGAGGCCGCCGTCGGCGACGGTGGTGCCGGCCATGTCGAGGACGACGAGGCGGTGCTGAGGTGCGGTCGTGTCGGTCATCGTGGCTACCAGCCCAGTTCGTTCGCGGTGGTCTCGGCGATGGCGGGCGAGCAGGTCATGCCGCGTCCGCCGGGTCCGGTCACCAGCCACACGCCGTCGCGCACCCGCTGGCGGTGGACGACGCGGCTGGTGTCGGTGCACTGCGCGTACACGCCGGCCCAGCGGCGCCGGACGCGCGGCAGCGGGCGGCCGAGGAAGGACTCGACGACGCGGGTCAGGTGCTCGTAGGGGTCTTCGAGGGTGTCGAAGGCGAAGGGGTGCTCGTACTCGTGGGTGTCGCCGATGGTCAGCCCGCCGTCGAGGCGCTGCACCATGAGCAGCTGCATCTTGTGGGCGGCGGCGGTCGGGTCCTGCGCCTGGCCGGCGTTGAGGGCGTCGAGCTCCGGGGAGGCGTACGCCGGGTAGTAGCGGAACGAGTCGGCGTCGGCGACGGAGGTGGTGAGGGGTTCGCCGAGCGGGTCGGTCTGCATCATCTGGAGCCGGACCCGGCGGACCGGGACCTCGCCCGCGACCTCGCGGACCAGGCCGGAGAGCCAGGCGCCGGTGCACAGGACGACGACGTCGCCGGTGTGCGTGTCGCCGTGGTCGTCGCGGACCGCGTTCTCGCCGACGACCTCCCGCACCTCGCGGTGCGGCAGGAAGGTGTAGCGCCCGGTGGCCAGCAGGGCCTCGCGCAGGGCGAGTTGGGCGGTGCGGGGCTCGACGGCGGCGTCCCGCTCGCACCACAGGGCGGCCTGGAACGCGCCGCGCAGGGCGGGGTTCACGGCCCGCGCCTCGTCGGCGGTTAGCAGCTTGTAGCCGCGGGCGGCGGCGTCGGGCCGGGCCACGGCGGCCTCGGCGACACCGAGTTCGAGCTCGTTGCGTACGGGCGTGAGGGACCCGATCGCCCGGAACCCGAGCCCGGGGACCCGTTCGCCGACGCCCTCCCAGAGTTCGCGGGCGCGCAGGGCGGTGTCGAGCTCCTCGCCGCCCGCCCGGCCACTGACCCATATCTGCCCGAAATTGCGGAGCGAGGCGCCACGCGCCTCCGCCTCGCGCTCGATGTGGACGACCTCATGGCCGCGTTCGACTGCCTGCCAGGCGTGCATGGTTCCCACCACGCCGGCTCCTACGACGATCACCTTCATGCCGCTCACGGTCCCGGCGGCGGGTGACCCGGACCGATCGGGTGGGCGACGGGAGGGTGAACGGGCCGCCAAACTTGGACTAGACCCGTTATTAGTTCGTGACATTGAGTGGGAGGGGTGGTCGGGCGGGCCGGCTCAGTCCGGGTGGCCGGGCGGGCTCAGTCCTGGCGGCCCAGGTGGGCCGTGAAGCTGAAGCGGTCGCCCCGGTAGAGGGTGCGCACGCGCTCCAGGGGCAGACCCGCCGTGTCCCGCGAGACCCGGTGGATCAACAGCATCGGCAGCGCGGGCGGGGTGCCGACGAGCAGCGCCTCGCGCGGGGTCGCCAGGACGGTCTCGATCCGCTCGTCGGCGTCCCCGAAGGAGATGCCGAGGCGGTCGTGGAGGTAGGCGTAGAAGGAGGAGTCGGGATCGAACTCCGTACCCAGGTCGGGGGCGCGCGCCTCGGAGACGTACGTGCTCTCCAGGCCGACCCGCTCGTCGTCGGCGAGCAGCACCCGCTCCATGTGCCAGACGGGCTCGCCGCGCACCACCCCGACCTCGGGGGCGAGCGCCTCCGGACACGGGAAGCGCTCCAGGGAGATCAGCGCACGCCCCGGGCGCCGCCCCTGCCTGCGCACGCCCTCGGTGTAGCTGGCCAGCGAGAGCGGCTGCTCCAGCTTGGGCCCGGCGACCACGGTGCCGCGCCCCTGCCGGCGCAGCCGCCCCTCCAGGAGCAGCTCGCGCAGGGCCTGCCGGACGGTCTCGCGCGACACCTCGTACCGGACGGCGAGGTCCCGCTCGGTGGGCAGCTGCCCACCCTCGCCCAACTCGGCGATGAGCAGGGCGACTTTGGCCTTGACGGCGTAGTACTTGGGGATGCGGCCGTGCTCGGGGATGCCGGAGCGGATGGGCGCGCCGGGGTCATCGGGGCTGTTCGGGTTCTCCACCTGGTGATCGTTGCAGATGCGAGTGAACGGGACGGTGTACGCGGGGTGGCCTAGGCGTGCCGTCGACGGCGCCCGAACAGCACCAGTCCCACGCCCGCCGCGAGCAGCGCCGCCGCGACGGGCGCCGTACGGAGCGCGGACTCGCGCCGCGAGACGGACATCGCGTGCGGCCGGGACTCATGGGGCGAGCCGGGGGCCGCGTGGCCGCCGGACCTCCGGGGCGAGCCGGGGGCCGCACGGTTCCCGGACTCGATCCCGGACTCGATCCCGGTGCGGGCGAGTTCGGGGCGGGCCGGGACGGGGGGCGTGCCGGGCGGGGTGGGCCGCGCCGGGTCGGCGGGGGCGGGGGGACGCCCCGTGGCGGACCGGCCGGGCGGATCGGCCGGGCGCGCCGGGTCCGCCGGATCCGCGGGATCTGCGGGATCCGCGGGAAGCACGGTCAGCGGATAGTCGCCCGACTCACCGACCCAGTCGCCGTCGTCGCCCCGCCGCTGCACGACGGCGGCGTTGACGACCACCTCGTCCGGAGCGGTGTCGGCCCGGAAGGCGAGCCGTACGGGGACGGTGAGGGTACGGCGCGCGGGGACGACGAAGCCGGTGAACGCGGGGGGCGGGGCGGCGGGGCCGGTCGTATCCGGTGTCCCCGCCGCATCCGGAGTGTCCGTCGCGTCCGGCGCGTCCGGCGCGTTCCCGGTTCCGCCGAAGACGCCCACGCTCTCCGAGCGGTCCGTCCCCTCGAACGTCACCGGGCGCCACAGCCGCGCCCCGGCGTCGTAGAACTCGGCCCGGATCTGGGCGGGCCGCAGGGTCCGCTCGCGATCGGTGAGGACGAGCACCGGGTGGATGCCTCGGCAGGGGCCGGTGGTGGTGTTGGTGAGGTCGAGGTTCCAGGTGAGGAAGTCCCCGCCGGCCGTGTACGTGGGGGGCGCGTCCTGGATCCGGGTCGCGAGGGGAAAGTCCCGGGCGGCCTCCGCGCCGCACTCGGGCGGCGCCGCCACCACGGGCACGGGCGCCAGGGCGTGGGTGACCGGGACGGCGGCGGCCGTGGTGAGGGTCGCGAGGGCCAGGGCGTTGCGCAGTCGCATGGGCGGGTGCCTTTGCTGCTCGCGGCGTACGGGTCGCCCGCGACGCTGCCACGCGCACCCCGCCGAAGCCGTGACCGACGCGACCGGCCCCCTCGAACGCCCCGCCGATCCCGCCCGATCAGCCCATTGTCCGACGGTCGGATCAGATGCTCGTCTTGGTGCCTGCCGTGTCACGTAGGCGGTCCGGGTGACCAGGCCGTCGCGTCGCAACCTGCGCGGCGTGTGCGTGAGCGGTGCGCCGCGCATGGGTCCGAGCCGTCCGGGGCCCGGCCGAAGGCCGGCCGTCGATCGGTGGGGCGGGGCCTCGTCGAGCGCTGCCCCTCCGTCCGGCGGACGTCCTAGCCGATCGCCCCGCGCCCTACGCCCCCACCGTCGGCGGCTCGACCCCGAAGCCGGAGGGCTGGGTGCCGAAGACCGGCGCCAGGACGAGTTGTGCCGCGCCCTCCGCCACCGCGTGCGGGGCGGTCGTCACCGCCACGTCCGCCGGGAGGGCGAGGCCGGTCAGGGCCTCGCGGGTGCCGCGCGCGAAGATCTCCGGGGCCGCGAGGACCGCTCGGCCGCCGAGCAGCACGCGGTCGACGTCCAGCAGCCGGACCAGGTTCGCCGCGCCGGTACCGAGCACCCGGGCCGCGCCGTCGAGGTCGCCGCGCGCGAGGGCCGCCAGGCACAGCACCTCCAGACAGCCGCGCCCGCCGCAGTCGCAGGGCGGCCCGTCGAGCTGGACGGTCTGGTGCCCGAGCTCCCCCGCGCCGGTCCTGCCCCCGCGCAGCACCGCCCCGCCGAGGACCAGGCCCGCGCCCAGACCCGTACCGAGGTGCACGTACGCGAAGGAGCCGGGGGCGCCGGGGCGCAGGGCGAGGCCCAGGGCGGCCGCGTTGGTGTCCTTGTCGAGCACGACGGGCAGCCCGAGCCGTCGCGCCAGCTCGTCGCGCAGCGGGAAGCCGTCCCACTGCGGAAAGCCGGTGACCCGCCCGGGCGTTCCGGCCCGGTGGTCCAGCGGCCCGGGCATGGCGACTCCGACGCCGAGGACACCGGCGCGGGGGGCCGATGCGGTGCCCTCGGGGGCGCCGGCCCGGCCCGCCGAGCCGGCCTCGGTCCCGGCGCCGGCTCGGTCCCCGGAGCCGCCCTTGCCACCGATCCCGGCCCGGTCCCCGGAGCCACGCTCGACCCCGGTGCCGGCCCGGCCCACCGAGCCACGCTCGACCCCGGTCCCAGCCCGGCCCGCCGAGCCACGCTCGCCCCCAGCCCCGGCCCGGCCCACCGAGCCGCCCTCGCCGCCGGCGCCCGGCCGGGCGGCGGTCACGCCCGCGCCGGCCGGCAGCAGCGCGGCCACCTCCGCCCGTACCGCCGCCAGGACCGGTTCCGCGCCCGCGCCCAGGTCCAGGGGGGCGCGGCGCTCGGCGACGCGTTCGCCGGCGAGGTCGAGCAGGACCGTGGTGAGCTCGTCGCGGTCGAGATGGACGCCGATCGCGTGGGCCGCCTCGGGCACGAGCCGCAGGACGGTGGCCGGTTTGCCGCCGGTGGACGCCCGGCGTCCGGCGTCGGCGGCCAGGCCCTCGGACCGCAGCCGGGCGGTGATCTTGCTGACCGCCTGCGGGGTCAGGCCCGTCCGTTCCGCCAGCTCCAGGCGGCTGATCCCCTCGCGCCCGGCCGTCCGCAGCAGGTCGAGGACCAGCGCCGCGTTGTGGCTGCGCAGCGCGGGGAGGTTCGCGCCGCCCGCCCCCGTACGCGCCCCCGCACCGGAGTCCGTACGGGCTCCCGTACGCGGACCCGCACCGGGCTCCGCGGGATCCGTTCGGGCTCCCGCACGCGGCCCCCTGCGGGCATCCGTCCCCGTCCCCGTCCCCACGTCCGTACCCCTCTCCGTCCTCGCCACCTGCCCATTGTCCCTCCTGCTTGCACTTTGGCAACAGCGTTGCCAAAGTGGTGGGCATGACTGGCACCGCCTCCGCCCCCCTCCGCGTCGGACTCGTCGGCTACGGCCTCGCGGGCTCCGTCTTCCACGCCCCGCTGATCGCCGCCTCCCCCGACCTCGTCCTCGACACGGTCACCACGGGCAACCCGGAGCGCGCCGAGCAGGCCCGCGCCGAGCACCCGGGTGTCACGGTCGCCGCCTCGCCCGAGGAGCTGTGGGCGCGGGCGGACGAGCTCGACCTGGTCGTGGTCGCCTCCCCCAACAAGACCCACGTCCCGGTCGCCACCGCCGCCCTGGAGGCCGGGCTGCCCGTCGTCGTGGACAAGCCGCTCGCCGGTACCGCCGCCGAGGCCCGCGAGCTCGCCGCCCTCGCCGACGCGCGCGGACTGCTGCTCTCCGTGTTCCAGAACCGCCGCTGGGACAACGACTTCCTGACCCTCCGCACCCTCCTCGCCGAGGGCGAACTCGGCGAGGTCCAGCGCTTCGAGTCCCGGTTCGAGCGCTGGCGTCCGCGCCCCAAGGGCGGCTGGCGCGAGTCCGGCGCCCCGGAGGAGATCGGCGGCCTGCTCTACGACCTCGGCAGCCACGTCGTCGACCAGGCCCTGGTGCTCTTCGGGCCGGCCGTCCGCGTGTACGCCGAGTCCGACGTGCGGCGCCCGGGCGCCGAGGCCGACGACGACACCTTCCTCGCGATCACCCACGCCGACGGCGTCCGCTCGCACCTCTGGGTGAGCGCCACCACCGCACAGCTCGGGCCCCGTTTCCGGGTGCTCGGCCAGCGCGCCGGCTACGTGAAGTACGGGCTCGACCCCCAGGAGGCCGCCCTGCGCGAGGGCCTGCGCCCGGAGCCCGGCGCCCCCTGGGGCGTCGAACCGGAGCGGCTGTGGGGCCGGATCGGCTCGGGCGAGTCGCCGCTGACCGGCGGCGGCACCCCCGTCGAAACCCTGCCGGGCGCCTACCCCGCCTACTACGCGGCCGTCGCCGCCGCCCTGCGCGGCACCGGCCCGAACCCGGTCACGGCGTACGAGGCGGCCGACGCCCTCGCCGTCCTGGAGGCGGCGAAGCGCTCCGCCCGCGAGGGCGTGGCGGTGACGCTGTGACCACGCCCGGGAGTACCTGGACGACGGGAACGACGGGAACGGCGGGAACGGTAGGGGCGGCAGGAACGGCCGGAGCCGTCGGAACGGCCGGGGCGTCCGGAGCCCTTGGAACGGCCCGTCCCGACGACGTCGCCGGGCTGGAGGCCCAGGAAACCGCCCTGGTCCTCCCCCACTTCACGTACGAGGACGCCTGGACGCTCGGCACGATCCTGGTCGGCCTGGCCCGGGAGCGGCGCGCGCCCGTCGCGATCGACATCCGGCGCGGCGCGCAGCGCCTGTTCCACTGCGCGCTGCCCGGATCGAGCGCCGACAACGACGCCTGGATCGAGCGCAAGCGGCGGGTGGTGGAGCGGTACGGCGTGAGCTCCTTGCTCGTCGGCGCCAGGTTCCGCGCGAAGGGGACCACCTTCGAACAGTCCTCGCGCCTCGACCCGGACCGCTTCGCCGCGCACGGCGGCTCGTTCCCGCTCGCGGTCGAGGGCGCGGGCGTCGTCGGCGCGGTCACCGTCTCGGGGCTGCCGCAGGCCGAGGACCACGCGCTGGTCGTCCTCGGCCTGGAGCGCTTGCTCAGCTCGTACCGGTCGAACGGCGCCGCCGCCGGCTGACCGCGACGAGCACGCCGCCGCTGAGCGCGAGCCCGGCGGCGGTCACGCCCATGACGACCTTGCCGGTGGTGGAACCGGCACCGGTGTCGGGGAGTTCACCGCCGCCGGTGGTGCCGCTGGTGCCGCTGGTGCCGTGCCCACCGGTGGCGTGACCGCCCGTGTGACCGCCCGTGTCGCCGCCCGTGGCTCCGCCGGTGTCCGCACCGCCGTCGGTCGCGCCGCCGTCCGTGGAACCTCCGTCGGTCGACCCACCGTCCGTCGATCCGCCGTCGGTCGAGCCGCCGTTCGTGGAACCTCCGTCAGTGGACCCGCCGTCCGTCCCGTTCGACTCCGTAGGGGTCGGGGTCGGCGTCGGGGTCGGCGTGGGGGTCGGGGTCGGGGTCGGCCCGTACTCGTCGCAGTCCGGCAGGTCGCCGTCGAACGGGTAGGCGTGCATCTCCTGCCCGCCGCCCCCGCTCGTCAGCGAGGTGTGGGTGAACGAACCGCTCGTGTAGAACCGCCCGTTCATGCCGGGCAGGGTCACCGTCGCCATGCTCGACGGCTGGGCGATGAGCACGCTCCCCTCCAGCTGTCCGCCGCCCTCGAAGGTCGCCTTGGTCGCGTCGGGGAAGTTCCACAGCAGCTTGTCCCGCAGGGAGTCCGGGACGTCACCGCTGTACGTGTCGATGGTCCGGTCCGCGCCGTAGAGGTTGACGAGGACCGTCGCCCCGGCCGGGATGCCGGTGAAGCGGAAGCCCTGGGATCCGCCGCTCGTCGACTCCAGGTCGAAGTCGACGTCGAAGATCTGGAGCGCCGACTTCCCGTCGCCGGTGAAGAGGGTCTCGCCGCCGCTGTTGACGGCGGTCCCGGTCGCCTTGCGGTGCTTGCCCTCCACGTACGCGTAGCAGCGGCTCGCGTCGGTGAGCTTCTCGCGCAGGGGGGTGTACTTGGTGACCGCGGCCGTGTCATGGACCGACGTCGGGGAGACCGTACCGCTGAGGGTGCCCGCGTACCGGACGACGCCGCGCACCGCCCCCTCCTCGGCGAGCAGGCGCTGGCCCGAGGCGATGGTGATGTTCCCCCCGGTGGAGAGGAAGTCGGTGCCGTCGTCCGGGGGGACGCGCGAACCGACGCCCGCGACGCCGACGTTGTAGATCTGCGAGACGCCCGCGCGCTTGTTCATGTCGAAGCGGCCGAGGACGACCACCTTGCCCTCGGCCTCGGCCGCCGCCTGGCGGACGAGGAAGTCGCCGCCGACGAAGATGTTGATGTTGTTGTCGCGCCCGGCGATCGCCCCGTTGTTGATGTCCGGGTACGGGGAGGGGCACTTGCCCGGCAGGCACGGGCCGAGCCCGCCCGGGAGCGGGTCGGCGAGGCTCGCGGTGGCGAGGCCGCCGACGAGGGCGACGGCGCCGGCCACCGCCACCGCCGCTCTCATCAGGATCCGACGATTCGACACATGTGCACTCATATGGGCCAATATGCAGAATGCGGCGGCCGAAGGCGACGCCCCACGCGCAGGAGCACCCGAGTCGTCGCCCGAACGACTCAGGACCGACCCGCGGGTCGGGACGGGACCCCCGCCCCGCGCTCAGGCGCCCTTGAGCTCCTGGCGCTGGCGGCCCAGCCCGTCGATCTCCAGCTCGACGACGTCGCCGGCGCGCAGGTACGGCTTGGGTTCGGGCCGGCCCATGGCGACGCCCGCCGGGGTGCCGGTGTTGATGATGTCGCCGGGGTAGAGGGTCATGAAGCGGCTGACGTACCGGACCACCTCGGCGACCGGGAAGATCTGGTCCGAGGTGTGGCCGTCCTGCTTCAGCTCGCCGTTGACCCACAGCCTCAGGCCGAGCGCCTGCGGGTCCGGCACCTCGTCGGCGGTGACCAGCCAGGGGCCCAGCGGGTTGAAGGTCTCGCAGTTCTTGCCCTTGTCCCAGGTGCCGCCGCGCTCGATCTGGAACTCGCGCTCGGAGACGTCGTGGGCGATCGCGTACCCGGCGACGTGGGAGAGGGCCTCCGCGTCGGTCTCCAGGTAGCGGGCGGTGCGGCCGATGACGATGGCCAGCTCGACCTCCCAGTCGGTCTTCACCGAGCCGCGCGGCACGAGGACGGTGTCGTCGGGGCCGACGACGGTGTCGGGGGCCTTGAGGAAGACGACCGGCTCCGCCGGAGTCGCCGCGCCGACCTCCGCCGCGTGCCCGTGGTAGTTCAGCCCGATGCACACGACCTTGCCGATCCGGCCGACCGGCGGGCCGATCCGCAGCCCCGTCGCGTCGAGCGCGGGCAGCACGCCCGCGCCGGCCGCGGCCCGCACCCGGTCGAGCGCCGAGGCGTCACCGAGGAGACCGCTGTCGACGTCGTCGACCAGGGCGGACAGGTCGCGGAGCGTCCCGTTCTGGTCGAGGAGGGCGGGCCGCTCGGCCCCTGCCGGGCCGACACGCAGCAGCTTCATGGTCTTCTCCCTGTGGTCGAGGTGGCCCGGGGGGTGGGCCGTCGTGAACCCCGGCCGATGGAGTGCGGCCATCGGAGGATTGGTCGATCCTCCAATGGAACGGGTCACCCCGCAAGACCCCGTTCACACCCTGGACCCTTACGCGGGAGTAACCAGGGCGCCCGCGGCGGGCATGTCCCGGTAGAGGAAGGCCCGCTCGACGGCGGCCCAGGTGGTGCTGGTGACGATGTAGAGCGCGGCGGCCAGCGGCACGGCGGCGACCGAGAGCAGGGTCGCGAAGGAGAGCAGCGGCAGGTAGCGGCCCATGGCCGCCGTCATGCCCGCGCCGGGCTGGCCGGGGTCGGCCGGGACGGGCGCCGGCTGGCGACGGGCCCGCAGGTAGTTGTACGTGGCGACGGTGGCGACGATGGCGAAGAGCACCAGGTAGACCAGGCCGGCCGGGCCGAACACGCCGCCGTTCGCGAGGGCGTCGGCGTAGTGGTCGCCGAGCGGGGCGGCGAAGAGGCTGTGGCCCGCCATCTTCCC
Organism: Streptomyces sp. NPDC093111; assembly: GCF_040683955.1. Classification (NCBI taxonomy): domain Bacteria; kingdom Bacillati; phylum Actinomycetota; class Actinomycetes; order Kitasatosporales; family Streptomycetaceae; genus Streptomyces; species Streptomyces sp. NPDC093111. The sequence continues at coordinate 153,290 of NZ_JBFBNW010000002.1, read as the reverse complement.
GCTGGAGAACAGGTGGAACATCAGGAAGAAGGCGGGCGCCTGGAGGAGGCTCGGCAGGCAGCCGGCGAACGGCGAGACCTTCTCCTCGGCGTGCAGCTCCATGATCGCCTTCTGTAGGCGCTCGGGGTTCTTGGCGTGCTTCTTGCGCAGCTCGGCGAGGCGCGGGGCGAGCCGGGTGCGGGCCTTCTGCCCCCGGGCGGCGGCCCGCGAGAGCGGGTGCACGGCGAGGCGTACGCACATCGTGAACAGGACGATGGCGGCGGCGGTGGCGCTCAGGCCGAAGAGCGGCTGGAGCAGGTCGGCGAGGTGGTCGACCAGGGAAGCGAAAACGGACATGGGGAGCCCTCCGAGGGGTCTCGTCGTGCCGGAAGAGAGAGACGTTTTCGGCAGGACGGAACGCGCGAAGGGGACCCGAAGAACTGGGGTGGGGGGTGGTCCGGTCCCGCTACGCGGCCGTCGGGACGGGACGACCGGGTGCGCGGGGCCTGCGGCGCCCGGGGGCGTCGGGGTCGCGCTGGGGCAGGAAGGCGGTGCGCAGGGCCCGTTCGCGCAGGGCGGTGCGGACGCGGGTGGGCGGCACGGGCAGGACCGCGCCGGCGCCGATCAGGGCACAGACGAAGGCGGTCGCGGCCATGGCGAAGGCGGCGGAGAGTCCGGCGCCGGTGGAGCCCTCGGAGAGGAGCAGGTCGGCGAGGGCGAGGAGGAAGAGGAGCGGCGCGAGGACGCGCAGCAACAACCCGTTGCGCATACCGGCCTCCCGCCCTGTCACCCGCTACGACCCGCTGTCGCTCGCCCTCCCGTTATACACGACCGGTCTCCAGCGGTACGAGGAGCCGGCGGGGCACGAGGAGGGCGCGGGCGACCGGATCGGCGGGGTCGGGGTCGAGTCCGGCGCCGGGCCGCATCTCGATGTCGGCGGGGTGGACCGGGATCCGGCAGGCCGGGCACTCGCCGTACGGCCCGACCTCGGTGCCGCAGTCGACGTGATGGAAGTGACGCATGGGTACGGCGCCGGGCTGGGCCTCGCGGCCCCACAGTCCGAGGGAGCGCAGCACGGGCCAGAGGGCGACACCGCGCTCGGTGAGCACGTACTCGTCGCGCGGCGGCGCCTCCTGGTAGCGGTGCCGGTCGAGGACCCCGGCCTCGACGAGGGCCTGGAGGCGGGCGGCGAGGACGGCGCGGGGGGCGCCGAGGTGGACGAGGAAGTCGTTGTAGCGGCGGACGCCGTAGAAGGCGTCGCGCACGACGAGGAGGGTCCACCGCTCGCCGACGACTTCGAGGGCGCGGGCGATGGAGCACTGCTGGGTCGCGTAGTCCTTGCCGAGGGCCATGGGAACGAGTGTAGGGGAAAGGGTTCAGTGAATGAACCTTGACTGGTACGGTACGAGGACGCTCAAGGTTCAGTGAACGAACCGACGGAAGCCGAGGTCCTGCCATGCCCCAGCCAGCCGCTCCGGTCACCCCGGACGCGTCGGATACATCGGATACGTCGGACACGTCGGTCACCCCGGACGCGTCGGCATCCGTACGCCGTACGGGCCGGGGGCGAGAGCGAGACCGAGGTCAGCGTCGGAACCGGAACCGGGGTCGAGACCGAGGTCAGGCCCAGCGCCTCGCCGGCCGCCGCGCCACCCTGGCCGTCACCAGCGCCGCCACCGCGCTGACGCTGATGAACTACACGGCCCCGATGCTCACCCTGCCCAGCACGGCCCGAGCGTTCGGCACCCCCGCCGCCGCCCAGGCCTGGCTGCTCAACGGCACCCCGCTCGGCCTCGCCGTCCTCCTCCTGGTGGCCGGCAGCCTGGCCGACGCCCACGGGCGGCGCCGGGTCTTCCTGCTCGGCACCCTCGGCCTCGGCCTCACCACCGCGCTCGGCGGCTTCGCGAACTCCACGCTCACCTTCACCCTCGCCCGCGTCGCCCAGGGCGCGGCGAGCGCGGCCGTGCTCGCGGCCAGCCTCGGCCTGCTGGCCCACGCGTTCCCGACGGGCGCGGAACGGATCAGGGCGACCGGCGTGTGGGGCGCGTTCGTCAGCGCGGGCATCGCCCTGGGCCCCCTGCTCGCGGGCACCCTCAGCACGCTGGCCGACTGGCGCTGGACGTACCTGGCGCTGGGCGCGGCGACCCTCCTCGTGGCCGCGCTGGGCACCCGTACCCTCACCGAGTCCCGCGCCCCGCGCGAGGGCCGGACGGACCTCGCCGGGGCCCTCGCGCTCGGCCTGGCCCTGGCGGCGCTGCTCACCGCGCTGACCCTGGGCCGGGACGGCTGGCTGCGCCCGTCGGTGGGCCTGCTCGCGCTCGCGGCCGTCGCCCTGGGGGCGCTGTTCGTCCGGGTCGAGCGGCGCGCCGCCGCCCCGATGATCGACCTGGCCCTGTTCCGCACGCCCGCGTTCCGGGCGGCGACGGCGGGGGCGCTGTTCACGGGCCTGGCGGTGATCGGCTTCTTCAGCGTGCTGCCGGCGCTGTTGCAGCGGGGCGCGGGGATGGCGGCGCTGACGACGGCGTGGCTCTTCCTCCTCTGGTCGGGCACGGCGTTCGTCGTCGCCCTCCAGTCCCGCCGCCTCGCCGGCCGGCTCTCCGCCACGTACCAGCTCGCCCTGGGCTTCGCGCTGTCGACGGCGGGCGTGCTCGCCCTGTACGGCGCCCTGGAGGGCGCGAGCTGGCCCCGCCTCCTGCCCGGCCTGATCGTGGCGGGCGCGGGCAGCGGCCTGCTGAACGCCGCGCTGCCGAGGCTCGCGGTGGACTCGGTGCCCCGCGAGCGGGTGGCGATGGGCTCGGGCGCCAACAACACGGCCCGCTACATCGGCTCCTCGGCGGGCGTGGCCCTGGCCCTCGCCCTGTCGACGACGGGCCCGGACACGGCCCTGCTGACGTCGGCGGTCCTGGGACTGGCCGGGGCGGCGGTGACGCTGGGGGCGGGCCGGGTGCGAGGCTGAGGACGGCGAGGCCGAGGACGAGGACCGGCACCCGGGCGAACCGGGCGAACCGCGCGACTACCGACGCCGCACGGAACCGGCCCGCTCGCCACCCCCACCCCCGCCCCCGTCCCCGTCTCGGTCTCGGTCTCGGTCATCGATCCCCGGCAGCCGGGCGTCGGTGAACTCCTCGCGGGCGAGGACGTCCGCGTCGTCGCGCGGGTCGGCGGGCCCGGTGGGCCCGTACAGGCTGACGAGGACGGCGACGGCGAGGTTGACGAGCAGGGCGAGGAGCCCGGCGTTCACGCCCCACACCGGGTCGTTGCCGGTGAAGACCAGGCAGCAGACGAGGGCGACGCCGACGGCGAGCCCGCAGACCCCGCCGTACAGGGACATCCGTCGCCACACGAGCCCCAGCAGGAGCAGCGGCAGGAGCTGCGCCATCCCCTCGTACGAGATGAGGGAGAGGCGGACGAGGGTGTTGGGCGCGGTGTACGTCATGAGGAGGGCGAGCCCGCCGGCGACGACCACGACGAGTTGGGAGAGGCCCTTCTCGCGGTTCCGGAACCGGGGCAGCAGGGAGAGCACGCTGCGCCCCCACATGGTGCCGATGACCAGCATGAAGACGCCCATCGGCACGATGGAGGAGAGCGCGGCGGCGACGCCGACGAGGCCGACGGCCCAGGGCGGGAGGGAGTCGGTGACGAGCTCGAAGAGGGCGAGGTTGGAGCCGGCGCCGGTGAGGCCGGGGACGACGAACAGGGCGGCCATGCCGAGCAGCATGGGGACGAAGAGCAGCACGTTGTAGGCGGGCAGCCAGACGGCGTTGCGGCGCAGGGTGTCGGCGTCGCGGGCGCCGAGGTAGCCGGCGACGGTGGTCGGGAAGATGACGACGGTGAGGGAGTTGAGCAGGGTGGTGGAGGCGAACCAGCCGACGCCGTACCCGCTCCGCTCGCCGCCGTGCCCGGGCAGCGCGAGCCACTCCGCCTTCTCGTCGGCGAGCCGGCCGAGGAACTCCCCGTACCCGTCGAAGTAGTGCAGCGGCACGTACACGGCGAGGAAGCCGAGGGTGAGGATGACGAGGGCGTCCTTGAGGACGGAGACCCAGGCGCTGCCGCGCAGCCCGCTGACGACGACGAAGCCGGTGGTGACGGCGAAGGCGAGGAAGTAGGCGAGGTCGAGCCCGATCCGCCCGTACGAGACGGTGGAGAGGACGACCCCCATGCCGGTGATCTGCAGCTGGATGTACGGCAGGAGGAAGACGGTCGCGAGGACGGCGACGGCCGCGCCGAGCCAGGGCCGGCGGTAGCGGTGGGCGGCCATGTCGCTGAGGGAGACGAGCCCGTGCTTGCGGGCGTACCCCCAGAGCATGGGCCCGACGACGTAGCCGAGGGCGTAGCCGCAGGACATGTAGGCCACGACGTACAGCACCGGGGCCCCGTAGTTGTACCCCCACCCCGCGGCGCCGAGATAGCTGAAGCTGGTGTACCCCTCCCCCGCCATCAGCACCCAGATGAACACGGGCCCGAGCGAGCGCCCGCCGACGGACCACTCGGCGAGCCCGCCGCTCTCCTGACGCCGCACGGCGAGCAGTCCGAGGAGGACGGTGAGCACGAGGAACCCGCCGACGATCCAGAGCGCGGCGCTCACTTCGGTCCCGCGGCCCGCCGGTCCCCGCGCCGGGCGAGGGCGACGGAGAAGGGCGTGAGGACGGTGGCCCCGAGCAGCCAGAAGAGCAGCATGGGGACGCGGTTGACGAAGGGCAGGGCGACGACGAAGAGCAGGTACGGCACGAGCAGCCACAGCAGATGGGGACGGCGCTTGATCACCCTCCGAGCCTAGGGGGTCACCAGCTTCGCCCAGATGATCAGCCGGTAGGTGGAGGTGTACTCGGGGGTGCAGGTGGTGAGGGTGAGATAGGACCCGGGGGCGTCGTACCCGTAGGACGGCTTGTAGAGGGACCGGGGTACGGGGGCGATGACGCCGACGTCGCGGGGCGAGGTCTGCGGGAGGACGAGGTCGACGCGGTAGCGGTACGAGCCCGAGCGCGTCCGCACCTCGATGACGTCGCCGTCGCGCAGCCGGTTGACGTACCGGAAGGGCTCGCCGTGGGTGTTCCGGTGCCCGGCGAGCGCGAAGTTCCCGGCCCGGCCGGGCCCGGCGGTGCCGGGATAGTGCCCGACGAAGCCACGGTCCAGCACGCTGCGCTTGCCGACCCCGTCGGCGATGGGGACGGTGAGCCCGAGCCGCGGAATGCGGAGAACGGCATAGGCGGAGGAGGACCCCCCACGGGAGTTCCCGGAACCGCCCCCGTCATCCCCCGAGGAACCACCAGACCCCTCAGCAACCGCATCGGACCCACCGGCCTCACCAGACTCACCGGCCTCACCGGGTTGGGCGGGCTGGGCGGACCGAGTGCCCCCACCGAGCTCCCCAGGTGACCTGGCCCACTCCCGCTCCAGGTCCCGCACCTGGTCGACGGCCTGGGCGCGGGCCTGCTCGTTCGTCCACCACATCTGGTGGAGGACGAAAAGTACGAGAACAACGCCGCAGGTGACGAAGACCTCGGCACCCACCCAGAGGGCACGGCCGACCCCGCCGCGCCGCGCGCGCCCTTGGACGACCACCGGAATTCGACCCTGCACGGCGGGCACGATAAGCGCTGAGGCACCAACTCTCCAGGGCCGTACAGCAGTACGGTGGTCGACATGCGCCCCGACATGTCTGCCGACCACACCACCGAAGCCGAGCGCCTGCTCCGCACCGCGGGGCAGTACCCGGAGGACCGCGAGCCGCTGCTGCTGCGCGCGGCGGCCCACCTGGAACTGGCCGGCGAGCGCGAACGGGCGACGTCCCTGTACGACGCGCTGCTGTCCGAGGCCCCCGCCCCCGCCTCGCCCCTCCTCATCAGGTCGCTGAAGGCGGCGAACCTGTGGGAGTACGGCCACGAGGCGGAGGCCCGCGCGATCATCGAGGGCGTCCGCCGGGCCCGCCCGGCGGACCCGGAGCCGTGGGAGATCGCGGCGGAGACGCTGGAGTCCCACGACGAGCTGGAGGAGGCGGAGGCCACGTTCACGGAGGCGGCCGGACTGCTCCTGCCGCAGCCGGCCTCGTCCGCCGCGGACATCTCGTACCCCCTGCAGTCCCTCCTGGCGGCCCGGCACCGCGTCCGCCGCCTCCTGGCGCTGCCGCACGACACCCACGACGCCCTGGCGGACCGCCTGCACACCGGCGACGTCCCCTTGGACGAGCTGCACGACCCGAAGCGCCTGTGGTCCCTGGGCTCGTCGGACCCGGCCGAACTCCAGGCCGAGATCACCCGCCTCCGCTCAGAGCTGGGCTCCTACCGCACCGCCCTGTCCCGCCCCTTCCCGGTGGCGGTCCTGCACTGGCCGGAAGCGGAACTGGACGAGCTCCTGGCCGCCTACCCGGAGCTGGAGGCGGAGTACCCGACCTACCGCGCACACCTCACCGACATCGAGGCATCCCTCCGCGAACTCGCCGCCGCGGGCACCCCGAACCTGGGCATCGTCCCCGCCACGGTCCCCTCCTACGAAGCCTTCGCCGCCTCGGAAACCTCCTCCCCCGCCAACCCCGACCTCCTCCCCCAATACGCCACAACCCTGGCAGCCCGAGGCCGCGCGACGGCCTGGCCGCCACTGCGCACGGCCCCGTGCTGGTGCGGGTCGGGGCGGGATTACGGGGAGTGCCATGGGGGTGCGACGGCGTAGCCGGGGGCGGCGACCGGAAGCCGTCGGCCCGACACCGACCGCCCCGTGTCGGTGCCGTCCATTAGGGTCTACGGATCAGGTGTGGCGCGCGTATCCCGAGGCGAGACATGACGAGCGACTGGCAGTTCGAGGTACCCACAGCCGGCAGCAAGCGCCTGCCTCCGGATGCCCGCTACATGGAGGCGCTCAGCAGTCAGGGATACGGCTTCGAAGCGGCGATCGCGGATCTGGTGGACAACTCCATCGACGCCGGCGCCAAAGACGTGCTGATCCACTTCCTGCGTGACGGGGACAGACTCGTCAGCCTGCTCATAGTCGACGACGGCAAGGGCATGGACGAGGAGGGGCTGGACGTGGCGATGACCGTCGGAGGTCGTCGCGACTACGACGCGCAGGCTCTCGGCATGTTCGGCACGGGCCTCAAGTCCGCTTCGCTCAGTCACGCCGGCTCCGTCACCGTCGTCAGCAAGGTGCGCGGCACGCGGGCCGCCGCCCCTGCCGGGCGGCGCTGGACGATGGAGCGAGCCGTGACCGGCTACCATTGCGACATCGTCGCGCCGGACTACGCCCAGCAACTCATCGATCGCTACTACGACTGCCCCATCGTCTGGCAGGGGACGATCGTCCGCTGGGACGCTGTCAAGAACTTTCCGCAGACGACCGATGGCGGCCAGACCGACCGGTACCTGCACCGGACGATCAACAAGCTGGGTCTCCACCTCGGACTCCACCTGCACCGTTTCCTGGCGCTCGATGACTTCAACATCACCATCGCGGTCGAGGACGTCTCCACCGGGGTCGAGTACATGAACTTCGGGGTCCAGCCTCTCGACCCCTTCGCCTACCCGGTCACGGGGCACCCCGACTACGCCCGCGAGTTCATCGCCACGGTGCCCTCCGTCGGCCCCGTCTCCTTGACCGCGCACATCTGGCCGCCGAGGTCGACCACGGACGAGTTCAAGGCGGTCGGGACGGGCATCGATCGGCAGGGCTTCTACTTCTACCGACGCAACCGCCTGGTCCAGGCCGGTGGCTGGAACAACTTCCGGCAGCCCGAGCAGCATCTCGCGCTCGCCCGGGTCGCCATCGATCTCCCGGACGATGCCGTCGCGTCCGAGGTATTCCGTCTCACGGTGAAGAAGGACGGCGTCGACTCGTCGCCGGCGTTCGTGACGGCTTTGGAGTCCGCGGCGGACTGCGACGGGCGCACGTTCGCGCAGTACGTGGCGGACGCCGATACGACCTACCGCGCCGCGAGGAAGCGGACCGCCACCACTCGCAAGTCCGTGATCCCGGCCGGCAAGGGTTTCGAGGCAAGCGTGCGGGAGACGATCGAGGACGAATTGCCGCTCCTCCCCGGAGAGGAGCCGATCGCCGTCCGCTGGCAGAAGATCGACAACGGCAGCTTCTTCGAACTCGACCGTGAGGCCCGGACGATCGTCCTCAACCAGCACTACCGTGGCGCGCTCCTCGGTGGTCGCCGAGGGGGGATCAACGATGCCCCGGTCGTCAAATCGCTCATGTACCTGCTCCTTCACCAGGTCTTCGAGAAGGAGTACAGCGGCAGCCGCGAGAAGGACAACCTCCAGTTGTGGCAGTCCGTACTCGTCGCGGCCGCCCGAGCCGAGCTGAATCGCGTGGCCGACCATGACTGATTCCACCGCGGCTTCGTCGCTCCGCTGGTCGACGGTCGAGCAGTACCTCGGGGAAGGGCTCGCCACGAGCTACCCCCTTTCCGCCGACGCCGCACACCCCGTCGTCTCCTACGAGGTCGGCGACAGCGGCAGGGACATCGCCCTGTTCGTGGAACTCGGGCGGAACCAGCAACCGCCCCGGTCCCCGCTGCCCGCCATCCGGATCGACCAGGTGTCGGTGGCGAACGGGCTACGCATGGCCCGGATCCGGACCACCCAGGTGGCGCTGATGCGCGATTTCCACGACCTGCTCCTTGCCGTGGCCGACCGAATCGTCACGAAGAACCGTTCCTTGGACAGGGCCTTCGCCGAGACCGTGGACGGCTGGAGCTCGCTGCTCGACCGCCCCCGGATGATGAGCGTCGAGCGGCGGATCGGGCTGATGGGTGAGCTTGCGATGCTCACGCGGCTCGCCGAGACACACGGCTGGGAATCCGCGGTCGAGGCGTGGACGGGGCCGTATGGCGAGGAGCACGATTTCGCCCTTCGGGACTTCGATCTCGAAGTGAAGACCACTGCGTCGGAACGGCGGCGCCATGTCGTCCACGGCATCGAACAACTCGACGCCGCCCCGGGCCGCCCTCTCTGGCTCGCTTCCCTTCGCTTGACCCGCGGCGGCATCGGGGGGCGCACCCTCACCGAGTCGGCGCGGGCCGTCCGCCGAGCCGTCGCGGAGAGCGCTCCCGCGGCCTTGGTTCGTCTCGACTCCGCGTTGGAGCGATCGGGATGGTCTTCGGAGCAGGAGGACGACGAGCGTTGGACGCCCCGGGACGAGGCTCTGCTCCTGGCCGCCGACGCCGTACCTCGACTCACCCCCGCGCTGCTGGCCGCCGCGGCACTCGACCGGATCTCGGCCATACGGTACGAAACGGACCTCACAGGGCTTCCGCCCACCGTGGGCGCCCCCTTGGACCTGACCGGACTCCGCCTTCCGTGATTCGCGCCGCTCTCCCGAACATGACCTCTCGACCGCCGAGGAACCGCCGATGACCAGTCTCGACACAGCCGCCGGCATCCGGCTCGACCTGCATGCCCGGGCTCTCGGCGACATGAGCTCCGGCAGGCCGAAGCGGCTGGTCCGCGCCCTGGAGTACCAGGCCGAGGATCTCGCGCCCGAGGCCATGGAGTACGCCTCCGAAGCGGACTTCCTGTCCGTGCTCCGCGACGCGCGGTCCACCGACCAGTTGGTCGAGCTGTGGCGCAAGCAGCTCACGCGGTGGGACTACAGCGAGAACGTCCCCTGGTCGGTCCACCCGCCCCGTACCGACGAGCGGCGGGCCGACATCCACGCGTTGCTCGGCATCGGCGACGAGACCGGCAAGCGACTCGACGTCCTCGTGCCCGTCTCCAAGGCCGCGGGCACGGTCGTCATCAGCACGGAGCACACCCGCTGGTACACCCCTCAGTCCCTGCAAGGGCGCCCTTGGTACTGGCCGCAGTACCGCAGGCTGCTGGTGGACAAGGGCTGGCCCGAGGACGTCGTCGCCGGGCTCGACGAGGCAACGGATCGCGTGGTGGAGCGGCTTGCCGACCCGACGGCACTCGAGGCATACCAGTCGAAGGGCCTTGTGGTCGGCTACGTCCAATCCGGCAAGACGGCCAACTTCACCGGTGTCATCGCCAAAGCGATCGACGCCGGCTACCGTCTCGTGATCGTCCTCGGCGGAACGCTCAACATGCTGCGCGCCCAGACCCAGCGACGCCTGGACATGGAACTGGTCGGCCGCGAGAACATCATGCGGGGCGCGAGCGAGTACGAGTCCGACTACGCCGACGACCCTGCCTGGAGCCAGGGGAAGTTCGCCACCTTCGGGGCGATGCCCTCCACTCTCGGCGCCTTCGACATCCATCGGATGACCACCCGTGATGACGACTACCAGAGCCTGCTCCAGGGAATCGTCGCCCTCGAATACGAGAAGCAGGAACCGGGACTGCCGCTCTACGACCCCCACAACCTGCACCGGGCCGCGGCCCGCCTGATGGTGGTGAAGAAGAACAAGCAGGTGCTGACCAAGCTGGTCAAGGACCTACGGAAGATCAAGACGCCGCTCTCCCAGATCCCGGTCCTGATCGTGGACGACGAATCCGACGAGGCTTCGGTGAACACCACCGACCTGGCCAAGCCGAACGCCGAACGTACCGCGATCAACCAGAAGATCTCGGACCTGCTGCGCATGCTGCCGCGCGCCCAGTACGTGGGCTACACGGCGACCCCCTTCGCGAACGTCTTCATCGACCCGAGCGACACCGAGGACATCTTCCCGAAGGACTTCATCCTCTCGCTTCCCCGCCCCGCGGAGTACATGGGCGCCCGGGACTTCCACGACCTCGACTCGGATCCGTCCGACGGTGAAAGGACATACGCGAACTCGAACGAGATGGCACACGTCCGCTCCATCGTGGTGGAGGACGACGACGACACCTGCCTCCAGCACGCCATGGACATGTTCGTGCTGACCGCTGCCATGAAGCTCTACCGCGAGGACAAGGGTGGCCTGGGCGATCGGTACTTCCAGCATCACACCATGCTGATCCACGAATCCGTCCGGCAGGACGACCACAAGGAACTACTCGGGCGGGTCACCGGCCTGTGGTGGAACGCCGGCTACCTCGGACCTTCCGGTCGCGACCGGCTGCGCGAGCTGTTCGAGGCCGACGTCGCGCCGGTCTCCGCCGTCCGCGCCGATGGCCAGGCCGTCCCTGCCTCCTTCGACGAGCTCGCGCCCTACGTCGGCCCCGCTTCGATCCGCATCGGTGGCGACGACAAGCCCATCATCGTGGTCAACGGCGACAAGGATCTCGAGACAGGCGAGGCGGACTTCGACAAGAGGTCCATCTGGAAGATCCTCATCGGCGGACAGAAGCTGGCCCGAGGCTTCACCGTCGAGGGATTGACCGTCTCCTACTTCCGGCGGCGAGCGGGCAATGCATCCACGCTCATGCAGATGGGCCGATGGTTCGGCTTCCGCAAGGGCTACCGGGACCTGGTCCGTCTCTACCTGGGACGCCAGGAGGCGATGGGGAAGAAGGACATCGACCTCTACGAGGGCTTCGAGGCGATCTGCAGGGACGAGGAGGCGTTCCGCGCCGAACTGGCCCAGTACTCGGTGCCGGTCGACGGACACTCTCCGATCACCCCGGACAAGGTGCCGCCACTCGTCTCGCAGCATGTTCCGTGGCTCAAGCCGACCAGCCCGAACAAGATGTACAACTCCCGACTGGTCACCCTCCGATCTCCCGGCCAGTGGCAGGAGCCGACGGCATACCCCTCAAAGGTCTCCGATCTGCGCCACAACACGAACCTGTGGACCCCCGTCCTGGACTCCTTGTCCGCCGAACCCGTGCAACTCTCGTACCACCTGACCGAGAAGGGCGTCACTCACCGTTACGAAGCCCTCGCGGGTCGGATCGAGGCGACTCGACTCCTCGACCTGATGGCGTCCGTACGGTGGGGCGCTCCTTCGCAGTTCGCGCCCCACCTGGACTATCTGCGGGAAATCACCACGCGCGCACCGGCCCAGGTGGACGACTGGATCGTGCTCGCCCCCCAGCACGCCCAGGCAGGACAGCGGATCGGGCTCGGCACCTCAGGCCGCACATACTCCTACTTCGCCCGTGATCGCCGACGGGATCCGCTCTTCGGAGCGATCAGCGACCTCAAGCACCGCGCCGCGGCACTGCGCATCGCGGGTGCGCTCGCGGATCCCGGCGACACCGCGGTGGAAAGCCTGACCGCACCCTGCCGAGGTGCTCTCGTCCTGTATCCGGTGGTCGAGCCCGAACACCGAGCCACCCTCGTGGAGGGCGGGCCGCTCGACCCGAGCCGGGTCGTGATGGCCTTCGGCTTCGTCGCCCCCGCATCGGCGCGAAGCGACGACGGCAGCGTGCTGCGGTTCGCGACCATCGACTCGTCCCAGGAGGGAGTCGCCATCATCGACGCCGCCTCTTCAGCGGCCACCCGGTGACGGGGGGGGCGATGAGCGCCGAAGCGCCCCGATTGCGGAGTCTCGGCGTCTGCGCCGGTGCCGGGGGCCTCGCCCTCGGACTGGAGCAGGCGGGCTTCGACCCCGTACTCCTTCTCGACAACAGAGCCGTCGCCTGCGACACGCTGCGCATGAACAGGCCGGCCTGGCACGTCCTGGACATCGACCTCGTCGATTTCGACCCCGTGGACCACCAGCAGACCTACGACGTGGACCTGCTCGCCGCCGGACTCCCCCGCGTCAAGGCCACCGCCACGGTGCATCGCCCGGAAACGGGCGGCGAGCTGGAAGCGCTCAGGGCCACGATCATGCTCATGCACGGCGTGCGGCCCCGAGCGCTGTTGATCGAGAACGTCCCCGATCTCGTCACCAAGTCGGCATACGGTCCGATCCGGGAGTTCATCACCGAGGAGCTCACCCACCTCGGCTACGACATCCGCTGGTTCGTGCTCAACGCGGCGGACCTGGGCGTGGCACAGGACCGGAAGGAAGGACTCGTCGTCGCTTTCAGGGACGGATGCCTCGATGCCTTCTCACCTCCCGAGGCGTCGGTGACGCGTCACGCGACGGTCGGGGAGGCGCTCGGCCCGTCCATGGCCGCCCGCGGTTGGCTCGGGGCCACCTCATGGGCGGCTCAGGCCGACCGGCCGGCCCCGACACTGGTCGGGGGTTCGTGGAATCGCGGCGGCGCGGACCTGGGGCCGACCGGGACCAAGCGGGCGTGGGCGCGGATGGGCGTGGACGGCGGCACGGTGGCCGACGACGTCCCTGGCCCCGACTTCGTCTGGGATCCAGCGCTCGGGCGCGCGGGCATGATGCCCCTCACCGTGCGCCAAGCCGCGGATCTGCAGGGTTTCCCTCCCGACTGGGCGTTCGTCGGCCGGAAGACCGCACAGTACAGGCAGGTGGGCCATGCCACTCCTCCCCCTGTCGGTCGCGCTCTGGGCGAAGCGATCAGAGCGGCCTTGACGGCCTGACCCGGTCGAGACGAACCTCGCCATGAACGACCGATCACGAGCGGCGACCGACAGCCGCCCTACCGGGGAGAGCGATCCGGGTAACCTGGACCGCTGCCGGGGTCTCCCGGTTCCCCCTCTACGACCTCACGATCTTCTGGAGACCACGTGCCACGCCCCGAGATTGTGGATCTTTTCGCAGGGCCGGGTGGGCTCGACGTGGCGGCACGGGATCTCGGCTACGAAGTGACGGGGATCGAGTTCGACCAGGACGCCTGCGACACCCGGAGCGAAGCCGGGCTGCAGACACTGCAAGGGGACGTCCGGGATTTCGGCCCGCACAAGTTTCCCAACGCGACCGTTCTGGCAGGCGGCCCTCCGTGCCAGACGTTCACCGTCGCAGGTGGGGGTGCCGGCCGCCGCGCGCTGGACGAAGTGATCGACTTCACCAGGCGGATGGCCGGCGGCGAGGACGTCCGATCCAAGCTGGCCGTCCTCGACGACGAACGCACCGGGCTCGTCCTGGAGCCGTTGCGTTGGGCCCTCGAGGCTCTGCGGGACGGGCGGCCTTACGAGGCGATCGTGCTGGAGCAGGTGCCCGCGGTTCTCCCCGTCTGGCGGGAGTACGCGAAGGTTCTGTCGACGAACGGCTACTGGGTGGCCGAGCCCAAGGTTCTCCACACGGAACAGTTCGGTGTCCCCCAGACCCGACGCCGTGCCATCCTCGTGGCCCGTCTCAGTGCCATGGCCGAACTGCCTGCGCCGACCCACCGCCTGTACCGCAAGGGGGTACCTCGGGGCGACGGCGACTCGACGCTGAAGCCGTGGGTTCCCATGTCCGAGGTTCTCGACCGTGCGACCCCCTTCGAAGTGATCTCCAACTACGGCACGGGCGGAGACCCCAAGGCCCGCGGTCGGCGTTCGTCCGCCGAACCCGCCTTCACGGTCACCGGAAAGGTCTCCCGCAACCGTGTCGTCGCCATGGACGGAACCGAGCTGAGTCGTTTCTCGGATGACGAGGCCGGCCGGCTGCAGACCTTCCCTCCCGAGTACCCCTGGTCCGGGCGAGCGATCGCCCAGCAGATCGGCAACGCGATCCCCCCTCTGCTGGGCAGGGCGGTCCTGGGGGCCGCCATCGGCTCGGCCGACGAGTACGCGGGACGGGTCTCCGTTCAGGCGTAATCCGACGGTTTCGAAAGGGTGACCCCGGAAGGCCGGGGGGCCGGAACGGACACTTCCGTTTGGCCTCCGGCCTTGCCCTGGTGCCTCCGCCGCAGCGGAGCCTCGGCAGACAGTCTCTCGAAGAGCGGAAGCAGCGCGTCCACGGCCCTGACATCCGCGCGGCCGTCGCGGGGGCCCTCCGGGCGGTCCCAGTCCACTGCCTCGCTGGCACCGGCCTCGATCCAGTCGTGGAGTTCGTCCACGTCAGGCGGCACGTCCGGCGCGAGCACGTCGTACATCAACGTGCTGCCGGCGGCGTTCACAGCGGACGAGAAGGCGTTGACCCGGTCACCGGGGCGAGCCACCCCCGCATCGAGAAGACCGCCGATGACTCGGATCATCGCCTGGGCCGTGGGCCGGTGATCGATGACGTCGAGGCGCATCGTGGTGTTGAGAACGTCCTGGATCCGGCATGCGGTGGCGACGGGGCCGTAGTCGTCGCCGTCGCGAAAGAGTTCGGCAGCCCACCAGAGGCGCGAGAACGTCTGCGTGTAGTGCGGGCCGCAGAAGCGGGCGGCCGGCGCGATGCCCGGCCCTTCCGTACTGTCGGCTCCCTTGTGCCGCCAGACCACGTAGTCGGGGGCCACGATCATGGCGAGATGGTTCCAGAGACGGCTGTCCGCGGCCTCGGCCCGGGTCATCCGGAGTGTGGCGTGGAGCCGGGGCGCAAGCCAGCCGTCGGCCGCGTAACGGTCATCGGCGAAGCGCCGCATCGTCTCGTCCAGGAGCTCACGAACAGGGGCAGTCCTGCGCCGGTCGGCGGTCCGGCCGTCGTACGCGACTCCGGCCCGGCTGAGCGCCACCTGCGGCGGACGCTCCCGACCCGACTGGATTCCTCGACCGAGGTACTTGGTGACGGCCGCATCGGGTAGAAGCGCGAGCACGGGGGGCAGGTCGGCGGGGGCGGGAAGGTTCATCGGACTTCGCTCCTGACGGCACGGTCGACGGCGCGCACCGAGTCGGTCAGCTTCTTGGCTGTCCGGCTCCGCTTGCCCGCTGCGTACTGGATGTTCGTCTGCAGCTCGGACCAGCCGAAGCCCTTCGAACGGCGTTCCTGGATGTCGTACAGGGCATCGGTGAGAGGGCGCCCCGGGAGCACGTCGGGAAGCATCATTCTGAGCACGGCCTCGCGCCAGCCGGTCGGCATGACAGGGGTGCCGTCCTCGTCCACGTCCAGGTCTGCGACCGCCGTATGAAACATCGCGGTCCACGCGTCCTGGGCAATCTGGCCGGTGGTGACGTCCCGCAGCACCTTCTCCGCAGCACTGCCGCCGCTGCCGTTGAGCAGTTCGATGAACCCTTCTGCGGAGGCGGTGTTGAGGTAGACCGTGGGAATGTCACCGGTCGTCTCCACGACCCACGGAGCATCCTTGTACGGCCGGAGCCATGTGAGCGCTCCCTCGCGGAAGTCCTCCTCGACCACTTCGATCTCTCGCTGGCGCACCGGGGCGGTGCCCTGGAGATCGAGGTACCAGTCCTGCTCGGTGGTTCCGATCACCCGGCCCGCGACGCCGTCGACGGTGGCGACCACGGTCAGGCTCAGGGAGGCACGGTGGAGGTGACGATCTCGGTGCAGGTCGATGCTCCCGCTCCAGGCGCCGTCCGCCGTCCGCCGGAGGAGCGTCGTGGTCCGGGCATTGGTCGCCTTCTCCGTGAGCGCCGCCAGGCAGACCGGATCCGACCATTCCCCATCGGCGAGCTCCGCGTCGGGAAGCGTGGCCTGGAGTCGTACGGTGCAGTACTCCCAGCTCCCGCGCCCGGACTGGTGCAGTGCCACCGTTCGTTCGGGCTTGGAGACGTGGGAGAACGGAAGGGGCGATGCCCCGTCGACGCTGATCGAGGTCACGTCGAGATCGACGTCGCCGAACAGCGTCGCGTACGGATAGACGGACTTCATGCCGCTCCTCCACGAGCCTTCTGGATGTCGACGGCCAGTCGAGCGAAGCCGCCTTCGACCGGATGGGTGGTGGGGTCGGTCACGCCGGTGAACACGGCGCTCCGCACTCCCGGATCGACGACGAGGTTGTCACCCTCCACACGGCAGTCGTCCGAGGCGGCGAGCAGTGCCCACTCGACGGCGGGGCGCCCACCCGACCGGACATCGAACTTTGCCACCGGGGTGAGCACCCAAGGGTCCTCTGCGTCGGGGAGCTTGAGGCCCACGGTGACGTGCCAGGCGCCCCGCTCGCCGACCCGTGCCTGGAGACTCCGGACGACGGGGAATGCCTGCACCCGCTTGCCCTTGGCCGAGCCCGGGGCACCGTCCAGTCTGAGCAACTCCCGCAGTGCGGCGGGGCCTCCCTTCCGGGCGACCTCTCGACGCGCGACCAAACCGCGTACGGCCTTGTCGATCTCGGCCCGGAATTCCTTGAGCCGAGTGAGCGCGCCGCGCTCGTAAAGGGTCGTGAGCTCCTCCGTACGGTCCCAACGGTCGTGTTCGGGCGGCTCGGAGGCGCGCAGGAAGGACTCGGCGGCTTCGATGTCGACACCTTCCCGCCCCGTGGCGAACCCGGCGAGCAGCACGGCCTGGAAGGGAGCCGTCCCCAGCGGTAGCTCGCGAGGCCGCTGCTCCGTGATGGTCATCCGGTTCCCCCGCATGCAGACGACCCGGCTGTGACGCTCGTCGCTGTCCCCGGCCGCGGTGAGGAGCAGGACGGCCAGGTGTTCACGCCCCTTGTCCCTGGCGCGGCCTCGTCCCTTGAGCGGCGAGACGCGGAGCGGTACCTCGACCATGGCCACCTGGTCGCCGGCGGTCAGTTCCGGAACGGTCTCGCCGTCCAGGTACGCCTGGAAGGCCCGTCCGAGGGCGGGCTGGTGGGCGTGCGGGTCGACTCGCTCCTCCGGGATGAGCACATCGCCGTTCCGGAGGGTGGTGACACCCGCCTCCATGAGCGCGCCTGCCGACTTGCCTCCGATCATCGAGGCCCAGAACCCCTCGGCGAGCGACCGGACGATCTTGTCGTGCATCTCCTGCAGCGTCTCCGCGTCGCCGGAGGCGTCATGGGCGCCGACGATCAGGAAGGACGTTCCGGCAGCGCTGTTCCGGCGGTCCAGGTGCAGTGCGCGCGTCTCCTCCTCGTCCGCCCACCAGGACCGGGAGACACCCTTGTGGTCGGGTGCGGATTCCGCCTCGCCGAACCAGGCCGGACCCGCGTACGCCTCACTGCCGATCTCGTGCCAGGGCAGATCGAGCCGTCCGACCACACGCCGCTGGGAGCGCCCCTCGTGAGGCTCGGAGAGCGTGGAGTTGACCAGGACGAGTCCCAACCGGCTCGTGGCCCAGAGCGTGGCCTTGCCCAGACCGTACGAGCCGCCTGCCCGGCCTCCTGCCTGCTTGTGACTGTCGAGCTGGCGACGCACCACTGCGGCGTATCTACCGTCGTCGTACTCCGGCCCGGTGAGGCCTGCGGCGTTGTAGTCGTCGACCCGGAGCAGCAGGAGGGATCGCTGCTCCTCCAGATCGTCGAGTGCGGCCTGAAGACTGCGGGAGACCTTCTGCCCGCCGGCCGCCGCCGCCGCGTAGTGCGGGCGCAGCTCGTCCCACCGCAGGGCAGCCAGAAAGGCATCGAGATGCTCGCCGGTGAGCTCGTGCAGGACGTACCGGACACGAACCGGCATCGTGGGGTCCAGACGCTCGTCGAGCGAGTTCTGGGTCGCCTCGCGCGCGAGGACGGAGAGGTCGGCGTCGAAGGCGAAGGCCGCCGCGTTTCCGTACTCCCGACCGCCGTCACGATGGGCCCGCCGGTGGTGCCATTGCCTCGGAAGGGTGGGCACGAGATCCTCGGTGCGGTTGTACACCGACGCCGGATCGACGTGGAAGACGGCCGCGATGGCCCGCTTGGTCTCCTCACGCGGCTCGGCCCGCCCGGTGATCCAGGCCGAAACGGCGGCTCGGGTCAGCCCGAGCCGATGAGCGAGATCGACCTGTTTCATGTCAGCCCTCGCAAGCTGACGCTCCAGCCAGGCCCCGAACTCCTCGCCCTGCGCTTCCGTCACGCTTGTCCCACCCCCGGGAGTCGCCACTCACTACGCGATTCGGCACGCAAGGAACACCCGTCCCACTGGCACCGGAGACCAGGCTAGCACCGGATATTTGACAGAAAGAGGCATGTCAAAAATCCCTAAGCATGCCTACCCGGAACGCTTGACGGAAGTGGCACGCACGGCTGCTCGCCCCAGCGCCATGCGCCTCTCCGAGACGACCGCCGCCACTCGAGCAGCGGCTTCGCCGGCGCTCTCGTGCTCCCAGACACGCAGGGAAACCCATCCGGCCTCGGCCAAGCGGGCATCGGTGTTCGCATCCCGAGCTCGATTCTTCTCGATCTTCTCCCTCCAGAACTGCGAATTCCGCTTCGGCCATGTCGCATGCACCGGACAGCCGTGCCAGAAGCAACCGTCGACGAACACCGCCACCTTCGCCGGACCGAAGACGATGTCGGCCTCACGACGCACGCCCTTCAGAGGACGCCGGTGAACTCGGTACCGGAGCCCGACGGCGTGCAAGGAACGCCGCAACGCCATCTCCACATCCGTGTCCCGGCTGCGCTGCCTGCTCATCCGGGAGCTCGTCGTCGGCGTCGTCTCCAGGTCTCTCATAGCGGCCATTCTGACCGGCCCTGAGTCAACGGAGGCACGCCGCGGGGACGGAACGCCGTGCCATAGGCTCGAAGAACGAAACCTCGACCGGAAAGGCCCCACCATGCCCCGCATCCCCTCCCCCGCCATAGCCGCCGCAGGTCTCGTCGGTGGGTACGCCGTCGCTCGGTGGACGAAGAAGCGGCCGCTCGGTGGGGTTGTGCTGGCGGTGGCCGGCGGGGTGGCGGCTCGGGAGTGGCGGCAGGTGGGTGGGGCGAAGGTGGCCGGGGGGCTTTCGGCGGCTTATGTGGCCGCGTTCGCCGGGTCGCATCCGCTGGCCAAGAAGGTCGGGGCCTGGCCCGCGGTGTTCTCCGTGGCCGCGGGGATGGCCGGTGTCTCGTATGTCGTGACGCGGAAGGCCGGCTAGGACTGCGGGGCCGTGTGAGGGCGTGCCGCACGTCGGGGTAGGGCCAGATGCGTCGAGTGCCGCTCGTCGGGGAGGGGTCGGGCGCGCTTCGTCGCGTGACGCTCGTCGGGGGCGGGCTGGGGTCGTGTCAGCCGCCCGCCGCACGGCTGAGCGTGTAGATGACGAGGCCGGCCAGCGCGCCCACCACCGTGCCGTTGATGCGGATGAACTGGAGGTCGCGGCCGATGTTGGCCTCGATCTTCTTCGAGGTCTGGGTGGCGTCCCAGCCGGCGACCGTGTCGGTGATCAGGGAGGTGATCTCGGCGCGGTAGGTGGTGACGACGTAGGCCGCCGCGTCCTCCGCCCAGCCCTCGATCTTGGCCTGGAGGCGGTCGTCGGTGGCCAGGCGCTGGCCAAGGGAGATCAGGGAGGCGCGGGCGCGGCGGCGGAGCTGGCTCTGGTCGTCCTCGGCGGCGGCCAGGATCAGGGCGCGGACCGAGGACCAGGCCGAGGCGATGAGGTCCTGGACCTCGGGGCGGGAGACCAGGTCCGACTTCAGGCGTTCGACGCGGGCCCGGGTGTCCGTGTCGGACTGGAGGTCGGCGGCGAAGTCCGTCAGGAAGCGGTCGATCGCGCCGCGCGCCGGGTGGCCCGGCATGTCCCGCATCTCCGTCACGAAGCGGAGCAGCTCCTTGTAGACGCGCTCGCCGATGCGCCGGTCCACGAAGCGCGGGGTCCAGCCCGGCGCGCCGCCCTGGACCGCGTCCATCACCGAGTCGCCGTGCGTCACCAGCCAGTCGTGGGCCCGGGTGCACACCAGGTCCACCGCCCGGTGGTGGGAGCCGTCGGCGACCATGCGTTCCAGGGTCTTGCCCAGGCCCGGGGCGATCTCGGCGGACTCCGCCCGGCGGGTGATCGCCTCTCCGACGACCGCCTGCACGTCCGCGTCGCGCAGGACCGTGAGCGCGCCGCGCGTCGCCGCCGCGAGTTCGGAGGTGACGCGCTCCGCGTGGGCCGGGTCCGCCAGCCAGGTGCCGAGGCGGCGGGCGATGCCGAAGCCGCGCAGCCTGCCCCGTACGACGTCGGCGGAGAGGAAGTTCTCGCCGACGAAGGTGCCCAGCGACGCGCCCAGCTGGTCCTTCTTGGTCGGGATGATCGCCGTGTGGGGGATGGGCAGGCCCAGCGGGCGGCGGAACAGGGCCGTCACCGCGAACCAGTCGGCCAGCGCGCCGACCATGCCCGCCTCCGCCGCCGCGGCCACATAGCCCGCCCAGGCCCCGGCGCCCGCGTTCTTCGCCCACGTGGCCAGCGCGAACACCAGCGCCACGAACGCGAGCAGGCCCGTCGCCAGCAGCTTCATCCGCCGGACGCCCTTGCTCTTCTCCTCGTCCGCCGCCGTGTACGTGAAGCTCACCATCACCTCACCTCCCTTTCTCCCTACCTCAGTGACTCCTGGGGCGCACCCGGAGTTCCCCCGTACATCTTCGCGATCACCGCCTCGATGTCCGGCTCCCGCACGGAGAGGTCCACCAGCGGGTACGCGGCGGCCACCGCCGCCACCACCGGAGCCGCCGACGAGGTGGCCGGGATCGCCAGCCACTGGCGGGGGCCCTCCGCCCGTACGAAGCGGGCGCCCGGCACCTCGATCGGCGCCGACTCCCGCGCCAGGTCGACCACCAGCAGGCGCTCGCTGTCGCCCGCGGCGTGCAGGCCGGCGAGCTCCCCGTCGTACATCAGGCGCCCGTGGTCGATGACCATCACCCGGCTGCAGAGCTGTTCGATGTCGGTCAGGTCGTGGGTGGTGAGGAGGACCGTCGTGCCGCGGGTGGTGTTCAGCTCGCGCAGGAAGCCGCGGACCTTGGCCTTCGACACCACGTCCAGGCCGATCGTCGGCTCGTCCAGGTACAGCACGTCCGGGTCGTGCAGCAGCGCCGCCGCGATGTCCCCGCGCATCCGCTGGCCGAGGGAGAGCTGACGCACCGGTACGTCGAGCAGGTCGCCGAGGTCGAGGAGTTCGACGCAGCGGGCGAGGTTCTCGGCGTAGCGGGCGTCGGGGATCCGGTACATGCGGTGGACCAGGGTGTACGAGTCGCGCAGCGGGAGGTCCCACCAGAGGGTGGTGCGCTGCCCGAAGACCACGCCGATGCGGCGGGCGAGCCGGGTGCGCTCCCGCGACGGGTCGATGCCGGCCACCCGCAGCCGGCCGCCGCTCGGGGTGAGGATGCCGGTCAGCATCTTGATCGTGGTGGACTTCCCGGCGCCGTTGGGGCCGATGTAGCCGACCATCTCCCCCTTCCCGACGGTGAAGGAGATGCCGTCGACCGCCCTGACCTCGCGCTTCTCGCGGCGGAGGAGTCCTGCCCTGCGGCGGACCGTGAAGACCTTCTCCAGGGAGTCGAGTTCGATGAAGGGCGGCGGCGCCGGGGCCGTGGCCGGGGGCGGCGGCGGGGCGGTCGCCCGGTGGGGCGTCCCGCCGGGCGTCCGAGGCGTCGCCTCCGTCGTTTCCTGCTCCATTTCCTGTTCCTGCTCCATATGGATAGCTCAGCTTCCTGTCGATCGGTAGCTCCGCAGGCCCGTCCGCCACACCACTCCCGCCACCAGGCAGCACACGACCGCGACCAGGGGCGACAGGAACGCCGTCCACCCCGGCACCCCCGCCGGCGGTGTCCTCCCCAGGACGTAGAGGGCGGGCAGCCAGTTGACGAACGCGAGCGGTACGACGAAGACGACGCCCCGCACCAGGTCCTGGGCGAAGATCGTCGGCGGGTACTGGAGCATCGTGTTGCCGCCGTACGTGAAGGAGCTCGTCACCTCGGCCGCGTCCTGGAGCCAGAACAGGGTGGAGGCGCCCAGCACCATCAGCGCGGCGAAGATCAGCGCACCGCTCAGCAGCATCACCGGCACCAGGAGCACCTTCAGCGGCGTCCACTCCACGCCGTCCAGGAGCACCAGGCCCCAGACCAGGACAATCAGCCCCTGGAGGATCCGCCCGAGCCGCCGCAGCGCGAAACGGTCGGCCGCGACCTGCGCGAGGACCGATGCGGGGCGCAGCAGGAAGGTGTCGAAGGAGCCGTCGCGCACCCGCTTGCCCATCCGCGGCAGCGAGCCCATCACCAGGTCGGCGAGGCCGAACGAGGTGCCCGCCGTCCCGTACAGGAACGCGACCTCCGCGAAGGAGAAGCCGCCGAGTCCCCTGACCTGGCCGAACATCAGGAGGATGACGACGAAGTCGAAGAACGTGACGAGGAGGGAGGAGAGGAGGGTCAGGGCGAAGGAGGAGCGGTACGTGAGGGTGGACCGGATCCACATGCCCGCCACCATGCGGTACGTCCGCCACGCGTCGGCCGCCCGGCCGGCCCGGGACCAGGGCTCGGCCTCCTCCGGCCATCCGGCCGCACCGTCCCACTCCGGCGCGCCCGCCCGATCGACCCGTACGGCCTCTTCCGGCGCGCCCGCCCGCTCGACTCGATCGTCGCGATCGTCGCGATCGTCGCGATCGTCGCGATCGACCCTCCCGACCCCCTCGACCCGCTCATCCCTCCCGACCCGCACCGTCCGCTCATCCACCCTGCACCACCACCTTCCGCGTCGCCGCCGCCTGCACCGCGCGCCCCGTCGCGAGGAGGACGACCGCCCAGCAGCCCTGGAACGCGTACGCCCCCAGCACTCCCCAGCCCTCGTACCGCCCCAGGTACACGTCGGCCGGCACCTGGAGCATCGACGCCCAGGGGAGGACCCGCGCGAGCTCGCCCAGGGCGCCGGGGAAGACGCTGAGCGGAAGCAGCATCCCGGAGAAGAACAGGCCGCCCAACCAGGCCATCTGGACCACGCCCTGGCCGTCGAGCAGCCAGAAGGCGCTCATCGCCACCAGGTACCAGATCGCGAAGCTGACGATCGCGCCGAGGGCCACCGAGCCGAGGAAGGCGAGCCAGGTCCAGGGGCTGCTCGGCACGGTGACGTCGAAGACGAGGGCGCCGAAGAGCATGGGGGCGATGCCGCGGCCGAGCAGCTGGTAGGCCGCGCGGCCCAGGTTCGCGGCGAACCACCAGGCCTGGAGGTCGGCGGGGCGGTAGAGGTCGACCGCGATGTCGCCGGTCCTGATCCGCTCGATCAGCTCCTCCTCGAAGCCGCCGCCCATCAGGCCGCAGACGGTGATGAGGCCCTGGCCGATCCACACATAGGCGAGGGCGTCCGCCATGTCGTACCCGCCGAGCGTGGGACGCACGTCCCAGAGGGCGATGTACGTGTACGACAGGATGAAGCCGAAGACGGTGTTGGTGAACACCCCCGCCGCCGTGGCCACCCGGTAGGTGGCATGGCGCCTGAACCCACCCGCGGCCACGGTCGCGTAGAGCCGCAGCATGTCTCCTGCTCCCTCCGGTCGGTCACTCCGCGCAAAGGGCCCGACCTTAGGGGGACTTCCCGTGCCGTCGCGACCGGTTTTCCGGCACATGCGGGCAGGATGTGCTGTTATGTCCCCTTCATCCGGCAGGTCCGCCGAGTCCTCCTGGGAGCCCAGGGACCCGACCGTCCCCGCCCCGCCCCCGTCCCGCGGGGGTCGCCCCCGCCGCCTCCTGCGGCGGCTGCTCGGGCTCGTCGTCCTCGGCGGCCTGCTGCTGCTCGGCTGCTTCGCCGCCGGCTACCTCCTCGTGGACATCCCGCCCGCCAACGCCACGGCGGTCGCCCAGTCCAACCTGTTCCTGTACCGCGACGGCAGCCCGATCGCCCGCGACGGCGAGGTCGACCGGGAGAACGTGAGCCTGGCGCGGGTCCCGGCCGGGGTCCAGCACGCCGTGCTGGCCGCCGAGGACCGCGACTTCCACACCTCGCCCGCCGTCGACCCCCGGGCCATGCTCCGGGCCACCTGGAACACCCTCACCGGCAAGGGCCGCCAGTCCGGTTCGACCATCACCCAGCAGTACGTCAAGAACTACTACCTGGGCCAGGAGCAGACCCTCACCCGCAAGGCGAAGGAGTTCTTCATCGCGCTCAAGCTGGGGCGCGAGAAGAGCAAGGGGGAGATCCTGGAGGGGTACCTGAACACCAGTTACTTCGGGCGCAACGCGTACGGGATCCAGGCCGCCGCCCGCGCCTACTACGGCAAGGACGCCAAGGACCTGGACACCGCCGAGGGCGCGTACCTCGCCTCGCTGCTCAACGCGCCCAACGCGTACGACGTCGCCGCCCACCCCGAGAACCGGCCGCGGGCGCTCGCCCGCTGGCGGTACGTCCTGGACGGCATGGTCAAGGAGGGCTGGCTGACCCGCGCCGCCCGCGCCACCGCCGTCTTCCCCACCCCGCAGCCGGCCCGGCCCTCGGCCGGTCTCTCCGGACAGCGCGGCTATCTGGTGCAGGCGGTGGAGCAGTACCTGACCGAGAGCGGGACCGTCGACGAGAAGACCCTCGCCGCCGGCGGCTTCCGGATCACCACCACCCTGGACCGGGCCAAACAGGACGCCTTCGTGCGGGCCGTCGACACGCACGTGAACGACAGGCTGGACCCGGCGCGCAACCCCGCCGACCGGTTCGTACGGGTCGGCGGCGCGGCCGTCGAACCGGCGAGCGGCCGGGTGGTCGCCCTCTACGGGGGCATCGACTACACCCGGCAGTTCGTCAACAACGCCACCCGCCGCGACTATCAGGTCGGCTCCACCTTCAAGCCCTTCGTCCTCGCCGCGGCACTCCAGCACGGCGCGTTGACCCAGGAGGGTGAACGGATCACACCGAACACCTACTACGACGGCGACAACCGGCGGCCCGTGCAGGGGTGGAACGGACCCTTCTACGACCCGGCCAACGAGGACGACACCAGCTACGGCGACATCACCGTGCGGTTCGCCACCGACCGTTCGGTGAACACGGTGTACACCCAGATGGCCGTGGACGTCGGCCCCGGGCGGGTCCGCGAGGCCGCGGTCGCGCTCGGCCTGCCCGGGAACACCCCGGACCTCACCTCCTCCCCCTCCATCGCCCTCGGCCCGGCCACGGCGAGCGTCCTGGACCTGGCACAGGCGTACGCGACCCTCGCCAACCACGGCTCCCACGGCACGTACACCCTGGTCGAGCGGGTCGCCAGGGACGGCGAGGAGGTGGAGCTTCCGGGCGCGGCGGGTCCGGCCGGGGCGCGGGTGGCGCTCGGCCGGGAGGCGGCCGACACGACGACGTCCGTGCTGCGGAGCGTCGTCCAGAGCGGCACCGGCACGGCGGCCCTCGCGGCCGGCCGCCCCTCGGCGGGCAAGACGGGGACGGCGGAGGACGACAAGGCGGCCTGGTTCGCCGGCTACACCCCGGAGCTCGCGACGGTGGTGGCGATGATGGGCCAGGACCCGGAGTCGGGCCGGCAGGAACCGCTGTACGGGGCGCTGGGCCAACCCCGGATCAACGGGGGCGGGGCACCGGCCGAGATCTGGGGCCAGTTCACCCGGGAGGCGCTCGCGGGCGTCGCGCCGAAGGAGTTCGACCTGCGCCTCATGGAGGGCGCGGAGGAGCTGCCCGTGGTGCCGCCGACGCCTGACTTCCTGGACGGGACGCAGGGCCTGGAGGGACCGGGCGCGGCCGACCGCAGGCCGCCGCGCGGACCGGCGGCGCCGAAGGGCGGGGCCGCGCAGGGACGGGAGCCGGCCCGGGAGCCCGTACGGGAATCCCTGGGCGAACAGCCGGGACGCGAGGCGGCACGGGAGCCCGCGCGGGCGCCGGTACCGGAGCCCGCGCCGCTGCCCGTACGGGAGAGGGAGCCCGCGCCGGGGACGCTGCCGCTGCCCGTACGGGAGAGGGAGCCCGCGCCAGGGACGCTGCCGCTGCCCGTACGGGAGGCTCCCCCGGCGCCGGCGGGCCCGGGGGCCGCGCCGGAACCGGGTATGCCGCGGGTCAGTGACCCGAGGTCGCCTTGAGGCCGACCACGGCCACCAGCAGGAGACAGACGAAGAAGATACGGGCGGCGGTCGCCGGCTCACCGAGCACCACCATGCCGAGCACCGCCGCACCGGCCGCGCCGATACCGACCCAGACGCCGTACGCCGTACCGATCGGCAGGGTCTTGGCGGCCTGCGAGAGCAGCAGCATCGAGGCGACGATCCCGGCGCCCGTGAAGACGCTGGGCCAGAGACGGGTGAAGCCCTCGGTGTACTTCATGCCGATCGACCAGCCGACCTCGAGCAGACCGGCGACGATGAGAAGGACCCAGGCCATGACGAACACCTCCGCGAAACGGAACAACAGGGGTGCGTCGTCTTGTCGTCAAGCCCGGTACGGCGCGTCTCGTCGGGTACCCCCAGCGTAGCAAAGGGCAGGCAAAAGGCCTGGTGACACCGGTCACCAGGCCCTCGGGCGCTGAGCGGCTACAGGTAGAGACCCGTCGAGTCGGACTGCCCCTGGAAGCGGTCGGCGGCGACGGCGTGCAGGTCGCGCTCGCGCATCAGGACGTACGCGACGCCCCGCACCTCGACCTCGGCCCGGTCCTCGGGGTCGTACAGGACGCGGTCGCCGATCTCGACGGTCCGGACGTTCTGCCCGACCGCGACGACCTCGGCCCAGGCCAGCCGGCGGCCGACGGCCGCGGTCGCCGGGATCAGGATGCCGCCGCCCGAGCGCCGTTCCCCTTCCGGGCTGTCGGTACGGACCAGGACCCGGTCGTGGAGCATCCGGATGGGCAGCTTGTCGTGGGTGTTGTCGCTCACGACTCGAACCTACCTGCCCCGGCGTGTCGCCCGTACCCGGGACGGGTCCGCCGGGGCGGTCCCGTCCTCAGTCCCGGCCCTTGCGGGCGGACGCGGCGATCAGCCCGACGACCGCGACGGCCACCAGCGCCACCGGCACCACGCGCTCCAGGCGGGGCGCGCCGTCCTCGTGGGTGAAGCGGGCCTTCACGTCGGACACGACGCGGTTGACCGCGACGAAGGCGCGCCCGGCCGTGTGGTCGACCGTGGCGGCGACCTTCGCCTTCGCGTCGCCGATGATGGTCTTCGGGTGCACCCGAATGCCGATCTCGTCGAGAGTGACGGCGAGCTGCTCGCGTCGGCGGACGATGTCCGCCTCGATCTGCGCAGGGGTCCTGGCGTCCGACACCGCGCTGCCTCCGTAGTCGTGTACCGGCGAGTACCGGCGTGTTCCGGTCGTCGATGGACAGTCTGTCAGCTTCCTTGCCCTCGGGTCGTCCCCGACCCCCGTTAGGCTCTGAACGCGTACGCGAACATTCCCGAGGAGAGCCATGAGCGAGCGACTGCAGCCCGGCGACACCGCCCCCGCCTTCACCCTTCCCGACGCGGACGGCAACGAGGTCTCCCTCGCGGACCACAAGGGCCGCAAGGTCATCGTCTACTTCTACCCGGCCGCCCTGACCCCCGGCTGCACCAAGCAGGCCTGCGACTTCACGGACAACCTGGACCTGCTGGCCGGTGCGGGCTACGACGTCATCGGCGTGTCCCCGGACAAGCCGGAGAAGCTGGCGAAGTTCCGCGAGAAGGAGAACCTGAAGGTCACCCTGGTCGGCGACCCCTCCAAGGAGATCCTGGAGGCGTACGGCGCCTTCGGCGAGAAGAAGCTGTACGGCAAGGTCGTGACGGGCGTCATCCGCTCCACGATCGTCGTCGACGAGGAGGGCAAGGTCGAGCACGCCTTCTACAACGTGAAGGCGACCGGCCATGTCGCCAAGATCATCAAGGATCTGGGGATCTGACCCCGCTCCTTCCCGAGCAGCCCGCACCCATCCGGTGCGGGCCGTTCCGTTTCTCGTACGCGACACGCACGCGTTTTGGCGCGACCATCCGAAATTCGGGTCGTTGGTCCGTACGAGATCCGTACTGGGGAGGGAGCTCGATGGGGACGAGCGTGTATACGAGGGACCGGCTGGAGTCTGCGGCGCGAGAGGCACGGACGCTGACGGAGGCGCTGGAGCGGCTGGGGGTGGATCCGAGGAGCGGGTCCCGGCGGTACGTCCGCGACCGGATGCGGAAGCTGGGGGTGGACATCTCTCATTTCGAGCAGGAGGGAACGCGCTGGACCCGTGAGACCCTGGCACAGGCCGTGGCCACCTCGACGAGCATGTGCGACGTACTGCGGCGGCTCGGGGTGGAGGTCGTCGGCGGGCAGCACACGCACATCAGTCGGCGGATCAAGGCGTACGGCATCGACACCTCGCACTTCCGCGCGCCGTCCCGGCGGGGCAAGCCCTGGCGCCCCCGGACACCCGAGGCCCTGCTCGTCGAGCAGACCGGCCCGCAGACCCGGCGCATCCCAAGTGACCGCCTCACCCGGGCGATGACGGAGTCCGGAGTGCGGAGGCAGTGCGCGCTGTGCGGCAACGAGGCTGTCTGGCGAGGCCGGCCTCTTCCGCTGGAGGTCGACCATATCGACGGAGACTGGCGCAACAATCGGATCGAGAACTTGCGATTCCTCTGCCCGAACTGCCACTCGACGACGGACACCTATCGGGGCCGGGGGAAAGGGCGCGCCCGATGACGACCAGCACCCGGTACACCCGCGAGCGGCTGGCCGAGGCAGCGGCGCGATGCGCGGACGTGGACGAGGTCATGGCCTTCTTCGGCACCCCGCCGTACGACAAGCTCCGCCGTTACCTTCTGAAACGCTTCGCCCACTACGGCACCGACATCGCTCACTTTCTCCACCGGCGGCGCGGCGGGCCTGCCTCACGCCCGGAGCCGGAGGAGCTTCGGGGCGCAGTCGAAGGGGCGATCTCCATCGCCGGAGCCCTGCGCGCCCTGGGCAGGGCTGACAGTGGCCAGACGCGCGCACTGTTCCGCCAGTGGACGGCGGAGGACGGTATCGCCACCTCGCATTTCCTGGGGCAGGCCCACCAGCGCGGGAAGCCGGGCGCGGTGAAGGCCGCTGCGGAGGTTCTCGTCCACCACGACGGCAGACGCCGGACCAGAACCCACCTGCTCCGGCGCGCGCTCCTCGATGTCGGCGTCGACGAGGAGTGCGCCGAATGCGGCGTCGGCCCCGAATGGCTCGGCAAGCCGATGACGCTGGAGATCGACCACATCAACGGGGACTGGAGCGACGACCGGCGCGAGAACCTTCGGCTGTTGTGCCCCAACTGCCATGCGATGACCGACACCTGGTGTCGGGGAGGAGGACGGGTAAAGTAAGGGTTCGTGTACGCGCCCGTACGCCAAGGGCTGAGCGGCGATCTTTAGGTGGTCGTGTCTGTCGGTTCGAATCCGACCGGGCGTACCGTACGACGGCCCAGCGCGCAGGTTGCCGCTGGGCCGTTCGCATGTGTGCTCACCCGAGCAGTTCCCGCACCACCGGCGCCAACGCCCGGAAGGCCTTGCCGCGGTGGCTGATCGCGTTCTTCTCGGCCGGGGTCAGTTCGGCGCAGGTGAGCTCGTGGCCGGTCGGCTGGAGGATCGGGTCGTAGCCGAAGCCGTTGGTGCCGGCGGGGGTGTGGCGCAGGGTGCCGGGCATGCGGCCCTCGACGACGCGTTCGGTGCCGTCGGGCAGGGCGAGGGCGGCGGCGCAGGCGAAGTGGGCGGCGCGGTGGGGGGCGTCGATGTCGGCGAGCTGGGCGAGCAGCAGGTCCAGGTTGGCCTTGTCGTCGCCGTGCCGGCCGGCCCAGCGGGCGGAGAAGATGCCGGGGGCGCCGTTCAGGACGTCGACGCAGAGTCCGGAGTCGTCGGCGACGGCGGGCAGGCCGGTGGCCCGGGCCAGGGCGTGGGCCTTGAGGAGCGCGTTCTCGGCGAAGGTGACGCCGGTTTCCTTGACGTCGGGGATCTCGGGGTACGCGTCGGCGCCGACGAGTTCGTGGTCGAGTCCGGCGTCGGCGAGGATCGCGCGCAGTTCGGTGATCTTGCCCGCGTTGCGGGTGGCGAGGATCAGACGGGTCATGCTCCGATTATCGGGGCCGCCGCGGTGGTGGTCCGCGGCGGCCCCGGTCCGGCTAGCCCGGTGTGCAGACCTTGCCGACCTCGGTGGCCGCGTCGGTGATCGGCTTGATGTCGGGGGTCGCGTCGCCGTTCTTGACGGCCGTGCGGACGGTGTCGACGCCCTTGGTGAGGTCGTCGACCGCCTTGGACAGGTCCGCGTTGTCCGTCGTGTTCTTGAGGTTGCCCAGCTCCGTGTCGATGCTGTTCAGGGCCTCCTCGATCTGGGTCGGGTCGTTGGAGGCGCTGGAGACGGCCTGCGACAGCTTGTCGACCGAGGTGGCGATGGCGTCGGCGGTCTTGACGCAGTCCATGGCCTTGTCGAGCGCACCGCAGCCGACCAGGCCGGTGAGTGCGGCGGCGGTGGCGACGGCGAGCGCTATGGAGCGGCGGCGCTTCAAGAGTTGGGTCCTCCCCCTCGTACCTGCATGTCTGGACGGGGCGCACGGTTCGACCCGTGCGCCCGTATCCAGACAGACGTCGGGGACCCTCAGAGAGTTCCTTCGAGCGCCTTGCGCTGGATCTCGGCGAGTTCGGCGCAGCCGTCGGAGGCGAGGTCGAGGAGGGCGTTGAGCTCCTTGCGGTCGAAGGGCTCGGCCTCGGCGGTGCCCTGGACCTCGACGAAGCGGCCGTCGCCGGTGCAGACGACGTTCATGTCGGTGTCGGCGCGGACGTCCTCCTCGTAGCAGAGGTCGAGGAGCGGGACGCCGCCGACGATGCCGACGGAGACGGCGGAGACGGTGCCGGTGAGGGGCTTGCGGCCGGCCTTCACGAGCTTCTTGCCCTGGGCCCAGGCGACGGCGTCGGCGAGGGCGACGTAGGCGCCGGTGATGGCGGCGGTGCGGGTGCCGCCGTCGGCCTGGAGGACGTCGCAGTCGAGGACGATGGTGTTCTCGCCGAGCGCCTTGTAGTCGATGACGGCGCGCAGCGAGCGGCCGATGAGGCGGGAGATCTCGTGGGTGCGGCCGCCGATCTTGCCGCGTACGGACTCGCGGTCGCCTCGGGTGTTGGTGGCGCGGGGCAGCATCGAGTACTCGCCGGTCACCCAGCCCTCGCCGCTGCCCTTGCGCCAGCGCGGAACGCCCTCGGTGACGGAGGCGGTGCAGAAGACCTTGGTGTCGCCGAAGGAGACGAGGACGGAGCCCTCGGCGTGCTTGCTCCATCCGCGTTCGATGGTGACGGGGCGGAGCTGTTCGGGGGTACGGCCGTCGATACGAGACATGGGACGAGCGTAGCCGTAGCCGACGAAGGGCCCGTTCCCCTGCCGGAACGGGCCCTCGTCGATGTGTCAGTCGCGGGAGCGACCGCTCACATCATGTCTTCGATGTCCGCGGCGATCGGGTCGGCGTCGGTGCCGATGACGACCTGGATGGCGGTGCCCATCTTCACGACTCCGTGGGCGCCGGCGGCCTTGAGGGCGACCTCGTCGACCTTGGACGGGTCGATGACCTCGGTGCGGAGGCGGGTGATGCAGCCCTCGACCTCTTCGATGTTCTCGATCCCGCCGAGCCCGGCGACGATCTTCTCAGCCTTGCTGGCCATGTGTTTCTCCCTGTCCGTTCCGTTCAAAGAACGTGAGTCTCGGCGCACCGGTGGTCCGCTTTGTCACGGTAACCCACGGTTGGACCAGTCTCGCGAGCGAAGTCCGCCGTTCTGCCGAAAGATGACGATCACCGGCGGCCTGCCCTCGATCGGCCCCGGGGAGCCTATCGCAACTGGTCTACACCAGTGTGAACGAGAGCCGGATCCGGATTGTTCCGGGACCGCGTCGGGTCAGGGAGGACGCCGATGAGCAGTACGAGTGCCGCAGCCGCACCGAAGAAGTCGCATTGGGGCGGCTTCTTCCAAGGGCTGCAGAAGATGGGCCGCAGCCTTCAGCTGCCCATCGCCGTCCTCCCCGCGGCCGGCATCATCGGCCGGCTCGGACAGCCGGACGTCTTCGGCGACGAGGGCCTGGGCTGGACCGATGTGGCCAAGGTGATGGCGGGAGCCGGTGGCGCGCTGCTCGACGCCGACCTCGGTCTCCCCCTCCTCTTCTGCATCGGCGTCGCGATCGGCATGGCGAAGAAGGCGGACGGCTCCACCGCCCTCGCCGCCGTGGCCGGTTTCCTCGTCTACCGGGGCGTGCTGCACGCCTTCCCCAAGGCCTGCCCGGTCGGCACCAAGGACATCAACGGCGGCTGCCTCGGCGCCGGCGACACCTTCGCCGGGTACACGTACCAGAACCCCGGCGTCTTCGGCGGCATCATCATGGGCCTGCTGGCCGCCTACCTCTGGCAGCGCTACCACCGCGTGAAGCTGGTCGACTGGCTCGGCTTCTTCAACGGCCGCCGGCTGGTCCCGATCATCATGGCCTTCGTCGGCATCGCCTTCGCCGCGCTCTGCCTCTGGATCTGGCCGCCGATCGGCGACGCCCTGGAGAGCTTCAGCGACTGGCTGGTCGGGCTCGGTTCCTGGGGCTCGGGCATCTTCGGCGTGGCCAACCGCGCGCTGCTGGTCATCGGCCTGCACCAGTTCCTCAACGTGCCGGTCTGGTTCCAGTTCGGCTCGTACACCAAGCCGGACGGCACGGTGGTCCACGGTGACATCAGCATGTTCCTGGCGGGCGACCCCGCGGCCGGTCAGTTCACCTCCGGCTTCTTCCCCATCATGATGTTCGCCCTGCCGGCCGCCGCGCTGGCCATGACCCACTGCGCCAAGCCGCACCGGCGCAAGGAGGTCGGCGGCCTGATGCTCTCGGTCGGTCTGACCTCGTTCGTCACGGGCATCACGGAGCCGCTCGAGTACTCGTTCCTCTTCATCGCCCCGGTGCTCTACGCGATCCACGCGGTGCTGACCGGTGTGTCGATGGCGGTGACGTGGGCGTTCGGCGTCCACGACGGCTTCAGCTTCTCGGCCGGCCTGATCGACTACGTCATCAACTGGGGGCTCGCGACCAAGCCGTGGCTGATCATCCCGATCGGCCTGTGCTTCGCCGTCGTCTACTACGCGATCTTCCGCTTCGCGATCACCAAGTTCAACCTGCCGACCCCGGGCCGCGAACCGGACGAGCTGGAGGAGGAGCTGGAGCGGGACAACACGAAGGCGTAACGCCCGCCCCTCCAGGCTCCCCAGGGGCTTTCGGCCCGGCCATAAGGCCCTCGGACCTCACGGTCCGGGGGCCTTATGTCGTCGGTTGTCCGGCTATGGCTGGGCACACAAAATTCGAAGGTTCCTTATCTAAGTCACACGTGCTAAAACTGGTCTACACCATTAATTGGTGTAGACCACGCGGTCCAGACCACCGCGTTCCACGAGACGTCGCCGTCCCCCCTTTCACTGTCCTCTGGCGGCGCCTTGCCTACTGGAGGAAGTTGATGAGTACGGCCACCGCCCAGGCCGCCGCTCCCGCGAAGAAGCGCGGATCCGGCCTGTTCCAGGGCCTGCAGAAGGTCGGTCGCAGCCTGCAGCTGCCGATCGCCGTACTGCCGGCCGCGGGTATTCTGCTCCGCCTCGGCCAGCCCGACGTGTTCGGCAAGGACGGGCTCGGATGGGACAAGGTCGCCTCCGTGTTCGCCACGGCCGGCGGTGCTGTCTTCGACAACCTGCCGCTGCTCTTCTGCATCGGCGTCGCCATCGGCTTCGCCAAGAAGGCCGACGGCTCGACCGCCCTCGCCGCCCTCGTCGGCTTCCTGGTCTACAGCAACGTCCTCAAGGCCTTCCCGGTCACCGAGGCCGTGATCAACACGACCGCCAACAAGGGTGTCGACGTCGCCGCGACGTACAACAACCCGGGCGTGCTCGGCGGCATCCTCATGGGTCTGCTCTCCGCGGTCCTGTGGCAGCGCTTCCACCGCACCAAGCTGGTCGACTGGCTCGGCTTCTTCAACGGCCGCCGCCTGGTCCCGATCATCATGGCCTTCGTCGGCACCGCCGTCGGCGTGATCTTCGGCCTGGTCTGGGAGCCGATCGGTGAGGGCATCTCCAACTTCGGCGAGTGGATGACCGGCCTCGGCGCCGGCGGCGCCGGCCTCTTCGGTCTCATCAACCGCGCGCTGATCCCGGTCGGCATGCACCAGTTCGTGAACACGGTCTCCTGGTTCCAGATCGGCGACTTCACCAACGCCGCCGGCGAGGTCGTCCACGGCGACCTGAACCGCTTCTTCGCCGGTGACCCGAGCGCCGGAATCTTCATGTCGGGCTTCTTCCCGATCATGATGTTCGGCCTCCCGGCCGCCGCCATCGCCATCGCCCACGCCGCTCGCCCCGAGCGCCGCAAGGCCGTGATGGGCATGATGGTCTCCCTCGCGCTGACCTCCTTCGTCACCGGTATCACCGAGCCGATCGAGTTCACGTTCATGTTCATCGCGCCGGTCCTGTACGCGATCCACGCCGTGCTGACCGCCATCTCGATGGCCGTCACCTGGGCCTTCGGTGTCCACGCCGGCTTCACCTTCTCCGCCGGCGGCATCGACTACCTGCTGAACTGGAACCTGGCGACCAAGCCGTGGCTGATCATCCCGATCGGCCTGGTCTTCGCGGCCATCTACTACGTGGTCTTCCGCTTCGCCATCACCAAGTTCAACCTCCCCACCCCGGGCCGCGAGCCCGAGGAGGAGATCGAGGACCTCACCAAGGCGTGAGCCCCTCCCGCACCCCGTGCGACGGAAGGCCCCGGAACCCTCAGGGTTCCGGGGCCTTCCCCGTCCGCGTACGGCGCCGGGCTCAGACCTCGTACACCGCGCCCGCGTACGCCAGCTCCGCCGGGCCCTCGTAGACCTCTCGGGCGTCCGCCAGGTTCCGCTCGCCGTCCGTCCACGGGGGGATGTGGGTCAGCACCAGACGTCCCACGTCGGCGCGGGCGGCCTGGGCGCCGGCCTCGCGGCCGTTGAGGTGGAGGGCCGGGATGTCCTCCTTGCCGTGGGTGAAGGAGGCTTCGCACAGGAAGAGGTCCGCCCCGCGCGCCAGCTCGTCCAGCGCCTCGCACACCCCGGTGTCGCCGGAGTAGGTGAGCGCACGGCCGCCGTGCTCGACGCGGATGGCGTACGCCTCGACCGGGTGGCACACCTTCTCCGTACGCACGGAGAACGGGCCGATCTCGAAGGCGGCCGACTTCAGCGTGTGGAAGTCGAAGACCTCGCTCATCGCGGTCGGCGACGGCGTGTCCGCGTACGCCGTGGTCAGCCGCTGCTCCGCGCCCTCCGGGGCGTACACCGGCAGGGCCTCGCAGCGACCGCCCTCGTGGCGGTAGTAGCGCGCGACGAAGTAGCCGCACATGTCGATGCAGTGGTCGGCGTGCAGATGACTGAGGAAGATCGCGTCCAGGTCGTACAGACCGATGTGGCGCTGCAGCTCGCCCAGGGCACCGTTGCCCATGTCGAGGAGCAGCCGGAAGCCGTCGGCCTCTACGAGGTAGCTCGAACAGGCCGAATCCGCGGACGGGAACGACCCTGAGCAGCCGACGACGGTGAGCTTCATGGAGCGTGAACCTCCGTGGACGGGTGCGGGGAAGCGCGCGAAGAGGGGAGGTCGTGCGATCTGTCGAGCGTACGGCTCGCTACGGCCCGTCGCTCCTCCGTGGCGGCCCGTTGTGGGCGAACTCACGGGCTCTGTCACCGGTTCGGATGGATGGCGGGGCGCCCGGGCGGGGCGGGGACCTCGACGGTACGGTCTTGAGGTATGGACACGTCGTGGTGGCCCGCGCTGGTCGCGGTCGTGGTGATCGCGCTGGTGGTGGCGCTCGCCGGGCGGCGCCGTTCCGGCCTCCGCCGTCCCCCGGGCCGGAGCCGCCCGCCCGCCCGGCCGACCCGTCCGGCCCCGCGCGGGAGGACACCGCGCGGGAAGGCACCGCGCGGCACGGCCCCCGCGGGCGGGCCTGCGACGGGCCCGGCCACGGCGCCTCGGCCGGGTGAGATCTGGTGGGCGGAGGTCCCCTTCGAGGACGGCCCCGGTGCGAAGGACCGGCCGTGCCTGGTCCTGGGGCTGCGCGGGGACTGCGCGCGGGTCGCCAAGATCACCAGCAAGTACCACGACGAGCGGCCCGGGGTGATCGCGCTGCCGCCGGGCTCGGTGGGCGACGCGCAGGGCCGGCCCAGCTTCCTGGAGACGGACGAGCTGCGGGACGTGCCGGTGGCGGACTTCCGCCGCCGAGTGGGAACGGCGGACCCGGTGGTCTGGGACCAGGTCCGCCATCTGGCGCACTGAGCGGCCGGGACGGCCGCGCGGCTACGCGGCTACGCGGCTACGCCCAGAGCTGGTCCTGCACCGCCGCGATCGCCTCTTCCGTGGTCGCCGCGGTGTAGAGGCCGGTCGACAGGTACTTCCAGCCGCCGTCCGCGACGACGAAGACGATGTCGGCGCTCTCGCCCGCCTTGACCGCCTTGTTGCCGACGCCGATGGCCGCGTGCAGGGCCGCGCCCGTGGAGACGCCCGCGAAGATGCCCTCCTGCTGGAGCAGGTCGCGGGTGCGGGTGACCGCGTCGGCCGAGCCGACCGAGAAACGGGTGGTGAGGACGGAGGCGTCGTACAGCTCGGGGACGAAGCCCTCGTCGAGGTTGCGCAGGCCGTAGACCAGGTCGTCGTAGCGCGGCTCGGCGGCGACGATCTTGACGTCGGGCTTGTGTTCGCGCAGGTAGCGGCCGACGCCCATGAGGGTGCCGGTGGTGCCGAGGCCCGCCACGAAGTGGGTGATCGACGGCAGGTCGGCCAGGATCTCGGGGCCGGTGCCGGCGTAGTGCGCGCCCGCGTTGTCCGGGTTGCCGTACTGGTAGAGCATCACCCAGGACGGGTTCTCGGCGGCGAGCTCCTTGGCGACGCGGACCGCCGTGTTGGAGCCGCCCGCCGCGGGGGACGAGATGATCTCGGCTCCCCACATGGCGAGCAGTTGGCGGCGCTCCTCGCTGGTGTTCTCCGGCATGACGCAGACGATGCGGTAGCCCTTGAGCTTGGCCGCCATGGCGAGCGAGATGCCGGTGTTGCCGCTGGTGGGCTCCAGGATGGTGCAGCCCGGGGTGAGCCGGCCGTCCTTCTCCGCCTGCTCGACCATGTGGAGCGCGGGGCGGTCCTTGACCGAGCCGGTGGGGTTGCGGTCCTCCAGCTTGGCCCAGATGCGGACGTCGTCCGAGGGGGACAGGCGCGGCAGCCGGACCAGGGGCGTGTTGCCGACCGCCGCCAGCGGGGAGTCGTAGCGCATGTGGATCAGACCATGCCACCCGCGACCGCGGGCAGGATCGTGACGCTGTCGCCGTCGGTGAGCTTGGTGTCGATGCCGTCGAGGAAGCGGACGTCCTCGTCGTTCAGGTAGACGTTGACGAAGCGGCGCAGCTTGCCGCCGTCCACGATGCGGGCCTCGATCCCGGTGTGGCGGGACTCCAGGTCGGTGAAGAGCTCGGCGAGGGTCTCACCGCTGCCCTCGACGGCCTTGGCGCCGTCGGTGTAGGTGCGGAGGATGGTCGGGACGCGGACCTCGATGGCCATGGGGTGGGCTCCTGTCGGAACAAGCTCGGAAGGGGCGGGGTGGCGTACTGGCGCGCGGCTCTGGCCCCCGCGCGGGGGGTCTTGCAGGGGTGAGGTGCGCGCGGCCCGGTCGTTCAGAGCGCGGCGCGCGGCGTACAGATCGCGCTGGCGAGGCGGCACAGGTCGACGTGCAGGCGCGCGACGAGCAGGGGTGTGCCCGGCGTCTCTTCGCTCACGTCGTGGGAAACCATGCGCTCATCGTATCGATTCCCGGTCCGGGTTCCGGAATGTGATCTCACATGACGGACAGATTCTGACCAACCGGCGGACGGGGCAGGTAGACCACGAGCGGTGTACCGGTGGCCGGATGCGGGATGACCTCGGCTTCCACCCCGTAGACCGCCGCGAGGAGGGCCGGTGTCAGGACCTCGGCGGGAGGGCCCTCGGCGACGACCCTGCCCCGATCCAGGACGTAGAGCCGGTCGCAGTAGGCGGCGGCGAGGGTCAGGTCGTGCAGGGCCAGGAGGTTGGTGGTGCCCAAGTGGCGCACGAGGGAGAGGACTTCCAGCTGGTAGCGGATGTCCAGGTGGTTGGTGGGCTCGTCGAGGACGAGCAGCGCCGGGTCCTGGACGAGCGCCCGGGCGACGAGGGCCCGCTGGCGTTCGCCGCCGGAGAGCCCGGGGTACGGGCGGTCGGCGAGGTCCAGGATGCCGACCCGGTCCAGGGCCGCGTCCGCCCGCTCCCGGTCCCGCGCGGTGTCGCCCTCCCAGAACCGCTTGTGCGGGGAGCGGCCGAGGGCGACCAGCTCGCGGACGGTCAGCTCGAACTCCAGGGCGCTCTCCTGGGGCACGGTCGCCACCCGGCGGGCCCGTGCCCGGGGCCCGAGCGCGTGGAGGTCCTCGCCGTCGAGGAGGGCGCGGCCGGAGGTGGCGGTGAGGGTGCCGTAGACGCAGCGGAGCAGGGTGGTCTTGCCGCTGCCGTTGGGGCCGACGAGGCCGACGGTCTCGCCGGGGCGGGCGACGAGACCGGCCTCGCGCAGCCGCCCCTCGTACGAGAGGGCCTCGACGCGGAGCTCGGCCGGGCGGCGGTCTCGGGGCTCGGGCGGGCCGGGGTTCACAGGGGCGCTCCGTCCGCGCGGCGGCGCATCAGCCAGAGGAAGAAGGGGCCGCCGGTGAGGGCGGTGAGGACGCCGACGGGGATGTCCTGCGGCGCGGCGACGGTGCGGGCGGCCAGGTCGGCGAGGACCAGGGCGAGCGCCCCGCCGAGGGCGGCGACCGGCAGCAGGCGCCGGTGCGGGGCGCCGACGGCCATCCGGGCGGCGTGCGGGACCATCAGGCCGACGAAGCCGACGGCTCCGCTGGCCGCGACCATGACGGCGGTGACCAGGGAGGCGAGGACGAAGACGGCCGCGCGGAAGCGGGCGGTGTCCAGGCCGAGGACGGTGGCGCCCTCCTCGCCGACCAGCAGCAGGTCGAGCGGGCGGGCGAGGGTGAGCAGGGCGCCGATGCCGAGCGCGAGGACGGCGGCGGGCAGCGCGAGGCTGTCCCAGCGGGCGCTGCCGAGTCCGCCGAGGGACCAGAAGAGGGCTTCCTGGAACTGTTCGGGCCGCCCGGCGAGGACCAGCAGCAGGGTGGTCAGGGCGGACAGGATGTACGAGACGGCCACCCCGGCAAGGACCAGCCGGGCGCCGGTCATGGTGCCGCCGCGGCGGGCCAGGGCGTAGACGAGGACGAGGGCGAGCAGGGCGCCCGCGAAGGCCCCGGCGGGCAGGGCGACGGTGGTGGTGACGCCCCCGACGAGGCCGGCGCCGCCGCCCAGGACCAGGACGAACACGGCCCCGGCGGAGGCCCCGGAGGAGATGCCGAGGAGGAAGGGGTCGGCGAGCCGGTTGCGGACCAGGGCCTGGAGCACCGCGCCGACGACGGCGAGTCCGGCGCCGACGACCGCCCCGAGCAGGACCCGGGGCAGCCGCACGTCGAGCACGATCGTCCGGTACGGGGAGGGCCCGGCCCGCCCGGTCAGGGCGTCGAGCACCTGGCCGGGCGGGATGCGGACGGAGCCGAGGGCGAGCGCGGCGACGACGGCCGCGGCGAGCGCCACGAGCAGTCCGGCGACGACGGAGGCGTGGCGGAGCCGG
Organism: Streptomyces sp. NPDC093111; assembly: GCF_040683955.1. Classification (NCBI taxonomy): domain Bacteria; kingdom Bacillati; phylum Actinomycetota; class Actinomycetes; order Kitasatosporales; family Streptomycetaceae; genus Streptomyces; species Streptomyces sp. NPDC093111. The sequence continues at coordinate 113,359 of NZ_JBFBNW010000002.1, read as the reverse complement.
GTCATCGGGCCGCGGGGTGCAGCTGGGCGGCCAGCTTCCCGACGGCGGCGGGCGCGCGGACGCCGAGGACCGCGTCGGAGAGCGGCAGCACGGCGAAGCGGCGGTTCTTGACGGCCGGGACCTCGCGCAGCGCCGGGTCGTCGAGGAGGCGGCGCTTCTTCTGCTCGACGGTGGTGGAGCCGTAGTCGTAGATGACGATCACGTCGGGCTTGCGGGCGACGACCTGTTCCCAGGCGGCGTCGCCGAAGGTCTTGTCGAGGTCGGCGAAGACGTTGCGGCCGCCGGCGCGGGTGATCAGCTCGTTGCCGATGCCCTTGCCGCCGGCGGTGAACGCGGTCTTGTCGCCGCTGTCGTAGACGAAGACGGAGACGGGGGCGGTGCCCTTCAGGCGCCGCTCGGCGGCGGTGACCCCGGCGCGCGCCTCGCGGGTCCAGGCGGCGGCCCGGTCGGGGACGCCGAAGGTGCGGCCCACCTCGCCGACCTCGCGGTAGACGTCGTCGAGGCCGGTGGCGCCGGAGGGGCAGTACTCGGTGTTGAGGCGGGAGGCGATGCCGGAGCGCTTCAGGTCGTCGCGGCTCCGGCCGGCCTTGGCGTCGAAGGCGGAGGCGTAACCGCCGTACACGAAGTCGGGGTTCGCGGCGAGCAGCGCCTCCTTGGAGGGGTACTCCTTGGCGAGGACGGGGACGCCCTCGTACGCCTTCGCGTAGGCGGGGAGGACGGCGTCGTCGAGGTAGGCCGTGCCGACCAGGGACTTCTGCAGGCCGAGGGCGAGCATGACCTCGGTGACGTGCTGGTTCATGGTCACCGCGCGCTTCGGCGGGGCCTGATAGGTGGTCGTGACACCGCAGTTGACGACGGTGTACGGGAAGCCGGGGGCGGCCTTGCCGCCGGCGGGGGTGCTCGCGGGGGCCGCGCAGGCGGCGAGCAGGGGTATGAGGACGGCGGCGGGCAGCAGCGGGCGGCGCCAGGACATGGGGAGGCCTCCAGACGGGGATCTCCGCGTCCCCGGTCGGTGCTGGCAGGCGGCAGGTCAGTTCCTGGCTTCCGGCCCTGGTCAGGGGCCGGTCACAGTGGCGGGACCGTGCCGGATTCGCACCGGCTTCCTGGGTCCTGCCGCCCTCGATTCCCGCCAGTCTCTCACCCGCCGTCAGGCGGGCGGGGCGGAGGTGCGGACGGCGCCACGAGGGCGCGGGCCTACGCGTAGGTCTCGACGACCTTGATCTCTTCCTCGGTCACGACGCCCTCGACGATCGTGTAGGAGCGGAACTGGAAGGGGCCGGCGCCGTCGGTGTCGGCGGTGGAGACGAGGACGTAGTGGGCCTGCGGCTCGTTGGCGTAGGAGATGTCCGTACGGGACGGGTACGCCTCGGTCGCGGTGTGCGAGTGGTAGACGATCACGGGCTCCTCGTCCCGGTCGTCCATCTCGCGGTACAGCTTGAGCAGGTCGGCGGAGTCGAACTCGTAGAAGGTGGGCGAGCGGGCCGCGTTCAGCATCGGGATGAAGCGCTCGGGGCGACCGCTGCCGACCGGACCCGCGACCACGCCGCAGGCCTCGTCGGGGTGGTCCGCGCGGGAGTGTTCCACGATCTGGTCGTACAGGGCCCGGGTGATGGTCAGCATGCCGACAGGATAAGCAGACGGGCCGTTCCGTACCGGGGAATGGTACGGAACGGCCCGCATGCTGAGACGTGCCTGGTCAGGACTGGACGGACTCCTGGTCGGGCCGCTTGGCGAAGGCGGCGCCCCCGGGGTTGCGGGCCTTGAGGACCAGGTAGGAGACGGCGAGGACGAGGCCCCAGACCGGCGCGCCGTACAGGGCGACCCGGTTGTCCGCGTCCATGGCCATGGTCACCACGACCATGCCGATGAAGGCGAGCGAGAAGACGCTGAACCAGATGCCGCCCGGCGCCTTGAACGAGGACTGCGGGAGCTCGCCCCGGTCGGCCTTGAGGCGGTAGCGGATCTGGCAGATCAGGATGACGATCCAGGCCCACATGCCGGAGATGGTGGCGAAGGAGACGACGTAGTTGAACGCCTCGCCGGGCCACTGGTAGTTGACCCAGACGCCGACCATCATCAGCGCGGCCGAGATGGTGGTGCCGACCAGCGGGGTGCCGGACTTCGTGAGCCGGGTGAAGACCTTCGGGCCCTGGCCGTTGAGCGCGAGGTCGCGCAGCATGCGGCCGGTGGAGTACATGCCCGAGTTGCAGGAGGACAGGGCCGCCGTCAGGACGACGAAGTTGACGATCGCGGCGCCGATGCCGAGGCCCATCTTCTCGAACGCGGCGACGAAGGGGCTGACGCCCGGCTTGAACTCGGTCCACGGGACGACCGACAGGATCATGATCAGCGCGCCGACGTAGAAGACGGCGATGCGCCACGGCACGGTGTTGATCGCCTTCGGCAGGACCGTCTTCGGGTCCTTCGACTCGCCCGCGGTCACACCGACCAGCTCGACGGCGAGGAAGGCGAACATGACCATCTGGAGGGTCATCAGGGTGGAGAAGATGCCGTCCTTGCCGGCGAAGAAGCCGCCGAGGTCCCACAGGTGGGTGACGGAGGCGGTGTCGCCGGCGTCGGAGAAGCCGAGGGTCAGGATGCCGGCGCAGATCAGGATCATGCCGACGATCGCGGTGACCTTGACCATGGAGAACCAGAACTCCAGCTCACCGAAGAGCTTCACGGAGATCAGGTTGGCGCCGTAGAGGATCACGGTGAAGACCAGGGCGGAGAGCCACTGCGGGATGTCCCACCAGTACGTCATGTAGGTCGCCGCGGCGGTGACCTCGGTGATGCCGGTGACCACCCAGAAGAGCCAGTACGTCCAGCCCGTCACGAAGCCCGCGAAGGGTCCGATGAACTCACGGGCGTACTCCGAGAAGGAGCCCGACACCGGGCGGTACATGAGGAGCTCGCCGAGCGCCCGCATGATGAAGAAGATGACGAGGCCCGCGACGGCGTACGCGAGGATCAGGCTGGGTCCCGCGATGGAGATGCCCTTGCCCGCGCCGAGGAAGAGTCCGGTGCCGATGGCACCGCCGATCGCGATCATCTGGATCTGACGGGCGCCGAGTGCCCGGTGATAACCCTCGCCCGAGGCGGAGTCCGCGGCCTCATTGCCGTCGTGCTGCTTGTCGACCTGCACTGAGGTCATGGTGGTGCGCCTTTCTCCATGCCGATCCGCGCGACTGCGAGTGCGTCTGCTGCGGATCAGGTCCTGATCCCCCCGGATATGGATGGAGTGCTACCGGCGGTCAGCCGGCCAAAGCGCCCCCGGGAACAGGGGTGGCGTCCCCGGGTGGTCGTGAAGATTTATCACGGGCTCGACCGTGATCGACGGGGACGCCTGTGGCGCGCGCCACACAGAAAGACGGACAAAAAGGGCCCAATAGGGCAAACATGGATGCTTGGATAACGTATTCGTTATCCGGATTTGAGCGTTCGCTGAGCGAACAGTCCTCGAAACGGGCTCGCGCTAGCCCATCAGCGTCTCGACGAGCGACTCCTGGAGCGCCCCGAGCCACAGATAGGCCATCACCATCGGCTTGCGCGGGTCGGAGTCGGGCAGCCGGTACAGCTGCTCGCTCTCGTCGTCGTCGGTGACCTCCAGGCGGGTGCCGATGGTCAGCCGCAGGTCGTTGAGCGTGCCGAGCCAGGCCCGGGACTGGTCGAGGCCCAGCTTGAGGACCGCGCCGCTCTCGCCGGCCGCGTCGGCGGCGAGCGAGTCGAGGCTGCGGACCATGGCGAGCGCGTCCTCGCGCTTGCGGGTGCGCAGGTCGTTCTCGGTGTAGCGGCGGAAGTCGGCGGCGGCCTGCCGCAGCTCCTCGCTGTCGTCGCCGTACGCGTCCGGGAGGAGCCGGCGCAGCGCCGGGTCGGACGGCGGCTCACTCGGCCCCTCGGCGAAGAGCGCGGCCAGCGGGTCCTCGCCCTCGACCGGCTCGTCGCCGGGCCCGATCAGCTCCATGAGCTGCACGGCCAGCGAGCGCAGGATGGAGAGCTCGACCTCGTCGAGCGCGATGGCGGCGCCGCCGCCGGGGAGCGTCTCGAAGCGGCCGGCCATCAGCCGCGGTCCTGGGTGAGGGTCGCCCACAGGCCGTAGCCGTGCATCGCCTGCACGTCCCGTTCCATCTCCTCGCGGGTGCCGCTGGAGACCACCGCGCGGCCCTTGTGGTGCACGTCGAGCATCAGCTTGTGCGCCTTGTCCTTGGAGTAGCCGAAGTACGCCTGGAAGACGTAGGTGACATAGCTCATCAGATTGACCGGGTCGTTGTGCACGAGGGTCACCCAGGGCACGTCGGGTTCGACGACGGCGGAGACCTCCTCGGCCGATTCGGTCCGTTCGATCTCGATAGGCGCAACGCTCACTTACCCCATGCTGCCACCCTGACCGGCCCATCGCACAAACGGGTCGCCCCGACGGGCCCCTATTCGTCAGAGTGACGAATACTGCGGTAGCATCCTCACCATGAACGCTGCGGACCTTGGGCTGCCGGTGGACGTGCCGTCGACCGCGCTCTTCACCGATCAGTACGAGTTGACGATGCTCCAGGCGGCCCTGCGGGCCGGCACCGCGGACCGCCGGTCCGTCTTCGAGGTCTTCACCCGCCGCCTGCCCGAAGGACGCCGCTACGGCGTGGTGGCGGGCATCGGCCGGGTGCTCGACGCCGTCGAGAACTTCCGCTTCGACGCGGACGTGCTCGGCTTCCTCCGCGAGCGCGGGATCGTCGACGAGCCGACCCTCCAGTGGCTCGCCGGGTACCGCTTCTCCGGCGACATCTGGGGCTACCCGGAGGGCGAGGTGTACTTCCCCGGCTCGCCGCTGCTGCGGGTCGAGGGCTCCTTCGCCGAGTGCGTGCTCCTGGAGACCGTGATCCTCTCGATCCTCAACCACGACTCCGCCATCGCGGCCGCCGCCTCCCGCATGTCGGCCGCCGCGGGCGGCCGGCGGCTCATCGAGATGGGCGCCCGGCGCACCCACGAGCTCGCCGCCGTCGCCTCCTCGCGCGCCGCCTACGTGGGCGGCTTCGACTCCACCTCGGACCTGGCGGCCGGTTTCCGCTACGGCATCCCGACCGTCGGGACCTCCGCCCACGCCTTCACCCTGCTGCACGACAGCGAGCGCGACGCCTTCCGGGCCCAGGTCGACTCGCTGGGCAGCGGAACCACCCTCCTGGTCGACACCTACGACGTGGCCGAGGCCGTCCGTACCGCCGTCGAGGTGGCCGGCACCGGGCTCGGGGCGGTCCGGATCGACTCTGGCGACCTGCTGCTCGTCGCCCACCGGGTGCGGGCGCAGCTCGACGAGCTGGGTGCGCGGGACACCCGGATCGTGGTCACCTCGGACCTCGACGAGTACGCCATCGCCTCGCTCGCGGCGGCTCCGGTCGACGCGTACGGGGTGGGCACCCAGCTGGTCACCGGCAGCGGGCACCCGACCTGCTCGATGGTCTACAAGCTGGTCGCCCGGGCCTCCTCGGCCGACCCCAAGGCGCCGCTGACCCCGGTCGCCAAGAAGTCCGTCGGCGGCAAGGCGTCCGTCGGCGGGCGCAAGTGGGCCGCCCGCAGGACCGACGCCGCCGGGATCGCCGAGGCCGAGGTCGTCGGCACCGGGCCGGTCCCGGCCGAGCTGGTCGACCGGCAGCTCCTGGCGCAGCTGGTGAAGGGCGGCACGGTGGTGGCCCGCGAGCCGCTGGAGGCGGCCCGCTCCCGGCACATCGCGGCCCGGGCCGGGCTGCCGATGTCCGCGATCCAGCTGTCCCGCGGAGAGCCGGTGCTGCCGACGGAGTACGTGTAGGCGCCCGGTGGCCCCGCGCGCGCCCCTCGGGGGGCGCGCGAACGCCGGGGAGATGCCCCCTCCCCTTGGGAAGGGGAAGTCTCTAGGCTCACAACCCACCCCATCCGACGCGCTAAGGACACCCGCCATGCACCGCGCATTGATCGTCGTCGACGTTCAGAACGACTTCTGCGAGGGCGGCAGCCTCGCCGTGGCGGGGGGCGCGGACGTCGCCGCCGCCGTCACCGACCTGGTCGGCCAGACGGCGGGCGCCGCCTACCGGCACGTGGTCGCCACCCGCGACCACCACATCGACCCCGGCGCCCACTTCTCCGAGCACCCGGACTACGTCGACTCGTGGCCCAGACACTGCGTCGCCGGCACGGAGGGGGTGGGCTTCCACCCGAACTTCGCGCCGGCGGTCGCCTCCGGGGCGGTCGACGCCGTCTTCGACAAGGGCGCCTACGAGGCCGCGTACAGCGGTTTCGAGGGCCGGGACGAGAACGGCGAGACCCTCGCGGAGTGGCTCCGGGAGCGGCGGGTCACCGAGGTCGACGTGGTCGGCATCGCCACCGACCACTGCGTGCGGGCGACGGCCCTGGACGCGGCCCGGGAGGGCTTCCGCACGCAGGTGCTGCTCGACCTGACGGCCGGGGTGGCCAGGGAGACCACCGAGCGCGCCCTGGCGGAGCTGCGGGCCGCGGGCGTGGAGCTCACCGGGAAGCCCGTCGTCGCCTAGGCGCCACGGGCGGGCCCGGCGGCGGCTCAGGCGGCCTTCGGGAGCGACCGTATGGGGTGCCAGAGCTCCTGGGCGGTGATCCGCCACAGCATCCCGTCCGGGTGGTGCAGGACGGCCGTGATCTCGTCCGGCGTCGGCGGCTCCGTGTTGCCCCGGAGATAGACCGCCCGCAGTCCCAGGTTCCGCAGCCGGGTCAGGGCGCGGGCACGGTTCGCGGCGTGCACCAGGAAGCGGACGGTGGCTCCGTCGCCGGCCGGGCTGGGCAGTCCTATGGCGACGACGACACTGCCTCCCGGCAGTCTGCAGAACCCTCCATTGGGCATGCGGAACCACTCCCCCGTGGATCGACTGTCAATAAGGTCGTACGACCGGAGCCGTAAGACGCACCTAAACACGATCGGCCGCCGCCCGCTAGGGGGCGACGGCCGATCATGCTGTGACCTGCGGCGATTCAGAAAACCTCGCCGTTACTTGGTCGAGGGACCCACCTGGACCGTGATCGTGGAGCCGTCCTTGGCCTCCTTGACGACCTGGATCTTGGTGTTGGTGTCAGTTACCTGGACACCGGAGCGCTCGGTCTCCTTGAACCAGTAGACGCCCTTGCGGTCGTCGAAGGTCGGGTTGCCGGCCTGGGACGGGACCCAGGTGCCGACGCCGGCCTTGTGGAGCGCGAAGCCGTCCGTGCGGGAGATGCTGAACGGCGAGTCGTACGCCTGGACGCGACCGCGCATCAGGGTGCCGTCGCCCCACTTCAGCGGGCTCGGGTGGGCGTCGATCGGGAGGATGCGGCCCACACCCGGGTGCTGGGAGGTGTTGTTGTCCTTCTGGGACAGGTCCCACTTCCAGATCAGCAGACCGTTCTGGTACGGGTAGTGCTCGACCCAGCTGGCCTTGTCCCCGGTGAAGCCGAAGTTGTACGGGCCGACCTTGAGGGTCTGGTCGTACGAGACGTACTGGCGGTTCTCCGCGATGTAGTACTGCTCGTAGTCCTTGGTGAAGCCGTTGCCGATGCGCGAGAAGCCCTTGGCGACCCAGCCGTTGTCACCGTTCTCGGCGTTGTCCGAGAAGACGGGGGCACCGTCGGCGGTCAGCGTGATGGCGTCGGCCGTGAAGCCCTTGCCGCCGGCGCCGCCGTCCGTCTGGTAGCGGAAGCGCAGGTCGAACTTCTTGCCCGCGTAGGCGTCGAGGCCGTAGACCAGCTTCTGGTGCTTCTCCGAGGCGCCGGTCAGTGCCGGGGCGCCGGAGGCGTCCTTCTGGAGCGGCTTGCCGTCGGCGGTGCCGTCGAGGGCGTGCCAGTTGGCACCGCCGTCGGTGGAGACCTCGGCGTACAGGTAGTCGTAGTCCTGCTCGATGTCGTACCAGCCCTGGAGCTCCAGGGAGGCGGACGTCTTGCCGGTCAGGTCGACGGGGCGGGTCAGGGTGTTCTTGAGGTCGTCACCCATGTTGCTCCACCACTGCGAGGCACCCTCGGCGGGGGCCACGACGTCGGTGGGGACCGTCTTCTTCGGCAGCTCGACGACGAGCGCCTGCGGGTTCTTGGTGTTGTACTCCGAGACGCCCAGCTTGTGGGTGGTCTTGGTGCCACGCTGCCAGTCGTTGACCTTGGCGTAGTTCAGCCAGCCGAGCTGCAGCTTGTCCCAGGCGTTCATGTCGCCGGGGAGGTCGCCGATGGAGTCCTTGCCCTTGCCGAGCCACGAGCCGGAGGACATGAGGGTCCAGAAGCCCGTGGAGTTCTCGCCGCCGGCGGTGTCGTAGTGGTCCGGCAGACCGAGGTCGTGGCCGTACTCGTGCGCGTAGACGCCGAGGCCGCCGTTCTCGGGCTGCATCGTGTAGTCGCCGACCCAGATGCCCGAGGTGCCGATCTGCGTGCCACCGGACTTGTTGTTCGCCGGGCCGGTCTTGCCCGCGTCCGTGCCGTAGGCGTACCAGCGGTGGGCCCACAGGGCGTTGGTGCCCTCGGCGCCGCCGCCGGCCGACTCGTCCTCGCCCGCGTGGACGATCTGGAAGTGGTCGATGTAGCCGTCGGGCTCGTTGAAGTTGCCGTCGGCGTCGAAGTCGTAGCGGTCCCACTGGTCGTACTGCGCCAGCGTCGCCTTGATCTCGGCGTCGGTCTTGCCCTTGGCCTTCTGGTCGGCGTTCCAGGCCACGAGGCCGTCGCGCACGGTGTCCCAGACGTTGGCGCAGTTGGTCTGGCCGCAGTAGTTCGAGCCGTAACGGGCCTCGTTGTACGGGACCTTGACCCAGTCGGAGACGGCGCCGTCGACCGAGTAACGGCCGGACGAGGTCTTCTCGTAGTAGGTCTTCAGCGACTCCTTCGGCTGGCCCTTGGCGTCCTTGCCGGTGCCGAAGTACAGGTCCTGGAAGTGCTTCTGGTTGTAGTCCGCCTGCCAGGCCGTGGAGTTGTCGTTCGCACGGTCCGGCTTGGCTATGCGGTTGTGCAGCGGACCGGGCGTGCCGCCGTACTTCGGCTTCAGGTCCGGGGTGTCGTCGTCCTTGCGGTCGACCAGGGTGGTGTTGTCGACCTGGTCACCGAACTCGACGAGGATCGTGAAGATCTTGTCGGTCTTCTCGCGGCCCAGCTCGACGTACTTCTTGCTGTCCAGCTTGACGACCTTCGAGCCGCCACGGCTCTCGATCTTGCTCTCGCCGCTCAGCACCTGCTCCAGGGCAGCCTTGCGCTGCTGCTCCTGCTGCTTGCTGTACGGACCGTCGAGGTCGTGGTCGACCGTGGTCTTGTCCACGGAGCGCGCCCCGGGCGCGGCCGCGGACGGCACGCTGCCGTGGTTGTCGGCCCACGCGGTGGTGAAGGTCGAGGCGGTGGCGGCGGTGGCCGCGAGCGCCACGACGACTGCGGACGCTCGGATCGCCCGTCGTCTGTTGGTCACTTGGATTTGTCCTCCCCGGCGCCCCTCGCCGCGGACCGGTGTGGGGTATCCGCCGGCGGGTTTGCGCGTCACAAGTGACGACATTCGACCGGAGTTGGAGGAGAAAAGACAGATCTTGACTTGAACATACCAAGTGCACTATGCAGGAGCGGACCTCCGATAATCGAACGCACGCCAAACACCGGGCGATGACTCGGCGGCGAATCGTGCGCCCCTGCGCCCCCTGTGCATCCGCACCGTGGGTTAGGTCACGCTTACTTCCTGTTCCCCTCGGGCATCCACCGTCGTAGAGTCGCCCATTGCCACGCGCACGCTCGCCCGAGGGACGGTATCCGTCATGCAGCGTCCGACCGCCGCACAGTCCGCCTACGGTTCGGCCACCGTCGTACTCGCGACCGTCGCCCTGCTGTTGATCTCCGGCACGACCACGACGCTCGGCATCGCGGCGATCTGCGCCGCGGGACTGATCCTCGGGGTGCTGGTGGCGGTGACGATGCCGGTGCGCAGGCGGCCCGTCAACCCCTCCGACGTCACGACGCGGACCCCCGCGGACGAGGAGATCCGGGTACCGGCCGCGCCCGTGGGCGCGGGGGCCGACACCCGGATCCGTTCGTAACTCCTCGCCCCTTCCGTCCCGTTACGGGGCGGCCTGCACCACCACGGTCTTGGCCGCCTTGTCGTGCAGGCCCTGCTTGTAGGGCTTGTCGACCAGGATCAGGATCAGCAGGAGCAGCGGCCACAGGCAGGCGCAGCAGATCAGCGCGGGCAGCCACAGCACGATCGCGCGGATCAGGGAGCTGTTCATCGACGGGGTGGAGCCGTCGTTGAGCATCGCGACCCGCAGCTTCAGCCACTTCTTGCCGAGGGTCCGTCCCAGCTTGGCGGTCATCAGGGTGTCGTAGCCGACGTACGCGACGATGGTGATGAGCTGGAAGACGAGCTGCCCGCCGCCGTTGAGGCTGTTGACCGTGTCGCTGAAGTCGTTCCCGTCGTCGGTGGCCCGCTGGTACACCTTGAACGGGATGCCGATGATCGCGAGCGGCACGGCGATGATCAGCCAGTCGATGATGCGCGCGGCGATGCGCCGCGCCGACTCGGCCAACGGCGGCATGCCGGAGAGCGGATCGGCGCCGCCGTACCCACCGCCGTAGCCGCCGTAGGGCGGGGGCGGCGGTGCCCCGTCGTACGGGTTCCCCGGCGGGGGCGGCGCGGCGTCGTACGGGCTCCCCGGCGGCGGGCCGCCCGGCGGGGGTCCCCCGGGTTGCGGCCCGCCCGGCGGCGGCCCGCCCGGTGGAGGGCTCGGCGGAGTGGGGTCCGGCGGGCGTTTGGCGAACGGATCGTCCTCGGGCGGCTGGCCCGGGGGCGGCGGCGGCTGATCGTTGCTCATGGGGGCAGTGCACCCCGGGGGCCGGAGCCCCGCAATCGATCGCCCCCCGTTCGGGGGACGGCCCCCGTGACCGCCCCTCTTGGATGCTTGCCCGTTCAAACCTTGATCGCTGCACAAGACCGCTTCCCGGGCCGGACCTAGCCTGAAGGAGGGGCATCCGTCGCGGGAAAGGCGGCGCGCTCATGAAGGTACGGGCCAGAAGCGCCGCGGTCGCGGCTGCCGCACTGGTACTCGGACTGACGGCCGGCCGGGCGTCGGCGTACGGGACCGACATGGATCCCAAGGAGATCTACGACCGGTCCGCGCCCAGCACCGTCCACGTGCTGGGGAAGACCGGATCCGGCACCGGGTTCGTCTACGACGCCGACAAGGGACTCATCGCCACCGCCGCCCATGTGGTGCAGGGCGAGGCGTCGCTGAAGGCCGTCGTCGGGGACCGGCCGGCGGCGCCGGTGCGGGTGGTCGGCATCGACCCCTGCGAGGACCTGGCCGTACTGGCCTTCACCTCGCCGCAGTCGGACCTGAAGGCGATGGAGTTCGGCGACAGCAAGGACCTCCAGGCCGCCGACACGGTCGTCGCGCTCGGCTACCCGGCCTCCCTCGGCAGCGCGGGCGACACCCAGAAGCCCGCCTTCACCAGCGGCACCGTGCAGAACCCGGACGTCCACGACGCGGAGCCCTCCGACTCGCTCCCCCGCTACCCCGACACGATCCAGCACTCCGCCACCATCAATCCGGGCAACTCCGGCGGCCCGCTGCTCGACTCCGACGACAAGGTGGTCGGGATCAACGTGCTGAGCGTGACCGGCGACACCCAGGGGCAGTTCTACTCGATCAGCTCGGACCACGCCCGGCCGATCCTCGACTCCCTGGCGGCCGGTCAGGTCAAGAACGACCCCGGCTGGAGCCTCAAGGCCGTGGACGACCCGACGGTGCCGGACGACTTCGTGGCCGAGGACCAGCCCCAGGTCGAGGCGATCCAGAAGAAGCTGAGCGCCGACCAGGTCTCCGGTGTGTTCGTCGTCGGCGTGACCACCAACTCGCCCGCGGCCAAGGCCAAGCTGGAGCCCCTGGACGTGATGACCACCATGAAGGACAGCCCCGTGGCGTCCGTCGCCGACGTCTGCGACGTCCTCCAGTCCGCCGGCCCCGGGGAGACCGTCCCCCTCGAAGGCGTCTACACCTACGACGACCCGAACCAGAACATCAAGTTCGGCGACGGGTGGAACACCAACCTCGTGCTCAGCAAGAACAGCGGCGGGCAGTGAGGGAGTGGATAGCGCGGCTCCCTACCGCCCGGCCTGGCCGCGTGCCCTATCCGGCGACGAAGGTGCGGGCCGCCTTGTCGTGCCAGCACTGCCGCCACGGCCGGTCGAACAGGCACCACAGGACGTTCAGCACCCCGAGCACCAGCAGCCCGAGCACGCTGTAGACCAGCCAGCGGCGCAGCGCGGCACCGAACGCGGGCGGCTCGTGCGCCTCGATGTCCCGCACCTCGATCCCGCACAGCTTCTTCCCGAGCGTCCGCCCCCACCGGGACGTGGGCAGCGCCTCGTAGAGCGCGCCGAGCACCAGGAGCGCGGCGAGGACGATGCCGAACTGGACGGAGGTCGTCGAGTCGATCAGCCACACCTGGACGGTGACGCCGGACTGCTTCGCCGCCTCGATCTTCTCGTTGATGTGGTCGACGGCACCGGTGACGAACGGGTACGACACGGCTCCGACCGCCGCTCCGAGCACCACGGTGTCGATGAGCCGCGCCGCCAACCGCCTCCCCAGCCCCGCCGGCCGAGCGGAGGACTGCGCCCGCGCGGCCGCCGTGAAGACGTCCTCGACGACGGGCTTCCACGGGGCGACGGACTGGGGGTCCTGGGGCTGGGGTTGAGGCTGGGACGGGAGGGGCGGCTGAGGCTGGGGCTGAGGCTGGGGAGACGCCTGGGCGGGGAAGGGCTGGGCCTGCGCCTGCGGGGCCTGTACGGCCTGCGGCGGCTGCGGGGCCTGCTGGGCCTGCTGGGCCGCCTGGAGCGGGGCCTGCTGGGCCTGGGAAGCCTGCTGGGACTGCTGGGACTGCTGGGCCCAGGAGGGCGTCACGGGCATCCCGCCGAGTCGCGCGGGGGCGGCCAGGGCGTCCGGAGCGGCGCCGCCGGCGGGCCCGTGCGCGGGGGCCGCGGGAGCCCCGGCCCCCGGAGTGGACCGGCCCCGCGCGGGCGCCGGTTCGGCCGCCTGGCCACCGGCGGCGGGCCAGACGGGAGCGGCGCCCGCGCCCGGCCCCGTACCGGCGGAACCGCCCGCCTCGGGTCCGCCGGAGCGGTCGGTCCGGCCGGACGTCTCAGGCGCTTCGGGCGCGGGGGCCGCCTGCCAGGGCTCGGCGCGGCGCGGCTCGGCCCGAGGCGACTCCTCCGGGCGCGGCTCGTCCCAACGCTGCTCGGCCTGAGGCGACTCCGCCCTGCGCGGATCCGCCTGGCGCGGGTCGGACGGCGTGGTGCCCGCCTGGGGCCACGCGGGGGCGGCGGCGGCGCGCGGGTCGGCCGGGGGCTGCTGGGCCGGGGCGGCGGCGTCGCTCCGGCCCCAGGAGACCCGCTGGTCGCGTTCGCCGCCGAAGCCCGTCTGGACGGAGGTCGTCGCGTGCCACGCCGCGGCGGATTCCTGGGCGGCGGCGGACGGCTCGGGGTCGGCGTCGAGGAAGACCGGGCCGGTCTCCTCGACCGCCGGGACGGACGGGAGCGAGGGCGCGGGGGCCGGGCTCGGGGCCAGCTGGGGCACGACCGAGACCGGCGGCGCCGGGAGGGCCTCGCCCTCCCGGGGTGCCGGGCGGCTCGTGCCGGGCACCCAGGAACCGCCGTTCCAGAACCGGATGTACCCGGGGATCGACGGATCCGGGTAGTAGCCCGCCTGCGGTACCTCTCCGCCGCCTCCAGGAGGAGTAGCCACTGCCCCGACTCCGTTCAGTCACAACGTCTTTGGTCCGCGCGGCAGCGCCCCGACCGCGCCGCGCCCAAGGAGGACAGTAACGAAGAACGCCCCCGAGAGGACAAGGAGCCCGCCAGAAAGGCCGCCTTCGGGGGACGCAACCCCGATTCCGTCACTCAGTGTGATTCTCGGGCCCGCGCCGGACCGGCCCCGGGCGGCCCCGCGCGGCCCCGGCGGAGGTCCGGAAAAAAGTTCTTCGGAAACTTCCCCGAAGTCGCGTAATGGATCGGCCGGACCCCCCTCTCTCCCTGTGAAGGCCCACCCACGGGCCCCACGGAGAGAGGAAGCACGCCATGCAGAACACCGAGAAGAACAACGTCGTCGAGCGGGAACTCGAGCTGAAGCTGGTCCTGTCCCCCGAGCGTTCCCTCCCCGTCCCGGCCCGCCTCGCCTACCGCGTCGACGACCCGTACGCCGTGCACATCACCTTCCACATCGGCTCCGAGCACCCGGTCAACTGGACCTTCGCCCGCGAGCTCCTGGTCGAGGGCGTCTTCCGGGCCTGCGGCCACGGCGACGTGCGCATCTGGCCGACCAAGGTCGACGGGCGCAACGTCGTCCTGATGGCGCTCTCCTCCCCCGACGGCGACGCCCTCCTGGAGGCCCCCTCCGCGCAGGTGTCGGCCTGGCTGGAGCGGACGCTGCGCGCGGTGCCGCCGGGCACCGAGACCGAGCAGCTCGGCATCGACGACGGCCTCGCCGAGCTGCTCGCCACCACCGTGCTCGCCGACGACCTGTGGCTGCGCGACCCGTGGCCGTCGGACGAGTCCACGGACGGCGACCTGTGAGCCCCGCCGAGCGTCGGTCAGAAGAGCTTGCCGGGGTTCAGCAGGCCCAGCGGGTCGAAGGTCCGCTTGATGCCGCGCTGCATCTCCACTCCCACCGGCCCCAGCTCCCTCGCCAGCCACTCCTTCTTCAGCACGCCGACCCCGTGTTCGCCGGTGATCGTGCCGCCCAGGGCGAGCCCGAGCGCCATGATCTCGTCGAAGGACTCCCGCGCCCGCCGCGACTCGTCCTCGTCGGCGTGGTCGAAGCAGACGACGGGATGGGTGTTGCCGTCGCCCGCGTGCGCGCAGACCCCGATGGTCAGCCCGTACTTCTCCGCGATCGCGGCCGTCCCGGCCAGCATCGCGGCCAGCTTCGTGCGCGGCACGCACACGTCGTCGATCATGGTCGCGCTCTTGATCGTCTCCAGCGCGGTGAGCGACAGCCTGCGCGCCTGGAGCAGCAGTTCGGACTCGGCTGCGTCCTCGGCCGGCACGACCTCGGTGGCCCCGGCCGCCCGGCAGAGCTCCCCGACGGCGGCCAGATCGGCCCCGGGATCGGGCGTGTCGAAGGCGCACAGCAGCAGCGCCTCGGTGGTGTCGGGCAGCCCCATGTGGGCCAGCTCGTTGACGGCCCGGACGGTGGTGCCGTCCATGAGTTCCAGCAGCGACGGGGTGTGGCCGCGCTCCATGATCGCGCAGACGGCTTCGCAGGCGGCGGCCGCGGAGGGGAACTCGGCGGCGAGCGCGAGCTGCGCGGGCGGCTTCGGCCGGAGCGCCAGCACCGCCCCGACGACGACGCCCAGGCTGCCCTCGGAGCCGACGAAGAGCCGGGTCAGGTCGTATCCGGCGACGCCCTTGGCCGTGCGCCGCCCGGTGCGCAGCAGCCGCCCGTCGGCGAGCACGACGTCCAGCCCGAGCACGTACTCGGCGGTGACCCCGTACTTCACGCAGCACAGGCCGCCGGAGGCGGTGCCGATGTTCCCGCCGATGGTGCACGTCTCCCAGCTGGAGGGGTCCGGCGGGTAGTACAGGCCCTGTTCGGCGACGGCCCGGGAGAGCACCGCGTTGATCACGCCCGGTTCGACGACGGCGATCCGGTCGACCGGGTCGATCTCCAGGATGCGGTCCATCTTGACCAGGGAGAGCACGATGCAGCCGTCCGAGGCGTTGGCGCCGCCGGACAGGCCGGTACGGGCACCCTGCGGGACCACCGGGACGCGCAGCGCGGTCGCCGTGCGCATGACGTGCTGGACCTGTTCGACGGTGCGGGGCAGCACGACCACCGCGGGGGTGCCGGCCTCGCAGAAGCCGGCCATGTCGTGGGCGTACGAGGCGGTGACGTCCGGGTCGGTGAGCAGCGCCTCGACGGGGAGTCCGGCGCGCAGCTCGCGGTGGAGCCGCGCCTGAGGATCGTCCTGCTGAAGATCGTCCATAGGTCCAGCGTGGCACCCGGGGCCATCGGTGTGAACCCGCCGGGGCAGCCGCTCGTGTGCTCTTCGTACAGCGGCCGGCGGGCGCACAGTGAGCGCCATGAAGAGCGAGAACGTGTCGAGGACGGTGCTGGCCTGCGGGGTGGGCGCGGTGCTCGCCGCGACGGCGCTGCTGTACGTACCGGAGCTGATCGGCGGCACGCCGGCGCCCCCGCCGGGGCCGGCCGAGCGGGCGGTGAGCGCGGCGCACGCCGGAGCGCGGGCGGCGCTGCCCGATCTGGTCGCGCTGATCGGCGACCGGGAGCGGTGGCTGAGGACCCATCCCGGTGACGAGGCGTCATGGGCGGTGCTCGGCACGGCCTATGTGGAGCGCGGGCTGCGGCGCGCGGACCCGGCGGACTTCCCCCGTGCGCAGGAGGCCCTGAAGCGCTCCCTGGCCGTGCTGCCGGCCGGGCGCGGGAACCTGGACGCGGAGCTGGGCATGGCGGCGCTGGCGAACGCGCGCGGTGACTTCGGCACGGCGCGGCGCTGGGGCGAGCAGGTGCGCAAGGCGAGCCCGAAGCGCTGGTCGGCTTATCCGGTGCTGATCGACGCGTACGAGGGCCTCGGCGACTACAAGGCGGCGCAGAAGGCGACGGAGACCCTGGCCGAACTGCACTCGGGCCCGGCGGTCAGCGCCCGTTCGGCGCGCCTGTTCCGCAACCGCGGCTGGCGCGAGGACGCGGGCGCGGCGGCCCTGGACTCGGTGGCGCTCGCGGAGACGGGCGCGGACAAGGCGGCGGCCCTGGCCCGGCTGGGCGACCTGGCGTGGGAGCGGGGTGAGCCGGCGGAGGCCCTGGGCTCGTACGACACGGCGCTGGGCCTCGTGCCGGACGACGCCCCGTCGCTGGCGGGCCGCGCGCGGAGCCTCGCGGCGCTCGGCCGCACCGACCAGGCCGTGCAGACCTGGCAGGCCGCCCTGGCCCGGCAGCCGCTCCCCGGCCTCCTCCTGGAGGCGGGCGAGCTGTCGGAGTCGCTGGGCCGGGACGGGGACGCGCAGACCCTGTACGGGCGGCTGCGGACCCAGCGCCTGCCGGGCGCCGAGGTGGCGCTCGGTCTGCTCGCGGCGGACCACGGCGACCCCGCGGAGGCCGTACGGCTGCTGCGCGCGGAGTGGGCGCGGGGCCACCGCTCGGTGGGGGTGGCGGACGCGCTCGGCTGGGCGCTGTACCGGTCGGGCGAGCCCAAGGAGGCCCTGGAGTACGCGAAGCGGGCCACCGACGAGGGGCTGCGCAGCGCGCTGTTCGCGTACCACCGGGGCGAGATCGAGCGCGCCCTTGAGGAGGGCGGTCCGGCCCGCCGGCACCTGGCGGAGGCGCTGCGGATCAACCCGTACTTCTCCCCGCTGCTCGCCCCGCGCGCGAAGGAGGCCGTGAAGGCCCTGGGCGAGCTCCCGGACGAACTCCCCAAGGACGTACGGCCGGAGGAGCCGAAGAAGGCGACGGGGGCCAAGAGGGCGTAGGGCGGCCGGCGCAGGAGGCCGTGGGGAGCCCGGGCCGCCCTGAGCCCGAGGAAGTGGGCCCGCGTCCCGGGCGGCCCCCCGTACCGCCCGGGACGCGGGGAAGGGCCCGGCCCCGGGTCTTCACCCGGGACGGGCCCCTCGCGTGGGGGCGGCAGCCGCTAGAGGTTGCCGCGCTTGTCCTGCTCGCGCTCGATCGCCTCGAACAGGGCCTTGAAGTTGCCCTTGCCGAAGCCCATCGAGCCGTGCCGCTCGATCATCTCGAAGAAGACGGTCGGGCGGTCCTGGACCGGCTTGGTGAAGATCTGCAGCAGGTAGCCGTCCTCGTCGCGGTCGGCGAGGATCTTCAGCTCGCGCAGCTCGTCGATCGGGACACGGGTGTCGCCGACCCACTCGCCGAGGGTGTCGTAGTACGTGTCCGGGACGGACAGGAACTCGACGCCCGCGGCCCGCATCGCGCGCACGGTGGCGACGATGTCGTTGGTGGCGAGCGCGATGTGCTGGACGCCGGGGCCGCCGTAGAACTCCAGGTACTCGTCGATCTGCGACTTCTTCTTCGCGATCGCCGGCTCGTTGATCGGGAACTTCACCTTCTTGGTGCCGTCCGCGACGACCTTCGACATCAGCGCCGAGTACTCGGTCGCGATGTCGTCGCCCACGAACTCCTTCATGTTCGTGAAGCCCATGACCTTGTTGTAGAAGGCCACCCACTCGTTCATCCTGCCGAGCTCGACGTTGCCCACGCAGTGGTCGATGGCCTGGAAGGTGCGCTTGGCCGGCGGCTCGACGATCGGCTGCGCGGCGGTGTAGCCGGGCAGGTAGGGGCCGTCGTAGCCGGAGCGCTCGACGAGGGTGTGGCGGGTCTTGCCGTAGGTGGCGATGGCGGCGAGGACGACGGTGCCGTGCTCGTCCTTGAGCTCGTACGGCTCGACGAGCCCGGTGGCGCCCTGCTCGACGGCGTGGGCGTAGGCGGCGCGCGCGTCCGGCACCTCGATCGCCAGGTCGATCACGCCGTCGCCGTGCGCGGTGACGTGCGAGTCGAGGAAGCGGCCCCAGTCGCTGGTGGGCTTGATGACGGAGGTGAACACGAAACGGGCGGAGCCGTTGGTGAGGACGTAACTGGCGGTCTCGCGGCTGCCGTTCTCCGGTCCGGAGTAGGCGACCAGCTTCATGCCGAAGGCCGTCGAGTAGTAGTGCGCGGCCTGCTTGGCGTTGCCGACGGCGAAGACGACCGCGTCCATTCCCTTCACCGGGAAGGGGTCGGCCTCACGCGCGGTGGTCGGGGTGTGATCGAGGGTCTCAGTCATGACAGCAGCGTCCCGCCGTCCCGCAAGCTGCGCAATAGTTTCTTGTTCCCCTGGTCAATCTGCCCAGCGATGGGCCACCATCGGCGTGCGACTTGTACATCATGACCATCAGGAGGCCGCCATGGCGATCGATCATCTGGACGGGCGTCTGATCGTGCTCCTCGCGGAGGAGCCCCGGATCGGGGTCCTGGAGGCCTCGCGGCGGCTCGGCGTGGCCCGCGGCACGGTCCAGGCACGGCTCGACCGGCTCCAGTCGAACGGGGTGGTCCGCGGCTTCGGCCCGCAGGTCGACCCGGCGGCCCTCGGCTACCCGGTCACGGCCTTCGCGACCCTGGAGATCAAGCAGGGCCAGGGCGCGGACGTACGGGAGCACCTGGCGACCGTCCCGGAGGTCCTGGAACTGCACACGACCACCGGCCACGGGGACATGCTGTGCCGGCTGGTGGCCCGCTCCAACGCGGACCTCCAGCGGGTGATCGACCGGGTCGTCGGCTTCGACGGCATCATGCGCGCGTCCACGGCGATCGTCATGGAGAACCCGGTCCCGCTGCGCATCATCCCGCTGGTGGAGCAGGCGGCGCGGGACGACACCGGGCGGTAGGGCGGGCAGGGCGGTAGGGCGGGCGGGCCGGGCGGAACTCGGCGGGCCTCAGAGGATCTCGGCAGACCTCTCTTCGACTTGCAAAGAAGTCTCTGCAAAAAACCGTTGCAGAGACTTCTTTGCAACTCTACTGTGGAGTCATGCCCGAGAAGCCCGAGCCGGAGCACGCCCCCTCCGCGACGCCCGCCCCCGAAGAGAAGCCCGGCAGCCGGGTGCTCGACCCGCGCTCCCTGCGCGGACTCGCCCACCCGCTGCGCATCCAGCTGCTGCGCGCCCTGCGCCACCACGGCCCCGCCACCGCCTCCCAGCTCGCCGAGCGGCTCGGCGAGTCCAGCGGCGCCACCAGCTACCACCTGCGCCAGCTCGCCGCCCACGGCTTCGTCGAGGACGACCCGGAGCGCGGCAAGGGCCGCGAGCGCTGGTGGAAGGCGGCCGTGCAGGGCACCACCTTCGACGAGGCGCTGTACGAGAACCCGGACCCGGAGGTCCAGGGCGCCGTCGAGATCTACCTCCACGAGATAGCGACCATCCACACCCAGGAGCTCGGCGCCTACCTGGGCACCCGGCACCAGTGGGCCGAGGAGTGGTCCGGCGCCTCCGACATGAGCGACTTCACGCTCCACCTCTCCCCCGAGCGGCTGCGCGAGCTCGACGAGCGGCTGCACGCGCTCATCAACGAGTACCGGGACACCGAGGACCGCCGGGCCCCCGGCAGTCAGCGCATCCGGATGCACCTCCACGCCTTCCCCCAGCACGGCGAGAACTGACACCCACCCCGCTCACGGACCACCGGAAAGGCCACGCCATGCACTCCGACATCCACCTCGTCCTGCACACCCTGAACGCCGCCGAGCTCCACGAGGCCGCCACCGACGGCGCCCCGGCCGCCCCGGCCGCCACCGCCACCTCCGTACGCGAACAACTCGGCTGGAAGCTGGTCGAGTTCGGCCTGCGGCTGGCCGTCCCGCACCCGCGCACCACCTGCGCCGCCGCCTGACGGCCCTACGCGGCCACCATCCACCATCCGGGGGGAACCACCGTGCGATCGCGCACACCACTGGCCACCGTCCTGGCGGCCAACGCCATCTCCATCAGCGGCAATTCACTCACCCTCATCGGCGTCCCCTGGTTCGCCCTGGAGACCACGGGCAGCCCCGGCAAGGCCGGCGTCGTCGCGTTCTTCGCCGCCGTGCCGGTCGTCCTCTCCGCGATCTGCGGCGGCCCCGTCATCGACCGGATCGGACGCCGCCGGGTGTCCATCGCCTCGGACCTCGTCTGCGCCCTCGCGCTCGCCGCGATCCCGCTGCTCAACCGGGCCGGAGTCCTGGAGTTCTGGATGCTGTGCGCCCTGATGGGCGTCACCGGCCTCTTCCACGCACCCGGCGAGACCGCCCGCCACGTCCTCATCCCCGACCTCGCCCGCCACGCCGGCACCCCGCTGACCCGGGCGGCCAGCCTCTACGAGGCCGTCTCCCGCGGCGCCCGCATGACCGGCGCCGCCCTCGCCGGCCTGCTCGTGGCCCTCATCGGCGCGGACACCGTCCTGTACGTGGACGCCGCCACCTTCGGACTCTCGGCCCTGCTCGTCGTCGCCGGGCTCCGCGGCATACCCTCCGCCGAACCGCTCCGCGAGGCACCCCCGCTCTCCCTCGCCGCCTACCGCTCCGACCTGCGCGCCGGCTACTCGTTCCTGCTGCGCACCCCGCTGCTGCTCGGCATCAACCTGATGGTGATGGTCACCAACGGCCTGGGCCAGAGCTGGAACGCCGTCCTGCTCCCCGTGCACGCCCGCGAGGAGCTCGGCGGCGCCGCCGCCATCGGCCTGCTCGTCGCCGTCTTCGGCGGCTGCGCCCTGCTCGGCGCGCTGCTGTACGGGGCGGTGGGCCACCGCTTCCCGCGCCGTCCGGTGCTCGCCGTCGGCTTCCTGCTCGCCGGAGCCCCCTCGTACCTGGTCGCGGCCCTCACCGACACCACCCCGCCGCTGCTGGTGACGATGGCGCTCGGCGGACTCGGCGCCGGGGTGCTCAACCCGATCCTGTCCACGGTCTTCTACGAGACCGTCCCCGAGGAGCTGCGCTCCCGCGTCGGCGGCGCGAGCACGGCCGGCGTGCTGCTCACCACCCCGCTCGGCGGCCTCGCGGCCGGCTACCTGATCGAGCGGACCGGCATCACCACGGCCCTGCTGACCTTCGGCACGCTGTACTTCCTGGCCACGCTCTCGCCGCTGGTCTTCCCCTGCTGGCGGGCGATGGACCGCCCGCCCGGCCGACCGGAGGTCAGCAGCCCGGAACCTTCGACTCCTGCCCCTGCTCCAGGGCCCGCAGGGACGACACCGCGTCGCTGAGCGCGGTCACCGGCACCAGGCGCAGGCCCTTCGGGAGCTCGGCCTTCGCCTGGGAGCACTCGTCCTTCGGCACGAGGAAGACGGTGGCCCCGTCCCGCGCGGCGGCCTGCGTCTTCAGCGAGACCCCGCCGACCGCGCCGACCATGCCGTCGGGCGTGATCGTGCCCGTACCGGCGACGGTCCGGCCGCCGGTGAGGTCGCCGCCGTCGCCGTTCCCGTCGATCTTGTCGACGATGCCGAGGGAGAACAGCAGACCGGCGCTGGGCCCGCCGACATCGGCGAGGTGCAGGTCGACCTTCACCTTCTTCGGGTCCAGCTTCAGATAGCCGAGGGCGGCGAGGGAGGCCGCGTCCTGCGACTCCTTCATCTGCCCGAGGTTGCGCTGCTCGATCTCCTTGTCGGACTTGCCCGACGGGTAGACCGACTCGCGGGGCAGCACCGCCCGGTCCGTACGGAACCAGGCGTCGGCCACCTCGCCGAGGTCGATGTCCTCGGAGGGACCGGTCGCCAGGATCGTCGTCATCCGCAGCTGCCCCTCGGTCTCCCGGACCGGGACGCCGCT
This sequence comes from Streptomyces sp. NPDC093111, assembly GCF_040683955.1. Lineage (NCBI taxonomy): Bacteria > Bacillati > Actinomycetota > Actinomycetes > Kitasatosporales > Streptomycetaceae > Streptomyces > Streptomyces sp. NPDC093111. The sequence goes on along the minus strand of NZ_JBFBNW010000002.1, from coordinate 91,096 downwards.
GACGGTGATCACCTCGCGCCCCTGGTCCTTGCCGAGGACGTCGGTGGTCGTCCCGGGCTGCGCGATGGAGAACGGCAGCGGCGCGAGCCCGGCGACGGCGAGGAGCGCGACGACGGGAACGGCACAGAGCGCGAGCGCGCGGCGACGCGAGAGGCTGGAGAACACGCCCCCAATCTACTGGGCCCGGTCACGGGCGGGCGCGGACCCGCGCCCGCGGCCCGTCACCACCGCGCTCGCGCGCCCCCGCGACGGGCCCTAGCGCAGCGCGTCGGCGACCTCCCGGGCCGCGTCCACGACCCGCGGTCCGACCCGCTCCGGCACGGCGTCCGACAGCATGACGACGCCGACGCTGCCTTCGATCCCGGTGACCCCGACGAGCGGCGCGGCGGCCCCGCTGGCCCCGGCCTCCAGCTCGCCGTGGGTCAGGGTGTAGCCCGGCTCGATCAGCTCGCCCAGCCGCGCGGCGAGTATGGCGCGCCCGGCCGCCCCACGGTCCAGCGGATGACGGAAGCCGGCCCGGTAGGCGACGTGGTAGTCGGTCCAGGTCGGTTCGACGACGGCGACGGCGAGCGCTTCGGCCCCGTCGACGAGCGTCAGGTGGGCCGTCGCGCCTATGTCCTCCGCGAGCGAGCGCAGCGCGGGCAGCGCGGCCTCCCGCACCAGCGGATGGACCTGGCGGCCGAGCCGCAGCACGCCGAGCCCGACCCGGGCGCGGCCACCCAGATCACGGCGGACCAGGGCGTGCTGTTCGAGCGTGGCGAGCAGACGGTAGACGACGGTCCGGTTGACACCGAGTCGGTTGGACAACTCGGTGACGGTCAGGCCGTGGTCGGTGTCGGCGAGCAGTTTGAGGACTCTGAGTCCCCGGTCGAGCGTCTGGGAGGTCTCCGCGGTCACGACGCCCTCTCCTTCGGAGTGAGTGACAGCGGACTCGTACGGGAGCTGCGGCACCGGTCCCACGGCGACGCACGTCAGAGGCCGCCGGCAGGACGGGGGCACACCGGCTGCGCTCCGCGGCGGCGCTGCCACGGGGCGTTTGCTTGAGCCGGGACAGTAGCGACCTGCTCCGCTCAGCGGAAGACCTCGTCCAGAATCCGGGCGCGTGCGACCGGATACGGGCGGTTCGGGACCTAAGTCGGCCGAACTGGGGACTTTGGGGGACAAGGACGCCCAGGTGCCGCCCGTAGCGTGGAAGAGCGCGAGGCCCGACCGTGGGGGCCGGTCCTCGCCGCACCGTCCCGTTCCCCCGGGACGCCCGAGAGGCCCGTACACAGCCTGTGTACGGGCCTCTCGGCCTTGGAAGCCCTGCCCCAATGAACCCTCGAAGCCTTGAAACCCTCAAGCCTCGGAGTGCGGCCCCATGTGCGTCACCGCATCCGGGTGGCCCACTCCTGCACCTTCTTGATCCGCTCGCGCAGCTGCCCGGCGGTGGCCTCGGCGCTCGGCGGCCCGCCGCACACCCGGCGCAGCTCGGTGTGGATGACACCGTGCGGCTTGCCGCTCTGGTGAACGTACGCACCGACCATCGTGTTGAGCTGTTTCCTCAGCTCAAGGAGCTCCTTGTGGGAAACCACGGGCCGCCGCTCGGCGGGCAGCTCCAGCAGGTCGGCCTCGGTGTCCGGCTTCTTGCGGCTGTGCGCGATCTGCCGGGCCTGCCGCTTCTGGAGCAGCAGCTGCACCTGGTCCGGCTCCAGCAGCCCGGGGATGCCGAGGTAGTCCTGCTCCTCCTCGCTGCCCGGGTGGGCCTGCATGCCGAACTCGGCCGCGTTGTAGAGCACCCGGTCGAAGACGGCGTCGGACTCCAGCGCCTCGAAGGGCAGCATGTCCTGCTCGCCGGTGTCCTCGTCCTGCTGCTTCTCGGCCTCGGCGAGCTCCTTCTCGGACTCGGCGTACGGGTCCTCCTCGCCCTCCTTCTTCGGCCGGTCGAGGACGTGGTCGCGCTCGACCTCCATCTCGGTGGCGAAGCCGAGGAGGCTGGGGATGGTGGGAAGGAACACGGACGCCGTCTCCCCGCGCCTGCGGGATCGCACGAAGCGCCCGACGGCCTGCGCGAAGAACAGCGGGGTCGAGATGGTCGTCGCGTACACGCCGACGGCGAGCCGCGGCACGTCGACGCCCTCGGACACCATCCGGACGGCGACCATCCAGCGGGAGGTGTTCTCGCTGAACTCGTCGATCCGGCCGGAGGCGCCGGCGTCGTCCGAGAGCACGACGGTCGCCTTGGTCCCGGTGATCTCCCGGATCAGCTTGGCGTAGGAACGCGCCGAGTCCTGGTCGCTCGCGATGACCAGCCCGCCGGCGTCCGGAATGGACTTCCGGACCTCGGTGAGCCGCTGGTCGGCGGCGCGCAGCACGTTGGGCATCCAGTCGCCGCGCGGGTCGAGGGCGGTGCGCCAGGCCTGCGAGACGGCGTCCTTGGTCATCGGCTCGCCGAGCCGCGCGGCGACCTCGTCACCGGCCTTGGTGCGCCAGCGCATGTTGCCGCTGTAGCTGAGGAAGATGACCGGCCGCACGACCCCGTCGCCGAGGGCGTTCCCGTAGCCGTACGTGTAGTCGGCCGAGGACCGCCGGATCCCGTCGTTCCCCTCCTCGTACGTGACGAAGGGGATCGGGTTCGTGTCGGACCGGAAGGGCGTACCGGTCAGGGCGAGCCGCCGGCTGGCGGGCTCGAAGGCCTCCAGGCAGGCCTCGCCCCAGGACTTGGAGTCTCCGGCGTGGTGGATCTCGTCGAGGATGACGAGGGTCTTGCGCTGTTCGCAGCGGTTGCGGTGCAGCATGGGGCGCACCCCGACACCGGCATAGGTGATGGCGACCCCGTCGTACTCCTTGCTGAGCGGCCCGGCGCTGTAGTCCGGGTCCAGCTTGATCCCTATCCGCGCGGCGGCGGCGGCCCACTGCTTCTTCAGGTGCTCGGTGGGCGCGACCACGGTGATCTGCTGCACCACGTGGTGGTGCAGCAGCCAGGACGCGAGGGTCAGGGCGAAGGTGGTCTTGCCGGCGCCCGGCGTGGCGACCGCGAGGAAGTCACGGGGCTGATCCTGGAGGTACTTCTCCATCGCGCCCTGCTGCCAGGCTCGCAGCTTGCCGGCGGTACCCCACGGGGCACGGCCGGGGAAGGCGGGAGAAAGGTGATGGGAGGAGGAGGCGGTAGTAGTCACGGTCTCCGGTTCGACGCTCGTCCAGATATGACAACCGGGCCACCTTACCGGTGCGACCCCCGCGACCCACCCCGATCAGCCCTGTGGCGGCCCCCCTTGAGACAGTCCTCACAGCCCCCGCAACTGCTCGGCGATCACCTCCACATGGCCCACGCGACCGCCCCGGAAGCCGATGACCAGGGCATACGCGCACCCGCCCGCCCACGAGCCCACGGGCCTGCGGACCCACGCCCGCCCGCCCATGAGCCCACGGGCCTACGGACCCACGCCCGCCCGCCCACGAGTCCACGGGCCTACGCCCGCGCGACGGAAGCCCCCCGCACCCCGAGCCGCGTGGCGACCCACGCGCCCGCCGCCGCCACGACGGCCATCGGCAGGAAGACCACGACGAAGGCCACGGGATGGGACCCGCCGCCCCCGCCGGAGGCCGCGTGCCCCACCGCCCCGCCGCCGAGCGCGGCGAACGCCGCCCCGCCGGCCGCGAGCAGCAGCACGTTCGAGAGCCCGTCGGAGATCTGGAGGGCGGCGGAGTTCGCGCCCGCCTCCTCCGGGGCGGACAGCTTGAGCAGCAGCACGCTGGTGAGGGCGATCACGATGCCCATGCCGAAGCACCCGAAGGCCCAGGCGACGGCGACCACCCACGCCGGGACGGCCTCGATCAGGACGCTCGGCGCCGCGGCGATGGCGAGCGCGACCAGCACCATGCCGCCGACCATGAGCCGCTCGCGGTACGGCTCCGTCCACGGCCGCGACTGGACGTAGGAGCCGAGCGCCCAGGTCAGCCCGCCGACGGCGAGCGAGAGCCCGGCGAGCGTCGGGCTCAGCCCGCGCTCGGTGACCAGCATCAGCGGCACAAAGGACTCGGCCGCGATGAACGCGCCCGCGGCGATCCCGCGCAGCAGCACCACCGAGGGCAGCCCGCGGGCCGCCCGGTACGTCCCGGGCGGCAGCAGCCCGCGCACGGCGGGCACGAGCAGCGCGGCGCCGACGACGGCCGGGACCAGGGAGAGCCAGCGCAGCTCCTGCCCGGCGTACTGGAGCAGCGCCGCGCCGAAGGAGATCCCGAGGGCGAGCCGGATGCGTCGCCGGTCGTACGGCGGGAGCGGGGCCTGCGGGTCGGCGGGCCCGGAAGCCGTCCGGCGTATCGCGGGCAGCGCGAGGGCGAGCGGGAAGACGACGAGGGCGGGTATCCCCACGAACACCCACCGCCATCCCAGGTGCTCGGTGATCGTCCCGGAGGCGAGCGGCCCGACGACGGAGGGCACGACCCAGCCGGCGGCGAAGGCGGCCATGATCGCGGGCCGGAGGTGTTCGGCGTAGGCGCGGCTGATCACCACGTACAGGGCGACGATCACGAGACCGCCGCCGAGCCCCTGGACGGCCCGCCCGAGGATGAACAGCCACATCGTGCCGGCCGTGCCGGAGAGCAGCAGTCCCGCGGCGAAGGCGGTCATGCCGGCGGTGAGCGGCGCCAGCGGCCCGCTGCGGTCGGACCACTGCCCGGACAGGACCATGGCGAAGAGGCTGGTGGTGAAGTATGCGGAGAAGGCGAAGGCGTACAGCGAGACCCCGCCGAGTTCGCGCGCGGCGACCGGCATCGCGGTGCCGACGGCGGTGGCCTCGAAGGCGATGAGCAGGACCACGGACACGATGCCGACGCTGAGCGCCCGGTGCTCTCGGTCGAGCACGCTTCCGCCGCCGGTGGGAGGGGCGGCGGCGGGAGGCGCGACGCTGTCGCTGGGCGCGACGGTGTCGCTGGGTTCGAGGACGCTCATCCCCCCAGAGTAAGGGCCATCGGCACATGTGACCCCTGTCGTGAGTCGGTTACGGAGTGGTCCCTTCGGCCTAGGACCGTGAACGCCCTGTGGCGCGCGTATGGCAGTCGTGTTGCACCACCACCGGAACCGTTGAGCCCGCCCCGCCCCGCCCCTAACGTCTTACTCGTCGCCACCACGACCGTGTGCCCGAGTGGTTGAGGGGCTCGCCTGCAAAGCGAGTTACGTCGGTTCGATTCCGATCACGGTCTCCGAGGAAGGGGCGCCCCGCGAAGGGGCGCCCCTTCTCCCCGTTCCGGCCCGTCCGGCTCCCCCGAGTAGGCTCTCCCTCGCTCAGGGGGAATTCAGGGGGGATTCGCAAGTGGAACGGCCGTACCGCCTCATCACGCGTCTGGACCCACCCCAGGACCGCCCCGGCCCGCACCCGTCCCCGCCCCCGGTCCCGTGCCGCCGCTTCATCGCCCGCGCCGCGACCTCCGACCGTACGGTGCTCCTGACGGCCCCGCTCCCCGGCGCCGACCCGGCCCTTTTCCGGGCCGAGGCGCAGGCGGCACAGCGCCTCGCACCGCCGTGGACGTTCCCGGTGACGGAGATCGACGGAGCCGCACCCGGCGCGGACGCCTGGTTCGCGACCCCGTACGTCCCCGCGCTCCCGCTCCCCGTGGCGCTGGCCGTGCACGGCGGCCCGTTGCCCGAGGAAACGGTACGGGTGATCGGCGCGGCCCTCGCGGAGACGCTGGCCGCGCTGCACGCGCAGGGCGTGGCGCACGCGGGCGTGGCCCCGGCGGCGGTGCTCCTGACGGCGGACGGCCCGCGGCTCACCTGCTTCGGCGCGGCCCGCGCCACGGACCGCGTGGACCGGGCGGCGCAGTCCCCGGAGCAGGCGACGGGCGGACTGCCCCGCCCGCCGGGCGACGTGTACGGGCTCGGCGCCGTCCTGGCGTACGCCGCCACCGGCCACACCGTCCCCGAGCGCTCGGAACTCCCGCCGGCCCTGGCCGCGACGATCACCGCCTGCCTCACCCGGGACCCGGCGAACCGCCCGCCCGCCCCGGCCCTGCTGCCCGCCCTGTCCCCGCCCACCCCGCACGGGACGGTCCTCGGCTCGGCCACGACCCTGCTCACCCCGGGCTGGCTCCCGCCCCGCGTGGTGGCGGCGCTGGCCCACCAGTCGGCGGCGCTGCTGGCGGCGGAGGTGGCGGGGGGCGCGGAGGCGCCGGGGCAAGGTGCCGGGGTCGGGACCGGGCCCGGGACCGGGACCGGCTCCGGTCACGGGCACGGGCACGGGCACGGGCACGGAAACGGGCACGGAAACGGGCACGGGCCCGGCTCCGGTCACGGGCACGGAAACGGGATCGGAAACTGACCATGCTCTCCCCCCTGACCCACGACGACCCGCCCGCCATCGCCGCGTACCGCCTGCTGGCCCGCCTGGGCTCCGGCGGCATGGGCACGGTGTACCTGGCGCGTTCGCCGGGCGGCCGTACGGTCGCCCTGAAGACGGTGCACGCGCGCCTGGCGGCCGACCCGGCGTTCCGCACCCGTTTCCGGCTGGAGGCCGACGCGGCCCGCATCATCGGGGACCGCCACGGCGCGGCCGTCGTCGACGCGGACCCGCTCGCCGAGACGCCGTGGCTGGCCACGGAGTACGTCCTGGGCCCGCCGCTGGACGACGCGGTCGCCCTGGCGGGCCCGCTGCCGGAGCCGACCGTACGCGCCGTGGGCGCCGCCCTCGCGGGGGCGCTGCGGCAGCTGCACTCGTCGGACGTGGTGCACCGCGATCTGAAGCCGTCGAACATCCTGGTCACCGCGCACGGCCCGAAGGTGATCGACTTCGGCATCGCCCGCGCGGCCGGCGACGCCCGGCTCACGTCCACGGGGGCGGCGGCCGGCACCCCGGCGTACATGTCGCCGGAACAGGCCGCGGGCGAGGAACACACCCCGGCGGGAGACGTGTTCGCGCTCGCGGGCGTGCTGGTCTTCGCGGCGACGGGCCTGCCGCCGTTCGGCTCGGGCGCCCCGGCCGACCTCCTCTACCGCGTGCGCTACGCCGACCCGGACCTGTCCGCCGTACCGCCGTCCCTGCGCCCCCTCCTGGCCGCCTGCCTGGCGAAGGACCCGTCCGCGCGGCCGGTGCCGGCCACCCTGATCGCCGAACTCCACGACGGCCGGGGCGAGTTCGCGGACCATCTGCCGCCTCCGCTGCTCGCCGCGATCGCCCGCCGCGCGACGGACGTCTGGCATCCGCACCCGCCCCGCCTCCTGGCACCGGCGGAGGACCCGTACGCGACGGCGGCCCCGACCCCGCCGCGCCGCCTCTCCCGCCGCGGGCTCCTCGCCCTGGGCGGCGGCACGGCCCTCGCCGCGGCGGGCGCGGGGGCGGGCCTGTGGGCGTGGCGCGGAAGGGAGGCCCGGCCGGAGGCGGGGCCGAGGACGCCGCCGGCCGGCGGCACCGGCGCGGCCCCGCTGTCGCTGTGGAGCACGGAGATGGCGACGCCGGAGAAGGACGAGCGCACGTTCCCGATGGTCGTGGGCGGGCAGGTCGCCCTGGTCGCGGGGATGGGCGTGGTGTTCACCGACGCGGCGACCGGAAAGACCGCCGGGGTGTGCAGCGCCGACACCACACCGTGGACGGCCGTCGCGGACGAGGCGGGCGTCGTCCACGCCGTACAACGGAAGCCGGACACACAGCACTTCGACCTGGTGGTGCGGACGGTCGACACGAAGAGGTACGCGCTGCGCCCGTCCGGCATCACGGTCCAGGGCCTCAACGCCAACATGGACGCGACCCAGTTGCTGTGCGCGGCGGGCGGAGTCCTGTACCTCGCGGGAGCGACGGGCGTCCCGGACGCGCTGCGCGCGCACCACCTGGTGGCCGTGAACACCCGTACGGGGAAGGAGATATGGCGCACGCCCCTCGGCGACACCGCCACGGGCTCCGGCTCCTCCTCACGTCTCGACAGCACGGACCGTCGCTACGTGATGGCGTCGGCGGTCGCCGGAGACCGCCTCATCACGTTCGAGAGCTACAACGAGTTCGACGACACGACCCGGGTCGTCGCCCGTGACACCCGTACGGGCGCCGTGCGCTGGCGCAAGGACATCGACGTGCCACGGGACACGGCCTCCCTCAACCAGCCCTGCCTGGACGGAACCCACCTCTACACGGGCGGTACGAACCTCTCGGCGTTCCGGCTGTCCGACGGCGGCACGACCTGGCAGGAGCGGGTCTCGGCGAAGGACCCGTTCTCCGCGCCCGTCCTGGGGGACGGCGCGGTCTACGCGGTGGTGGAGGGCGGGGCGTACGCCGTCGACACGGCCACGGGCACGAAGCTGTGGCAGGAGCGGGCGGCCACCGACGACCCGGCCCTGCCCGACAAGGACCAGTCCCTCGCGGTGGGCGACCGGTACCTCTACTACCGGTCCGAGCGGGGGCTGGCGGCGGTGGACCTGAGGACGCGACGCAGGGCGTGGGTGTACGGGACGGACGCGGACCACGTGGTGGCGCGACGGAAAGAGGGCCGGATGTACGCGGTGGGAGACCGCTTCGTGATCGCCCTGCCGCTGAAGTAGCCCCGCAGCTCACCACACCCACCACAGAACACCACCACCACCATCCGCCCCCTCCCTCCCCTCCCTCCCTACCCCTCCCAGGACAGGACGTGACGCCCCGATGAACCCCCTAGGCTTCGGCGACCCGCTGCGGCTCGGCCCGTACCGGCTGCTCGGTGTGCTGGGCGAGGGCGGCATGGGCAAGGTGTACCTGGCGGCGGGCGCCGACGGGCGCCCCGCCGCGGTGAAGGTGCTGCGCCCCGAGCTCGCCCACGACCAGCACCTGGCCCAGCGCTTCGTCCGCGAGGCGCACACGGCGCGGGCGGTCAGGAGCGGCGGGGTGGCGCGGGTGCTCGACGCGCAGATGGACGGCGGGCGGCCGTGGATCGCGACGGAGTTCCTGGCCGGGCCGACGCTGGACGAGGCGGTGGCGCGGTACGGCCCGTTCGACGAACCGACGGTACGGGCGCTGGCGGCGGCGCTGGGCGAGACACTGCGGGACATCCACGCCGCCGGGCTGATCCACCGCGACATCAAGCCGCCGAACATCGTGCTCACGTCCGACGGCCCCCGGGTCATCGACTTCGGCATCGCCCGCCCCGAGCACGGCCTCACGCTGACGACGACCGGCCAGATCCCGGTCACGCCCGGCTACGGGGCACCCGAGCAGGTCCTCGGGCGGCGGGTGACCGGGGCGGCGGACGTCTTCTCGCTGGGCGCGGTGCTCGTGTACGCGGCGACGGGGCGCCGGGCGTACGACGGGGCGCACGTGGCGGCCGTGCAGTACGCGGTGGTGCACGAGCAGCCGGACCTGGGCGCCCTGCCGCCCGAGCTGCACCGGTTGATCGCCCCGTGTCTGGCCCGCGAACCCGAGCTGCGGCCGACGCCGGAACAGGTGGCGCAGGCCTTCGTACCGGACCGGCGCAAGGTCCGTGACGTGTGGCGGAAGGGTGCGCTGCACGAGGAGGTGAGGCGCCGGGAGACCGAGGTGCGGCGCCAGTCCAAGGCGGCGGCCTCGACCGTCGTGGCGGGCGGCGCGCCCGTGCCGAGCCGGCGCCGGGTGCTCGCGGCCTGGGGCGGGGGCGGCGCGGTCCTGCTGGCCGGCGGCGGAGGTACGGCGTGGTGGCTGGGCGGTCGCGGGGAGGACGCCCTGCCGCCCGAGGGCGACGCGCCGGAGGCCCCGCTCCTGGACCAGGCGAACGCGGGTGTCCGCCCGACACCCCTGTGGGGTCCGGTCGACGTGGCGGCGACGGGCCCGCTGGCACCGCCGGTGGCGCTGCGCGACGTACTGGTCTTCCCGGACCGGAACGGCGGCCTGACGGCCCTGAAGGTGGTGGACGGCTCGACGAAGTGGACGCTGCCGGACATCTCGAAGACGGCCCGCCAGCTCCCCCTGACGCTGACCGATTTCGTGGCGGCGAACAGCTCGGGCCACCTGGTGGCCCACAACGCGTCCACGAGCAGGCGCCTCTGGTCGCTCCCGTCGGCGGAAGCGGCGATCCTGCTGGCCGCCACCCCCGACACGGTCTACGTGCTGACCACCAAGGGCGCGCTGCGGGCCGTGGACGTCGTCGGCCGCCGGATCCGCTGGACGATCGCGTCCACCGAACGCGCCACGGACACCAAGGGCCCCTGGGCCGCCGCCGACACCGACCACCTGGTCGTCTCCGGCACGGACGGCACCGTCTCGGCCTACGCGCGGGCGACCGGTCGTCGCGTCTGGCAGATCCGCGGCCAGTCCTCGGAGTCCCTGCGGCCCGCCGTCGACGCCGGCACGGTCTACCTGGGCGGCCGCACCCTGACCGCCGTCACCCTCGCCACCGGCACGCCCCTCTGGTCCGTCGACCCGAGCCCCCGGCGCACCTGGGGCGCACCAGCAGTCGACGCCAACGGTGTCACGGCCACCCAGGGCCGAGCCGTCCGCCGCTACGCCAAGGACGGCTCCACCCCCGACTTCTGGTACGCCGACCTGAACGGCGACTTCCCCGACCCGCAGCCCCCCGTGATCCAGGGCGACTGCGCCTGGACCGTCGAAAGCGCCAACGGCGACTCCGGCGTCTCGGGCATCTCCATCCCGGAAGGCAAGCGCGTCTGGACCTACGAACGCGACAACACGGGCCCCTGGGCGATGACGGCGAAGTCCAACCGCGTCTTCCTGATCAGCAAGGGCAGGGTGTCGGCTTTGCCTACGTTCTGAAGCGGCGGCCAACCTGACGCCACGCTACCGGGCCGCACCAAGCCCTTCACCTCTCTCGTTCCCGCATCGCCCTCGTCGCCATCGTCCCCCTCGTCTCCCGCATCTCCGTCGTCTCCCTCGGTCCGTCACGAGGTCAACGAGTCCGGCACTGTCAACGGGTTCTGGCAACCGAGGAGCGTGCGGGTGTACCGGAGCAGCGCGGAGGCAACGCGTCCTGTCAGGTCGGGATTCCGACTCCCCAGGCCCTCCTCCGCCACAGAGACCTCCAAGGGGAGCTGCCGCTCCTGCCCGGTCGCGGTCCCCGCCAATCGGCAGGGGGCCACGACGGCCAGGCCGCTCTGCTGCTTCAGCGGCTGTGCGTACACACCGTCCACAGCCTTGCGCCAGCCCTTCGCGGAACTCCCGACGGTGACGGAGTCCATGGTGAGCGTCGACCACATGACACGTCCGGTCATCCAGCCTCGGGAATCGGCCCCCGTGACACCCAGCGTGCACAGTTCGGAGCTGTCACGGCGGAGGTCGTCGCTCTCGGCCGTCCAGGCGCGGGCCTGTTCGGTCATACGGTCCTTCAGCCGAGCGGGCGCTCCGCTCTCCGCCTGGGCACCGCCCTCGGTCAGGATCGATTCCACGGCGTCCACATTGACGTCGCCGAACGCCTGTCGGCAGACCTTGAGCTCCGGCGACGTCTCCCGCCCCGCGTTCGCGTCCTCGCCTGTGCAGGCCGTCACGAGGACGAGGGCACAGATCGCGAGAATGCCGCTTCGGCCCCAGGGCGGGCCCGTCATCTTCCTCATGCGACCTTCGGCCTTCCTCCGGCCGCGGTGACACCGGCGTTGTAGGAGTATTCGGCTTCCCTGAACATGTCGCGCTTCTCTTCCATGCTCATTCCGACGGACTCCGCATAGTTGAGCAGCGGGACCACGGCGCTTCTCTTCCCGGCCTGCCGAGTCCCCTCGATGTCCGTCAGCGCCTGGTCGTCGTTGTTGTACTCGTTGTCCTTGAGGTACTGCAGGGTGTCCGTGGCATAGGCGGTGTCGATCGACGTGCCTACGGCCTCCATCACCAGAGGCACCGCGGTGACGACGACCAGACCTGCGGCCGGCCCCAGGACAACCGCCGAACCGACGCCGACGACAGCCGCCACTCCAGAGCTGACACCCGTCTTGCGCCATTCCGCCTGCTGCTCCAGCTCCAGGTTGCGCTGGTCCTCGTCGTCCTTGAAGTCCTGAGCGATCTGGTTGATGCGCGATTCGTCGAGGATCCCGTGCATCTTCGTGGCGTTGTGGGCGAACGCGAGGCCTTCGGCCCTGTCCCCGCCCATTGCCTTCAGCCCACTGGCTTCGAAGACCTGCTGCGCTGCGGACATGCTCTTGTAGGCGCCTTCGTCCCCGGCTACCGCGGTCATGAAGCGCAGGCTCTCGACCTGACCGAAGTCCGTGTGCTCCTTGCCGTCGCTGCTGAACCGGAACAGCTTGTCGCGGTCCGTGTGCTCGCCGCTGCCACCGAATCCGTAGGTGGAGTAGTTGAGGTCATCGATGTAGGCGGCCCCCATGTTGCCGAGGCTGTCCATCAAGGATTCATGACGCTTCCTCAGCTCCGAGTCCGTCCCGTAGTCGTTGATCACTTCCTGCATGACCTTGGCCGAGTCCGCGTCCCTGCGCAGTACCGGGTTGGGGTCGTCCCAGGCGTGACCCGTTGTCGCGGCCTCAAGGGCGTGACCGAGTGCGTCCGGCATGTTCGCGGCCGTCTTCTGCGCCTCGTCGGGGTCGTGGCCGTCGAAATCGGGGAAGAACTCGTAGTCCGCGCTCTGGAAGAAGTCCAGATAGCCGGTGAACTGTTCTCCGTCCTTCTTCGGGTCCAGGTCGACCTTCCCTCCGATCGTTCCGTCCGTGTTGTAGGAGGTGGGGTCGGCCGTGAAGAACTGCTTCGCGGCGTCCGGGCTGTGCCCGAGTGCCTCCAGCATGGACACCATGGGGTCGTAGCCCGATCCGTTCACCCCTGAGGGATTGAACGGATCCTTCAGCCACCCTCCGATGTTCCGGTTTCCCGCGAACGTGTAGGGATCCTTGGCGTGCAGCTGGGTGACGTGTTCGGCGATCGGGACCAGGAATTTCGGGTCGTAGTTTCCGTAACGCATGATGCCGCCGAGCAACTGGTAGCCGAACGCCGGGTTGTTGTCGTACTTGGCCAGCGGAATCCGCTCGGTTCCCAGCTTCCGCATCTCGGCGGACCACTGCTCGGTCCACCGGTCGCCGCCCTGCGTCGCCGTCGCGAGGTTGAGGCCCAGGTTCTTCTGCAGGTTCTGGACGTCTTCGAGACGCTGTTTGTCCACCTTGGAGTAGTCGTAGGTGTCGGTGGAGAGCTGGCCGAAGAACTCGAGCGCGCCTTTGGGCCCCAGCCCGTCGTAGAAGCTCCTGGAGAATTCCCTGGACCTGCTGTTGTCGCCCAGCAGCTCGTTCAGCTGCTCCAGCTCCGCGTGCGAGATACCCCGGCCCTTCCTGGCCAGGTCCACCGCGCGCTGCGCCTCCTCCGCATCCAGGCTGCCGTACTTCGGCGCGCTGAAGTCGTGCTTGTCGGCGGTGATGTCGGCCCGGAGCGCGTTCGCGCAGGAGATGTCGGCGTCGTCGCAGGTTTCCAGGATCGCGTCGATACGCCGCTGCCAGGCGTCGATGGCGGCGTGTTCCTTGCGGACGAGTTCCTGGAAGTCGGGGTCGTGCCGGACGCCCGGGTCCTTGGTCGACGCCAGCGGTTCCCTCGCCTCGACCTTGCCGCCCGAGGTGACCCTGAAGCCCTTGGCCGGCGCCTCCGTCTCGACGATCTTCACAAGGTCGTCCTTGGCCTTCTTGAAGGCCCCGTACCCGTCCAGAAGGATCCTGCGGATCCCGTCCGCCGCCTTCGCCGCGTCGTCGAACTCCTTGGCCGTCTTGTCCACGAACGGCTTCGTGACCTCGGCGTTCACACCGCGCCAGTACTCGTCCTTGGCCTTGGCGGACATCGTCGTACGGGCGTCCTCGGCCAGCTCGTCCAGCTTGCCCTTCATCTCGGACCAGCCGTCCGCCGCCGCCTTCAGCCTGTCCAGCGGCGCGTGGAGGACGTTGTCATAGGTCAGCACGGCTTGCTCCCCGCCTACGTCAGGTACTCGCTGATCCTGGACGCGGCGAGGGCCGCCCTGATGTCCTCCTCTTCCTTGGCGTGCGAGGCCGCGCTGTAGTCGAGGTGGTTCGAGATGTTCGCGCAGGCGTCGAGGAGGGTGCCGAGCTGCGAGGACCAGGTCGCGTGCACCTCCGCCATGGCGGAGCCGGTCCGGAAGCCGTTCGTCTTCAGACCGGTCGCGGCCTCCGTGGTCTGCGTACGGGCATGGTTGCCGTCCTTGACCAGCCGGCCGTGCAGGGCGTACGCGGCACTGCCGATGGCACCCAGCCTGTCCTGGTCCACGCCCAGATCGACGCCGCCGCCCTGCCCGGCGGGCGCCCGGTCGAGCCTCATGCTCACCGGAAGCCCGGCGCTACTCCGGGCCAGGGCCCATTCCTGATCGAACGACATGGTCTCCCCCGTGCCGAAGAGCTTCTGGATGCCGACGTCTGCGCGCGCCCCGAATGAACCGCCCGCCCACCGCCGAACACGAGGCTCAGACAGTAGGCACACCCCACCGCACCGGATCGGCAGCCGAAACCGATCTCCGCCACCCACCGCACTCGCCGTGAGCCACAGCCACACCCCTCACGGCGCCCCGACACGCCCCCGTCCACCACGACCCACACCCCACCCCGGCTCCGAACGCCCCGCGACAAAGGCGCGAATTCGCCCCTCACCCGATGGACTCGCGGCCGCTTCGTGTTGACCACGGCACCCCCGACTGCCGATGCCCACACACCCACGCCCACAGGCACGGCTACGCTACCGATCCCCCATCGCCCCTACACGACTGCAATTCACAGCCTGTCAGCGCTCGAACGGCGGCTGATGCTGCTGATGTTGCGCCTGCGCCTGCGCCTGCGGGTACGCGTCGCCCTGCGGGGCCCCGTACGGCGCGTACGGCGGCGCGGCGGGAGCGGTCGGTGGCATGGGCGGCACGGCGGCGCGACGGCGGGAGCGGAGGGCGGCGGCCGTCACCGCCCCGCCGACCAGGACCGCCGCACCGACGCCGAGCGCGATCCACAGGCCGGTGCTGCCGCCGTCCTCGGAGGCGGCGGCGGTGGGCGGCGGGGTGCTGTCGGCCTGCGACGGGGCGGGAGCGGCGGACGCGGTCGCGGAGGCCGAGGGCTCCTTGGTGGTGTTCGCGGCGGCGAGGTCGGGGAGCGGGTAGACGTCGGCGGGGCCCGGGTCGCCGGGGGTGGTCAGGGCGCGGAGGGGGCGGATCGTGCCGTATCCGAGGTAGTCGGTGCGGTCCTTGCCGCTCTTCGGCTTGCCGGCGGTGTTGAGCATGACGCGCAGGACCTGGTTGTTGGTCCAGTCGGGGTGCTTGGACCAGATCAGGGCGGCGGAGGCGGAGGCGAGGGCGGTGGCACCGCTGGTTCCGCTGCCGGAGCAGAGCTGGGTGCCCTTGGTGCAGGCGTTCACCAGGTTCTCGGCCGGGGCGGCGAGATCGACCTGGGGTCCCGTCTGGGACTCGGTCCACCAGGCGGCCTTCTTGTCGAGACCGCCGACACCGACCACGCCGGGCGTCGCCGCGGGGTACTCGGCTTTGTTGCCCCCACCGGCGCTGTTGCCGACGGCCGCGAAGATCAGCTTGTTCTTGGAGAGCGCGTACCGGACGGCCTGTTCCAGTTCGGGGCCGATGCGGTCCGTGCTGGAGCCGACGGAGATGTTGATGACCTTGGCCTCGGAGTCGGCGGCGAACCGGATGGCCTTCGCCATCCCCGCCGAGAACGAGTCCACGCGGTCCTTCTCGTACAACCGCTCCTGGTTGTAGACCAGCCTGATCGGAAGGATCTTGGCCTTGGGCGCGAGGCCGAAGGACCCTTCGACGCTGCCGCGTGCTCCGGTCGCGGCGATCAGGCTCGCCATGCCGGTGCCGTGGTTGTCGACGTCGTTGTTCTCGTCGCCCGAGAGGCGGGAGTAGTCCTTCCCGGGAAGGACCTGTCCGCGGAGGTCGGCGATGGAGTCGTCGACACCGGAGTCGATGACGGCTACGACGACGCCCGCGCCCTCGCTGACCTTCCAGATCTTGTCCGCGCCCATGGCGTTCAGGTGCCACTGCTGGTCTCGTACGGACTCGGCGTGGGCCGGCGTCGCACCGATGCCCAGCAGTGTCAGGGCCGTCACGGCCGCCGTCAGGGAGCCGGAGCGCATGGCCCGTCCACTGCTGGTTCGCATCTGTTTCTCCGTGCCTTTCTGCCTACGGGATCAGTCGACGACCGGGGGGACGATCGGGCGCTTGCCCTGCTGCCAGGTCTCCTCGTCCTCGACGAGGTAGTCGGGACGCTCGCCGCCGCGCTCCTCGCGACGGTCGTCGCCCGAACGTGCGCCGGCACCGTGCATCCCGGCGCCGCGTCCCCCGACCGGTCCGGCCCCGGAGCCGGCCTGGCCACCGCGTACGAGCCCGGTGCCGCCGGGGGTGAACGGGCGGGAGCCTGCCTGGCCGGTCTTCTGGGCCCGGCCGCCGACCACCCCGCCCTGCTCCATGGCCAGTCGCCGACCGGCCGCGGTACCACCGGCACCGCCACCACCGCCGGCGTGCGGGCTCATGGCGCCACCCGCGCCTCCGCGACCGTACGCCTGCTCGTTGCCGATCACCGTGCTGCGCGGGATGCCCGTCGCGGACCGGCCACCGTTCGTCGGTGTCACCGGCTTCCCGCCGACGATGCCGGTCTCACGCGGCGGACGCGCCGAGGCCGTCCCGCCGGGGCCGAACGGGCCCGGCCGGAAACCGGAACCGCCGCCCTTCACCGTGCCGCCGCCGGTCGGCAGCTGCCCGGGCCCGCCACCGGGGCCGGTGATGAACGGAGGCGGGGTCGTCTGGGTGCCACCGGGGTACGTCGGCATCTCCGGCTTCACGGTGCCGGGGCCAGGCGGCGTGTTGGGGCCGGGCCGGGTGTCGGGGGGAGTCACCACGGAGTCGATCCCCAGGTCGACGGGCACCTCGGGCACCACGTGCGTGGGCGGGGGCGTGGGGCGGACGGTCCCACCGGTCTCGGTCGTCCCGCCGTCCGTGGTGTGCACGACACCACGCTCGGTGGAACCGTCCGTACGCCCGCTGACCTCCCGGTTCCGCGTGGTCCCGGTCGTGGAGGAGGTGCTGGTGCGGGACGAGCGGCCCGGCACCTGGATGTAGCTCTCCGGTGCCCGCCACTTGTCGCCCAGATACCCCGCCGGCGGCGGGAACTCCGGGCGCGTCGCGGCGTTCACCCGCTGCCCGGTGAACGTGTACGTCTGGCCCAGCGAGCGCAGCTTCATCACTGCCTCGATGCGGGCCTTCTCCCGTGCGCTCGACGCCGCGTTCATGTCGTCGGTGGCCGTCTTGACCTCGGTCTTGCCGGCGCCCGGGTCGTGGCGGGCCGCGTTCAGGACGCGCTGGGCGGTCGTGTAGTCCGTCTTCGCCGACTCGCTCGTCTTGGCGAGCTGGTCGACTCCGCTCTTGGCCTGGGCCATGGCCTGGGCCGACTCGGCCAGGCACTCGCCCGCCAGCTGGGTGTACTTGGCGAGGTAGAACGTGGCGCTCGCCGTGGCCGCGGTCCACTCGACGAAGGACTCCGCCGCCATGCCCTTCCAGCTGAGGCCGCCGTTGGCGCGGGCGCGCAGGTACTCGGCGATCTTGGTGATCTCCTCCGCGGCGCCCTTGAGCTTGCCCGAGAGGGCCTCGGCGCGGGCGTGCTGGATGGGAGTCAGCATCGCCAGCAGCTGCTCGTTCGACATGCCTTCCAGCGGCGTCGACTTCGCTTCAGGTGTTTTCGGCCCCTTACCCATGCGACTCTTCCCCCGTTTCCGTCCAGTGGTTCACTGATAGTCGCCCTGCGCGTCTCCGCCGGCCGCGGGCGCGTCGGTCCGCGGAGCGGCACCGCTCACGGTGTGCTGGGCGTTCTTCTTCTCGCCGGTGTCCTGCAGGTCCGTGATCTGCGTGTTGAGCGCCCGCATCCGCCGGCGGATGTCGTCGTCGATGTTCTCGTACCCGCTCTTGGACAGGTCGATCGCGATCTTCATGCTCTCCATCTGGAGCCCCAGCACCTTGGAGAACTTGAGCAGTTCGGCCCGGACGACGTCGAAGCTGGAGAAGAGGAAGCCCGCCTCGTGGAACCCCGGGCCCGCCAGCGCGGCCTCTTCGAGCCAGTCCTCGCCGATCTTGCCCGGGCCGGCGTTCGAGCCCTCGAAGCCCGTGAGCAGCGCGTCCACGCGGTCCTTCAGGTGCGCCAGCTCGTTCACCTCGACGGCCAAGCTGGCGGCCGCCCCGGCCACCGCGCCGACGCCGCCCATCAGGGGCATCAGGGAGAGTGCCGTGTTCACGACTCCCCCGCTGTCCGTCGCCTCCGCCATAGCGCCTCCCCGTTCGACAAGTCAGGAGTTCATGGTAGTCAAGACGACGGACAGCGCGCACCTCCGGGTTGCACACGCAACGCAGCTCACATGGTTACGAATTGGGCACGACGACCGCCGCCTGCGGCCTGATCGGCAGGCGGTTGACGGGGCGTCCGGTGGCTGCGCGGACCGCTGAGGCCACTGCGGCCGGGGAGGTCACGACCGGGACGGCGCTGGCGGGTTTGGCGCCGAAGGGGGCCAGGACGTCGCGTTCCTCGACGAGTTTCACGATGCGAATGTCGGGGGCGTCGAGCGAGGTCGGGAGGGCGTAGCCGGTCAGGTCGGGGTGGCGGACCAGACCGCGGGAGGTGCGGAGGTTCTCGGTGAGGGCCGCGCCGACGCCCTGGGTGATGCCGGCCTCGATGCGGGTGGCCAGCTGCGCCGGGTTGAGGATGCGGCCGACGTCCTGGGCGACGGCCATCTCGACCACCCGGATCGTGCCGATCTCCACGTCGACGTCCACCACCGCGCGGATCGCGCAGAAGGCGAGGCCGACGAAGGCGTCCCCCTGGCCCGACTCGTCGAGGGGTTCGGTGGGGTGGGGGCGGCACTGGGCGGTGGCCCAGAGCTCCTTGCCGTCCAGGGCCTCGGTGACCGTGGTGGACAGCACCCCGTCGTACGAGGTGATCTTGCCGTCGGTGATCTGGAGCAGCTCCGTCGACATGCCGAACTTGTGCGCCAGCGGCTGCAGGAGCTGGGTCCGGACCATCTTCGCCGCGCGCTCCACCGCGCCGCCCGACACCCAGGTGTGGCGGCCGTGGGTCGCCGGGCCCGCCGGGGGCTGGTCGGTGTCCACCGGGGCTACGTGGACCTCGTCGATGCCCAGGGTCTCCTGGACGATCTGGCGGGCCAGGGTCGTGAAGCCGGAGCCCGTGTCCACGGCCGCGCAGATGACCGTGGCCACCCCGCCGTGCACCCGGACCGTGGCCGTCGAGACCTCGTCCGTGCCCTCCGCGCCCAGCATGTGCACCATGCCGAGCGCGTAGCCGACGCCCCGCCGTACCGCGCCGGGCTCCCCCGCGCCGTCCGGGCCGCCGGGCAGCAGCCAGTCCTCCTCCGGGGAGTCCACGGGGAGCGCGGGGAGCGGGAAGTCGCGTACGGCCGAGAGGAGTTCGGCCACCGGGGCCGGGCACGTCACCGTCTGGCCGGTGGGCAGGATGTCGCCCGTGGCCAGCACGTTGCGCATCCGGATCTCCGCGCCGTCGACGCCGACGCGCGCCGCCAGCTTGTCCATCTGCGCCTCGTACGCCGCGCACACCTGCATCGCGCCCTCGCCCCGCACATGCCCCGACGGCGGGTTGTTCGTGCGCACCGCCCAGCCCTCGACGAAGGCGTGCGGCACCACGTACGGCCCGCAGGCGAACGACACGGCCGCCGCCAGCGACTCCGACGACGAGTCCGCGTACGCGCCCGCGTCCAGCAGGATCTGCGCCTCCACCTTCACCAGGCGGCCCTCCGCGTCCGCGTGGTGGCGGTAGCGCAGCAGGGTCGGGTGGCGGTGCGCGTGGCCGAGGAACGACTCCTCGCGGGTCGCCGTCAGCTTCACCGGGCAGCCGGTGCGCAGCGCGAGCAGCCCCAGCGGGATCTGGAAGCCGGGGTCCTCGCGGTCGCCCGTCGCGCCCGGGACGCCCGTCACGACCAGCTTGACCTGGTCCGGCGGCAGCCCGAAGCAGGCCGCCGCCAGGTCACGGTCGGTGTGCGGGTCGGTCGACGCCGTGTACAGCTCCACGCCCCCGTCGGGACGCGGCACGGCCAGCGCCGCCTCGGCCCCGATGGGCGCGGTGTCCTGCCGCCCGATCCGGTACAGGCCCTCGACGACGATGTCGCCGGTCGCCTCCTGGTCGCCGAAGCCGAGCGGGATGTGCCGGATCAGGTTGCCGTCCGGGTGCAGCGGCGGCGCCGCGAACGCCTTCTCCGGGTCCGTGACCGGCTCCAGGACCTCGTACTCGACCGCGATGGCCGCGGCCGCGAGCCGTGCCGTGTCCGGGTGGTCGGCGGCCACCGCGGCGATCGCCTCGCCGTGGTGCCGTACGAGTTCGGCGGCGAACACCGGCCGGTCGGCCACCGTGCGGCCGTACGTGACCGCGCCCGGCACGTCGGCGTGGGTCACCACCGCCCGTACTCCCGGCATCTCGGCAGCGGCCGTCGTGTCGATCGACACGATCCGCGCGTGCGGGTGCGGCGAGCGCAGGATCGCCGCCCACAGCAGACCCTCGGCCCACAGGTCGGAGGCGTACGGGAAGGTGCCCTCGGTCTTCGCCCGCGCGTCGGCCTGCGGGAGCGAGACGCCGATGCCGATGCCGAGCCCGAGGCCCGCCGGCGGCTCCGTGGTCGTTTCGCTGCTCACGCCGTGCCTCCGTCGAACGGGTGGGGAATCTGGTGCGGGATGCGGGCCTCCTCGCCCGTCTCCGCCTCCGCCGCCGCCTCTCGGCCGCTGACGACCTCCTGTACGGCTTCGAGCACGCCGCGGTAGCCGGAGCAGCGGCACAGGTTGCCGCAGAGCGCCTGCCGGGTCTCCAGCTCGTTGGGCGCGTGGTTGCCTTCGAGGAGGTCGTGCACGGTCATCGCCATGCCCGGGATGCAGAAACCGCACTGCACCCCGCACTTCGCGAGCGCCCGCTGCACGTCGGACGGCTCCCCGTCCACGGCCAGGCCCTCGACCGTCCGCACCTCGCACCCGGCCGCCGTCGCCGCCGGCACCAGGCAGGACGCGACCAGACGCCCGTCCACCTGCACGTTGCACGCGCCGCACTCGCCCTGCGAGCAGCCGTCCTTCGCCCCGGCGAGGCCGAGGCGCTCGCGCAGCACGTACAGCAGCGACTCGCCGATCCACGAGTCCGTGACCGGGCGGTCGGCGCCGTTGACGCGCAGCGCGTACGAGGTGGTGGGGTGCTCGTCGCTGTCGGTCGACATGTCGACGGGCGGCAGCGGGTCGGCGGGGAGGGTGGGAGGAAGGGCGGGAGCGTCGGGGGTCTGGGCCTCGGCCTGTGCCTGTGCCTGTGCCTGCGCGTCGGCCTCGGCCTGTGTCCGGGCCGCTTCCGGGGTCTGGTCCGGGAGCTGCTCCTGGGCCGGTTCCGGTGCCTCGTCCGGGGCTTGGTCCCGGACCTCGTCCGCGGCCTGGTCCGGGATCCGCGTCAGGGGCTGATCCGGAGCGTGGTCCGCGGCCCCATCCGGCGCCCGCTCACCTGCCGGCTCCGGTACGGGCTCCGGCTCGACCGGCAGCTCGGCGGCCTGCTCCTGCACCGCCCACGGCGCGGGCGCGCCCCCGGGCAGCGTGGCCGGTGCGCCGGCCGCGTACGGGGCGAGCCGTGCCGCCGTGTACTCGCCCGAGTCGTCCAGGACGTCCGAGCCGTCCTCGATCGTCGGGATCGTCCACGACGCCGTCTGCTCCTGCGGGAAGTCCTGGAAGCCCTGGAGCTCCTGGAAGCCTTGGTGCTCCTGAGACTCCCGATGCTCCAGGCGCTCCTGGTACTCCCGGTGCTCCTGAGACTCCCGATGCTCCAGGCGCTCCTGGTACTCCCGGTGCTCCTGGAACTCCCCGAACTCCCGGAAGTCCTGAGCACCCTGCACACCCTGCGCACCCGGCGGCACCTGCGGGGCGTGACCGCCCTGCGAGCCGTGGGGGAAGTGCGGGGCCTGCGGGAACGGATGCTCCTCCGGTGCGCGCTCCGCCTGCACCTGCCCCTGCGTCTGAGCCTGCGCGTGCCCCTGCGTCTGCACCTGCCCCTGCGCCGGCCACGTCCCCGTGGCCGTCGGGTCCGTCGCCGCCAGGGGTACCAGCGGGGTGATCATCGGCGGTACGTAGCCGTGGCCCGGCGCCTCCAGCGGGACGCCCTCCAGCATGAACTCGGGCGGCAGTTGCACGAAGGCCGTGGCGTCGCCGTCGTACCCCTCGCTCTGCGGGATCGGCTGCCAGCCGCCCGTACCGCGGTTCTCCGGTGTCTCGTCGCTCATGACAGCGCCCTCCCCAGTGCCCGTCGGGCCAGCGCGGCGACCGTGCGCCGCAGATGCAGTACGGCCGGGGGCAACTGTTCGTCGCCCTGCGGGTCCGGGATGCAGGCGGCGGCCACGTAGTCGCCGAACGCCGCCAGCGCCTCCGGGGCCAGGCCCCGCTCCCCGTCCCAGTCCACCAGCGAGGCGATCCACTGCTCCGCCTCCAGCGGGCGCAGCGGCATCGGCGCGACGGCGCCGACCGCGCAGCGCACCCCGCGGCGCGCCGGGTCGAGGACGACGGCGACGGAGGCGTTGGCGCGGGCCGGGCCGGTGCGGCCGGTGGCCTTCAGGAAGACCTGGGGGGCGTGCAGCAGCGGTACGCGCACGAAGGCGACCAGCTCGCCGGGGGCCAGCAGGTCCCGGCCGGCCAGCAGGTGGCTGACGGGCAGCTCGCGGCTGCCGAGCGGGCCGACGACGACCAGCTCGGCCTCCAGGGCGGCCAGCACCGGCAGCGAGTCGCCGGTGGGCGCCGCGGTCACGATGTTGCCGCCGAGCGTGCCGGCGTTGCGGATCTGGGGCGGGCCCGCGACGCGCGAGGCGGCGGCCAGGGCGGGGATGAGGGCCGCGAAGTCGGGGCGGCCCATCCGGGCGTGGGTGAGACCGGCGCCCAGCAGCGCGTGGCCGTCCTGGTACTGCCAGCCGCGGATCTCGTTGATCCGGCTGAGGCCGACCAGGCCGGCGGGGCGCAGCTGGCCGCGGTTGACGGCGGCCATCAGATCGGTGCCGCCGGCCACGGGGACGGCGGCCGGCATGGCGGTGAGCGCCGCCACGGCCTCGTCCAGCGAGACGGGCAGCGTCACGGACCGCGCCGCCCGTGATGCCGTCTGTGGTGCGTGCGTGGTCAACCCGCTGCCCCTTCCCGGTGTCCCGGTGATCCCCGACCGTCCCCGGCTGTCACGCCTGTGTGGCCGTACCGTACGTGCTCACAGCCTGGACGTGGCAACTCTGGCACATCTTCCGAGCCGTACGTCGCGAGGGTCCGCGAAGGACGGTTCCGTCCAGGACGTGCGGGGATCTTCCCGAGCGACGGTAACTTCCCTTTTGCCGCTCTTGGGTGACGTCGGGGCGATAGGTGCCTCACACGTTCGGGGGTGCCCCCTCGATGGGGCGGCCCTGGATGCCGGGGCGGCGCTGCCAGGGGTGCGGTCCGGCGGGCGGGCGGTAGTCCACGCCGAGGGCGTCGAGGCGCCGGTAGTGGACGTCCATCCGGCGCTCGAAGTCGGCGTGATCGCGTGCCTCGGGGGCGGGCAGGCGGGACCAGGCGACCTCGGCGAAGGCGGCGAGCCGGGGGTAGGTCTGGTAGTCGACGCGGGCCCGGTTCTCCATCACCTCGGTCCACACGTTGGCCTGGGTTCCCAGGATGTGGGCGGCGGCCTCGGGCGCGAGACCCGGCGGGACGGGCTCGAAGCGGTAGACGTCCGCCAGGGTCCGTACGTATCCGATGGGCATCGGCTCCTCCTCGCCTGGCGCCTGACGGTGGTCCAGGTACACCTGCTGCTCGGGGCACATCACCACGTCGTGGCCGGCCTCGGCGGCGGTGATCCCGCCCGCGTAGCCGCGCCAGGACGAGACGGCCGCGCCGGGCGCGAGGCCGCCCTCCAGGATCTCGTCCCAGCCGATGAGGCGGCGGCCGCGGTCCGCGAGCCAGCGGTCGAAGTGGCGGACGAACCAGGACTGGAGGCCGTCCTCGTCGCCGACGCCGAGCTCCTCGATGCGGGCCTGCGCGGTGGCCGATGCCTTCCACTGGTCCTTGGGGCACTCGTCGCCGCCGATGTGCACGAACGGGGAGACCTCGGCCGGGAAGAGGTCGAGCACCTCCTCGAAGACGCCCTCGTAGAAGCGCAGGACCTTGTCAGTGGGGGCGAGTACGTTCGGAGTGACCCCCCAGGTGTCCCAGACGGAGAGGGTGGTGGTGTCGATGACGTCGGTGTTGCCCAGTTCCGGGTACGCGGCGATGGCGGCCTGCGAGTGGCCGGGGACGTCGATCTCGGGGACGACCGAGATATGCCGGGCGGCGGCGTAGGCGACGATCTCGCGGAGGTCGTCCTGGGTGTAGAAGCCGCCGTGCGGGGTGTCGTTCCACAGCGGTGACGCCCGGTGCCCCCACTTGCTGCGCGCCCGCCAGGAGCCGGTCTCGGTGAGGCGCGGGTGCCGCTTGATCTCGATGCGCCAGCCCTGGTCGTCGGTGAGGTGGAGGTGGAGGACGTTCAGCTTGTGGGCGGCCATCAGGTCGAGCTGCCGCAGCACGTCGTCCTTGGGCATGAAGTGGCGGGCGACGTCGAGCATCAGGCCGCGCCAGGCGAAGCGCGGGCCGTCGGCGATGTCGGTGCCGGGCACCGTCCAGCGGCGGGCGCGGTCCAGGGGCGCCCGGCGGTGCGCGTCGGGGCCGAGGAGCTGGCGGAGCGTCTGGAGCCCCCAGAAGACCCCGGCGGCCGACCCGCCGCGCACGGAGACGCCGTCCGCGTCCACCGACAGGCGGTAGCCCTCGGGGCCCAGGTCGCCGACGGCGTCGGGGTCGATCCGGAGGCGGACGACCCCGCCGTCGCCGGGCGCGCCCGGCGCGGAGGGTGCGCCCGGCGCGGGGGGTGCGCCCGGCGCGGGGGGTGCGCCCGGCGCGGGGGGCGCCGCCGGCGTGCCCGGCGTGCCCGGCGTGCCCGGCGTGCCCGGCGCGAGGTCCAGGCCGGTCGCCGCGCCGACCGTGGCGCGCAGCCACCGGGCGGCGCCCTCGGTGCCGGGTCCGGCGTCGACGACGGTCGCCGGGCCCAGGACGAAGCCGCCGTCGGCACCGGCGCCCGTGAGGCCCAGCACCGTCACCGGCGCGGGAACGAGCTCGTGGCCGCGCGCGTGGACGGGTCCGCGACCGTGCCCGAGCCCTTCGTGCACCAGGCCCCCGCCCGTCAGGCCCTCGCGCACCAGGCCCTCGTCCACCACGCCCCCGTCCGTCGGCCCCCCGTCCGTCAGCCCCTCGTCCGTCAGGTTCTCGTCGGTCATGTTCTCTTCCGCCGGGTTCTCGTCGGTCATCTGGTGGTCCCTAGTCCTTCACCGCCCCGCCCAGTCCCGAGACCAGGCGGCGCTGTACGAGTACGAAGAAGACGAGCACCGGGAGGGTCATCACGGTCGACCCGGCCATGATCCCTCCCCAGTCGTTCTCGTCGGGCTTGAAGAAGACGAGCAGCGCCATCGGGAGGGTCGACTGCGAGGTGTCGCTGATCAGGAAGGACTTGGCGAAGAGGAAGTCGTTCCAGGTCGAGATGAACGAGAAGACGCTGGTGGCGACGAGCCCGGGGAAGACCAGCGGGAAGAGGATCTGCCACAGGAAGCGGGTGCGGCTCGCGCCGTCGATCATCGCCTGCTCCTCCAGCGCCTCCGGCACCGCCTTGACGAAGCCGCGGAGCATCCAGATCGCGAACGGCAGCGAGAAGGCGATGTGCGGCAGGATCAGCGAGCCCAGGGTGTTGAGCTGCCCGAAGTCCCGCATGAGGAAGAACAGCGGGATCGTCAGCGCCTCGATCGGGACCATCTGCGCGACCAGGAACATGATCAGCAGGGTGGTGCGGAAGCGGAACCGGAACCGGGTGACGGCGGTGGCCGCGAGGAAGGCGATGACGGCGGAGGCGAGCACGACCGTGCCCGCGACGATCAGCGAGTTGAGGAAGTAGCGCCCGAACTCCTGCTGTTCGAAGACGCGCCGGAAGGAGTCCAGGGACGGGGAGAGCGTCCACGGCCGGGGTGCGGTGGACTGGACCTCGCCGGCCGGCTTGAAGGCCGACAGGACCATCCAGTACAGCGGGAAGGCCACGGCGGCGGCGACCAGCAGGGCCGCGGCCTCGGCGGCGAGCCGCCCGGGGCGGCGGACGCGGAGACCGGCACGGAAACGGATACGGAACCCGGAGGTGCGGAGTCCGGCGGAGCTCACAGTTCTTCCCCCTGTCGGCGCAGCAGGCGCAGGTAGACCAGCGTCACGGTCAGCAGGATGAGCAGCATGACCACGCCGATGGCGGAGCCCAGGCTGTACTGGGAGGACGCGAAGGCCTTCTGGTAGGCGTACACGTTGAGGACGAGGTTCTGTCCGGCGATGCCGCCGCCGCCCGTCATCACGTAGATCTGGGTGAAGACCTTGAAGTCCCAGATGATCGACTGGATCGTGACGACGACCAGGATGGGCCGCAGCATGGGTGCCGTGACGGAGCGCCAGATGCGCCACTGCGAGGCGCCGTCGAGGGCGGCGGCCTCCAGGACCTCGGACGGGATGGCCTTGATGCCGGCGTAGACGGTGACCATCACGAAGGGGAACGAGCACCAGACGACCTCGAAGAGGACCAGGGCGAAGGCGCTGTACCGGCCGTAGGTCCAGGAGAGGTCGCCGAGCCCGAGGACCCGGTTGACCGGCCCGTAGTCCGGGTCGAAGAGGAAGACCCAGACGGTGGAGCCGGTGACGGCGGGGGTGGCCCAGGCGCCGAGCGCGGCCAGCATCAGGGCGAGCCGGGGCAGGGCGCGGATCCGGGTGAGCAGGACGGCGAGGGCGCAGCCGACGGCGAGGGTGGCGACGACGCAGGCGGCGGCGAAGAGGACGGTGGCGAGGAGGACCTGCCGGAACTGGGGGTCGGAGAAGAGCGTGGCGTAGTTGCCGAGGCCCTGGAAGGTGGTCGGCTGTCCCCCGCTGACCTGGGCCTGGGTGTACTCCAGGAAGGAGATCAGGCCGAGCTGGTAGATCGGGTAGAGCAGCAGGCCGCCGAGGACGACGAGGGCGGGGAGCAGGTAGAGCCAGGGGGTCCAGGCGGAGCCGCCGTGGCGGCGGGGGGTCCGCCGGGGCGGGCGGGGGGCGCGGGGTCCGGGAAGCCGCGCGCCGGCGGGTGCGGGCGCGGCTTTCTCGGTGCGGGGTGCCGTGGTCATGGTTCGGGTCCCGGCCTCAGCCCGCCGCCGCGAAGGCCGCGTCCATCTTCTTCGCGGCGTCGTCAGAGGCCGCGGGGACGTCCTTCCGGCCGCTGACGACCTCCTGGAACATCGTGGGGAGGACGAGCGAGGCGTCGATCTGGCCCCAGCCGGCCGAGGCGGGGACGAACTTGGCGCCGGCGCCGAGGGCGTCGATGAAGGGCTTCACGAAGGGTTCGCGGGCCGCGGCCTGCTGCCGGACGTCGGTGTAGGTGGGGAGGAAGCCCATGGCGTCGAAGAGGCGGCCCTGGGTCTCCTTGCCGGTGAGCGACTTCATGAGGTCGACGGCGAGGGTGCGGTGGGAGGTGCTCTTGAGGACGCCGATGTTGTTGCCGCCGGCGAAGGCGGGGGCGAGGGAGCCGGGGGTGGTGCCGGGCAGCGGCACGACGGCGTACTTGCCCTTGACGGTGCCGGCCTCGACGGCGGCGTGGCTGAAGTCGCCGCCGATGGCCATGGCGGCCTTGCCGGAGGCGAAGGCGGTGACGGTGGCGTTGCCGCCCATCTGGGCGCACTTGGCGGCGGGGCAGTTGTCGTCGCCGAAGAGCGAGGCGTAGGAGGCGATGCCCTTGCGGGCGGCCTCGCTGTTGACGGCGGCCTTGTACGGGTCGCCCGAGGTGCCGGTGCCGGTGGCGAGTTCGCCGCCGTTGGCCCAGATGAAGGGCATGGCGCCGTAGGTGTAGGCGCCGCCGACGGCCATGCCGTAGAGCTCGGGCCTGGCCTTGCGGATCTTCTTGGCGGTGCTGATGAGTTCGGCCTGGGTCTTGGGGGCGCTCAGGCCGAGTCCGGCGAGGACGTCGGTCCGGTAGTAGAGCGCGCGGACGCCGACGAAGAGCGGGGCGCCGTAGACCTTGCCGCCGACGGTGACGGAGGACCGGGCGGTGGGGTCGGTGTCCTTGGCCTCGTCCCAGGCGCCGAACTCGGCGGTGATGTCGGCGAGTCCGCCGTCCTTGACGTAGCCGGCGGTGTCGGTGTTGCCGTACTCGATGAGGTCGGGTGCGGACTTCGGGTCGTTGAAGGCGGCCTTGACGCGCTGGGCGCGGCTCTCGACGGGGATGTACTCGACCTCGACCCTGGCGCCCTTGTGGCGCTTCTCGAAGGCGGCGACGGCCTGGTCGACGACCTGTTCCTTGGGCTTGTTGGCGACTTCCTGGAAGAGCCAGACGCGCAGGGTGCCGCTCTTGTCGTCGGTGCCTGCCGCGCCGCCCGAGGTCTGCGGGGCACAGGCGGCCAGGGCCAGGAGAGCGATGGGTACGGCGATTCGGGCAGGAGTCTTCACGGCGGTCCCCTCCACACAGTCGTTGCACTATATGCAACGGGCGTTTCGCACTGCACAACAGCCGTGAGGTTATGGGCGGACCAACGCCGCGACAAGAGGTCTCCACCACTCTGTGACCGGCCGAAGCACCCTGTGCAACGCGAACGGCCCCCGGCGCGCGCACCGAAGTGCGCGCGCCGGGGGCCGTTCCCGACTGCCGGCGGTCCGGACTACTTGTCCTTGCCGCCCTTGTCCTTGTCCTTGTCCCCGCCGGAGCCCATGGACTCGTAGATCTCCTTGCACATCGGGCAGACCGGGTACTTCTTGGGGTCGCGCCCCGGTACCCAGACCTTGCCGCACAGTGCCACCACGGGAGTGCCGTCGAGGGCACTCGCCATGATCTTGTCCTTCTGGACGTAGTGCGCGTAGCGCTCGTGGTCGCCGTCACCGTGGGACACCTGCGGCGTCGGCTCCACGAGGGTTCCCGTACCTGCCCCGCGCTCGGGCTCGAGAGTGCTCATGGGACCCAAGGGTACTGAAAGTCCGGCGGCGGATCGTCCCTCAGTTCAGCGACGGATCGTCCGGATACGTGGCCACCATCGCGAGCTCGCCGCGCTGGCGGCGCAGGACCTGCCGCCAGAGGCTCTCGGGGTGCGGCGAGGAGACGTCGCCGGGTTCGGACTCCACCACGTACCAGGCGCCGTCGCCGAGCTCGGACTCCAGCTGGCCGGGGCCCCAGCCCGCGTAACCGGCGAAGATCCGCAGGGCGCCGATGGCCGGGCCGAGCAGCTCGGGCGGGGTCTCCAGGTCGACCAGGCCGATCGCCCCGAACACCCGCCGCCAGCCGAGCGGGCCCTCGTCGCCGGGGATGACCGCGATGCCGAGGGCCGCGTCGAGGGAGACCGGGCCGCCCTGGAAGACGACGCCCGGCTCACCGGCCAGTTCGGCCCAGGGCGCGAGGATGTCGCCGACCGTTATCGGGGTCGGCCGGTTGAGAACCACGCCGAGGGAACCCTCGTCGTCGTGGTCGAGCAACAGGACGACCGCGCGGTCGAAGTTGGGATCCGCCAGCGCGGGGGTGGCCACGAGCAGCCGTCCTGTGAGCGAGGACACCTCGGTCATGCGACACATGATCTCGCATCTTCGGCGTTCCGGGGGGTTGTCCGGGGGGATCCGGGGCAGGCGGGCGGCACCGCAGGTCAGCGGGGCGCGTGGGAGGCCCGGCCGGTCCGGCGCCGGGCCAAGCGGACGGTGACGCTCCGCAAGATCACGGGGACGGAGGGTGTTGTGCCGAATTCATTACGTTCGTGGGGCCCCCTCAGCCACACACCTGGGGTCCCATGGCCCCTTACCCTTTTCTCTGGCCACCCGACCGACGACCCGGAACGCGAGATTCATGACCGGCACAGACAGCCATGACGTACTGCTTGTCCATGGTGGCACCCCGCTGGAGGGCGAGATCCGCGTCCGCGGCGCGAAGAACCTCGTGCCCAAGGCGATGGTCGCCGCCCTGCTCGGCAGTGAGCCGAGCCGACTGCGCAACGTGCCCGACATCCGAGACGTCCGCGTGGTCCGCGGACTGCTCCAGCTGCACGGTGTGACGGTCCGCCCCGGCGAGGAGCCGGGTGAGCTGATCATGGACCCGACGCACGTGGAGTCGGCCAACGTGGCCGACATCGACGCGCACGCCGGCTCCTCGCGGATCCCGATCCTCTTCTGCGGCCCGCTGCTGCACCGCCTCGGCCACGCCTTCATCCCGGGCCTGGGCGGCTGCGACATCGGCGGCCGGCCGATCGACTTCCACTTCGACGTGCTCCGCAAGTTCGGCGCGACCATCGAGAAGCGGGCGGACGGCCAGTACCTGGAGGCCCCGCAGCGGCTGCGCGGCACCAAGATCGCCCTGCCCTACCCCTCGGTCGGCGCGACCGAGCAGGTGCTGCTGACCGCGGTCCTCGCGGAGGGCGTCACCGAGCTGTCCAACGCGGCCGTGGAGCCGGAGATCGAGGACCTCATCTGCGTACTGCAGAAGATGGGCGCGATCATCGCCATGGACACCGACCGGACCATCCGGATCACCGGTGTGGACAAGCTGGGCGGCTACAACCACCACGCCCTCTCGGACCGCCTGGAGGCGGCTTCCTGGGCGTCGGCGGCGCTGGCCACCGAGGGCGACATCTACGTGCGCGGCGCGCAGCAGCGCTCGATGATGACCTTCCTCAACACGTACCGGAAGGTCGGCGGCGCCTTCGAGATCGACGACGAGGGCATCCGCTTCTGGCACCCGGGCGGCTCGCTCAACGCGATCGCCCTGGAGACCGACGTCCACCCCGGCTTCCAGACCGACTGGCAGCAGCCGCTGGTCGTCGCCCTGACGCAGGCCTCGGGCCTGTCCATCGTGCACGAGACGGTGTACGAGTCGCGGCTCGGCTTCACCTCGGCGCTGAACCAGATGGGCGCGCACATCCAGCTGTACCGCGAGTGCCTGGGCGGCTCGGACTGCCGCTTCGGCCAGCGCAACTTCCTGCACTCGGCGGTCGTCAGCGGCCCCACCAAGCTCCAGGGCGCCGACCTGGTCATCCCCGACCTGCGCGGCGGCTTCTCGTACCTGATCGCGGCGCTCGCCGCCCAGGGCACCTCGCGGGTGCACGGCATCGAGCTGATCAACCGCGGCTACGAGAACTTCATGGAGAAGCTGGTCGAGCTCGGCGCCAAGGTCGAGCTCCCGGGCAGCGCGCTCGTCTAGACCGTCGCGGGCGCCCGTAAGCGCCTGCAACGCCTTCTGAAGGGCAAACGAGAGGGCGGCCACCCCCTGACAGGGTGGCCGCCCTTTTCGCTGCCTCAGGCCGCTTCAGCGGCCTGGGACCAAGCTGCCCGGAGGCCGCTTGCCTTACTTGCCCTTGGCGGCTTCCTTGAGCTTCGAGCCCGCGGAGACCTTCACGCTGTAGCCGGCCGGGATGTTGATCGGGTCGCCGGTCTGCGGGTTACGAGCGGTGCGAGCGGCACGGTGGGTGCGCTCGAAGGTCAGGAAGCCGGGGATGGTGACCTTCTCGTCACCCTTGGCGACGACCTCGCCGACGGTCTCGGCGAGCGCGGCCAGAACGGCGTCGGCGTCCTTGCGGGTCACCTCGGCACGGTCGGCCAGGGCGGCCACCAGCTCACTGCGGTTCATGTTGTTACTCCCGTGTCTTTCTTGCCTGTGAGGCGTGAGATCGAAGCCGATGCTGCCAGGGCCCTCGGACAGTCCCCGGACCCGGGTCTGCTGACAGACCCTCGCGCCCAAACACGCATCCTGCCCCCACCAGCGGCGGGAACGCCAATCCGGCACCCCTCCGGCACCCTCATGGGTCACACGAAAAACGCCGGAGTTCCCTGGTGGTGACGTAGCGTCGACTCCGCGCGGACCGTGCGGAGCCGAACTACCACCCTAAAGGCGGGTTTGGGAAGCGGCGACCGCGACACGCAGCCGCCGCTCCGGAGGGGCTCAGGCGCCCGCACCGGCCGCCTTCGCCGCGTTGCGCACCGCTCCGGCCACCGCGCCGGCGACCTTGTCGTTGAAGACCGACGGGATGATGTAGTTCGGGTTCAGCTCGTCCTCGGTGACGACGTCCGCGAGGGCGCTGGCGGCGGCCAGCATCATCTCCGTGTTGACCGTCCGGGACTGGGCGTCCAGGAGGCCGCGGAAGACGCCGGGGAAGACCAGCACGTTGTTGATCTGGTTGGGGAAGTCCGAGCGGCCGGTGGCCACGACGGCGGCCGTCTGACGGGCGATCGCCGGGTCCACCTCGGGGTCCGGGTTCGCGAGCGCGAACACGATCGCGCCCTCCGCCATGGCGGCCACGTCGGCCGCGCCGAGGACGTTGGGGGCCGAGACGCCGATGAAGACGTCCGCGCCGACCACGGCCTCCTTGAGGGTGCCGGTGACGCCCTCCGGGTTGGTGTTGTCGGCGATCCAGCGCAGCGGCGAGTCCGGCTCGGCGTCCACCAGGTCCTCGCGGCCCGCGTGCACGACGCCGTGGATGTCGGCGACGACCGCGTGCTTCACGCCGGCGGCGATGAGCAGCTTCAGGATGGCCGTACCGGCCGCGCCCGCACCGGACATGACGACCCGTACGTCGCCGATGCCCTTGCCGACCACGCGCAGGGCGTTGGTCAGCGAGGCGAGCACGACGATCGCGGTGCCGTGCTGGTCGTCGTGGAAGACCGGGATGTCCAGGGCCTCGCGCAGCCGGGCCTCGATCTCGAAGCAGCGCGGCGCCGAGATGTCCTCCAGGTTGATGCCCGCGAAGCCGGGGGCGATGGCCTTGACGACCTCCACGATCGCGTCCGGGTCCTGGGTGTCCAGGCAGATCGGCCACGCGTCGATGCCGGCGAAGCGCTTGAAGAGGGCCGCCTTGCCCTCCATCACGGGCAGGGCGGCCATGGGGCCGATGTTGCCGAGGCCGAGGACCGCGGAGCCGTCCGTCACGACTGCGACGGAGTTGCGCTTGATGGTGAGGCGGCGGGCGTCCTCGGGGTTCTCGGCGATCGCCATGCACACGCGGGCGACGCCCGGGGTGTAGATCATCGAGAGGTCGTCACGGTTGCGGATGGGGTGCTTGGACGCCATCTCGATCTTGCCGCCGAGGTGCATCAGGAACGTACGGTCGGAGACCTTGCCGAGCACGACGCCCTCGATGCCGCGCAGCTGCTGGACGATCTCGTCGGCGTGCGCGGTGGAGGTGGCGGCGATGGTGACGTCGATCCGCAGCTTCTCGTGGCCGGAGGCGGTCACGTCGAGGCCGGTGACCGAACCGCCGTGGGTCTCGACGGCGGTGGTGAGCTGGGAGACCGCGGTGCCGCTCGCGGGCACCTCGAGCCGGACCGTCATCGAGTACGAGACGCTGGGCGCCGTTGCCATGTCCGTTTTCCTCTGCTTTCACTGACTTCGTTGCTACGCCGCACCGGCTGGTTCGCCCGGCGACGCCCTCCGATCGTCGCACCTACCTGCGGGTAGCAGGTAATACGGTCGTTTCGTTTTCGGAAAGTAGTTTCCACCATACGAGAGACGCGCCGGAAACAGAAGAGACCCGGGGAAACGGAAGAGGCCCCCGTCGCCCGAAGGCGACGAGGACCTCTCCCACGTGAGCGACACCGGCCCGCCATGCTCGCCTCGCGGCAAGTGGTCCCTCTGAGGGACGAAGGTTGGGCCCGGGGGCTTGGATCGAGCCGGTGTCACGACCAGGCTAACAAACCGCCCTGGCAAGTGATTCCTGCGGCACGAGTTGACCGGAAATGAGCCCCCGGGCGGCCCTGCGTGCCGCCCGGCCTCAGTCCCGCAGCAGGTCCGGCACCCCGTCCCCGTCCGGCAGGTCACGGTCGCCCGAGACCACCGTGAGCGCCTGCGTGGAGCGGGTGAGCGCCACGTAGAGCACCCGCAGGCCGGCCGGCGACTCGTCCGCGATCTCCGCGGGCGAGACCACCACCGTGGCGTCGTACTCCAGGCCCTTCGCCTCCAGGGAGCCGAGCGCCACCACCCGGTCACCCAGCCCGGCGAGCCAGCGCGCGGCCTCCGCGCGCCGGTTCATCGCGACGACCACGCCGACCGTTCCGTCCACCTGTGCGAGGAGCCGTTCGGCCTCCGACCGTACGGTTTCGGCCAAGGCGCCCTTCTCGGGCTTCTCCGCGCCCCCGACCGCCACGAAGCGGGGCTCGATGCCCGTGGAGCGCACCGCGCGGGGGGACTCCTTGCCGGGCATGGCGAGCGCGAGCACCTTCGCCGCGAGCTCGGCGATCTCCGCCGGGTTGCGGTAGTTCACGGTGAGCTCGAAGCGGCGCCGCGGCCGGGTGCCGAGGGCCTCGTCGCGGGCCGCGGCGGCCTCGTCCGGGTCGGACCAGGAGGACTGGGCCGGGTCGCCGACGACCGTCCAGGTGGCGTGCCGGCCGCGGCGGCCGACCATCCGCCACTGCATGGGCGTGAGGTCCTGCGCCTCGTCGACGATGACGTGCGCGTACTCGGTGCGCTCGGCCGCCAGGCGCTCGGCCCGCTCCCGCTGGGTCTCCTCCCGTACGGGCATCAGCTCCTCCAGACCGGTGAGCTGGTCCAGCGGGTCGTACTCCCGCTTCCTGCGCGGCCGGGCCGGTGCCCCGAGGAGCGTGGACAGCTCGTCGAGCAGGGCCACGTCGTGCACCGAGAGCCCCGGGCGGCGCAGCGAGCGGGCGAGGCGGCGCACCTCGCCCGGGTTGAGCACCCGGCGGGCCCAGCGGCCGAGCCGCCGCTCGTCGCCCATGGCGTCGAGGACGCCGCGCGGGGTGAGCTCGGGCCACCAGGCGTCGAGGAAGCCGAGGAAGGAGTCCTCCGTCGACACGTCCTCGTCGAAGGAGGAGCGCAGCTCGGCGGCGAGCTCGGGGTCGCTGTGCCGGCCGACCGCGCCGGACCTGGCGTACAGGGCGTCGAGCAGCAGCCGGCGGGCGCGGGGGCGCAGCAGGTTGACGGGGGCGGTGCCGCCGAGGACGTTGTGGCGGATGCGCTTGAGGTCCTCGGGGCCGAGCTCCAGGCGCCGGCCGAAGGCGACGACCCGCAGCAGGGTGGGCGTACCGGTCGCGGCGCCGCTGCCGGGGCCGCCGTCGTTCTCGTTCCCGTCGTGCTCGTCGTCGTCCGGGTCGCCGAGGGCGAGCTGCGCCCTGGGCGGCGGGTTCTCCAGGGCGCCGCGCGCGGCCTTGCGCAGCACGGCGAGCATCCGGGAGGAGCCCTTGATCCGGGCGACGGAGGGCTCGTCGTAGGCGTCGGCCTCGACGCCGTCGACCAGGCTGCCGAGGGCGCGGATGGCGACCTGCCCCTCCTCGCCCAGCGAGGGCAGCACGCCCTCGGTGTACGAGACGAGCAGCGGGGTCGGCGAGACGATGAGGATGCCGCCCGAGTAGCGGCGCCGGTCCTGGTAGAGCAGGTAGGCGGCGCGGTGCAGGGCGACGGCGGTCTTGCCGGTGCCGGGGCCGCCCTCGACGTACGTGACGGAGGCGGCGGGGGCGCGGATGACCAGGTCCTGCTCGGCCTGGATGGAGGCGACGATGTCCCGCATGGTGTGGCTGCGGGCCTGCCCGAGGGCGGCCATGAGCGCGCCGTCGCCGATGACGGGCAGCTCGTGCCCGTCGAGGGTGGCGGTGAGCTCGGGGCGCATGAGGTCGTCCTCGACGCCGAGGACCTGGCGGCCCTTGGAGCGGATGACCCGGCGGCGCACCACCCGGCCGGGGTCCACCGGGGTCGAGCGGTAGAACGGGGCGGCTGCGGGTGCCCGCCAGTCGATGACGAGCGGCGAGTAGTCGGCGTCGAGGACGCCGATCCGGCCGATGTGGAGGGTCTCGCCGATCTCGGCGACCTGCCGGCCGTCCTCGGTCCGCACGGCGTCCTCCGCGGGTTCGACGGAGGTGTAGGCGCCGTCGGGCCCCTTCTTCCCGTCCTTGCCGAAGAGGAGATCGATCCGGCCGAAGAGGAAGTCCTCGAACTCGTTGTTGAGCCGGTTGAGGTGGATGCCGGCCCGGAACACCTGTGCGTCACGTTCGGCGAGCGCGCCGGGCGTTCCGACCTGACCCCGCTGTGCGGCGTCGTTCATCAGGAACTCGGCTTCGTGGATCTTCTCCTCGAGGCGGCGGTAGACCTGATCCAGATGTTCCTGTTCGACACCGATCTCACGGTCTCCGACCGTGTCGACGGCTTCCTGCGCGGCCACAGGGGCCCCCTTCTGACGTGCACTGGGCAGCCGTCGAGCGTACGCCACCAGGGGGCCATGTGTCAGGCCGGACGTCCCGGGTTCCCGGCCGAGTGGCCGACGGTCCCGAAGGGGGCCGGCCCGGGCGTACGGGGGAGCCGCCCGGGCCGGCCGGGACCGGCGCGGCGCGGGGGAAGCACCGTCCGGTCGTCCGAAGGCGTCCTCGCAGGTCAGCGCGGACGCCCCCACAGCATCAATGTTCAACTGTTTATTATCTACGGACTGTTTTTCCTAGGAAATGAAGCACTGACTTATTCAGGGGGCGCGCGTGAACAGGACCGGGCTCCGGGCCCTCCTCCGCGAACGCCGCGCGCTGATCGCGCCCGAGGCCCACGGGCTGTCCCGGCCCACCGGCCGCGGCCGGCGTGCCCGCGGCCTCTCCCAGCAGCAGGTCGACGAGCTGACCTGCCGCGCGGTCGACACGTACAACCGGCTGGAGACCGGCCGCTACCTCCATCCGCCGGCCGACTACCTGCGCCAGGTCGCCCGGCTCTTCGGCCTCAACGAGCAGGAGTGGGTCTCGCTCTGCCGCTACGCGGGCATAGGCGACCCGCCCGGCCCGTTGCACCCGTCCTCCGGCCTGGAGGTCCCCGGCGTGTGGCAGGAGGCCGTGGACGGCATCGGGCACATGGCGTACATCACCGACGCGTCCTGGAACCTGCTGGCCCACAACCGGCACTTCGCCGCGATGTACCCGGACGGCCTGGCCCCCGCCAACACCATGCGCTGGATGCTCCTGGACCGGTCCGCCCGCGACACCACCCTGGTCGACTGGCGGACCGTGTGGGCGCCGCTGATCCTGCCCCAGCTGCGGGCCGCGCTCGCCGTCCGCCCCGAGGACGGGACGCTGCGCGCGATCGAGGCCGAGGTCCGCGCCGACCCCGACCTCGGCCCGCTGTGGGAGGCGGGCGGGGCCCACATCCACCCGGACGGCGACGAGCGCCCCCTCCACCACGCCCTGCTGGGCACCGGCCACGTCACCATCTGCGCCGCCCAGCCGCTCACGGCCCCGGGCTCGCGGCTGATCATCATGCTGTTCCGCCCGGGCCGCCAGAAGGCCCACGAGCGGACACCGATGCTCAGGGCGGATCCGTAGGGGTGGATCTGTAGGGGTGGATCTGTAGGGGTCGGGTCCGTAGGGGGTCGGGTCCGTAGGGGGTCGCGCGACGGGGGCCTCCGGGGGTCCCACGTACGGGGCCCCGGGGGTTCCTCCGTACGAGGGACCCCCCACGCCTCGTCCTACGCCTCGTACTTCGTCTCCGCCACCGGGTCGAGCGCCAGCCGGTAGCCGCGCTTGACCACCGTCTGGATCAGCTTCGGTGCGCCGAGGGCCGCCCGCAGCCGGGCCATCGCCGTCTCGACGGCGTGCTCGTCGCGCCCCGCGCCCGGCAGCGCCCGCAGCAGCTCCGCGCGGCCGACCACCCAGCCGGGGCGGCGGGCGAGCAGGCCGAGCAGGGCCATCCCGGCCGGCGGCACCGGCCGCAGCGCGTCGTCGACGAGGACCGCGTGCCCCCGGATCTCGATCCGGCGCCCGGCCACCGGAAGCGCCCGGGCCCGGGCCGGCAGCTCCCGGCAGAGCAGGCCGACCAGCGGTCCGAGCCGGAAGCGTTCGGGCTGGTACGTGTCGATGCCGAGCGCCTGGAGCGGGAGCGCGGTCACGGGCCCCACGCAGACCGCGAGCACCCCGTGGCGCAGCGCGGCGACCAGCTCGTCGAGGACTCCCCGTAGCTCCGCCCGGCGCAGCAGCGAGGCGGCGGCGGGGGCGCTCGTGAAGGTCACCGCGTCCAGGCCGCGGGCGACGACGGCGTCCAGGAGCCGGTCGAGCGGTCCGGTGTCCTCGGGTGGCATCCACCGGTAGACGGGCACGACGACGACCTCCGCGCCGCCCTCCTCCAGCGCCTCCACGAACCCGGGCAGCGGCTCGCCGTGCAGCTGGAGCGCGATCCGGCGCCCCGCGACGCCCTCGGCGAGCAGCCGGTCGAGGACTTCCGCCATCGACTCGGAGGACGGCGACCAGGACTCGGTGAGCCCGGCCGCGCGGACCGCGCCCTTCACCTTGGGGCCGCGGGCGAGGAGTTCGACCCCGCCGAGCACGTCGAGGAGCCGGTCGCCGCAGCCCCAGCCGTCGGCCGCCTCGACCCAGCCGCGGAAGCCGATCGCCGTGGTGGCGACGACGACGTCCGGGGCGTGGTCGATGAGGTCCGTGGTGGCGGCGAGGAGTTCGGCGTCGTCGGCGAGCGGCACGATCCGCAGCGCGGGCCCGTGGACGACGGCCGCCCCGCGGCGGCGCAGCAGCGCGATCAGCTCGTCCGCGCGCCGGGCCGCCGTGACTCCGACGGTGAACCCGGCGAGGGGCCCCTGGTCCTGCGTGCCGCGCTCTTGCTCGTCCATGTCGCCCGAGACTGCCGGGGTCGCGTGTCGGTCTCGGTTCGCGCGCATTTCCTGGTCGTTACGGCCGTGCGGGGCCATGGTGACTCACACCTCGGCGTAACCGAGCCGGGCCGTCGGCTCCTGGGCGGCGCCGGCCGCGGTGTCGGGCACGGGGGCCGTCCCGGACGGCCGGCGAAGGTATACCGCCCAGGTCACCACCATGCACACCGCGTAGAAGGCGAGGAAGGCGACGAAGGCCCCGGTGCCGCTGCCGACGGTCAGGAAGGACTGCCGGAAGGCCAGGTTGATGCCGAGCCCGCCGAGTGCGCCGACCGCGCCGATGAGCCCCATGGCGGCCCCGGAGACGCGCCTCCCGTACGCCTCGGCCGCCTCGCCCGCGAGGCCCTCGCGGTGCGCCTGGGCGAGGAAGATCGCCGGGATCATCTTGTACGTGGAGCCGTTGCCGAGCCCGCTGAGGGCGAAGAGCGCGATGAAGCCGACGAGGAACACGCTCAGCGATCCGACGACCGACGCGTAGATCACGACGCCGGTGGCGGCGGCCATCGCGGCGAAGGTCACGAGGGTGATGCGAGCGCCGCCGTGCCGGTCGGCGAGCGCGCCGCCGACGGGCCGCACGAGCGAGCCGAGCAGCGGGCCGATGAAGGTGAGCGAGGCGGCCTGGAGCGGGGTGCGCCCGAACTGGGTCTGCAGGACCAGGCCGAAGGCGAAGCCGTAGCCGATGAAGGAGCCGAAGGTCCCCACGTACAGGAAGGCCATGATCCAGGTGTGCCGGGCCGTCACGGCCTCCCGCACGGCGCCGGTGTCGTTCCTGACGGGGGCGAGGTTGTCCATGAACAGGGCGGCGCACACGGCCGCGACGGCGATCAGCGGCAGGTAGACGCCGAGGACGAGCCGCGGGTGCAGGGCGCCGGCGGTGCCGATGACGAGGAGGCCGACGAGCTGGACGACGGGGACGCCGATGTTGCCGCCGCCCGCGTTGAGGCCGAGTGCCCAGCCCTTCTTCCGCAGCGGGAAGAAGGCGTTGATGTTGGTCATGGAGGAGGCGAAGTTGCCGCCGCCGACGCCGGTGAGCGCGGCGACGAGCAGGAAGGTGCCGTACGAGGTGCCCGGCTCCATCACCGCGTAGGCGAGGCCCGTCGGCAGCAGGAGCAACAGGGCGCTGAGGACGGTCCAGTTGCGCCCGCCGAAGCGGGCGACGGCGAAGGTGTACGGGATGCGGACGAACGCGCCGACCAGGGTGGCGGTCGCGATCAGGAAGAACTTGCCGGCCGGGTCGACGCCGTACCCGGGTCCCATGAAGAGGACCATGACGGACCACAGGCTCCACACCGAGAAGCCGATGTGCTCGGCGAGCACGGAGAACCACAGGTTCCTGCGGGCGATCCGCTCGCCCCCCTCCCGCCAGAACGCCTCGTCCTCCGGCTCCCACCGTTCGATCCACCGGCCGCCCATGTCGTACCTCCACGGTGTCGTGTCCCTATGACGGCGACGCTAGGAAGCCCGCGTTTCAGGGCGGTGGCGGGAGGTGACGGGTGCGGAACCTTGCTCTCACCCGGAGCGCGCGGGTGCTGTGAGCGTCCGGACATGACGAAGGCCCGGCGGTCGTATGACGACCACCGGGCCTTCGCCCACATGGGATGAGTGGAGATGGCGGGAATCGAACCCGCGTCCAACGGTGCAGAAAGAGGGCTTCTCCGTGTGCAGTCTGGTACGAGTTTCTCAGCCCTCCGGATCACCCAGACAAGTCCGGAACGGGCTCAGTCACTGTTTGATTTCCCTCAGGCCCCCGCGACCGGGGCTAGAGGTTTAGATCCCTAAATGACGCCAGGATCCGGGTCGGGACCACCCCCGGGCTGACGCTCCTCACAGAGGCTTCTACTCGTTACCTAAAATTAGGCAGCGAGGGCGAAGCGGGAGTTATCGCTCTTGGAGTTGGCGATTATTGGTTGCGACATATGGTTTACGAGATCATTGCCGCTTCCTCGACACGCTTCCCCTGCTTCGACATCCGCTGTCGAAACCGATCATCCCCATGTTGATTTTTCAAACTGCGCACCCGCTGTGAGGTGCAGACCCCATCGTACGTGACCGGGGGCCGCGGTTGCCAGCGTATTAACCCCGGGCGGCTACACCTGGCTCGCCCGCTGACGCCGCTTGGCCGCGGCGATGGCCCGGTTGGTCTCGCGGGTGTC
The DNA here is from genome assembly GCF_040683955.1 of Streptomyces sp. NPDC093111. Lineage (NCBI taxonomy): Bacteria > Bacillati > Actinomycetota > Actinomycetes > Kitasatosporales > Streptomycetaceae > Streptomyces > Streptomyces sp. NPDC093111. The sequence goes on along the minus strand of NZ_JBFBNW010000002.1, from coordinate 50,397 downwards.
CTGCTGCTCCCGCAGGGTCTGCCGCTTGTCGTACTCCTTCTTGCCCTTGGCGAGCGCGATCTCGCACTTCACCCGGCTGCCCAGGAAGTAGAGGGCGAGGGGCACGATCGTGTGACCGGTCTCGGACGCCTTCTGCTCCAGCTTGTCGATCTCCTCCCGGTGCATCAGCAGCTTGCGCTTCCGCTTCGCCGAGTGGTTGGTCCAGCTGCCCTGCATGTACTCGGGCACGTGGATGTTGTACAGCCAGGCTTCGTTGCCCTCGATCTGGACGAAGCCGTCGACGAGCGACGCCCGGCCCATCCGGAGCGACTTCACCTCGGTGCCCATGAGCACCACACCGCACTCGTAGGTGTCGATGATGTGGTAGTCGTGCCGCGCCTTCTTGTTCTGCGCGATCAGCTTGCGCTCCGGCGCCTTGTCCTGGCTCTTCTTGTTCGCAGGCTTGCCCTGCACGTTGACGAGTCCCTTTGCCATAGTGCGCTCATTTTCGCACTACGAGGCCCCTCCGAGGCCACTCAATACCGTACGGGCCCGTTCCTCGGCCCGATCGCCCGCCGTGAGGTCCGGCGTGATGCCCCGGCCGTCCACCGCGTGCCCGGCGGGCGTGCGGTAGTGGCCGACGGTGAGCTCGGCGACGGAACCGTCGGGCAGCGTGCTCGGCATCTGCACCGAGCCCTTGCCGAAGGTGCGGGAGCCGACCGTGACGGCCCGGCCACGGTCCTGCAGGGCGCCGGTCAGCAGCTCGGCCGCGCTCATGGTGCCGCCGTCGATCAGCGCCACCAGCGGCCGTACGGTGTCGCCGCCGCCCTCCGCGTACACCGCGCGCTGCTCGCCGTCCACGTCGTACGTGGCCACAAGACCGCCGTCGAGGAAGGCGGAGGCGGCGACCGCGGCCTCCGCGAGCAGGCCGCCGGCGTTGCCGCGCAGGTCGAGCAGGACCCCGGCCCCGGACGGTGCCGAGCGCACGGCCGCCCGGACCCGCTCCCCCGTGCCCTTGGTGAAGGCGGCCACCCTGATCAGCACGGTGCCGTCGTCGAGCCGGCGGACGGTGACGGGCTGGGTGGTGAGCCGGGCCCGGCGCAGGTCCTGCGTCCAGGAGGCGCGACCGCGCTCCACGCCGAGGGTGACGGCGGAGCCGGAGACGCCCTCGCCGCGCAGCAGCGACACGACCTCGGAGACGGACAGGCCGGCGACCGGGCGCCCGTCGACGGCGGTGAGCAGGTCGCCGGGGCGCAGCCCGGCCCGTTCCGCCGGGCCGCCGCCCTGGACCCGGCTGATCTCGACCCGGTCCCCGGCCGTCCTGCGGGCGGACAGGCCGACGCCCGTGTAGGCGCCGTCGAGGGCCTGCTCGAACTCGGCGTACTCGTGCTTGTCGTACACCGCGCCCCAGCGGTCGCCGCTGCGGCTGACGAACTCCTCGGCGGCCTTCTTGCCGGACTTGCCGTCGGCGACGGCCTCGGCGGCGGCGCGGGCCAGCGCCGCCCGGTCGACGGTCGCGCGGCTCGCCGCGGGGGCCGGCAGGAGCTCGCGGGCCTGCTCCCGGCGCGGCAGCGAGCCGGTGGCCGCCGCCGTGCCGAGCACCCCGGCGAAGACCAACGTCAGAGCGGCCCCACGGAGGACTCCGCGGGGCCGTCGACAGAACTCGGGGCCGGCACCGGCACGCATGCGGCCCACTCTAGGACAAGCGAATGGCGCCGTACGGCTGTTGACCGGACGACGCCATTCGCTCACCCCGAGTGGACTGTCACACCTTCAGGTACTTGCGCAGCGCGATGAAGGCGGCAAGGGCGGGCATCAGCAGGCCCACCGCGATCACCAGCGGCAGCTTGGAGAGCACCGCGTCCCATCCGATGAAGTTGACCAGGGCCATCTTGTCGGCGAGCGCGAGGCCGTGGTCGATCAGGAAGTACCGCCCGACCAGCAGCATCACCGAGGCGACGGCGCCGCCGAGGAGACCGGCGAAGGCGGCCTCCATGATGAACGGCATCTGGATGTAGAAGTTGGTCGCGCCGACCAGCCGCATGATGCCGGTCTCACGCCGTCGGCTGAAGGCGGAGACGCGCACCGTGTTGACGATCAGGATCAGCGCGATGACCAGCATCAGCGCCATCACGTACAGCGCGACGACGTTCATGCCGTTCATCAGGTCGAACAGGTTCTGCAGGATGCCCCGCTGGTCCTGGACGGACTCGACGCCGTCCCGCCCGGCGAAGGCGGTCGCGACGACCTTGTACTTCTCCGGGTCCTTCAGCTTGACCCGGAAGGACTCCTGCATCTGGTCCGGGGTGACGACCGAGGCGATGGCCGTGTCGCCGTACTGCTCCTTGTAGTGCTTGTAGGCCTCGTCGGCGGACTCGCGGTGGACCGACTCGACGATGTCCATCTTCTTCAGATCGGCCTCGATCTGCTCCTTCTGCTGCGCGGTGACCGCACCCTTCGCGCACTTGGGCGAGGTGGCGCCGTCACTCTTGTTGCAGAGGAAGATGGAGACGTTGACCTTGTCGTACCAGTAGTCCTTCATCGTGCTGACCTGCTCGCGCATGAGCAGCGCACCGCCGAACAGGGCGAGCGAGAGGGCCACCGAGACGACGACCGCGAAGGTCATCGTCAGATTGCGCCGGAGACCGACCATGATCTCCGAGAGCACGAACTGAGCGCGCATGTGTCTGTATCCCCTACCGGCTCAGTGCTGATATCCGTAGACGCCGCGCGCCTGGTCGCGGACGAGCCGGCCCTTCTCGAGCTCGATGACGCGCTTGCGCATCTGGTCGACGATGTTCTGGTCGTGGGTCGCCATGACGACGGTGGTCCCTGTCCTGTTGATCCGGTCGAGCAGCTTCATGATGCCGACGGAGGTCTGCGGGTCGAGGTTGCCGGTGGGCTCGTCGGCGATCAGCAGCATCGGCCGGTTGACGAAGGCCCGCGCGATGGCGACGCGCTGCTGCTCACCACCGGACAGCTCGCCCGGCATGCGGTCCTCCTTGCCGCCCAGGCCGACCAGGTCGAGCACCTGGGGGACGGCCTTGCGGATCTCGCCGCGCGGCTTGCCGATGACCTCCTGGGCGAAGGCCACGTTCTCGGCGACGGTCTTGTTCGGCAGCAGCCGGAAATCCTGGAAGACCGTCCCCAGCTGGCGCCGCATGTGCGGCACCTTCCAGTTGGACAGCCGGGCGAGGTCCTTGCCCAGGACGTGCACCTGACCTTGGCTGGTGCGCTCCTCGCGCAGGATCAGCCGCAGAAAGGTCGACTTTCCGGAGCCGGAGGAACCGACGAGGAAGACGAACTCCCCCTTCTCGATCTCCAGGGACACATCCCGGAGCGCGGGGCGGTTCTGCTTCGGATAGGACTTGGAGACGTTGTCGAATCGAATCACGGATGCACCACGGTCGGCCGGGAGTAGGTGTGCGTGACCATACGCGAACGGGGATGGCCCGCGCAGTCGCGGTCCGGACTTGTGTGCTTTATCCTTTTCGCCCGTCGGTACTCCCTCACACGGGGCGCGCCGAAAACCGCCGGAGCTGGCACAGTGGTAAGGGAACGCCCGGAAGGCCCGGCCCGTTCTCCTTGGTAAGGGGTCGAAGGATCGTCAAGATCACCAGGCTCGTGCGGATCGCAAGGATCCCCGCGCGGGAGGAGGAGAGCGCATGACCTACGACCGACTGGTGTGCGCCAACTGCGCGGCCCCCGTCGCGGAGGGCCGCTGCCCCGTCTGCCGCGCCAACCGAGAGCGCCTGCCCCAGCCGACGGGTCTGACCCCGGCCATGCTCCTGACCCTGATCCTCGCCCTGGTGGCGACGATGGCCTTGCTGGCGGCGCTGCGGGGGGCGTAGCAGCCCGCGGGCGAGCCGAAGAGCGCGCAAGAGGAAGGGCCGGGGGTTCACGGAACCCCCGGCCCTCTCGTCACGCCCTACCGGCCGTACGCGCCCGCTCAGACGGCGGCGCGACCGCCACCCACGAGGCGCGGCAGCATACGGAAGCCGATGCCGCCGGCGATCATGGTCGCCGCACCGATGATCAGGAACGAGGTCTCGGCGGCGCCGGTCTCGGCCAGCTCCTCCTTGGCCTTGCCCTGCTCGACGGGCTGCGAGCCGGCGTTGTTGGTGTCCGTGCCGTTGTCCACGCACTCGGCACCGTCGAGGTCGACGGTGCAGGTGCCGGCGCCGTTGTCGTTGTCGCCGTCACCCGGCGTCGACGGCTGACCGGTCGGCTTCGGGGAGTCCGTCGGGCCCGGCTCCGAGGTCTTGGTCGGCTCGGGGTTCGACGTCTTGGTGGGCTCCGGGTTCGACGTCTTGGTCGGCTCGGGGTCCGTCGTCTTGGTGGGCTCCGGGTCCGTGGTCTTCGTCGGCTCGGGGTCCGTCGTCTTGGTCGGCTCCGGGTCCGTGGTCTTCGTCGGCTCGGGGTCCGTCGTCTTGGTCGGCTCCGGGTCCGTCGTCTTCGTCGGCTCCGGGCAGAGCGTCGGGTCGATCTCGCAACCCGGGTCCTCGCTGGTGACCTCGGTGCTGAAGCCGATGCTCACGCCCACGGCCTGGGCGGCACCGGCGGCGGTGAGCGAGGCGCCGGCGGCGATGACCGCACCGGCCGCTATCCGCGCGACCCGAACCCGCGTCTTCTTCGTCATCTGGCTGCTACCCCCAGTAGCTCAATCGTCTGTAGAGCTGCGCTCGGGGCTCGGACGCTGGGCACGGTCGAAGCGACTCGCTGGACCTGCCCCCGTTCACACGCGCCCCAGTAACACGCATGCCGCGTGCCACCCTTCCGAGTTTCCGATGACCAGTCAAGGTCGTTGCGCGTGCGATGCCCGAAAGATCACCAGTTGCCCTGCATGCGGCGATGCAACTGTGACGTAAACGCGGAACTTCCGCTCCCGCAGGGCCAGTTCCCATGTCGACAAAGCGTCAGACGCGCGTTACGCCCGCTTGCTCCCGCGAATCCGGCCCATGTGCGCGGAGTACGCAAAAGGGTCGGGCCCACTCCCGTGGGGAGTGGGCCCGACACCTGAGGACGAGGGGCGACTAGCTCGCCTGCTCCTGCTGCTTGCGCCAGCGGATGCCCGCCTCCAGGAAGCCGTCGATCTCGCCGTCCAGGACGGACTGCGGGTTGCCGACCTCGAACTCCGTGCGGAGGTCCTTGACCATCTGGTACGGGTGGAGGACGTAGGAGCGCATCTGGTTGCCCCAGGAGCTGCCGCTGTCCTTGAGGGCGTCCATCCGGGCGCGCTCCTCCTGGCGCTGGCGCTCCAGCAGCTTGGCCTGGAGGACGTTCATGGCGCTCGCCTTGTTCTGGATCTGGGAGCGCTCGTTCTGGCAGGAGACCACGATGCCGGTCGGGATGTGCGTGATGCGCACGGCCGAGTCGGTCGTGTTGACGCCCTGGCCGCCGGGGCCGGAGGCGCGGTAGACGTCGACGCGGAGGTCGGAGTCGTCGATCTCGACGTGGTCGGAGGACTCGACGACCGGGAGGATCTCGACACCGGCGAAGGAGGTCTGGCGACGGCCCTGGTTGTCGAAGGGCGAGATGCGGACCAGCCGGTGGGTGCCCTGCTCGACGGAGAGGGTGCCGTAGGCGTAGGGGGCCTTGACCACGAAGGTGGTCGACTTGATGCCGGCCTCTTCCGCGTACGAGGTCTCGTAGATCTCCGTCGAGTAGCCGTGCCGCTCGGCCCAGCGCAGGTACATGCGCTGGAGGCGCTCGGCGAAGTCGGAGGCGTCGACGCCGCCGGCCTCGGCGCGGATGTTGACCAGCGCCTCGCGCTCGTCGTACTCGCCGGAGAGGAGGGTGCGGACCTCCATCTCGTCGAGCGCCTTGCGGACCGCCGTCAGCTCGGTCTCGGCCTCGGCCCGGGTGTCCGGGTCGTCCATCTCCTCGGCGAGCTCGAAGAGCACCCCGAGGTCGTCGATGCGGCCACGCAGCGTCTCGGCCTTGCGCACCTCGGCCTGGAGGTGCGACAGCTTGCTGGTGATCTTCTGCGCCGCCTCCGGGTCGTCCCAGAGGGACGGGGCCGCGGCCTGCTCTTCGAGCACGGCGATGTCTGCCCTCAACTTATCGAGGTCCAGAACGGCCTCGATCGACCCCATGGTCGAGGAGAGGGACTTCAGCTCTTCGGATACATCGACGACTGCCACGCGTCCAGCGTAACGGCTCCCGGCCCGGAGCCGGACCCGCGCCCGCCTACGGCTGCGAGGACTGCTTCGAGTCCTGCGGCGGGGCCTCGGCGTCCCCGGACACCGCCAGGTAGCCGCCGGCCCCCAGCGCGCCCGCCAGGACGACCGCGGCGACGGTGAGCGTGATCCGGCGTTTGCGGACCGTCTCGGCCTTGTGCCGGGCCGAGCCGGGCCGTCTGGCGCTCGCCGAGCGGGGGGCGCGGGCGGTGCCCAGCGGGCCGCCGGAGAGCTCGTCGGGGGCGGGGACCCGCATGGAGGTGTGGGTGTCCCGGTTGGAGTCGGTCGAGGCGCCGGGGACGAGGGGGACGGCCGCCCGGCGCGGCGCGGGCTCGCCGGTGCCGGTCGGGAACGGGTCTTCCTCGTACGCGGGTTCCGCCGCCGGGTCCGCGTCGGGCTCGTCCACGTCCAGCGGCGGGATGCCCTTGAGCAGCGGCAGCACGTCCCGCAGCCGGGTGCCCAGCTCCGAGGCGCGCAGCCGGGAGGCGGGCGCCTTGGCGAGGCACTGGACGATCAGCTGCCACAGCTCCTCGGGGATGCCGGGCAGCGGGACGACGGTCTCGGTGACATGGCGGCGCAGTACGGCGCCGGGGTGGCCGCCGCCGAAGGGCGTGAAGCCGGCGAGCAGCTCGTACAGGACGGTCGCGAGGGCGTAGATGTCGACGGCGGCGCGCGGCGGCAGGCCCTCGACGATCTCGGGCGCGAGGTAGTCGGGGGTGCCGATGATCCGGGTGGCCTTGGTGCGGCCGGGGGTGTCGATCAGCTTGGCGACGCCGAAGTCGGTGAGGAGGGCGGGGTGGGCGCCGCCGGGGCCGAGCGGGCCCTCCATGTCGAGCAGGATGTTCTCGGGTTTGACGTCCCGGTGGACGACGCCGGCCTTGTGGGCGGCGGCCAGGCCGTCGGCGACGTCGGCGATGATCGCGACGGCGGCCTCGGGGGCGAGCCGGCGTTCCCGGTCGAGGCGGGTGCGCAGGTCGGTGCCGCGGATGAGCTCCATGACCAGGGCCAGGTCGTTGCCGTCGACGACGAGGTCGCGGACGGAGACGACGTGCGGGTGGTCGAGTCCGAGCAGGGCGGTGCGCTCCTGGACGAAGCGGCCGACGAGTTCCTGGTCGGAGGCGAGGTCCTCGCGCAGCAGCTTGATGGCGACGGGCCCCTCGGGTCCCTCGCCGAGCCACACCGTGCCCGCGCTGCCCCGCCCGAGGATCTGGTGGGCCGTGTAGCGGCTGCCGATATTCCGTGCCAAGACTGCTCCCTCAGCGGCTGCGGTTCGCGTCAAAGTTACGCGGCCGAGGGCGCCCACCGGCACTTCCGAGGGGAAATCACCCCTCGGAAGTCGACAAAGAGACACCATGGGCACCCGCGCGGGGTCGGCCGCCCCTGCGGTACGGCCCCGCGCTACTGGCCCGTACCGCCGGTAGTACCGCTGCCGCCGGTGGAATCGCCGATCGACGAGACCCAGTCGGAGATCGAGCTGATCCCGTCGCCGATCGCCTGCCAGTAGCCCTTGCCCTGGGCGACCCAGTCCTGGAGCGGGGTGAGCTCCCAGACGAGCCAGCCCGCGACCACGAACAGCACGATCGTGAAGAGGCAGCCCTTCAGGCAGCCGAGGCCGGGGATCCGCATCGGGTTGGCGCCGCGCTGGCGCGGCGGACGCGGCTCGCGGGGCGCCTGGGCGGGCGGCCCGGACTGCGGAGGCGGCTGCGGCGGCGCGTACTGCTGCTGGGGCGGCTGCGGCGCGTACTGCTGCCGCTGGGGCGGCTGGGGCGCGTACGGCTGGGGCTGCTGCTGGTACTGCTGCGGCTGCTGGTGCTGCGGGGGCCGCTGCGGCTGCTGGTACTGCGGCGGCTGCTGATGCTGCGGGGGCCGCTGCTGGTACTGCGGCGGCCGGCCCTGCTGCTGCCCCTGCGGCGGCTGCGGCGGGTACTGCTGCGGCTGCCGCTGCGGGCGGCGGCGCAGCGGGTCCTCGCTGGGGTCCAGGTACTGCATCTGCGTCTGCTCGTTGCGGTCGCGGACCGCGCGCAGCTGGCTCTCCCAGGGGTGCGGCCCGTCGTTCTGCGGCGCCTGCGGCGGCTGCGAGGGTACGGGGGGCAGCACGGCGGTCGGGTCGGCCGCGCCGGTCGCCGGGAGCACCGCCGTCGGGTCGGCCGCGCCGGCCGGGCCGCCGGCCGGCATCACGCTGGTCGGCGCCGCCGGGTCGTACTGACCGGCGCCGCTCGGCAGCACCTGGGTGGCGCCGGCCGGGTCCACGCCGGGGGTCTGCGGGACGGGCGCCGGGGCCGGGTCGGGGGCGAGCAGGGCGCCCACGCCGTCCGCGGCCTCGATCTGGGCGGGGGTGGCGTGCACGCCGATGCCGGCGGCGACCGTGCGCAGGCCGCGGGCCAGGTTCTCGGCGCTGGGGCGCCGGTCCGGGTCCTTGCTCAGGCAGCGCTCGATCACCGTCCACAGCGGACCGGGCACGGTCGAGGGGCGGCGCGGCTCCTCGCTCAGGTGCCGGTGCAGGACCTCCAGGGCCGTGCCGCCGGCGAACGGCGGGCGGCCGGTGACCAGCTCGTACAGCAGGATGCCAGCGCCGTAGATGTCGACGGCGGAGGTCTGCGGGCGGCCCTCGGCGGACTCCGGGGCGACGTACGCGGGGGTGCCGACGAACTCGTGGGTGCGGGTCAGGCCCGGGGAGTCGGCGAGCCGCGCGATGCCGAAGTCGGTGAGCATCGGGAACATGGCGCCGTCGCGCTCGTCGAGCAGCACGTTCGCGGGCTTGAGGTCGCGGTGGACGACGCCGGCGATGTGGCTCGCGGCGAGCGCGTCGGCGATCTGCGCGGTCAGCAGCGCGGCGGCGACCGGGGTGAGCGGGCCGTTCTCGCGGATGTAGCGGTGCAGGTCGGGGCCGTCGACGAGGTCCATGACGAGGGCGAGGAGGTCGCCCTCCACGACGAGGTCGCGGGTGCGCACGATGTTGGGGTGGGTCAGCCGGAGCAGCACGGACCGCTCGCGCAGGAAGCGCATCACGATGTCCGGGTCGTTGGCGAGCTCCTCCTTGAGGACCTTGATCGCCACGGCCTCGCCGGGCCGGCCCTGCACGGCGGCGTCGGCGCCGGCCGCCTCCGTCTGGCGGGCTCGCCAGACGGTGCCCGTGGCGCCGCGGCCGAGCGGCGGCTCCTCGAGCAGGTACTTGCTGCCGATAGGCCGCACGTCACGCGCTCCCTGCTGATCGTGGTCCTGGGACACCTCGGGTGGGTCCGAAGAGGCTTCCCGGGTTTCCTGTGTGTTCTGTGACCCGTCCGGGTGTCCGACCCACTTTAGTGCCGCCGTACGGGTCATCGACCGTGCACGGGAGGGCGTATTCCGGTGGGCCGGGCGGGGCCGGCCGGGGGACGCGGCCCGGTCCGGCCCGCGGGGGAACGGGGCCTGGCCTGTCCGGAATGGAGACGCCCGGTACGCGGCGGAGGTTGCCGGAAGCGACGCGAGACATACGCAACCAGGCGTTTTCGCGTCGCCGTGCGATCGGACAAGATCACTTCTGGTCGACCCGTGGGCGGGTTGTCAGCGGCAGGTGCGAGGATGCGTACAGCACGTCGTGTCGAGGGTCGGGAGCCCTCGCGCCGTGCCGACCTGAACCGGACGACGCGTCCGTGCCGGGTGGGGGGAGTCAGTGGGCAGTTCCCCCGCCGGGCGCGCCGCGCAGAAGGGACCGCTGACGGCGATGCAGATCCGGCTGACCGTTCTCGCGCCGCACGCCGGCCACGGCGCGGGGCGCGCTTGCGACGTGCTCGTCACCGCCCCCGCGGGGACGGAGCTGGCCGCCGTGGCCTCCTCCCTCGCCGCGGCCGTCTCGGGCCCCGACACCTCCTCCTCCGGCACGACCGTGCTCTACGCGGGCGTCGAACGGCTGGACACCCGGCGCTGCGTGCTGGGCGAGCCGCCGCTGGTCGACGGGGCGGTGCTCTCCCTCCAGGTCCCCGGACCGGACGACGGGATAGCCGAGGGCGCCCCGGCCCGGCTGCACGTGGTGGCGGGACCGGACGCCGGCGGTGTGCACCTCCTGCACGGCGGAGCGATCAGAATCGGCCGTTCCGTCGACGCGGACGTGCCGCTCGACGACCCGGACGTGTCGCGGGCCCACTGCACGGTGACGGTCGGCCCCGACGGCCGCGTCACGGTCACGGACCGGGGCTCCACGAACGGGACGACCCTCGACGGCGCCCCGGTCGGCCCGCAGCCCGTCCGCTTCCCCCCGGGCGCCGTGCTGCGCGTCGGCGAGTCCGCGCTGCGCCTGACCGGCGGAGGCGGCCCCGGCGGCGGTACGAGCAGCGGTACGGGCGGCTCCAGGAGCACCGACCGTTCCGGCACCCGGGCCTCCGCCGCGGCTCCCTCCGCCGCCCCGCCCGGCGACGACACCCTCCCGACCGCCCCGGACGGCGAGGGCCACCTGCGCGTGCGCCGCCCCGGCGCCCCCGGCCCCGACGGCCCGGGCACCCCCGGCGATACGGGACAGGGGACGCGCCCCACGGCGTACGCCTCGCCCTACGCCCCCGGCACGGTCTCCGAAGGCGCCACCTACGGCGGCGCCCGCGGCATCTCCCTCGACCCCGGCCCCGACGCCCCCGGCGACGGCCACGCACGCGCGCAGGAGCCCGCCGGCTCCGAGGGCGAGCCCGGGATCGAGGCGCACAGCCGCACCCGGCAGACCCGCAAGCGCGGGCTCGGGGCCTGGGCCCGTCGGCTCGCGGGCGGCAAGGACGACGCGCGGACCGGCGAGACCGGCGAGTACGGCGTGATTCCGGTGGCCGCCTTCGCCGAGACCAGACCCGGCAGCCTGCCCGGCACCGCCGCGGCGGGTCCCGTCCCCTCGCCCGACAGCTGGCCCGACCCCGCCGCCGTCCTGCTCACCGCGCTCGGCCCCGGCGGGCGCCTGTGGGAGCGGGACCTCGACCACCCCGAGGCGCTGGTGGTCCGGCTCGGCACGACGGACCGCGCCGAGCTGTCCGGGGTGCCGGTCACGGTCGGACTGCGCGAGGCCGGTTCGCTGGGCCTCGCCGGTCCCGGCACGCGGCTCGCCGGTCTGGCCCGGTCGGTCGTCGCCCAGCTGGCCGCCCTGCACTCCCCCGGCGACCTGGAGATCGTGCTGATCAGCGCCGACCGGAACCGCCCCCTGGAGGAGCGGCGCCGGGCCTGGGGCTGGCTCGGCTGGCTCCCGCACGTGCGGCCGGTGCACGGCCAGGACTGCCGGCTGCTCCTGGCGTACGACCGGGAGCAGGCGCGGGCGCGCCTGACAGAGCTCACCCGGCGCCTGGACGACGGCCCGCTGGGCGCGGGCTGGCCCAGCGCGGACCGGGCGACGGTCGCCGAGGCCGCCGCGCACCACGAGGGGCCGGCGACGGTCGTCATCGTGGACGGCGACCCCGGCTCCGCGGCGCTGCGCGAGACGGCGGCGCGGCTCGCCGCGGCTGGCGCGGCCTCCGGCATCCATCTGATCTGCCTCGCCGAGGCACCCTCCGCCTCGCCCGCCTCCCCGGTGGCGGCGACCTACGAGGAGGCGTGCGCCGCTTCCTTCGCCTTCCGCGAGTGCGGGGCGGCGGCGCTGCTCAGCGGCGACGTGGCCACGGCGCTGCGGCTGCTGCGGACGGCCGGCGGCCGGGTCGCGGGGCACGGCACGGTCGGCGTGGTCGACGCGGTCTCGGTGGCGTGGGCCGAGCGGTTCGGCCGGGCGCTGGCCCCGCTGCGTACCGAGACGGCCGCGGGTGCCGGCCAGGGGCGGTCCGCCGCGCTGCCGCCCTCGGCGCGGCTCCTGGACGAGCTGGGCCTGGCCCGGGCCACCCCGGCGTCGCTGATGGCCCGCTGGGCCTCGGCCTCGGACGGTACGGCGGTCCTGGGCGCGGGCCCGCGCGGGCCGGTGGCCGTGGACCTCACGGCGGAGGGCCCGCACCTGCTGATCGAGGGCCCGGCGGGCAGCGGAAGGACCGAGCTGCTGCGGGCCATCGCCGCCTCCCTGGCGGCGGGCGGGCGCCCGGACCGGCTGGGGCTGCTCCTGGTGGACGGCGCGGGCGGCGAGCGCGGCGAGGGCCTCGCGGCCTGTACGGAGCTGCCGCACGTGACGGAGCACCTGGTCGCCTCCGACCCGGTGCGGATGCGGGAGTTCGCGCAGGCGCTGGGCGGCGAGCTGAAGCGCCGCGCGGAGCTGCTGGGCGACACCCACTTCGCGGACCGCCGCTCCGGCCGCCTGATCGGCCAGCGCGCCGCGAGCGCCGCCGAGTCCGTCGCCCCGACGGCCCGAGCGACCGCGCGCGTCCCGGACGCCCGCGCGGGCGCGGCGGACCTGTCCGACCGCCCGAGCGGCCGCACCCTCCGCACCAGCGGCGGCGATCTCGGCGACACTCCGAGCGCCCGCCTGCCCCGCCCGGGGACGGGCGACCTCGGCGACCACGCCGGCAGCCGTCCGCCCCGCCCCGGCTCGGGCCACCTCAACGACCGCCCGAGCAGCCGCACCCCGTACCCGGGCAACGGCCCCCACACCCCACCCCCCGGCTCGGACCTCCTCGGCGACCGCCCCAGCAGCCGCACCCCCTACCCCGGCAACGGCCCCCACACCCCACCCCCCGGCTCGGACCACTTCGGCGACCGCCCGAGCAGTCGCACCTCCTACCCCGGCAACACCCACCACACCCCACCCCCCGGCTCCGACCACCTCGGCGACCGCCCCAGCAGCCGCACCCTCCGTGCCGGTGGCGGGGATCTCGGGGACAGCCCGAGTGCCCGCCTGCCCCGTCCCGGGACGGGCAACCTCAACGACCGCCCGAGCAGCCGCACCCCGTACCCGGGCAGCGGCCCCCACACCCCGCCTCCCGGGTCCGATCTCCTCGGCGACTCGCCGAGCGGGCGGCTGTCCCGGTCCGGGGCGGGGGAGGCGGGGGACCGGCCGGGTGCGCGCGCGCACCGGGCGGGGGCCGACGACCTCACGTATCTGCCCAGTGGGCGCACGGGGCGGGTCGACAGCGGTGTGGTGGCGGGTCCTCCGCAGCCCGCCGCCGAGGGCGCGGGTTCGTTGCCGCGGCTCGTGGTGCTCGTGGACGACTTCGACGCGCTGGTCGCGCCCGCGCTCGGCGCGCCGGGGCGGCCGGCGGCCGGGTCGGTGGTGCGGGCCCTGGAGGCCGTGGCGCGCAACGGGGCACGGCTCGGGGTGCACCTGATCGCCGCGTCGGCGCGGCCGGACCGGACGGTGGACACGGAGCTGGCGCACGGCGCGCGGTTGCGGATCGTGCTCGATCCGCCGCCCGCGGCGGCCGGCCCCGACGAGCCGCAGCCGGGCCGGGGTCGCCTCGGGCATCCGGACGGCCGGGTGACGCCCTTCCAGACGGGCCGGGTCACCGGGCGCATCCCGCGCACGGCGACCCTGCGGCCGACGGTGGTCCCGCTGGAGTGGGAGCGGATGGGCGATCCGCCGACCCGCCGCCCGGTCCGCGAGCTGGGCAACGGCCCGACGGATCTGGCCCTGCTCGCCAGCGCCCTGGACCGGGCCGCCCGGTCCGTGGAGGCCACGCCCGTACCGCCGCTGACGTCTCCCACGCACGCCTGACGGCACGTCACGAGCCCATCACGATCCCCCGCTTGTCACGGAAGGCGGTATTGCGGGCCCCGGTCACCGGGCGTAGACCTGAGCCCACGGGACCAGGAAGCGCGGGAGAGGCGGGGCTCGGATGCGTGGCAGCAGAAGTCTTCGGATCGTCGCGGTGGCGGCGGTCGCCGTGCTCACGGCGACCGCCTGTGGCGGGGGCGACAGCACGCTCCCCGGCCCGGCGCCGCGGCCGAGCGACGCCGCGGACGGGCTCTCCTTACCGTCCTTGGCGGGCCAGAAGATCGAGGTCGCCGCGGTCTGGACCGGCCCCGAGCAGGAGAACTTCGTCAAGGTCCTGAAGGAGTTCGAGAAGCGCACGGGCGCGACCGTCGTCTTCGTGCCGGCGCAGGACCCGATCGTGAACTTCCTCGGCACGAAGATCGCCGGCGGTTCGCCGCCCGACGTGGCCCTGCTGCCGCAGGTCGGCGCGATCCGGCAGGCCGTCACGCAGAAGTGGCTCAAGCCGCTCGGCCCGGAGGTCAAGGCCCAGCTGGCGAAGAACTACTCCCAGGGCTGGCAGGACCTCGGGTCGGTCGACGGCACCCCGTACGGCGTGTACTTCAAGGCCGCCAACAAGTCCCTGGTCTGGTACAACACCGCCGTCTTCGAGAACGCGGGCGCGAGCGAGCCGAAGACGTGGAAGGAGTTCCTCGCGACCGCCGAGACGATCTCGGCCTCGGGCGTCACCCCGGTCTCCGTGGGCGGCGCGGACGGCTGGACGCTGACCGACTGGTTCGAGAACGTCTATCTCTCCCAGGCCGGTCCCGAGAAGTACGACCGGTTGGCGAAGCACACGATCAAGTGGACGGACCCGTCGGTCGGCCGCGCCCTGACGACGCTCGCCGAGCTGTTCGGCAAGCCGGCGCTGCTCGCGGGCGGCACGAACGGCGCGCTCCAGACGGAGTTCCCCGTCTCGGTGACGCAGACCTTCACCGGCGGCGACCGGGCGAAGGCCGCGATGGTCTTCGAGGGCGACTTCTCGGCAGTCAACATCGCGCAGACCGGCGCCAAGATCGGCACGGACGCGAAGGTGTTCCCGTTCCCGGCCGTCGGCGACGGCGGCACGGCCCCGGTGGTGACCGGTGGCGACGCGGCCGTGGCGCTCAAGGACGGCAAGGGGGCGCAGGCCCTGCTGACCTTCCTCGCCTCGCCCGCCGCGGCCCGGATCTGGGCGGCCGAGGGCGGCTTCCTCTCCCCCAACGAGGGCCTGGACAAGGCCGCGTACCCGAACGACGTGCAGCGGGAGATCGCGGCGGCGCTGATCGGGGCGGGCGACGACTTCCGCTTCGACATGTCGGACCAGATGCCGCAGTCGTTCGGCGGGACGCCCGGCAAGGGCGAGTGGAAGGCGCTCCAGGACTTCCTGAAGAACCCGAAGGACGTCGCCGGGACCCAGGCCAGACTGGAGGCCGAGGCCGCCAAGGCGTACCGGGACTGACCGATGGGCAGCGCAGGCACGCCGACCCGTCCGGACACCGCGTCCCGCGCCCGGCCCCGTACGGGCTCCCGGCGCGGGCCCCGCGTCGGCCTCACCGCCGCCGCCTTCCTCCTGCCCGCCCTCGTCCTGCTGGGCGCGCTGGTCGTCTACCCCATCGGCTACTCGGTCCAGCGCTCCTTGTTCGACAAGGCAGGCGACTCCTTCGCGGGCCTGGACAACTACGTCACCCTGTTCACGGACGAGTCGATCCGCACCGCCGTCCGCAACAACCTGATCTGGGTGGTGGTCGCCCCCACCGTGGCGACGGCGCTCGGCCTGGTCTTCGCGGTGCTCACCGAACGGGTGCGCTGGGGGACGGCGTTCAAGCTGGTCGTCTTCATGCCGATGGCCATCTCGATGCTCGCCGCCGGGATCATCTTCCGGCTGGTGTACGAGCAGGATCCGGACCGCGGGGTCGCCAACGCGGTCTGGGTCGGCGTGCACGACACCTTCGCCGAGTCCTCGGGCTTCCCGCGGGCCCGCCCGCTGCCGGTGCACCCGCTGAAGGACGCGGGCGGCGGGGCGTACGTCACCAAAGCCCCGGTCCGTGCCGGGGAGGTGGCCCGGCTGCCGCTGATCGGCGTCGCGCCGGCCCAGATGCCCGAGGGCGCCCGCCCGGCCCGTACCCCCGCGCCGGCCGCCGACGGGATCAGCGGCACCGCCTGGCTGGACTTCACCCGGGGCGGCGGCGGGCGGCCCGATGTCGTCGACCCGAAGGAGCTCGGGCTGAAGGGGCTGCGGATCGAGGCGGTGCGGGACGGGCAGGTCGTCGCGCGCGCCACGGCCGCCGCCGACGGCACGTTCAGCCTGCCGAGGGCCGCCGACGGGGCCGTCCTGCGGCTCCCCGCGAGCAACTTCCGCGAGCAGTACGACGGGGTGGCGTGGCTCGGCCCGTCGCTCGTGACGCCGGCGATCATCGGCAGTTACGTGTGGATGTGGGCCGGATTCGCGATGGTGCTGATCGCCGCCGGGCTCGCGGGGCTGCCGCGCGAGCTCCTCGAAGCGGCCCGGGTCGACGGGGCGAACGAGTGGCAGGTGTTCCGGCGGATCACCGTCCCGCTGCTCGCACCGGTCCTCGCGGTCGTCCTGGTGACCCTGATGATCAACGTGCTGAAGGTCTTCGACCTGGTCTTCATCATCGCGCCGGGTTCGGCGCAGGACGACGCCAACGTGCTCGCGCTCCAGCTGTACCGCTCGTCGTTCGGGACGGACGCCGACCTCGGGGTGGGTTCGGCCATCGCCGTCCTGCTGCTGCTCCTGGTGCTGCCGGTGATGGCCTTCAACATCCGCCGGATGCGCCGTACGCGAAGGGAGACCCGCCGATGAGCCGCCCGGCCCGCCCCCTGGGGTCCCGGATCGCCGCCCGTGCCGCCGGGGGTGCCGTACGGGTCTTCCTCGTCCTGGTCGCCCTGTTCTGGCTGATGCCGACGGTGGGGCTGCTGTTCTCCTCGCTGCGCTCCCCGTCCGACATCGCCTCGGACGGCTGGTGGCAGGTCTTCGCCGCGCCCGCGCGGCTGACCACCGAGAACTACCGGCACCTCCTCGCCGACGAGACGATCACCGGCTCGCTCGTCTCCACGGTCCTGATCACCGTCCCGGCGACGCTCCTGGTGATCGTGATCGGCGCGCTGGCCGGGTACGCCTTCGCCTGGCTGGACTTCCCCGGCCGGGACTGGTGGTTCCTGGTGGTCGTGGGGCTGCTCGTGGTGCCCGTGCAGGTGGCCCTGGTGCCGGTGTCGAAGCTGTTCGGCACGGTCGGGATCTTCGAGACGACGCTGGGCGTGGTGCTGTTCCACACGGCCTTCGGGCTGCCGTTCGCGATCTTCCTGCTGCGGAACTTCTTCGCGGAGATCCCGCGCGAGCTCCTGGAGGCGGCCCGGCTCGACGGGGCCGGCGAGATCCGGCTGTTCACCCGGGTGGTGCTGCCGCTGGGCGGGCCCGCGGTCGCCTCGCTGGGCATCTTCCAGTTCCTGTGGGTGTGGAACGACATGCTGGTGGCGCTGATCTTCGCGGACGCGCAGTCGCCGCCGATCACGGTCGCGCTCCAGCAGCAGGTACGCCAGTTCGGCAACAACGTCGACGTGCTGGCGCCGGGGGCGTTCGTGTCGATGGTGATCCCGCTGCTGGTCTTCTTCGCCTTCCAGCGGCAGTTCGTGTCGGGCGTGATGGCGGGGGCGGTGAAGTAGGGCCCCCGGAGCGGAACTACGCCTTGAGCGCCGCCACCGCCGACCGGGCGAGGTCGTCGAGGTAGCCCTTCGGCGTCGCGGTGCGGACCACGACGAGCCGCCAGTAGAGCGGGCCGACGACCAGGTCCAGGGCCCGGTCCGGGTCGGCGCCCTCGGGCAGTTCGCCGCGGGCGACGGCCTCGCGGACGACCTGGGCGACGACGCCCTGCTGGCTGTCGAGGAGGGCGGCCTTGATGGCGTCGGCGATCTCGGGGTTCCGCACCGACTCGACCAGCAGGTCCGGGATGACCTGCGAGGCCACCGGGTGGCGCAGGGCGTGCGAGGCGACCTCCAGGAGGGCCCGCACGTCCCCGTGGAGCGAGCCGGTGGCCGGCGCGGGCAGGCCCTGGACGGCGACGGCGCCGACGAGGTCGAGGACCAGGGAGAGCTTGGACTTCCAGCGGCGGTAGACGGCGGTCTTGCCGACCCCGGCGCGGCGGGCGATGCCCTCGATGGACATCCGGGCGAAGCCGACCGTGGCCAGCTCCTCGAAGACGGCGGCGCGGATGGCCTCGGTGACGTCCTCCCGGAGCACGGCGGCTCCCGCGGGGGTGCGGCGAGGGGTTCCGGAAGGTGTCGTCATGCCCAGGATTTTAGCCAGTGATTACCTGCGCGTAAACGTCACGACGACACGGTTGCGTTCCGACGTCGAAGCGCCCTACTCTCCCCGTAGCGACGATACGGACCCGTTCCATCGAAGCCGAGAGCGAAGGCGATCCCCGTGACGACCCACACCCTCGACGAACCCCCGGCACCGGCGGCCGAGCAAGCGGCACCGGCGGCCGGACCGACCGCCCCGGCCGGCTCGACCAGCCCGGCCCAGGCACCCCCCGCGCCGCCCACGCCCCCCGCGCCCCTCACCTCCGAGGAGCTCCGCGCCCTCGCCCTGCGCCACGGCCTGACCGTGAGCGGGGCCCGCCCCTCGCTCCCCGCGTACACCCGGCAGCTCTGGGCCCGGCGGCACTTCATCACCGCGTTCGCGACGGCCAAGCTGACCGCGCAGTACAGCCAGGCCCGGCTCGGCCAGGTCTGGCAGGTGATGACCCCGCTGCTCAACGCGGCCGTCTACTACGCGATCTTCGGCGTCCTCATGGACGTCCAGCGGGGCGTCCCCGACTACGTCCCGTTCCTGATCACGGGCGTCTTCGCGTGGACCTTCACCTCGCAGACGATCATGGCCGGAACCCGGGCGATCAGCGGCAACCTCGGCCTGGTCCGGGCCCTGCACTTCCCCCGCGCCGGGCTGCCCATCGCGCTCGCCCTCCAGCAGCTCCAGCAACTGGCCTTCTCCCTGGGCGCGCTGGTCGTGATCCTGCTCTGCTTCGGCGAGTTCCCGCGCGCCGCCTGGCTCCTGGCGGTCCCCGCCCTGCTGCTCCAGACGCTCTTCGGCACCGGGCTCGCCCTGGTGATGGCCCGGATCGCCGCCCGCACCCCGGACATCGCGCAGCTGATGCCGTTCGTGCTGCGCACCTGGATGTACGCCTCCGGGGTGATGTGGTCGATCCAGCACCTGGCGGGCAACGGGCGCTTCCCGCACCTCGTGGTGGTGGCCCTGCAGTGCAACCCGGCGGCCGTGTACATCGACCTGCTGCGCTTCGCGCTGGTCGAGAGCTTCACGGGCGCCCAGCTCCCGCCGCACGTCTGGGCGGTGGCGACCGGCTGGGCGCTGCTCGCCTTCGCCGGCGGGTTCGTCTACTTCTGGAAGGCGGAGGAGACCTATGGCCGCGGCTGAGCACCCCGGAACCACGCCCGAGCGCGAGCACACCGGAGCCGCCCCCGCGAGCGCCGGAGCCGCCCCCGAGCGCGAGCCGACCGTCATCGCCGACGGCGTCCACGTCACGTACACCGAGCGCGGCGGCGCCGGGCGCAGGCCGCACACCGTGCACGCCGTGAAGGGCGTCGGCTTCGCGGCGTACCGGGGCGAGGCGATCGGCCTGATCGGTTCGAACGGATCGGGCAAGTCGACCCTCCTCAAGGCCGTCGCGGGCCTGCTGCCGACCAGCGCGGGCCGGATCTACACGCGCGGCCACCCCGCGCTGCTCGGGGTCAACGCGGCCCTGATGAGCGACCTGACGGGCGAGCGGAACGTGATCCTCGGCGGGCTCGCGATGGGCATGAGCCGCAAGGAGATCGGCGAGCGCTACGCCGGCATCGTCGAGTTCTCCGGGATCGACGACAAGGGCGACTTCATGTCGCTGCCGATGCGCACGTACTCCTCCGGCATGGGCGCCCGGCTCCGCTTCTCCATCGCCGCCGCGCGCAGCCACGACGTGCTGCTCATCGACGAGGCCCTCGCCACCGGCGACGCGCGCTTCCGGCGCCGCAGCCAGCGCCGGATCGACGAGCTGCGCGCCGAGGCGGGCACCGTCTTCCTGGTCAGCCACTCGAACTCCACCATCACCGAGACCTGCGACCGGGCCCTGTGGCTGGAGGCGGGGACGCTGCGGATGGACGGACCGGCGGACGAGGTCGTGGCGGCGTACGAGGAGTTCACCGCGCCCCGCCCGTTCACCAGTACGGATGCCAAGACAAGGAAGAACCCGGACAAACCTGTCTAAAGTGCGAAGGGATGACGACCGACCCGCCGCCCCCGCCCGGTGCGCCCGGCACGGCCCGTACGGAGTCCGCGCCGCCCGCCCTCACCCGCTCCCCCTTCGAGTCGGAGACCTTCACCTCCGCGACCTTCGTGACCGTCGGCCTCGGCCCCCGCCTCACCCTCGCCGCGCTCTGGCTGCTCACCCGCGCCGGGATGCTCTACCTGCTGCACCGCGACGACCTCGGCATCGGCGGCGTCGCCAGCGAGGTGCACATCCTCTACCGGCACTGGTACGGCCTGTTCGCCCAGGGCACCTTCCCGCCCGGCGACGTCACCTGGCAGTACCCGCCCGGCGCGGGCCTGGTCATCATGTCGCCCGGGATCCTGCCCTGGCTGAGCTACTTCCAGGGCTTCGTCCTGCTCACCCTCCTCGCCGACGCGGCCGTCGCCGTGGCCCTGGCCCGCGCCGACGGCGCCCGCCTCACCCACGGCGCCTGGTACTGGGTCCTCGGCCTCCCCCTGCTCCTGCACATCCCGCTCGCCCGCTACGACGTGCAGACCACCGCCCTCGCCGTGCTCGCCCTGCTCGCCCTCGCGGCCCGCTCCCCCGCCGCCCACCGGATCGGCGGGGCGCTCGCCGGGCTCGGCGCCCTGGTCAAGGTCTGGCCGGCCCTCACCCTGATCGGCACCCCGCGCGGCCGCACCACCCGCGAGGCCTGGACCGCCGCCGCCGTCACCGCCGCGGCCCTCCTGGTCACCCTGACGCTGCTGTTCTCCGACGCGCTGGGCTTCCTGCGCCAGCAGGGCAGCCGGGGCATCCAGATCGAGTCGCTGGGCGGCACCGGCCTCGCCCTGGCCCGGGCCGCCGGACTCTGGCCGGGGTCCGTCCAGTTCCGCTACGGCGCCTACGAGTACGTCGGGCCCTACGTCTCCACCGTCGGGCACGTCGCCCTGCTGCTGACCGTCGCCGCCTTCGGCTGGCTGCTGCTGTGGCGGGTGCGCGCCCGCGCCTGGACCGAGGCCACCCCGTTCGACGCGGCCTTCGCCGCCGTGCTGCTCTTCACCGTCACCAGCCGGGTGATCAGCCCCCAGTACATGATCTGGCTGCTCGGTCTGGCCGCCGTCTGCCTCACCTCCCGGCGCTCGGTGATGCGCCCGGTCGCCTTCCTGCTGCTCCCCGCCGCCTCGCTGAGCGCCCTCGCGTACCCCGTGCTGTACGCGGATGTCGCCGCCGGCACCTGGACGGGGATCGCCGTGATGGTGCTCCGCAACGGCCTGCTGCTCGCGGCGGCGGCCCTCGCGGCCCGGCGGCTGTGGACCGGCTCGGTCGGCGTCCCCGACTGACGGGCGGGGACGCGGGGACGGAGACGGAAAGGGGGCGCCCCCGCCGGTACGGACCGGCGGGGGCGCCCCCTTCGTGTGCTGCCTCGACTAGCTGTGCGTCCGCAGCAGGGTGCGCATCGTCCGCATGGCGACCGAGAGGTTCGCCAGGTCGAAGCCCTCCGAGCCCTGGATCTCCTCCAGGGTGGTGCGCGCCCGGCCCAGGATCGCCGCGTTCTCGTCCTCCCAGGCCTTGAACCGCTCCTCCGGCGTCGCCGCGCCGTTCCCGGCCGCCAGGACGTCGTTCGTGAGCCCGGCGTGCGCGGCGAACAGGTCCTCGCGGATGGAGGCGCGGGCCATCGACTGCCAGCGGTCGCTGCGCGGCAGCTCGATGATCCGGTCCATCAGGTCGGTGATCCGCAGCCGGTCGGCCAGGTCGTAGTAGACCTCGGCGACCGCCAGCGGGTCCTTGGACGTGCGGTCCGCGATCGCGACGATGTCCAGCGTCGGGAAGGCGGAGGAGAACCCGGCCACGCGCAGCGCCAGCTCCTCCGGGACGCCGACCTCGGTCAGCTCGGCCAGGATCGACTCGTACCACTCCAGGTCGGCACCGCGCAGCAGCTGCGGCAGCTTGTCCCAGACCTGCTCGACCCGCTCCGCGAAGAACTCGATGGTCTCGCCGATCTGGAGCGGCTGCGGCCGGTTGTTGAGCAGCCAGCGCGTGCCGCGCTCGACCAGGCGGCGCGAGTGCAGGCGCATCCGGGTCTGGAACTCGGCGGGCACCTTGTTGTCGAGCGCCTCGACGGCGTCCCAGACCTCGCTCAGGCGGAAGATCGCGCGGGCCGCGGCCTGCGCCCGGACGATCTCCTCGATCGACGCGCCGGACTCCTCGCGGAGGCGGTGCAGGAAGGTCGAGCCGCCGGTGTTGACGGTGTCGTTGACCAGGACCGTCGTGATGATCTCGCGGCGCAGCGCGTGGTTGTCGACGGCCTCGGTGAACTGCTCGCGCAGCAGCGTCGGGAAGTACGCGTGGAGCAGCCCGCGCAGGTACGGGTCGTCCGGCAGCTGCGTGCCGATCAGCTCGTCGGCCACCGTGATCTTGGTGTACGCGAGGAGGACGGCGAGCTCCGGCTGGCTGAGCCCGCGGCCGCCGTTGAGCAGCTCGCGGATCTGCCGGTCGTTGGGCAGGAACTCCAGCGAGCGGTCGAGCGCCCCGTCGCGGCCCAGACGGCGCATGAAGCGCTGGTGGGCGTGGAGCAGGGACGGCGACTGGGCGACCGCGTTGGCCAGGGCGGTGTTCTGCGCGTAGTTGTTGCGCAGCACGAGCGCGCCGACCTCGTCGGTCATCTCGGCGAGGATCTTGTTGCGCTGCTTGACGGTCATGTCGCCCTCGGCGACCAGACCGTTGAGCAGGATCTTGATGTTGACCTCGTGGTCGGAGGTGTCGACGCCGGCGCTGTTGTCGATGGCGTCGGTGTTCACCTTGCCGCCGGTGCCCTCGGGGCCGCCGGAGCGGGCGAACTCGATGCGGCCCAGCTGGGTGGCGCCGAGGTTGCCGCCCTCGCCGACGACCTGGGCGCGGACGTCCTGGCCGTCGACGCGGATGGCGTCGTTGGCCTTGTCGCCGACCTCGGCGTTGGTCTCGGCCGAGGACTTCACGTACGTGCCGATGCCGCCGTTCCACAGCAGGTCGACCGGGGCGTGCAGGACGGCCTTCATCAGCTCGGCCGGCGTCATCTTGGTGACCCCGTCCTCGATGCCGAGGGCGGCCCGCACGTGCCCGTTGACCGGGATCGACTTGGCGGTACGGGGGTGGATGCCGCCGCCGGTGGAGAGCAGCGAGGCGTCGTAGTCGGCCCAGGACGAGCGGGGCAGCTCGAAGAGGCGGCGGCGCTCGGCGTACGAGGTGGCCGCGTCCGGGGTCGGGTCGATGAAGATGTGCCGGTGGTCGAAGGCCGCGACGAGGCGGATGTGCTCGGAGAGCAGCATGCCGTTGCCGAAGACGTCGCCGGACATGTCGCCGACGCCGACGACGGTGAAGTCCTCGGTCTGGGTGTCGTGGCCCAGCTCGCGGAAGTGGCGCTTGACCGACTCCCAGGCACCGCGGGCGGTGATGCCCATGCCCTTGTGGTCGTAGCCGGCCGAGCCGCCGGAGGCGAAGGCGTCGCCCAGCCAGAAGCCGTAGGACTCGGCGACCCCGTTGGCGATGTCGGAGAAGGTCGCGGTGCCCTTGTCGGCGGCGACGACCAGGTAGGTGTCGTCCTCGTCGTGGCGGACCACGTCGGCCGGGGGCACGACCTCGCCGGCGACCAGGTTGTCGGTGATGTCGAGCAGCGCCGAGATGAAGGTCTTGTACGAGGCGATGCCCTCGGCGAGCCAGGCGTCCCGGTCCACGGACGGGTCCGGGAGCTGCTTGGCGACGAAGCCGCCCTTGGCGCCGACCGGCACGATGACGGTGTTCTTCACCATCTGCGCCTTGACCAGGCCGAGGATCTCGGTACGGAAGTCCTCACGGCGGTCGGACCAGCGCAGGCCGCCTCGGGCGACCTTGCCGAAGCGCAGGTGGACGCCCTCGACCCGCGGCGAGTACACCCAGATCTCGAAGGCCGGGCGGGGCGCCGGCAGGTCGGGGATGGCCTGCGGGTCGAACTTCATCGACACGTAGGAGTGCGGCCGGCCCTGGGCGTTCCGCTGGAAGAAGTTGGTCCGCAGGGTCGCCTTGATGACGGTGAGGAAGGAACGCAGGATGCGGTCCTCGTCGAGGGAGGCGACCTGGTCCAGGGCGCCGTCCAGCTCCTCAAGGAGGCCGTCGATCAGCTCGGTGCCGGCGCGCTGGCGCTCCGGGGCCATCCGGGCCTCGAAGAGGTTGACCAGCAGCCGGGTGGTGTGGACGTTGTTGCGGAGGGTGTCCTCCATGTAGTCCTGGCTGAAGGTCGAACCGGCCTGGCGCAGGTACTTCGCGTAGGCGCGCAGCACCATCGCCTCGCGCCAGTTCAGCCCGGCGGACAGGACGAGCGAGTTGAAGTTGTCGTTCTCGGCCTCGCCGGTCCAGGTGGCCGCGAAGGCTTCCTGGAAGCGCTCGCGGGCGTCCTCGCCGAGGTAGTCGCCGCCGTTGCCGGTGGGCAGGGGCATGCGCAGACCGAAGTCGTAGATCCAGGCGTGCGAGCGGTCGGCGCAGCGCAGCTCGTACGGGCGCTCGTCGGTCACCTCGACGCCGAGCCGGTTGAGCACCGGCAGCACGGCGGAGAGGGAGATCGGGTCGCCGGTCTTGTAGATCTTGAAGCGGCGCTCGCCGGCGCCGGAGGCGACGGGCTCGTACAGGGAGAGCGCGAAGTCCTTGTCGCTGTCGGCCAGGGCCTCCAGGTGGACCAGGTCGGCGACGGCGGCGCGCGGCGAGTGGTCGGCCTTGTAGCCCTCGGGGAAGGCGTTGCCGTAGCGACGGAGCAGCTCGGAGGCGCGCTCCTCGCCCAGCTCGGCGTTGAGCGCCTCGCCGAAGCCGTCGGCCCAGGAGCGGGCGGCGTCGGCGAGCCGGGCCTCGATGCGGTCGACGTCGACCTCGGTGAGCTTGGCCAGCTCGGTGCCGGGCTGGACCCGGATGACGAAGTGCAGGCGGGACAGGATCGACTCGGTGTTCCAGGCCGTGAAGTCGACGCTGGCGCCCTGCAGCTCCTCCTTGAGGATGTCGATGATCCGCAGCCGGACGCGGGTGGTGTAGCGGTCCCGCGGCAGGTAGACGAGGGCCGAGTAGTAGCGGCCGTACTCGTCCTGGCGCAGGTAGAGCCGCAGCCGGCGCCGCTCCTGGAGGTACAGGACGCTGGTGACGATGGAGCGCAGCTCGTCGGCCGGGGTCTGGAAGAGCTCGTCGCGCGGGTAGGTCTCCAGGATCTGGAGCAGGTCGCGCCCGTCGTGGCTGCTCGGCGAGAAGCCGGCGCCCTCCAGGACCTCCTGGACCTTGCGCTTGACGACCGGCACGCGGCGCACGGACTCGGTGTACGCGGCCGAGGAGAAGAGGCCGAGGAAGCGGCGCTCGCCGACGACGTTGCCGTCGGCGTCGAACTTCTTCACGCCGACGTAGTCGAGGTACGAGGGGCGGTGCACGGTCGAGCGGCTGTTGGCCTTCGTCAGGACCAGCAGCTTGTGCTCGCGCGCCTTGGCGCGGGCGTCGGCGGGCAGCCGGCTGAACGACGGCGAGACGGGGTGGGCGTGCGGGTCGTCGTCGCTGTGGTGCGGGTCGGCGCGCAGGATGCCGAGTCCGGTGCCGGGCACGGCGGACAGGGCGTCGCCGTTGACCAGCTCGTACTCGCGGTAGCCCAGGAAGGTGAAGTGGTCGTCCGAGAGCCAGCGCAGCAGCTCGCGGGCCTCTTCGACCTCGGTGGGCCGCAGGTCGGCGGGGGTGGGCTCGCCGGGCAGGGAGTCGGCGATGCGCAGCGCGGCCTCGCGCATCTTGTCCCAGTCCTCGACGGTCTCGCGGACGTCGGACAGGACGCGCAGCAGGTCGGCGGTGATCTGCTTGAGGTCGGCCTTGTCGGTCTCGCGGTCGACCTCGACGTGGATCCAGGACTCGACGAGCGCGTCGTGCGGCAGGGCGCCCTTCGGCTGCTCGGTGAGCACCTCGATCAGCTTGCCGGTCACGTCGCGGCGGACCAGGACCTGCGGGTGGATGACGACGTGGATGCCGCGCCCCTGGCGGGACAGCTCGTTGGTCACGGAGTCCACGAGGAACGGCATGTCGTCGGTGACCACCTCGACGACGGAGTGGCTGCAGGTCCAGCCGTTCTCCTCCACCGTCGGCGTGTGGACGCGGACGCTCGCGGTGCCCTGGGGGCGGTTCTCCGCGAGGCGGTAGTGCGAGAGCGCGGCACCGAAGACGTCGACGGGGTCGCGGTCCGTCAGGTCTTCTGGCGCCGTGTGCAGGTAGTAGCGCTGGAGGTAGTCGAGCAGGGTGTCACGGTCCGGACGCTCCCCGTTCTCCGGCCCTGTCGGAAGTCGCCCCCCGACCGGGCTGTTCTCAGCTACCCGGGCGGCCCGATCGAGCAGCTCGGCCTTGGCTTCGTCCAGCTTGGTCTGCATGTCCTCTGACTCCTGTCGCGCGCCATTGCGTGACGTCGGTGGAAGAAAGGGCACAACGCCACGACGCGGTGGTACCGGTCAGGGTCGACGTTATGCCGCGATGAGAGATGTCCGGGTGCATATCGGCCACTCGGGCCGTCGCGCCCGGACGGAACGGATCGGCGAACGCGCCATCGGCCCGGTCGCTGTGGCGAGCCGGGCGGAAGCCGGGGGCTGCACTGCCCCCTCGGCGTATCGCGCTGATCACGGGAAAAGCCTATCGCTGTTGCCCCCCGCGTCGTCATGGTCCTTATGTGTACAAAACCAGGGGGGGAAGTTTGACACTGTGGACAGCGACGAATGGTTACCCGGGGCATACCGACGAGAGTGCTTGGGGAGACGCAGTGGCGAAGATCTTGATCGTGACCGGGGACGCGGCGGAGTCGCTGGAGGTCATGTACCCGTACCAGCGCCTGCTGGAGGAGGGCTACGAGGTCGACATCGCCGCGCCCGCCCGCAAGCAGCTCCGCTTCGTGGTCCACGACTTCGAGCCGGGCTACGACACGTACACCGAGAAGCCGGGCTACACCTGGCCCGCCGACCTGGCCTTCTCCGAGGTCGACCCGGGCGCGTACGTGGCCGTGGTCATCCCGGGCGGCCGGGCGCCGGAGTACCTGCGCAACGACCCGGAGCTGCGCAAGATCCTGAAGTCCTTCTTCGACGCGGACAAGCCGGTCGCCCAGATCTGCCACGGCCCCCTGCTGACCGCGGCGACCGGCAGCCTGGAGGGCCGCCAGGTGACCGCGTACCCGGCCCTGGAACTCGACATGCAGGCCGCGGGCGCCACCTTCCAGGACACCGCCGCCGTAGTGGACGGCACCCTCGTCTCCTCCCGAGCCTGGCCCGACCACCCGAGCTGGATGCGCGAGTTCCTGAAGGTCCTGCGGGAGGCGAAGGCGTAACCGGGCGGGAGGCCCCGCCTAGCCGCCGGGAGGCGCCCACACAGCCGGCAGGGGCGCCCGCATCGTCGCCCCGGGGGGGCGAAGGCGTGACCGGCGGGAGGCCGACGCCCAGCCGGGCGGGAACGCCCGCACAGCCGCCGGGAGGCGAACGCCTAGCCGCCGGCAGGTGCCCGCTCTCCCGCCCGCCCACCCGCCCGTGCAGCCGCAGCCGCCGGCGGTGTCCCGCCCCCACGGGGAGGCCCGCAGGCGTCGTCCGAGCTGCACGGGTGGTGCGGGTGGGAACCCCAGCCCGGCCGGAGGCCGGGCGCAGCCCCACCGCGCGGCACCGCGCCGGGAACCCGCCTAGACCAGCTCCTCCGCCACGGCGACCGCCTCCGCGAGCGAGTCGACCACCGGCACCCCCACCCGCTCCAGCGAAGCCCGACTGTGCGACCCCCCGGTGTACAGCACGGCCCGCGCCCCCACGTGCAACGCCGCCACCGCGTCGTCCGCCGCGTCCCCGATGACGACGACCCGCTCCGCCGGCACCCCTTCCAGCGCCGCGAGGTGCCGCACCATGTGCCCGGACTTTCCGTCCGTGGAGGCCCGGTCCACCCGCCCGTCGACCCGCAGGAACCGCTCCGCGATCCCGTGCCGCCGCACCAGCGGTACCAGCTCCTCGTGCGGCGCGAGCGACAGCAGCGACTGGGTGAACCCGGACGCCTGCCGCGCCGCCAGCAGCTCCGCGGCCCCCGCGGTGAGCCCGCAGCCCTCGGCGCGCTGCCAGTAGTGCCGGTGGAAGGCGCCGTCCATGACGGTCCACTCGTCGGCGGTGGGCAGCCGCCCCATCAGCCGCTCGTAGAACTTCGGCACCGGCACCGTGTACAGCTCGCGGTACTGGTCCAGGGTGATCTGGTCGAGCCCCAGCTCGGCGAAGGCCGCGTTGGTCGCTCCGATCACCGCCCCGATGTCGTCGAGCAGGGTGCCGTTCCAGTCCCAGACCAGGTGTTTTCCGTGCTTCTCACGCTTCCCCATGGGGGAACACGGTACCGGTCGCGGGCTCAGTCGAGCAGGCCCGGAATCTCCTGCACCCCGTACCAGAGCAGCTCGTGGTCCTCGGCGCCGTCCACGACGAACTGGGCGTCGTCGTCGCCCTGGTCCGCCGCCCCGAGCGCGTCCGCGGCGGCCGAGACGTCGGCCCGGGCGTCGTCGGCGTCGGCGTGCACGGCCGCGGCCTTGGCCAGCCGTACGGCTCCGGCGATCCGCACCTCGCCGAGCGCGCCCGCGTCGAGCCCCCGGTCGGGGTCGACGGCCGCGTCCTTGTCGGCGACGTCCACGGCGACGACGATCCGGCGCCGCGCGGCCCCGGGGTCACCGGCGAGCAGCCGCAGCGAGGCGGCGGCGGCGCGGTTGAGGGCCGCGTACTCCAGCTCCTCGATGTCGTCGGAGACGTACCACTCGCGCAGGGCGGGGGTGACGGCGTAGGCGGTGAGGGGCCCGGGCCCGAGCTCGCCCGCCTTGTGCGCCTGTGCGAGACCGGGAAGGGTCAGGGGGACGTAGACGCGCATGGCTGGCCGCTTTCGTAGTCGGAGACGCCCTCAGGATACGTGCGGAGTCCCCCTTCGGGGCCCCCGACCCAGCCCCTCGCCCCGTCACCCCGGGGAGCACGCCCCCCAGGCCCCGCAGGCCCCAGGAGCCCCCGCGTCACCCTGATAGGTGAACCTCCCCGTGCGCCCGCACACGGGTGCGCGCCCCTTGCCCGGGCGGGCGCCGTCCCCGTACAAGATCCCCAGTAGTTACCGACTGGTACGGCTCGATGACTCAGCGCGACGAACGGGGACCGGCATGACGACGCACACCCACCACCACGCCCCCACGCACTCCCGCCCCGGCGGCCCCGGCCCCGGCGGCCCCGCCGGCACCGGCCCCCGCGGCCGGGCGGGCACCGGCCCGCGCCGCATGCCGCCGCACGTCCTCTTCGCCGAGAAACTGCTCGCCGTGCTCAGCGGGGAGCGCCCGGTGCACTGGATGCTCGGCCACACCATCGGCGAGGCGTACGAGCAGCTCGTCCGGCTCGCCCCGGCGACCCCGCTGCGCTCCTGCGGCCCCCGCCCCGTGCTGCGCCACTGCTCGGCCCGCCCGCCGGGACCGGACGCGGTCGAGGCCTGCGCGACGATCGCGACCGGCGAGCGGGTCCGGGCCATGGCCTTCCGTCTGGAGCGCGGCCGGGACCACCGCTGGCGCTGCGCCGCGGTGGAGCTGGACGGCCTGGCCGCGTAGCCGTGGACGACGCGGAGGGGCCGGTCACCGCATGCGGTGACCGGCCCCTCCGTCGCGTACTGCCGCCTACTTCTTGCGGCGACGCCCGCCCGCGTTCTTCTGGGCCTTGCGGCGCTCCGCGCGGGTCAGCCCGTCACCGGCGGCCTCGCCGCCGTCGGAGGCGAAGTCGCCCTCGACGACCGAGCCGTCACCGTCGACCTTGGGCGCGGAGAAGTGCAGCCGGTCCGGGCGCTGCGGGGCGTCCAGGCCCTTGGCGCGGATCTCCGGGCGGCCGGCGCCGGCCGGGACGGCGTCCTTCTTGTCCAGGGACGGCGCGTCCTGCACCGGGACCTCCTCGACCTGCTGCTCGACCTGGACCTCCAGGTTGAACAGGTAGCCGACGGACTCCTCCTTGATGCCCTCCATCATCGCGGAGAACATGTCGAAGCCCTCGCGCTGGTACTCGACCAGCGGGTCCTTCTGGGCCATCGCCCGCAGGCCGATGCCCTCCTGCAGGTAGTCCATCTCGTAGAGGTGCTCGCGCCACTTGCGGTCGAGCACGGAGAGGACCACGCGCCGCTCCAGCTCGCGCATGATGTCCGAGCCGAGCTGGGTCTCACGGGCGTTGTACTGCTCGTGGATGTCGTCCTTGACGGACTCGCCGATGAACTCGGCGGTGATGCCCGCCCGGTCCCCGGCCGCCTCCTCCAGCTCGTCGACCGTGACCTTGGCCGGGTAGAGCTGCTTGAAGGCGTTCCACAGCCGGTCCAGGTCCCACTCCTCGGCGAAGCCGTCGGCGGTCTCCTGGCGGATGTAGTCGTCGATCGTGTCGTCCATGAAGTGGCCGACCTGCTCCTGGAGGTCCTCGCCCTCCAGGACGCGGCGGCGCTCGCCGTAGATGACCTCGCGCTGGCGGTTGAGCACCTCGTCGTACTTCAGGACGTTCTTGCGGGTCTCGAAGTTCTGGCTCTCGACCTGGCCCTGCGCGGAGGCGATGGCGCGGGTGACCATCTTGTTCTCGATCGGCACGTCGTCCGGCACGTTCGCCATCGCCATCACGCGCTCGACCATGGCGGCCTTGAACAGGCGCATCAGGTCGTCGCCGAGCGACAGGTAGAAGCGGGACTCGCCCGGGTCGCCCTGACGGCCGGAACGGCCGCGGAGCTGGTTGTCGATACGGCGGGACTCGTGGCGCTCGGTGCCCAGGACGTACAGCCCACCGAGGTCCTTGACCTCCTCGAACTCCGCCTTCACGGCCTTCGCGGCACGCTCCAGGGCGCCCGGCAGGGCCGCGGCCCACTCCTCGACGTGCTCGACCGGGTCCAGGCCGGACTGGCGCAGCTCGGCCTCGGCGAGGTCGTCCGGGTTGCCGCCCAGCTTGATGTCGGTACCACGGCCGGCCATGTTGGTGGCGACGGTGACGGCGCCCTTGCGGCCGGCCTGCGCGACGATCACGGCCTCGCGCTCGTGGTGCTTGGCGTTCAGCACCTCGTGCTGGATGCCGCGCTTGCTGAGCTGCTGCGACAGGTACTCGGACTTCTCGACCGAGGTGGTGCCGACGAGGACCGGCTGGCCCTTCTCGTGCTTCTCCGCGATGTCGTCGACGACGGCGGCGAACTTGGCGACCTCGGTCCGGTAGATCAGGTCCGGCTGGTCCTTGCGCTGCATGGGCTTGTTCGTCGGGATCGGCACGACGCCCAGCTTGTAGATCTGGTGGAACTCGGCGGCCTCGGTCATGGCCGTACCGGTCATGCCGGAGAGCTTGTCGTAGAGGCGGAAGAAGTTCTGGAGGGTGATCGTGGCGAGCGTCTGGTTCTCGTCCTTGATGTCCACCCCTTCCTTCGCCTCGATCGCCTGGTGCATGCCCTCGTTGTAGCGGCGGCCGGCGAGGATACGGCCGGTGTGCTCGTCGACGATCATGACTTCGCCGTCGATGACGACGTAGTCCTTGTCCTTCTTGAACAGTTCCTTCGCCTTGATGGCGTTGTTCAGGTAACCGACGAGCGGGGTGTTCACCGACTCGTAGAGGTTGTCGATGCCCAGCCAGTCCTCGACCTTGGCGACACCGGCCTCGTGGATGGCGACGGTGCGCTTCTTCTCGTCGACCTCGTAGTCGCCGGTCTCCTCGATGCCCTTCAGCGGGTTGCCGGGCTCGCCCTTGGCGAGGCGGGTGACCAGCTTGGCGAAGTCGCCGTACCACTTGGTGGCCTGGTCGGCCGGGCCGGAGATGATCAGCGGCGTACGGGCCTCGTCGACGAGGATCGAGTCGACCTCGTCGACACAGGCGTAGTTGTGGCCGCGCTGGACGAGCTCGTCCTGGGACCACGCCATGTTGTCGCGGAGGTAGTCGAAGCCGAACTCGTTGTTCGTGCCGTACGTGATGTCGGCGGCGTACTGCTCACGACGCTGGGCCGGCGTCATGTTGGCCAGGATGCAGCCGACCTCCAGGCCGAGGAACTTGTGCACCCGGCCCATCATCTCGGAGTCGCGCTCGGCCAGGTAGTCGTTCACCGTGATCAGGTGCACGCCCTTGCCGGACAGCGCGTTCAGATACGCCGGGAGGGTACCGACGAGGGTCTTGCCCTCACCGGTCTTCATCTCGGCGACGTAACCGAGGTGGAGGGCGGCGCCGCCCATGATCTGGACGTCGTAGTGGCGCTGACCGAGGACGCGCTTGGCGGCCTCGCGGACGGTGGCGAAGGCCTCCGGGAGCAGGTCGTCGAGGCTCTCGCCGTCGGCGTAGCGCTGCTTGTACTCGTCCGTGAGCGCCCGCAACTCGGCGTCGGAGAGGTTCTGGAAGTCCTCTTCGATGGAGCTGACCTGGTCCGCGATGCGGTGCAGTTTGCGCAGGATCTTGCCTTCGCCTGCACGCATGAGCTTGTTGAAGACGGACACTGAGGCTGGTCTCCTTGCCGGTCGGGCCTGGCACTGGGTCTTGTCATGACTCGGGCGCGGGCACGGCAGGTGGTCCCCACCGCAACGGCCATCGTAAGCGAGACCGCCCTCGCGGAGGGAGGCCCGCTGTGCCGAAGCCCCGCTACCGCCCGTGAGGCCTCCCTCAGAGAGAACGCACGAGGCCACCGTAAGGTGCCGCCCCCTTACCGAAAAGTGTTCGCATCGGGTCGGGCGGGTCACCACAATTCCGTCATGGAGCCCATCACGCTGACCACGGAACGACTGCGTCTGCGCCTCTTCACCCCCGAGGACGCCGACGCGGTCCACGCCGCCTGCCAGAACCCCGCCATCCAGCGCTGGACCACGGTCCCCTCGCCGTACACGCGTCACGACGCCGAGTTCTTCGTCACCCGTCTGGTGCCGGAGGGCTGGAGCACCGACCGGGAGTACACCTTCGCCGTCGAGCCGGTCCAGGGCGGGCCGCTGCTGGCCGCGACCGGTCTGATGACCCGCGGGGAGGGCGTCCTGGAGGTCGGCTACTGGCTGGCCGAGGAGCACCGCGGCCACGGCTACATGACCGAGACCGTCCGCGCCGTGGCCCACTGGGCCTTCACCGCGCTCGGCTGTCACCGCCTGCTGTGGCGCGCCGAGGTCGGCAACGCCCCCTCGCGGGCCGTGGCCGAGCGGGCCGGCTTCACCGTGGAGGGCGTCGAGCGGGCGGGCCTGGTCAACAAGGGCACGGTCCGCGACTCCTGGATCGGCTCGCTGCTCCCGTCCGACCTGGGCCTGCCGTCGAAGCTGCCGTACCTCCGGCACGGCGGCTGACGGCGGGCCCGGTCGTTGTCGGTGCCGCCCTCTAGGGTCGGATCATGACGACCGCCCCGCGCCCCGCCGCCGAACTGTCCGCCGACGACGCCCGCCGGATCGCCCTGCGGGCCCAGGGCTTCCTCGGCTCCCCCGACCGCCGGGCCGGGGTGCGCGGGGTGCTGCGCCACCTGGGGCAGGTCCAGCTGGACACCATCTCCGTGCTGGCCCGCTCGCACGAGCTCATCCCGTACGCGCGTCTGGGCGCCGTCGGCCGCACCACGGTCGAGGACGCGTACTGGACCGAGGGCCACGCCTTCGAGTACTGGTCGCACGCCGCCTGCATCCTGCCGATCGAGGAGTGGCCGCTCTTCGCGTTCCGCCGCCGCGCCTACCGCGACCGCCCGCACTGGGGCCATGAGCTGTCGGAGGGGGCGTACGAGGCCGTGATCCGGCAGCTGCGGGACGAGGGCCCGCGGACGGCGACCGAGCTCGGCGGCGCGAAGAACAAGGGCGAGTGGTGGGACTGGTCCGACGCGAAGATCGCCGTCGAGCGGGCGCTGATGTACGGCGAGGTGGTGGTCACCGAGCGGCGCGGCTGGAAGCGGGTCTACGACCTGGCCGAGCGCGCCGTCCCGGCGGCGCTGCTCCACGACGACCTGGACGACACGGAGTGCCTGCGGCGGCTCGTGCGGCAGGCGGGCGAGGCGCTGGGCGTCGGCACCCGCGCGGACCTCGCCGACTACCACCGGATCAAGGGCGAGGCGTTCGACGCGGTGGTGGCGGACTCGGGGCTCGTCCCGGTGACCGTGGCGGGCTGGGGGAAGCCGGCCTGGGCGGATCCGGCGGCGCTCGCGAGCGAGCCGCGCGGGCGGCACCGGACGACGCTGCTGTCGCCCTTCGACTCGCTGATCTGGGAGCGGGCCCGCACCGAGCGCATCTTCGGCTTCACGCACCGCCTGGAGGCGTACGTGCCGAAGCCGAAGCGGGTGTACGGCTACTTCGCCATGCCGGTGCTGTCCGGCGGCCGGCTGGTCGGCCGGGTGGACCCGGCGCGTGAGGGCGGGACGCTGGTCGCCCGGCAGGTGTCCCTGGAGGGCCCGAAGGCGGTGCCCGCGGTGGCACGGGCGCTGCGCGAGGCGGCCGAGTGGGTGGGCTGCGACGCGGTGGCGGTGGAGCGCGTGGATGCTCCGGAACTCACGGCAGAGCTCGTCAAGTCGCTCGGCTGAGAGGGGCCGCCGGGGCCGGTCCGTCGGTGGTGCCGGGGCCGGTCCGTCAGCGGATCTCGAGGATCTTCTCCCGCATCGCGTAGACCACGGCTTCCATCCGGGAGTGCAGCTGGAGCTTCTCCAGGATGTTCCGCACGTGGTTCTTCACAGTGTTCTCGGAGATGAACAGCTGCTTGGCGATGTCCCGGTTGTTCATCCCGGTCGCGACCAGCTTGAGGACCTCCAGCTCGCGGTCGGTCAGCCGGGGCGCGGGCACCAGGCGGCGCTCGTCGGTGCGCTGGATCATCGACTTGAACTCGGTGAGCAGCTTCGACGCCATCGACGGGCTGATCTGCGACTGGCCGTCGGCGACGGCCCGGATCGCGGTGGCGACCTCGTCGGTGGAGATCTCCTTCAGGAGATAGCCGGTGGCGCCCGCCTTGATCGCGTCGTAGAGGTCGGCCTCCTCGTCGCTGATCGTCAGCATGATGATCTTCGCGCTGGGGGCGACCTCCTTGATGGAGGTGCAGGCCTCGATCCCGCCGCGCTTGGGCATCCGCACGTCCATCAGCACGATGTCGGGCAGCAGATCGGCCGCCTTGTCGACGGCCTCCGCCCCGTCCCCGGCCTCGCCGACGACCTGGATGTCCTCCTCCTGCGCGAGGACGATCTCCAGACCGCGGCGGAAAAGGGCGTGATCGTCAACGACGAGGACCCGGATCGGCTCGTCGCGTGACGCGCCGACGGCCGAATCCGATCCCTCCGGGTTCACCGTGCCCAGAGACTCTCGCCCGCCGTGCACCGGCCCGAAGCTGTCCGCCATCGTTCCTCCCCCTGAAGGCCGTGGCCTGAAGTTGTTTACTGCATCGCTTTCGGCCCTCCAACCGCTGCTCGGGGAGCTCCGGTTGGCGTGCACGACATGATTTCATGCCTCGGCGCCCTCGCGGTGAACGCGTGGTCGCACGCGGTCGCATTCCGTCACTTCCGGTCGCACAGGGGTGCCCCTGGGAGCGCGGGGGGCGCTCCAGGGGCACCAGGTCGGAACCGCGACCGCGGCTCGGCCGACGAGCGGGCTCGGGCGGGCCGGATCAGCCGCCGAGCGCACCGCCCGCACCACCGAGGTCCTCACCCGCGAGCGGGTCGCTCTCCAGGTGGATGACGCCGTAGTCGTAGGCGTGCCGCCGGTAGACGACACTCGGCTGCTTCGTGTCGGAGTCGACGAAGAGGTAGAAGTCGTGCCCGACCAGCTCCATCTCGTAGAGCGCCTGGTCGAGCGTCATGGGGGCGGCCTTGTGGGTCTTCTCGCGGACCACC
Organism: Streptomyces sp. NPDC093111; assembly: GCF_040683955.1. Lineage (NCBI taxonomy): Bacteria > Bacillati > Actinomycetota > Actinomycetes > Kitasatosporales > Streptomycetaceae > Streptomyces > Streptomyces sp. NPDC093111. Next base: position 14,599 of record NZ_JBFBNW010000002.1, on the reverse strand, counting down.
AGCGGTCCTTCGCCCTGGACCTCGATCGAACCCATCATCGTGGTGGGGACGGTGCCGGTCTTCTCCGGCACCACCTCGCCGTTGCCGTTCAGCGACGCGACGCCCGGCACCACGTCGGCGACCTCCGCCGCCGAAAGCCTGCCGTTGCCACGGCGGGTGAACCTCTTGTCGTGCTGCTTGCGCAGTCGGGCCTCCAGCTTGTCGCTGGCGAGGTCGAGCGCTGCGTACGGGTCGCCTGCCGCCGCCTCCGCCCGGATCACCGGGCCTCGGGAGTGGAGGGTGATCTCCACGCGGTCGGACCGGTCGGCCTGCCGCGGGTTGTGCTCCTTGGACACCTCGACGTCGAGGCTGATCACCTTGCCGTCGAGCTTCTGGATCTTCTCCAGCTTCAGCTTCTCGGCCACGTGCTTACGGAACCGCTCGGGCACCTCGGTCTTGCGGCCCTTGACGACGATGTCCACGCAGAACTCCGTTCCCGGATCGCTCACTACGGCTCCTTGGCCGTCGAGCATCTCCCTTTGCACCAGACTCCGGCGATTGCCGGGGTCTCGGACTTGGCGACTTCGCCCCTCTCCTCCCCAGTCGACAAGCACCCCACCCCATCGAGCAAGAGGTTAATTCGCCCTGAACTCCTGTCCTGTAGGCGCACCCGTGCATGAGCGTGAGGCGTAGCCTTCGCCATTCCTCACAACCGAACATAGCTCGTTCGGACGGGTGTCGTCACCCGCTGACGGGACTTACCTCCATTCGGGTGTTCTTACCTCTCACCACCTGCAACGATGCAAGTTCCCCGGGAGTTCCGGTTTATTTCGAACGAAGCCGGAGAGGATGCGACCACAGCCGCCGCGGGCTGTTCGAAAAGGCTTTCCGTCCCTCGTCTCTTCGGGCTGTCCGGTAATCCGGGAATGAACAACGGGTGTACGTGAGTGAGTGCGGCACTCAGTGCCCTCGCCGCTTCCGCGAGCGAAGCCCCCGTGGTCATCAGGTCGTCCACGAGAACGCATCGCGCGGCCTTGCGCGCGGCCTCGTCCAGGAGCCGTACGCCGGCCGGGGCGACCTCCAGTGCCCCCGCCAGGTTGGCGAACCGCCCGCGCGCCCCGAGCCCCGTCTGGTCGGCGACCGCCCTGCCCTGGCGCAGCACCGGCAGGACCCGCGCGGCCCGTCCCGTACGGCGCAGCCGGGCCGCCGCGGCCAGCGCGATCCGCCGGGTCGGATCGTGGCCACGCGCGCGCACGGAGCGCCGCGAGGAAGGCACCGGTACCAGGAGCAGCGGTCCGCCCCCGAACGCCTCAGAGGGCCCGGCAGCGGCCTCCACGGCCCCCGCCAGCGCGGCGCCGAGGGCTCCGGCGAGGGGCAGCGCCCCGCGCTCCTTGTGGGCGAGGAGCAGCGCGCGCACGGCACCCTCGTACGGCGCGGCGGCATGGACGACCGGCAGCCCCGGGGGCTCGGGCCACGGGCGCACCCTGCGGGGACCGGCGCCGGTCAGCCCGGTCCCGCAGCGCGGGCACAGCGCCGTACGGGGCCTCCCGCAGCCTCCGCAGGCGACCGGCAGCACCAGCCCGGCGATCTCGCGCCACCACCCCCGCATGGCTCCACTGTCCTCCCGCGGAGCCCCCGCGGCCACCCCTGTGGAAAACCGCCGTCAGCCCGGATAGACCGGCTGCCGGCCCGCCTTGACGATGGGCTGCCAGTTCGCCCCGGGCACCAGCCGCACGATGCCGTCGTTGTCGGAGTCCGCGACCACCGGCGACTGTTCGCCGTGCGGCGCGGCGACCGCCGTGACCCCGTTCAGGCCCGGCAGGACCGAGGTCGCCGACGTCGACCCGTCCGTCTGCACGTACCGCACCTGCTGCACCCCGCCGGCCTCCGTACCGACCACGACCAGGCGGCTCGGTCCGGCCCAGGACACGGCGGTGACGGACTCCAGGCGCGGCGCCGCGCGCTGCGGGGACTCGACGGAGACGCTCTCGTGCCCCTCGCTGCGGGTGCGCTCCACCCGGCCGATCTGGAGGGTCGTGCGGTCGTCCTTCGTCACGAGCAGCGCGATCCGCACCCCGTCGGCGGAGACCCGCAGCGACTCGATCCGCGCGCCGTCCTTCAGCCACGGCGTGCTGACCTCGACCGGATCGCCCTGGCCGCCGGGCACCATCCACAGGCGCGGCTTGGCCCGGTTGCGGTCGGCGACCCACAGGTCGCCGTGGCCGTCCCAGCTCGGCGCCGACAGACGGTCCTCGCGCCGCAGTCCGGCGCTGGTCACGATCGGCGCGGCCGGCTCCTCGTCGGAGGTGATCGACGCGACCCGCAGCGCGCGGCCCTCCTGCACGACCCCGGCCGCCCGGTTCTCCTCGCGGTCCACCGCCACGTACGTCAGCGGCAGCGTGCCCCGGCCGAACGGCCCGGGCACCTCCACCGGCTTGTCCAGCTGCTTCGAGGCGACCGACAGCATCATCAGCTTGCCGTGCTCGTCGACGAAGAAGGGGTTCTCGCCCCGGCCCGGGTCGCGCACCGCCGAGTACTCCTCGATGGCCTGCCCCTTGCCGAGCATGCAGATCCGGTTGCCGTCGCTGCCCTGGAGCTCCACCTGCTCCACCCGTGCCGACGTCAGGTCGCCGAGGGTGAAGAGCAGTTGCGCCGCCATGCCCTTGCACACCAGGGCGCTGACGTGGTCGGCCTTGGCGTTGAGCGGGACCTTCAGCGTCGACTGGTCGTCGGTCGTGAGGGTCGTGACGCCCTTCTTCAGCTCCGTGCCGGAGGGGAAGCGCGAGTCGACGGCCGGCCCGAGCCAGCCCGTCGGGCCCTCCAGGAGCGCCTTCACCGTCTGCGTCACCGGATCCATCCGGGTGACCGGGTCCTGCCGCTGCCGGATGTAGACCGGGTCGGCGACGACCCAGTTCTCCCCGGAGGCGAAGTAGTACTTGTTGACCGAGCGGTAGTTGCGCAGGAAGTCCGCCTCACCGAGCACCAGGCCCGAGGGCAGGCTGTCGATGCGCCACTCCTTGCCCTTGCCGTCCGGCGAGGGCTGCTGCACCACGTGGATCGACTCGTTGAACTCGGCCGGCACCTCCGGCCGGTACGCGTGCCGGGCGTCGACCTTCGCGATCCGCCGCCCGGAGATCGGGTACGACCGCCCCTGGTTCTCCGTGTCGGCCATCCGGTCGGCCTGGTCGCGGTCGGGCGCGTTGGTGAGCACGGTGATGCTCGCCTCCGGCCGCCACGTGCGCGCCGCCTGCCGGGTCAGGTACTTCCGCGCCGTCGAGAAGCCGGGGTCGTCACTCGTCATGGCCTCCAGGAAGCCGTCGACGATCTCCTCCGGGTCGGCGTTGTCCCGGGGCGCGACCGCGTACACCCGCACCTGCGAGTCGCCCGCGTTGGACGCCTTCACCGCCCGTACGTCCCCGCTGTCGGGCATGCTCGCGCAGCCGGCCGCCAGCAGCGAGCCGCAGGCCAGCAGCACCACCCCGCGCACCGACCGTCCCCGCCCCAGGGCCTCCCGCGTCCCTCGAAGGTCAGCGCCCACGTGTCCCGCCCTCCTGCTCGGCGCGCGACGACGCCATCGGCTCGCCCCCGGCACCCGCTTCCTCGTCTCCACCCGCCGCGGGCCGCGGGACCACCCGCGCGCCGCTGCCCGGCAGCGCCGTCGGATCCACCGTCCCGCGCGGCACGGCCGGTCCCCGCGGCGGCACGGACAGCGCCGGGTGCTCCCCGGCGGGCTGCGCGGGCACCGCCGTCAGGCGTGCCCCGGCCGCCGCCTGCTCGCGGTTGCGCCGCGAGTCCTCCGGCTCCAGCGGGATCGGCGAACCGCGCAGCGGCTCGTCCGCGGTGCGCGGCAGGGTCAGCCGGAACTGCGAGCCGCCACCGGGCTCGCCCCAGGCCTGGAGCCAGCCGCCGTGCAGCCGCGCGTCCTCGACGGCGATCGACAGGCCGAGGCCCGTACCGCCGGTGGTGCGCGCGCGGGACGGGTCGGCCCGCCAGAACCGGCTGAAGACCCGGGTCGCCTCGCCGGGCTTGAGCCCGATGCCGTAGTCGCGCACGGCGACGGCCACGGCCCCGCCGGCGGCGGCCAGCCGCACGGTCACGTCCCGGCCCTCGCCGTGCTCGACGGCGTTCACGACCAGGTTGCGCAGCACCCGCTCGACCCGGCGGGCGTCCGCCTCGGCCACCACGGGCTGCTCGTCGCCGATGACGACGATCCGGCTGCCCTTGCGCTCGGCCAGCGGCTCGGCGCCGCCGATGACCCGGCGCACGACCTGGCGCAGGTCTATCGGCTCGGCCTCCAGGGCCGCGGCGCCCGCGTCGAAGCGGCTGATCTCCAGCAGGTCCGACAGCAGCGACTCGAACCGGTCGAGCTGGTCCCCGAGGAGCTCGGCGGAGCGCGCGGTGATCGGGTCGAAGTCGACCCGGGCCTCGTGGATGACGTCGGCCGCCATCCGGACCGTCGTCAGCGGGGTGCGCAGCTCGTGCGAGACGTCCGAGACGAAGCGCCGCTGCATCCGCGACAGGTCCTCCATCTGCTGGATCTTGAGCTGGAGGGTCTGCGCCATCTTGTTGAAGGCCTCGCCGAGGCGCGCGATGTCGTCCTCGCCGGTGACCTTCATGCGTTCCTGGAGCCCGCTGGCCGACAGCCGCTCGGCGACCGCGGCGGCCATCCGTACGGGGGTGACGACCTGGCGCACCACCAGCCAGGCGATGGCGCCGAGGAGCACCACGACGAACAGTCCGGCGGTCGCGAGGGTGGTCTTGACCAGGGAGAGGGAGTCCTCCTCCTGGGTCAGCGGAAAGAGGTAGTACAGCTCGTACGGCGTGCCGTCGGCGTCGTTGAGCCGCTTGCCGATCACCAGGCCGGGCTCGGACTCCTTGCCGCTGGTGTAGTGGATCCGCGCGGGCTGCTGGAAGGTGCTGGTGCCCTGCGCGACGTTGTGCCGCAGCTCGGCGGGGATGCTGGTGGTCGGATCGACCTCACCGGAGGCGCGGGCGCCCCGGCTGGCCGTGTTCCCGGTCTCCAGCGACAGCGCGACCACGTTGAACGCGCTCTGGCCGCCGCTCGCCAGCTGCTCGACCAGCGTCGAGCGCCAGTTCACCGACGCTCCGGTGCGACCGCCGTCCTGCGCGCCCGGCGCGGACGGCGTGGTCGCCGCCTTGTCCTGGGCGGCCGAGAAACCACCGGCGGCCTGGCTCTGGGCGGCCCTCTCCTTGGCGTCGAGCAACCCGTTGCGCACCTGGCCGATGACGACCAGGCCGAGCAGGAGCACGACGCCGAGCGACATGAGCAGGGTGCCCGCGACCACCCTCACCTGGAGGTTGCGCCGCCACAGCCGTACGGCGGGCAGCAGCGGCCGGCGCACCCAGCGCGCGACGAGCCGGAACGCGGGCCCGCCCGACGCACCGTCCTGGAGCAGACGGCCGAAACGCGAGCCCCCCCGCCCCGGTCCGGCAGCCCGCCCCGTACGGACTCCCGGATCCCCGGGCTTCGGAGCAGTACTGCCTGCGCTCATCTCAGCTCGGTCCTGCCTTGTAACCGACACCGCGGACGGTCACGACGATCTCGGGGCGCTCCGGATCCTTCTCGACCTTCGAGCGCAGCCGCTGCACGTGCACGTTCACCAGCCGGGTGTCGGCCGCGTGCCGGTAGCCCCAGACCTGTTCCAGCAGGACCTCACGGGTGAACACCTGCCACGGCTTGCGCGCCAGCGCCACCAGCAGATCGAACTCGAGCGGCGTCAGCGCGATCGCCAGCCCGTCCCGCTTCACCGAGTGCCCGGCCACGTCGATGACCAGGTCACCGATGGCCAGCTGCTCCGGCGCGGGCTCCTCGGACCTCCGCAGCCGCGCCCGGATCCGGGCGACGAGCTCCTTCGGCTTGAACGGCTTGACGATGTAGTCGTCGGCCCCGGACTCCAGGCCCACCACGACGTCGACCGTGTCGCTCTTGGCCGTGAGCATGACGATCGGCACCCCGGACTCGGCCCTGATCAGGCGGCAGACCTCGATACCGTCCCGACCGGGCAGCATCAGATCGAGCAGCACGAGATCCGGCTTGGCCTCCCGAAAAGCGGCGAGTGCCTTGTCACCGTCCGCAACGAACGACGGCTCGAAACCCTCACCACGCAGCACGATCCCGAGCATCTCGGCCAGTGCGGTGTCGTCATCGACGACAAGAACGCGTCCCTTCATATCGACATCATCCCATTTCCGTATCAGTATCAAAGCGGCTGGTGAGATAGCTCACTGACCTGCGGCGACGTCCCCGATTGCCCACCGTTTACCGCCGGTGTCTGTGGGTGTTGATGTCAACTTGGATGTCAGCCCCGTAACCCCCGTGGTCGCCCCGAACCGTACCTTGCGGCGCCGACCACAACCCATAGCCAGGGAACCCGACGACCGCCGGCCCGGCCGTCAGGTCCCATGCCGGAGCTGACACCGGTCGCCACTCACGTGCAGCCGCCGAAGATCATTCAGCGCGGCCACGGGGAAGGGGTGCTCCACCCACTTCGCTCGATAGCCGCCTTCCCCGTGACGCGAGAGCACTGCCTGCGCGGCCTCCACAACGGCATGGCCAAGCTCGCGGCGGGACTGCGTGGATCTCCACACAAGAGTGCCTTGCTCGTCAGGCGCGTTCCAGCTCGCCATCATGTCCGGGAACTCGTAGATCGCGATCTCCACGTGGGAGCCTCGCCCCCGGAGAACCCATCGCACCTCGGCCGGCTCAAGCTCGAAGGACACCCGCTGGACCGCCGCCGGCCCGTAGAGACCCGCGACACCGCGAAGCATGTCGCCGAGTGCGTCCGTGAGGTAGCTGACCACGTCCACCCGCTCGGCATCGCGATCAGCAACACGGCATGTAGCCCAGCCCGAACCACTCAGTTCCCAGCTGAACTGGAGATCACCCGCCATGCCACCCCTCCCCTGGTTGTGCGGAGACGCTACAGCGAGTCGGCCACACGGGCGGAGGCGACTGTCGTCGCCCTACCGCCCGACCGGCACCTCGTAGACGATCTCGCAGAGCGCTGCGGGCACGACGATGTCGGCCGTCTCCACAGGCCGACCCTCGTCGCTGTAGTACGTCCGCCGGATGTGCGTGACGAGAGCAGCCTTCTGAATCCCGAGCAGCGAGGCCTCCTCGGCCGTCGCCTGCCGGGGCTCCGGCTGCTCGACGGCATGGCCGATCGTGACACCGATCGCGGCCATCCGGTTCACGACCCCGGCCCCCGCGTGGGGCCCGCCTTCGGGAAGCACGATGAGAGTGCCCGCGGTGAGGTCGTACGGTTCCCAGCTCGTCGACAGCTGCACGGGCCGCCCATCGGCAAGGAACTCGTAAGCGGTCCGGACACACAAGTCGCCCTCGCCGATCCCGAGCCGAGCAGCGATCTCCGCCGGCGCAGGCACCTTGGCATCGGTCCGGCTCTCCCAGCCGCTCCGCTTCCCCAGGGCCTTCATGTCCGCCCGGAACGGCGACCCGTCGGGCTGCTCGCGAGCTGCGGACCGAACCATCCGCACCCGCTGCCGGGGCTCGGCCACGTACGTCCCCGACCCGGCCCGCCCCTCCAGCACGCCCTGGGAGATCAAGAGCTCCTGCGCGCGGCGAACGACGTTCTCACCGACCCCGCACTCCTGGCCGATCTGAGCACGGGAAGGAAGCCGGTCTCCGGGCGTCCACTCGCGCTCCGCGATCCGCCTGCGGAGTTCGTCGGCGATGCGCAAGTAAGGCGGCTGCTCAGGCATATGGAAAATCTAGTCCACTAGCTCTAATCTAGTTAACTAGCTTCACTGAAAGTGATCGCCGGTGACGGAGGCTGCCCTGTGCCTGCTCCAGAAGTACGCGCGGAGGCCCTCGCTGCCCGGCTGTCCGCCATCGGACTCACCGCACGCGTGGAGCAGCACGTCAGACACACGTCGATCGAAGCGGAGGTGCCGGAATCCCTCCCGGCCGAGACATGGCGGGAGGTCCTGGAAGTGGTGGCGCAGGCAGACCGGTTCGGGCTCCTCGCCACCAGCCTTGGCGGCCGCACCCTATGGGCCATCGTACGCAAGGTGGTCCCCGCGACGGGCGATGTCCGGGGACCCGGCCATCAGCGATAGGAGCTGATCAGCGTGCTCAACCGTATCCGCCGCGCCATCACGCGCACCAGAGAGCGTCACGCCCCGAAGCCTGTCTCCTGCCACCCCCGGACGGTCACTCGACTGGCCCCCGCCCCTCGCGGTCGAAGCACCCACGAGTACGTTCTCGCCGGCGAGGACACGGCCTCGATCTTGCGGCACAGCCGGATCGCGACAACGCTCGACATCTACGCGGAGGCGCTCGACCCGGATGTGATCGCCGCCGTCGGTCAGCTCGACCGGCTGTTGCGTCAGCCGGCCGCGCTCCGGCGGCTCGCCGACTCGGTCACGGACTCCGAAATCCTCAACTGATGTCAGAGATGGATGTCACGGCCCCTTCGCTCGCGGATACCCGCTGGTGGAGGGGCCGTCGCCGTCGGTCGCTCCGACAACATCCCATTTCCGTATCAGTCTCAAGGCGACTGGTGAGATACCTCACCGACCTGCGGCGACGTCCGACTTCGCCGTCCGTGAACCGCCGGTGTCCGTGGGTGCTGATGTCAGACACGCATGCCAGCCCGTGACCCCCGTGGTCGCCCAGAACCGTACCTTGCGGCGCCCGCCGCGGCCCATAGCCGAGGAGGCGGGACCGCTGCCGGTCGTGCCTCGGTCGTCACGGCTCGTGCCGACGCCGACACCGTCGTCCCGCACGCCAGCCGCCGAAGATCGTCCGACGCGGCGACCGGGAGCGGGTGCTCCGCCCCCTTCGCGCGACAGCCGCCCTCCCCCATGGTGCGGAGACGCTACGACCGGCCTCCCGCGCGCGGCGGGCCTCCCGGCGCCCGGGGCGGAGGGCACCAGGTGGGACAGGGCCCGCCCGCGGGCGGGTCACGCGTGGCACGATGGCTCCCGGCCCGTCGCCGTACCAGGCGGGAGGCCGCAGTGACCGAGCCGGTTCGCCGATCCGGCCCCGCGACCATTCCTCGAGGTGGACGACCGTGAACGACACTCCGGGCTGGACCTCGCCCGGATCTGCTCCCTCCGACGGCCAGGACGGCTCCGGTGTTCCCCGGCCCGCCTCGCCCGGCGACGTGAACGGCTCCGCCCCCCAGTGGTCCAAGGACCAGCCGCCGGCCGGCCAGTGGCAGCCGCCGACCGCCCCGGCCCCCGGCGTCCCGACGCCGGCCCGGGCGCAGTCCGGCCCCGGCCGGGGCGGCCCGCAGCCGCCGTACAACCAGTGGGGCCGGCCGCCGGCCGCGAAGCCGGGAGTGATCCCGCTGCGCCCGCTCACCATGGGCGAGATCCTCGACGGCGCCGTCACGACGATGCGCCGCTACTGGCAGACGGTGCTGACCATCTCGGTCACGGTCGCCGTGATCGGCCAGGTCGCCGACATCCTCGCGCAGCGCTATCTCGTGCCCGCCGCCCCGGCCGTGAACCCGGACGCGAGCCCGTCGGAGCAGCTTCAGCAGTCGGCCGACGCCATGCAGAACAGCCTGATCGGCATGGGCCCGGCCTACCTGATCATGCTGGTGGCCACCCTGGTGTGCGCCGCCCTGCTCACCGTGGTGATCAGCCGCGCCGTCCTGGGCCGGCCCGTCACCCTCGGCACCGCCTGGCGGGAGGCGCGGCCTCGGCTGCTCCCGCTGCTCGGGCTGACCCTGCTGATCGTCGTGATGAGCGCCGGCCTCGTGTTCGTCGGCCTGCTGCCGGGGCTGCTCCTCGGCGGGGCGGGCGGCGCGGCCCTCTCCGGCCTCGGCGGGCTCGCGGCCTTCGCGGCGGTCGTCTGGCTGACGATCCGCTTCAGTCTCGCCTCCCCCGCCCTGATGCTGGAGCGCCAGGGCGTGCTCACGTCGCTGAAGCGCTCGGCCAAGCTGGTCCAGGGCTCCTGGTGGCGCATCTTCGGCATCACGATCCTCACCCAGCTGCTGATCTTCCTCGTCGCGATGATCATCACGATCCCCGTCGCGGCCATCGCCGTAGGCACCAGCGACGCCGGCTTCAGCGGCCTCCTCTCGGGCACCACGCCCGAGAACAGCTGGTCGTTCCTGATCATCACGGGCATCGGCGGAGTGATCGTCAACGCGATCACCTACCCGATCTCGGCCGGCGTCACCGCGCTCCTCTACGTCGACCAGCGCATCCGCCGGGAGGCCCTCGACCTGGAGCTCGCCCGGGCCGCCGGTCTGCCCGGCTACGAGGGCTGATGGCGTGACGCTCACGGGGGGCACGGCCGGCGACGTACCGGTGGACATCCCCCGCGTCCCCGCCCAGGAGGCGGCGGAGCGGGAACTGTCCAAACCGATGTACCACGAGAACGATCCCAACCTGCTCCAGCGCGGCCTCGACCGCTTCTGGGACTGGGTCGGACGCCTCTTCGACTCGGCCTCCGGGGTCACCCCCGGGGGCGTGGTCGGCGTCGTGGCCATCGTCGTCGTCGTGCTCGCCGTGATCGGCGCCCTGTGGTGGCGCCTCGGCACCCCCCGCCGCTCGCCCGCCGCCACCGGCGGCGGCGACTCCCTCTTCGACGACGGCCCCCGGACCGCCGCCGAACACCGCGCGGCCGCCACCCGGCACGCCGCCGCCGGCCAGTGGAACCAGGCCGTCCAGGAGCGGATGCGCGCCATCGTCCGCTCCCTCGAAGAGCGCGCCCTGCTCGACCCGCGCCCCGGCCGCACCGCCGACGAGGCCGCCGCGGAGGCCGGCCGGTCGCTGCCCGCCCACGCCGACGGCCTGCGCTCCGCCGCCCGCGCCTTCGACGACGTGACGTACGGCGGCCGTACCGCCGACGAGCCCGCGTACCGGCGCGTCGAGCAGCTGGACACCGCCGTGGAACGGACCAGGCCGTCCCTCGAACCGGCCGCCTTCGCCACCGCCTTCACGGAGGCCCCCCGATGAGCCGGCCGGCCGCCGCCACCACCTCGACCTCGCTCACCCCCCGCCAGCTCTGGGCCCGCGCGCGCGGCGCCCTGCTGCTCCTCGCCCTGGTCCTGACCGGCGGCCTCGTCCTCGCGACGATGCACTCGTCCGACCACCACGGCATCCTCGACCCGCGCTCGGCCGACCCGTCCGGCAGCCGCGCCCTCGCCGAACTCCTCAAGGCACAGGGCGTCACCGTCGAGGTGACCACCACCCTCGCCGGGGCCACCGCCGCCACCGGCGCGGACACCACGCTCCTCGTCACGGCACCGGACCTGCTCACCGGCACCCAGCGGTCCACCCTGCATGCGGCGATGAAGGGCTCGGCAGCCCGCACCGTCCTGCTGGGCGCCGGCACCCCGTCCCTCGGCACCCTGGTCCCCGGCCTCACCACCAGCGGCGACGCCCCGGTGGGCGCCCTGGAACCCGCCTGCACCCTGACGGCCGCGACCCGCGCCGGCAGCGTCGACCTCGGCGGCGAGCGCTACGTCACCGGCCGCACGACCGCCGACAGCTGCTACTACGCGGACGGCCTGCCGACCCTGGTCCGCGTCCCCGGCCAGGGCACCGCCGACACCGTGCTGCTCGGCTCCCCCGAACTCCTCTCCAACAAGCGGCTCGACCAGCGGGGCAACGCCTCCCTCGCGCTGCAACTCCTCGGCTCCCGGCCCCATCTCGTCTGGTACCTCCCCTCACTGGCCGATGTCCCGGCCGACGCCGGGTCCGAGGACACCGGCACCGGTTTCCTCGACCTGATCCCGTCCGGCTGGCTGTGGGGCACCCTGCAGCTCGCCGTCGCGGCCCTGCTCGCCGCCGTCTGGCGGGCCCGCCGGCTCGGCCCCCTCGTGGCCGAACGCCTCCCGGTCGCCGTCCGCGCCTCCGAGGCCACCGAGGGCCGCGCCCGCCTCTACCGCAAGACCGACGCCCGCGACCGCGCCGCGACCGTGCTGCGGACCGCGACCCGCCTCCGGCTCGCGCCGCTCCTCGGCGTCCCCGTCCAGGACGCCCACACGGCCGAACTCCTCCTTCCCGCACTCTCCACCCGTGTCCCGGCCGCCGCCGCGGACCACCGGGACCTTCTCTTCGGCACGGCTCCCGCCGACGACGCCGCCCTCGTCCGCCTGGCGGACCAACTCGACGCCCTCGAAAGAGAGGTACGCACTTCATGAGCGCCCCGACCCCCGAGACCGTCACGACCTCGGACAGCGCCCGCGCCTCCCTGGAGGCCCTGCGCACCGAGATCGGCAAGGCCGTGGTCGGCCAGGACCCCGCCGTCACCGGTCTCGTCGTCGCCCTGCTCTGCCGGGGGCACGTCCTCCTCGAAGGCGTGCCCGGTGTCGCGAAGACCCTCCTCGTCCGGGCGCTCGCCTCCGCTCTCGAACTCGACACGAAGCGCGTCCAGTTCACCCCCGACCTGATGCCGGCCGACATCACGGGATCGCTCGTGTACGACAGCAGGACCGCCGAGTTCTCCTTCCAGCCCGGCCCGGTCTTCACCAACCTGCTGCTCGCCGACGAGATCAACCGCACCCCCCCGAAGACCCAGTCCTCGCTCCTGGAGGCCATGGAGGAGCGTCAGGTCACCGTGGACGGTCAACCCCGGCTGCTGCCCGAGCCGTTCCTGGTCGCCGCGACCCAGAACCCGGTCGAGTACGAGGGCACCTATCCGCTGCCCGAGGCCCAGCTCGACCGTTTCCTGCTCAAGCTGACGGTCCCGCTGCCTTCACGCGAGGACGAGATCAGCGTCCTGACCCGTCACGCCGAGGGCTTCGACCCTCGTGACCTGAAGGCCGCCGGTGTCCGCCCGGTCGCCGGCCCCGCCGAACTCGAGGCCGCCCGCGAGGCGGTCGCCAAGGTGGCGGTCTCCCCCGAGATCGCCGGCTATGTCGTCGATATCTGCCGTGCCACGCGTGAATCCCCCTCGCTCACTCTCGGCGTCTCCCCCCGAGGAGCCACCGCCCTGCTCTCCACGGCCCGCGCCTGGGCCTGGCTCACCGGCCGGGACTACGTCACCCCGGACGATGTGAAGGCCCTGGCCCTGCCGACCCTCCGTCACCGCGTCCAACTGCGGCCCGAGGCCGAGATGGAGGGAGTCGGCTCCGACTCCGTCATCAACTCGATCCTCGCCCACGTCCCCGTACCCCGCTGAGAACGGCGCCCCATGGCCCTCACCGGACGCACCGCGCTGCTCGCCGCCCTCGGATCGCTTCCCGTCGGTCTCCTCGCCCCCAGTTGGACGGGGATGCTCGCCGTGAACGCGCCCCTCTCGCTAGCAATTCTGTGCGACTACGCGCTGGCCGCGCCAGTGAGAACGCTCCAGTTCACTCGAAGTGGTGACACAAGCGTTCGACTTGGTGACGGCGCGGACGTCCTGCTCACGGTCACCAACCGGTCCCGCCGCCGCCTGCGGGCCCGACTCCGCGACGCCTGGCCCCCGAGCAGCACCCAGGCTCCCGCGCGCCAGGAGTTGACGGTCCCGGCCGGTGAGCGCCGCCGCTTCGCCACGGCCCTGCGACCCAGCCGCCGCGGCGACCACCGCGCCGAGCGCGTCACCGTGCGTTCGTACGGCCCGCTCGGCCTGGCCGCCCGTCAGGGCAACCACGAGGTGCCGTGGACGGTCCGGGTCCTGCCGCCGTTCGCCAGCCGCAAGCACCTGCCGTCGCGCCTGGCCCGGCTGCGTGAACTGGACGGCCGCACCAGTGTTCTGACGCGGGGTGAGGGCACGGAGTTCGACAGCCTCCGCGAGTACGTCCCCGGGGACGACACCCGCTCGATCGACTGGCGGGCCACCGCCCGCCGGACGACGGTCGCCGTCCGCACCTGGCGTCCCGAGCGGGACCGGCACATCCTGATCGTCCTAGACACCGGCCGTACGTCGGCCGGTCGCGTCGGCGACGTCCCCCGGCTCGACGCCTCGATGGACGCCGCGCTCCTGCTGACCGCCCTGGCCTCCCGTGCCGGCGACCGCGTGGACCTCCTGGCCTACGACCGCCGCCTCCGCGCCCAGGTCCAGGGCCGTTCCGCGAGCGACGTGCTGCCGGCCGTGGTCGACGCTCTGGCGCCGCTCGAAGCCGAGCTCGTCGAGACCGACGCCCGCGGCCTGGCGGCCACGGCACTCGCGCGCGCTCCCCGCCGGTCCCTGATCGTCCTGCTGACCGGTCTGGACGCGGCCCCGATCGAGGAGGGCCTCCTGCCCGTCCTGCCGCAGCTCACCCAGCGCCACACGGTGCTGGTGGCCTCCGTCGCCGATCCGCACGTCGCCCGCATGGCCGGCGCCCGTGGCACGGTCGAGGGCGTCTACGAGGCCGCGGCGGCCACGCAGGACCAGGCTCAGCGTCTGCGGACCGCGGACCAGCTTCGGCGGCACGGGGTCACGGTCGTGGACGCGACGCCGGACGACCTGGCCCCCGCCCTCGCGGACGCCTACCTGGCCCTGAAGGCCGCCGGCCGCCTCTGACACACCCCTGTGGGGTCCGGGCTCACGGAGCCCCACAGGGGTACGTGAACAGGGACAGGGACAGGGACGCGGTGGGTCATGGGTCGAGAAAACTGCCCGTAAACGCAGAAAAGCCCCGCACCATAAGGTGCGGGGCTTTCCCACAATGATTGTTCGGCGGCGTCCTACTCTCCCACAGGGTCCCCCCTG